>NZ_JBIUYQ010000001.1:0-840313 GCF_044744605.1 Kitasatospora sp. NPDC087271
CCCGAAGGGCTTCACCGTTCGACTTGCATGTGTTAAGCACGCCGCCAGCGTTCGTCCTGAGCCAGGATCAAACTCTCCGTGAATGTCTACCCGCAGTGCTTAATTAAAAGCGTCGGGTGGCACCCGCGTTGAGCGGCACGGCAACCACCGGAATAGGGCGGTCCCGCGCACTGCGTCCTCGCTAGTGTTTTACTTCAAAAGGAATCTCCAACCCCAGAAGATTCTGAGGCCGGGGATGTCAACATATCTGGCGTTGACTTTTGGCACGCTGTTGAGTTCTCAAGGAACGGACACTTCCTTCGGGCCGCCTTCCAGCGGGCCCTCCGGGCGCTTCGTTCTTTCGTGTTTCAAGCTTATCAGATGTTTTCCGCTCCGTTTTCCGGAGTTTCATTCATCGGAATTCGCTTTCCGCTTGCCCCCGCTCTCTCGCGGCGACTCCGGAACTGTACGGGGACAGGACCGCCACATGCAAATCGCCCCTGCCCGGGATCCCGGGCAGGGGCGATCCGATGTTCAGGCGCCGTCAGATGCGGCCCATCTCCTCGGCGATGGCCGCCACGAAGCCGTCGATGTCGGCCTCCGTGGTGTCGTACGAGCACATCCAGCGCACCTCGCCGGTGTGCTCGTTCCAGAAGTAGAAGCGGTAGTGCTTCTGCAGCCGCTCGCTCACCTCGCGCGGGAGGATCGCGAACACCGCGTTCGCCTGGACCGGGCGCACGATCTCGACGCCGTCGATCCCGCGAACGGCCGCCTCCAGCCGGCTGGCCATCGCATTGGCGTGCCCGGCATTGCGCAGATAGAGGTCGCCGGAGAGCAGCGCCTCGAACTGGACGGAGAGGAAGCGCATCTTCGAGGCGAGCTGCATCGAGGTCTTGCGCAGGAACTTGATGTTCCGCACCCGCTCGGGGTTGAGCACCACCACGACCTCGCCGAACAGCAGGCCGTTCTTCGTACCGCCGAAGGACAGCACGTCGACGCCCACGTCCGTGGTGAAGGCGCGCAGCGGCAGGCCGAGCGCCGCGGCGGCGTTGGCCAGGCGGGAGCCGTCGACGTGGACGAGCATGCCGAGCTGGTGGGCGTGCTCGGTGATCGCACGGATCTCGTCGGCGGTGTAGAGGGTGCCGAGCTCGGTGCTCTGGGTGATGGAGACCGCGAGCGGCTGCGCGCGGTGCTCGTCGCCGAAGCCCCAGGCCTGCTGGTCGAGCAGTTCGGGGGTGAGCTTGCCGTCCGGGGTGGGGACGGTGAGCAGCTTGATGCCGCCCATCTTCTCCGGGGCGCCGCCCTCGTCCACGTTGATGTGGGCGGATTCGGCGGCGACCACGGCACCCCAGCGCGGGAGCAGCGCCTGGAGGGCGACCACGTTGGCGCCGGTGCCGTTGAAGACGGGGTGGGCCTCGGCCTTGTCGCCGAAGTGGCGGCGGAAGACGTCCTGGAGGTGGGCCGTGTAGTCGTCCTCGCCGTAGGCGATCTGGTGGCCGCCGTTGGCGAGGGCTATCGCGGCGAGGATCTCCGGGTGCACGCCGGCGTAGTTGTCGCTGGCGAAGCCGCGGACGGCGGGGTCGTGCCGCCGTACCGCGTCCGTACGGGTGAGGTCGGTCATCGGGCTGTCAGCCACAGGTGCTGTCCGTTCAGTTCTGCTGCGGGGCGGTCCCAGAGGCCCGCCAGGTGTCCGGCGAGGTCGGCGGTGTCGGTGAAGCCGGCGAACTTCGCCTCCGGCTTCTCGGCCCGCATTTCGGGGCTGACCAGCGCCTTGATGACCAGGATCGCAGCCGCCGCGGTGGGCTCGCCGTCGGGGGCGGTGGTCTCCTTCTTGAAGGAGTCCGCCATGGCGAGGGTCCAGGCCTCGGTGGCGGCCTTGGCGGCCGCGTAGGCGGCGCCGCCGGCGGTGGGCTTGTGCGCGGCGGCGGCGGAGATCATCGCGTAGCGACCGGCGGAGCTGCGGACCAGGGCGGGCTGGAAGGCCAGCGAGGTGTGCTGGAGGGTGCGCACGACGGTGTCGTGCAGGAAGTCCCAGTCGTCCAGGCGGGTGTCGAAGAAGGTCTTGCTGCCGCGCCAGCCGCCGACCAGGTGGAACAGACCGTCGACGTGGCCGTGCTCGGCCTCCAGGTGGTCGGCCCAGTCGTGGACCTCCTGCGGGTCGAGCAGGTCGATCACCTGTCCGCTGACCTTGGCCCCGCGCACGGCGATGCGGGTGGCATCCAGCGCGGATTCGAGGCGCTGGGCGTCGATGTCGGCACCGATCACGGTGGCGCCGTCGGCGGTGAGGCGGCGCAGCACCGCCTGGCCGGCCGGGCCGCTGGCTCCGGCGACGGCGATGACCTTGCCGGTCAGCGGGGACTTGGTGGTCGTGGTCACGCGGCGGCTCCCTGGATACCGGTGCCGGTGATGCCGGCGGTGGCGGCGATGACGCCGCCGAGCTTCTTGGACAGGGCCTCGTAGAACATGCTCAGCGGGAACTCGTCCGGGAGCACCGCGTCGCACAGCGCCTTGTTGAGCGCCTTGCCGTCGGTGATGTCGAGCGGCAGCGCCTCGGAGCCCTTCGCCCAGGTGGAGGCGGGGTGCGGGGTGAGGTAGCGGGAGACCAGCTGGTAGGCGGCGATCCAGTGGGCCGGCTTGGGCCGGTCGATGCCGTCGCGGTAGAGGGTCTCGATCTCGGCGCAGAGCGCGTTGGTGACCTGCGGGGCCCGGTCCCAGTCGATGCTGAGGCGGTTGTCGCGCCAGCGCAGCGCGTCGTGCTTGTGCAGGTAGGCGAAGAGCAGCTGGCCGCCCATGCCGTCGTAGTTGCGGACGCGGTCGCCGCTGACCGGGAAGCGGAACAGGCGGTCGAAGAGGATCGCGTACTGGACGTCGCGGGCGTGCGTGTTGCCCTCGGCCTCCAGTTTCACCGCCTCCTTGAAGGTGGTGAGGTCGCAGCGGAGCTCCTCCAGGCCGTACATCCAGAACGGGCTGCGCTGCTTGATCATGAAGGGGTCGAACGGCAGGTCGCCGTGGCTGTGGGTGCGGTCGTGGACGAGGTCCCACAGGACGAAGGTCTCCTGCGCGCGGTCCTGGTCCTTGAGCAGGCCCTCGGCGTCGGCCGGGATCTCCAGGCCGAGCTGCTGGACGGCGCTGGTGGTGACGGCGCGGAAGCGGGCGGCCTCGCGGTCGCAGAAGATGCCGCCCCAGGTGAAACGTTCCGGCGCCTTGCGCACGGCGACCGTCTCGGGGAAGAGGACGGCGGAGTTGGTGTCGTAGCCGGCCGTGAAGTCGGTGAAGGTGATCGGCACGAACATCGGGTTGTCGAAGCGGGTCCGCTCCAGCTCGGCCAGCCAGTCGGGCCACACGACGCTCAGCAGGACGGCTTCCAGGTTGCGGTTCGGGTTGCCGTTCTGCGTGTACATCGGGAAGACGACGAGGTGCTCCAGGCCGTCCTCGCGCTGGTCGGCGGGGTGGAAGGCGAGCAGCGAGTCCAGGAAGTCGGGCTCCCGGTAGCCGGTGTCGGCCCACTTGGCCAGGTCCGCGTCGACGGCGGCCAGGTAGGCGGCGTCGTGCGGGAACAGCGGGGCGAGTTCCTCGACGGCGCCGCGGACAGTGGCCAGCAGCGGGTCGACGGTGTGCCGCTGGACGGCGGACAGGTCGATCGAGCCGTCCTTGGACTGCAGCGGGCGCAGCGTCTCGACGGCCTCCTTCAGGCGCAGCCAGGCCGGGTGGCCGGCGAGGGTCGAGACCGGGGCGTCGGCCGCCGCAGCGAGCCTTGGCGAAAGATTCTGCATCGGGGACTCACTTCGACAGGAGTTATTTCAACGGAGACACCATAAGTACGAAAGGTTCTCCTGTTCAAGGGGGTCGCGACCGACAAAGCTCCGGCGTGGCTCCGCCGAGGCCCTTGCGGGGCCCCGGGTCGCGGGCCCGCCGGCCGGGCGTCCGCCATGTGGACAGGGATCTGGATGTTCTGGACAGACGCACTGTCGGAATGCGAACCTCCCGCCATGCTCCCGGCGGTGATCACGGTGACCGAGTGCCACATCGGCCTGTTCCGGGCGCCCTCTTGTTGTCACGCCTGCTGTCGCGTGCGCGGCCTCTGCCGCCGCTGTCGCTGATCCGGCTCGGAGGGCGCCGCGGACGCGGGCCCGTACGCCGACCATGCCGTGTGTGTTCCGGCGCCGCCACCGGGGGAAGTGACCCGCCGGGCCCGCGGCCGGCCCCGGCCCGCCCGTCGCCTCCCCTGTCCCACCCGGCCCTTGCCTTCCTCCTGTCCCACCCGGCCCTTGCCTCTCCCTGTCCCGCCCGGCCCTTCCTCACTGGAGCCCTGCCATGACCATCCGCAAGCCGTCCGCCGCACTGCCCCTCGCCGCGCTGCTCGCCGCGGCCGCCGCGCTGACCGCGTGCGCGCCGCAGGACGCCAGGTCCGACGGGGCCGCCGCCTCGGGCTCCTCGGGTGCGGCCGGTACCGCCGCGGGCTGCGCGCCGGGAGCGCTGGCGACCCGGACGGCGGGGACGCTGACCGTCGGCACCGACAAGCCCGCGTACGACCCGTGGTTCACCGAGGACAAGCCGGAGAACGGCAAGGGGTTCGAGTCCGCCGTGGCCTTCGCGGTGGCGGAGAAGCTGGGCTACCCCAAGGAGAAGGTCAGCTGGGTGGTCGCGCCGTTCGGCAAGGCCACCTCGCCCGGGGCCAAGGACTTCGACTTCGACGTCAACCAGGTGTCCATCAGTGACGAGCGCAAGCAGGCCGTCGACTTCTCCTCCGGCTACTACGACGTGCGCCAGGCCGTCATCGCGCTGAAGAACTCCAAGGCGGCGGGCGCGAAGAGCATCGCCGACCTGAAGGGCGCCAAGCTGGGCGCGCAGGTCGGCACCACCAGCCTCGACACCATCACCAACACGATCAAGCCGAGCATCCAGCCGGCCGTGTTCGACTCCAACGACCTCGCGAAGGCCGCGCTGAAGAACGGCCAGGTCGAGGCGCTCGTGGTGGATCTGCCGACGGCCTTCTACATCACCGGCGCCGAGGTGCCGGAGGCGCAGGTGGTCGGCCAGTTCGCGGGGGCCACGCAGGGCGAACAGTTCGGCCTGGTGCTGGACAAGGGCTCGAAGCTGACCGGCTGCGTGTCGCAGGCGGTGGACGCGCTGCGCTCCGACGGCACGCTCGCGAGGCTGGAGAAGCAGTGGCTCTCCGACGCCGTCTCGGCACCGGTGCTCAAGTGAGCGGCGACGCGGTGTCGGCCGGTCCGGCGTCGGTCGCCAAGGGCCGGGACGGGAAGGGCCGCGCCGGAAAGGGTCTCGAAGGGGGTGACCTCGACGGGGGTGACCTCGACGGGGAGGGCCTCGACGGCGGCGGGGGCAAGGGGGACGACGACGGCTACCGTCCGTCCGAACGGCGGCTGGCGCACGAGGCGTACCGGCGCGGCCGGGCCCGCCGGTCGGCGCTGATGGCCGCCGGGTCGACCCTGGCGACGGCGGTCGCGCTCTACCTGCTGGTCGTCAACTCCCCCGGCTGGGAGGTGACTCGGAAGACCTTCTTCAACGCCGACTACGCCCGCCAGGCGCTGCCCGAGGTACTGAAGGGGCTGCGGCTCAACCTGGAGCTGATGCTCGGCTGCGGCGCGCTGATCCTGGTGTTCGGCCTGCTGCTCGCGGTGCTGCGGACGCTGCGCGGGCCGGTGTTCCTGCCGGTGCGGCTGCTGGCCACCGCGTACGTGGACTTCTTCCTCGGACTGCCGATGATCATCTGCCTGCTGGTGATGATCACCGGGGTGCCGGCGCTGCGGCTCGGCGGGGTGACCACCGATCCGCTGGTGCTCGGCGGGGCGGCGCTGGTGCTGACGTACTCCGCCTACGTGTCGGAGGTGTTCCGCTCCGGCATCGAGTCGGTGCACCCCAGCCAGCGGGCCGCGGCCCGGTCGCTCGGGCTCACCAACGCGCAGGCGATGCGGTACGTGGTGCTCCCGCAGGCCGTGCGGCGGGTGGTGCCGCCGCTGCTGAACAACCTGGTCAGCCTGCAGAAGGACACCGGGCTGGTCTCGATCGGCGGGGCGATCGACGCGGTGTACGCGGCCAAGATCATCGCGGCCCGGTCGTTCAACTTCACGCCGTACCTGGTGGCGGGGCTGGTGTTCATCGTGCTGACCATTCCGCTGACGCGGTTCGCCGACTGGCTGACCGCGCGGACGAACCGTCGGCAGTTCCAGGGAGGTGCGGTGTGAGCGGGGACGTGCTTCGACTGGAGTCCGTGCGCAAGACCTTCGGCGGCCAGGTGGTGCTGCGCGACGTGGGGTTCGCCGTGCCCGAACACTCGGTGACGGCACTGATCGGGGCGTCCGGCTCCGGCAAGTCCACGCTGATGCGGTGCGTCAACCTGCTGGAGGGGATCGACGACGGGGCGGTCTTCCTGGACGGGGAGGAGATCACCGACCCGCGCGCGGACCAGGACGCCGTCCGCCGCCGGATCGGCGTGGTGTTCCAGTCCTACAACCTGTTCCCGCACCTGACCGTGTTGGAGAACATCACGCTCGCCCCGCGCCGGGTGCACGGACGGGGGCGGGCCGAGGCGGAGTCGGAGGCGCTGGGGCTGCTCGACCGGCTGGGGCTGGCGGCCAAGGCGAAGGAGTACCCGGACCGGCTCTCCGGAGGGCAGCAGCAGCGCGTCGCCATCGTGCGGGCGCTGGCCACCGGGCCCCGGCTGCTGCTGCTCGACGAGATCACCGCGGCGCTCGACCCGGTCCTGGTCGGGGAGGTGCTCTCGGTGGTGCGCGACCTCAAGGAGCAGGGCATGACGATGGTCCTGTCCACCCACGAGATGGGGTTCGCGCGCGAGGTGGCCGACCAGGTCTGCTTCCTGGACGACGGGGTGGTGCTCGAACAGGGGCCGCCGGAGCAGGTGTTCGGCGATCCGCGGGAGGAGCGGACGCGACGGTTCCTCAGCCGGGTGGTCGCCTCGGGGCGGCTCGCGGGCTGAGCACCGGCCGGGGCGGCGGAGCGTGTGCCCGGTGGCCGCGCACCGGGGGGCACCACTGTGCGCCCCGGTGCGCGCCCTGCCCGCGCCCCGGCCACAGCGGTGATCGTGGACTGGACGACCGTCCAGACCGCGGTCGGCGGGCGATGGTGTGGCGGTTCGCCGCCCCCACCGCACCGCCGCCGGCCGCCCGCCCCCGCCGCCCCGGGAGGCCGCCGTTGCACGGACCCTCGCTGATCAGCTGGCTGCTCGCGTTCCTCACCGCCACCGCCGGCGCCTACTGCCTCACCCGGCTGCGCCACTCCCCCTGCGCCACCGACACCACTCACCACTTCGGCGCCCGCCGCCTGCTCGCCCGGGAGTCCGACGCCGCCGAGGCCCTGATGGGGCTCGGCATGGCCGCCATGGCCGTGACCGGCGGCGCCGTCCCGGCCACCGTCTGGGCCTGGGTGTTCGGTCTCCCCGCCACCACCTTCCTGCTCGCCGCCGTACGCGCCCCGGCCCGCCGGGCACACCGGCTGCACCACGCGATCGGCGCGCTCGCCATGACGTACATGGCGCTCGCGATGACCGCCACCCCCGGCCATCACCACCACGCCGCCGACGCGGGCACGCCGCTGCTGACCGGCTCCCTCCTGCTCTACTTCGGCGCCTACTCCCTGTGGGCCGGCACCCGGCTCCTGCACACGGCCTCCGGGACCGTGGCACTCGGCACCGCCGGGCTGCCCCGGGCCTGCCGGCTCACCATGGGCATCGGCATGTTCGCCATGCTCCTGACCATGTGAGCCCGGATCGATCCAAGAGCCCATCCCTGACGTGGCGTTGGTCACTGGCCGGCCGAAAGCCGTTCCTCCGGACGTCATCAGCGCATAGGTTGGCAGGGAGCGCGTTGTCGCGTTCCGTGCGTACTCGGGGAGCCCATGCGATGACTGCCCTGATCGGCCTGCTGCTGCTCGGACTGCTGCTCTCGACCGTCGCGCCCCGGCTGCTGGCCCGGGCCCGCTGGGCGGAGCGCGAACCGGTGCTGGCGCTGCTGGCGTGGCAGTGCCTGGTGGTGGCCGTGCTGCTGTGCTGCGCCCTGGGCCTGCTGCTGGCCGCCTCCGCCGCGCTGCCCGAACTGCGCGCCCTGGTGTTCTCGGGCGCCCCGCACGGCGTCGAGGCCGCGTACGGCCTCCAGGACGCGGAGGGCTGGGGCCGGCTGTGCGCCGCGGTGCTGGCGGCGGGCGGCCTGCAGACGGTGCTGGCGCTCACCCGCGAAGTCCGTTCCGCGAAGGCGATCCGCGACCACCGACATGCTCAACTCACGGTCCGCGCTCCGGAGTTGCCCGAGGCCATCGCGTCCGCCCGCAGTCGCCGGGAGCGGCTGGTGGTGCTGGAGAACGTCCGCCCGGAGGCGTGGTCGCTGCCCGGCCCGGACTCCCGCCTGGTGGTCACCACCGGCGCCCTCCAACAGCTGACCGACCGGGAGTTGGCCGCCGTCCTGAGCCACGAGCGCGGGCACGTCCGGGCCCGGCACCACTGGCTCCAGCAGTGCGCACAGGCGCTCGCCTCCGGCTTCCCCGGGGTCGGCGTGTTCAGCGCCTTCCGGGCCCAGGTGGAGGAACTGGTGGAGCTGGCGGCCGACGACCGGGCGGCGCGCCGGCACGGCCGGCACACCACCGCCCTCGCGCTGGCCGAACTCAACCTGGACCGCGGGGTGTTCGGCTCCTGCCCGCCCGGTCTGGCGCAGTCCCCGCGGCGGGTGGACCGACTGCTCGCGGGCCGTCCTCGACTGTCCGTCCCGCACCGGCTGCGGCTCACCGCCGTCGCCCTCGCCGCACCTGCCGCGGCCGTCCTGCTGGCCGTCGCCCCGGGGCTGACCTCGCTCCTCTGAGAAGGCCCCCACCCCTCCGGAAAGGCCCAATCCGGGCTTCGGTCCACCGAGTTGACACCAGGTCAGCTTGCCGGCGGCTCGTCCAGCGGCCCGAGCGGAGCGCCGAGGGTCAGTTCGAGCACCTCTCGATGGAGCGGCCTGGCCTGCTCGTACCGCTCCCGCCCGGTCCCGGTCAGGGTGATCACGATGGCCCGCCGGTCGCTCTCGCACATCGCCCGGGTGACCAGCCCGCCCTTCTCCAAGCGGGCGATCACCCGGGACAGCGCGCTCTGGCTGAGGTGGACGGTGTGGGCCAGCTCCTGCGCCCGCAGCGCATGACCGCCGCCCTGGCACCCCTCCACCAGGCGCTCCAGCACCTCGAACTCGCTCACGCCCAGCCCGCACTTGTCACCCAGCTCGCGATCGAGCATGCAGGCCGTGGCGGCATGCCGGGCCAGCAGGTCGCGCCATTGCGCGACGAGACCGGCCTCCGCCGGGGAGTCGAGATCAGCCACGGTGCCACCCTAGCACGTGCGCCGTAAAATTATGTGTTCACATCTTATTCATTTGCATTGAATGCACACGCATGTACTGTCCTCCCCATGACCACCGCGACCGCCTCGTCACCCGACGCCCCGTCAACCAGCGGGCTGAGCTGGACACCCCGCCTCTGGGGCACCCTGATCGTGCTCTGCGCCGCCATGTTCCTGGACGCCCTGGACGTCTCCATGGTCGGCGTCGCCCTCCCGTCCATCGGCTCCGAGCTGCACCTCTCCACCTCCGCCCTGCAATGGGTGGTCTCCGGCTACGTGCTCGGCTACGGCGGCCTGCTGCTGCTCGGCGGCCGCGCCGCCGACCTGCTCGGCCGCCGCCGGGTCTTCCTGGTCGCCCTGGGCGTCTTCGCCGCCGCCTCGCTGCTCGGCGGCCTGGTCGACGACGGCGGGCTGCTGATCGCCGCCCGCTTCCTCAAGGGCGTCAGCGCCGCCTTCACCGCCCCCGCCGGCCTGTCGATCATCACCACGACCTTCGCCCAGGGCCCCGCCCGCAACCGGGCGCTGTCGATCTACACCACCTGCGGCGCCAGCGGCTTCTCGCTCGGCCTGGTGCTCAGCGGGCTGCTCACCTCGGTCGGCTGGCGCTGGACGTTCCTGATGCCCGTTCCGGTCGCACTGCTCGCCCTGCTCTTCGCGGTCCGGCTGCTCCCCCGCCCCGCCGAGGAGCGCGCCAAGGGCGGCTACGACGTGCTGGGTGCGATCACCGGCACCGCTACCGTGCTGCTGCTGGTGTTCACCGTCACCGAGGCGCAGGGCGTCGGCTGGCTGAGCCTGCGCACCGTCGGCTCGCTGGTCGTGGTCGCCGCACTGGCCGCAGCCTTCCTGCTGGTGGAGAGCCGCACCGCCCACCCGCTGGTCCGGCTCGGCATCTTCCGCAACGGCTCGGTCGCCCGGGCCAACGTGATCGCCTTCGCCATGGCCGGCGCGTACGGCGGGTTCCAGTTCGTCGTCACGCTCTACCTGCAGCACCTGCTGGGCTGGTCGGCGCTGCAGATGGCCCTCGGGCTGCTGCCGGCCGGCGCGTTCATCGCGCTCTCGGCACCGTTCATGGGCCCGATCGTGGACCGCTTCGGCACCGGCCGGCTGCTGCCGATCGGCCTGCTGGCCCTGGTCGGCGCGTTCGCGCTGTTCCTGCGGCTGGACGAGCACAGCTCGTACCTGGGTCTGGTCCTGCCCTCGATGCTGCTGCTCGGCGTGGGCTTCGCGCTGGCCTTCCCCTCGGTGAACATCGCCGCCACCGACGGCGTGGGCGACGAGGAGCAGGGCCTGGCCTCCGGCCTGGTCAACACCGCGATCCAGGTCGGCACCGCGGTGGTCCTGGCCGGCGCGACCGCGATGATCGCCGCCGGCAGTGCCGGCGGCGACAGCCCGCAGGCGCAGCTGGACGGCTACCGGCCGGCCCTGGTGTTCGTCACGGCGGTCGCGCTGTTCGGCCTGCTGATCGCCGCGGTGGGCGCCCTGGTCGACCGGCGGCGGACGTCAGCTCCCGCGCCGGTGCCGGACTACGATTACCCCCCGGTCGGGTCGAGCGCGGCGCGGACCGAAGTCCTGACCAACCGCTGACCGTCGACCGCCGCCCGGGCCGGGCCCCGGCCCCCGCCGTCGGACAATGGCGCCGGCTCCACCAAACCCCCGTTTTGGTGGAGCCGGCCGTCTTCGTACCGGGCGCCCGAGCGGCGCCCACCGGCGCGCGGTTTCACGGTGCGACTACCGGCTCCGCCAGTATATTGGCCCGGAGCCAACGAACGTTCGGAGCAGACACGATGGCACCTCGCGGGGATTCGGTCAATGAGGAGATGCGGCAACGCTCCCGTCGGCGCATCATGCGAGCCACCGTCGAACTGGTCGACCGGCACGGATACGCGGGCACCACGCTGACCGACATCGCCGAGCGGGCCGGGCTCGCGCGCGGGCTGCTCTCCTACTACTTCGACGGGAAACGGCTGCTGATGCAGTCGGCGACGCACCGGATGATGCACCAGTCGCTCTCCGGCGCGCTCGCCGAGCTGGCCCCGGACGCCACGCCGGCGGCCCGGCTGGCCCGCGCGATCGACGCGGTCCTCACCCTCGCCCTGGAGCACCCGCGGGTGATGCGCTCGCACCTCGCGCTGATCCTGGACCCGGACTCCGGTGCCTTCGTCCAGGACCCGGAGCAGCAGCAGCTCGGCGCGATCCTCCAGGGCCTGCTGCTCGACTGGGGCGCGCCGGACCCGGCCGCCGAGCACGCGGTGCTGCGCAGCGCGCTGATGGGCGGCTGCATCGGGGTGCTGCTGCCGGGCGCCGAACTCCCGCTGGCACTGATCCGGGCCGACCTGTTCCGCCGCTACGACCTGCCCTGGGAACTGGGCACCCCGCCGCAGGCACTGCCGCCGGAACGCGAACGGCCGCCGGCCCGCGGCTGACGGCGGGTGGACGGCGGCTCGGTGTCCGGGCGACCGATCGCGGGTCGCCGGACCCGTACGCTCTGCCGGGAGTTCGCCTCAGCGCTCCTTGAGGATCGACGCCAGCAGGTCCACGGTCCGCTCGGGCGTGAGGCTGTCCACGCAGAGCCGCTCCATGACCTGGATGTACGCGTCGACGTCGTCCCGCTTGTCGAGGTACAGCGCGCTGGTGAGCTGCTCCAGGTAGACGACGTCCGCGAGGTCCTGTTCGGGGAAGCGCAGGATCGTGAACGCCCCGGACTCCCCCGCGTGCGCGCCGAATCGGAACGGCATCACCTGGATCACGACGTTGGCCTGCTCGGCGACGTCGATCAGGTACTGCACCTGGCCGCGCATCACCTTGGGCCCGCCGACGGGGCGGCGCAGCGCGGCCTCGTCGATCACGGCCCACAGTCGCGGGCTGGCGCCCTCGGTCAGCAGCTTCTGGCGACGCAGGCGGAGGCTGACCCGCCGCTCGATCTCCTCCTCGCTGACGACCGGCCGACTCTGGCCGAAAACCGCCCGTGCGTACTCCTCGGACTGCAGCAGTCCGGGGATGAACTGCACCTCGTAGGTGCGGATCAGCTGGGCGGCCTCCTCCAGGCCGACGTAGGTCTGGAACCAGCCCGGCAGCACGTCGTTGAAGCTGTGCCACCAACCGGACTTGTTGGCCTCGCGGACCAGCCCGAGCAGTGCCTCCCGCTCCAGGCCGTCGTCCACGCCGTAGAGGCTGAGCAGGTCGGCGACGTCGCGCTCCTTGAAGCTGACGCGGCCGAGTTCCATGCGGCTGATCTTGGACTCCGAGGCCCTGATCGCGTAGCCGGCGTCCTCGCGCGTGATGCCGCGCGTCTCACGCAGGCGACGCAGCTGAGAACCGAGGAGGATCCGGCGGACCATCGAGCCGCCGCCCGGCTGAACTGTGGTCATGCGGTCGAAACCTCCACCTAGGGCAAACAGCGCACAGTCTGCCATCAGTTGAGCGCTCACGGTGCCGATACTGACGGATGTTCCTATCAGTTCCACACTCCACACACCAGGATGCACGTGCATCCGGCGCTTGCATATGCCAATAGTGCGACTGCACGTGAATCGACTCTTGCATCTGCAGTGAGCGCACACCACCATGGTGCACGTGCACCTGCACATCCCTGGCATTCCCGCGGGCTCCGCGTCGACCCCACGCGCGACTCCGTGCACCGACCCGGCAGCGTTCCCCCGCGCCACCGGGGGTTCGTGTGCGCGCGCGCTGGTCGAGGGGGCGGCCGAGCGGCCGAGCGAGTCGGAGGTGACCGGCATGACCCCGGCGGGTCCAGCCGTGTCCGCCCCCTTATGGGAGGAGCTCTTCATGAGCACCGGTACGGCTTTGGCGGTTGACCCCCATGTGGTCACCTGTACGCTCGCTCCTCGCTTCGAAGCCGTCAGAACCGCGCGCGACTTCGCCAGAACCTCTCTTCAGCGCTGGGGCCTGATGGAGCTGTTCGACGACGTCGCGCTGGTGGCCTCGGAGCTGGTGACCAACGCACTGCGGCATGCGATCGGCGCACGGCCCGACCCTGCGGGTGGCGTCCAGGGCGAGTACGACTTTCCCATACAGCCGACCCCTGAGGGACGGCTGCCGATCCGAATAAGCCTGGTCCACCGCTCTCCCCAGGTGGTCTGCGCGGTGAGCGACCCGAGCTGCATCGGCCCGGTCGCCCGGGAGGCGGACTTCGTCGCCGAGTCCGGCCGCGGACTGCACCTGGTGGAGTCCTTCAGCCGCTCCTGGGGTTGGCACCCACTGGGCAGCGGCAAGGTGGTCTGGGCCCTGTTCGAGGCGGAGCCGGCCACCGGTTCCGAACTCGGTGGACGGCACCGGCGCTCGGCCTAGCGCCAGGCGGCGCGCGGCCGGCCGAGGGAGGCCCCGGGAGGACCGCACCCCGGGCTCCGCGGAGCGGATCGACGGGCCTGGCACAGGTGCGCCACGGGCTCCGGCCCAGCCCTCAGGGCGATTCCCACGACGATTCCCGGGCCTGCCTCCCGGACGAGCCGGCCGGACCGACGGCCGGGCACCCCGGCGGCCCGACTCCCGTCCACGTCCGGGCCCCCAACCGTGCGCGGGACCACCCGCCGCACCTGCGCGCGGTCGGCCACGAGAACGCCCGTCGCGAGAGCGCCCGTCGTGTGGCCCCGGACCGGCCCCGGACAAGACAAAGGCCGTCGCGGTGTCAGTACCCACGACGGCCCCCCGATGGCAGGACGACGGCCGGTCAGACCGCCAGGTGGTCGAACTCCCCGTCCTTGGCCCCCAGCAGCAGGGCGGCGATCTCGGCCCGGGTGTAGATGAGCGCCGGACCTTCCGGGAAGCGCGAGTTGCGCATCGCCACATCGCCCCCCGGCAGGGCCGCGAACTCGACGCAGTTCCCCTGGGAGTTGCTGTGCAGGCTCTTCTGCCAGACAACCCCCTTGAGGTCGGCGGCCGCCATCCCGTTGTAGGTGTCGTACGAGCCGTACGTGTCCTGCGAGTCGTGCATAGAAATCTCCCGAAGAGCTCCGGAGTGGTCGTCCAGCGCGGCGCTCCCGGCACCCGCCGAACGAACGGACCGGCCCCGTACCGGCCCGGCACAACGCCTCACTTGACGCGATGATAGCTGCTGTGCACGTGCATCAGCACGGGACATTGCAGGTGCACGAGGCCTTTCACCGGCAGTTCTGAACTCTTCACGGACCCTTCTCCTGACGGTACGTAAACGGACATAGCCGAGTGAATCGCCAGATTCTCGATAACCGGCCGTGAGCGGCTCCCCGCTGAATGTTGATCTTCAGGCGCCCGGAGTCGCGCCTTCGTGACCCTCCGTCAGGCGACCTCCTGGCTGTGAGACATCTCACGCGCCACAGAAGCAACTCGACGCCCCGTCGGACACGTCAGGGCAACCAGCGGTGATCGCTCGAAGGCTGGGTGAGATATGTCCGGATTGCGGGCAAACCGCCCGGACGGACACGACGGGAGCGCGGCGCACCCGCCATGACCACGTGAAACTCGAACGGCAGCCGAATGCAGGCCTGACGGGCCGATGTCCTACGATCTCCGGCATGAGCACCGCAGCCATCCCGGGCGCGCCACTGCCCGTCCGCACTCCAGGCTCCCGTGCGCGGGGGCGCCACCGTCGCCCCGAGCGCCCCGAGATCCCGGCCGGATCCCCGGCCCTGGTGCTCGCCGTGCCCGCGACCGCCGGGCCCGAGTCCCGCTCGGTCGTCGAGGAGCTGCTGTCGATCGTCCGCAGCGAGCAGAGCGGCATCCAGACCGCCGTCGGCTACCTCCCGGGCGAAGCCGCCCAGGGCGCCGACAGCGACGACCGCACCGTCGCCGAACTGCTGGCCATGGCCGCCGAGGCCGGCCTGCCCGCGCCGGTCCTGGTGCCGCTGGTACCCGGCCCGCACGGATTCCTGACCGAACTCCACGCCCTCGCCGCCGAGTACGGAGCCCCCGTCACCGACGTGCTCGGCCCGCACCCGCTGCTCGCCGAGGCCGTGCACGTGCGCCTGTCCGAGGCCGGCCTGGCGCGTGCCGACCGGGCCCGGCTGTTCGCCATCGCGACCGCCGCGGACGGCGTCGTGCTGACCACCGTCGGCGGCGAGGAGGCCGCCGCCGCGGCCGGCATCACCGGTGTCCTGCTGGCGGCCCGGCTGGCCGTCCCGGTCGTGCCCGCCGCGCTCGACGTGCCGGGCTCGGTCGCCGCGGCCGTCAACCACCTCAAGGAGACCGGCTCCCAGCGCCCGGCGCTGGCCCCGCTGGTGATCGGGCCGGAGGCCGACTCCGAGCTGCTCGCCACGGCCGCCGAGGAGACCGGCTGCCCGTCCGCGGCGCCGCTGGGCGCCTACCCCACGGTCGGCCAGCTGATCGCCTCCACCTACCTGGCCGCGCTGCCGGCGCCCTCCCCCGAGGCCCTGGCGCAGGCCGAGGCCGAGGCGGCGGAGGCCGCCGAGGGCACCTACGCCGACCACTCCGGCCGGGGCGGTCACGCCGCTCACGCCGCCGCCGAGGAGTCGGCCGGCCAGCAGTAGCGGTCACCGCACGCGGGAAGGGCCCGGAACGGCTACGTTCCGGGCCCTTCCCGCTTGTCCCGTAAGGGAGTTAAAGAACGAATAGGTGCGATGTCTGTTCTGTCCATATTTGTTCACCATCGCTCGACACATCCCCCGACGACCACAGTGCGGACACGCCGCCCTCCCGACGGACGGGCCCCCGGGCGACCCGACCCACCGTCACCCGCCTCCTGAAGCGCAGACAGTTGCGCGCACCCTTCGCGGGGTTGCCGGAAATCGGTCATTTCCGATCATGAAAAGCGAGGGGAACGACCGTTCTCGTCAAACCGTGATGCGCGTCACAGGTGTTTGCAGTTTGAACTTAAGTCTGCTTAACGTGCTCCCCGTTCGTGGCCACACGAACCCAGTTCATCCGCGACGCCGAGTCCTGCCGTCGGATGTCCTGGCAGCGCGAAAACGCACCACGGCAGGAGCGGGGGACCCACAGGTAAGTCGCCCCGGACCGTTCCCCGGAACGATCCAGGGCTAGGGGTGAAGCCGCGCCCACAGCGCGGCCGGGCAACTCCAGCCCGAATCCGACAGCTCACCTCGCAGGCGTGGGAGAGGACTGCGTCTTCATGCTGCCCACCAACGGCACCCGTCTGTCCAGTCGTACCCGACGCGTGATCGCCGCCGTCGGCGTCGCGGGCGTCGGCCTCACCATCCCCTGCCTCACCTCCGGCACCGCCTCCGCCGCCTCCGTCGCCACCTGGGACAAGGTCGCCCAGTGCGAGAGCACCGGCAACTGGAGCATCAACACCGGCAACGGCTTCTACGGCGGACTGCAGTTCACCTCCAGCACCTGGGCCGCCTTCGGCGGCACCGCCTACGCCCCCCAGGCCAACCAGGCCACCAAGGACCAGCAGATCGCCGTCGCCGAGAAGGTCCTCGCCTCGCAGGGCCCCGGCGCCTGGCCCGTGTGCTCGGTCCAGGCCGGCCTGACCAAGGGCGGCGCCCCGGCCGCCGTCGACACCTCGGCCGGTTCGACCACCGGCTCGGCTGCCGGTTCGACCGCCACCAAGCCCGCCGCGAAGCCGGCCGCCCCGGCCGCGAAGCCCGCGCAGACCCCGGCCCCGGCCGCGAAGCCCGCCAAGCCGGCCGCACCGGCCCAGGACCAGGCGCAGGCCCCCGCCGACTCCACCAACGGCACCTCGGCCCAGAAGGGCCAGAGCCAGGCCCGGAACAGCGCCCAGCCCCAGGCCGACGACTACACCGTCGCCTCCGGCGACTGGCTGTCCTCGATCGCCGACAAGCACAACCTCCAGGGCGGCTGGCAGCGGCTGTACGAACTCAACCGCGGCACCCTGACCGAGGGTCCGGACAGCATCTACCCGGGCCAGCGCCTCTCGTTCAAGGACGGCGGCCAGGCCCAGCAGTCGGCTCAGGCCGACCGGTCCGGCTCCGGCTCGTCGGCCACGTCCGGCTCGGACTTCACCTGGTTCGACCGCTCGCAGAAGTCCGGCCAGACCTCCAACGGCGCTGCCGCGAACGCCAAGCCGGCCGCCCAACCCCAGGCCCAGGCCACCAAGCCGGCCTCCAAGCCGGCCGCCCAGACTCAGACCCCGGCTCAGACCCCGGCCGCCACCGGCAGCATGGCCGCCGCGGTCTCCTTCGCCCAGTCGAAGGTCGGCCAGGCGTACGTCTACGGCGGCACCGGCAACGGCGGCTGGGACTGCTCCGGCCTGACCCAGGCCGCGCTGCGCGCCGCGGGCGTCTCCGTCCCGCGCGTCGCCGCCGACCAGGCCGCCGCCAGCACCCGCGTCTCGCTGGACAGCCTGCAGGCGGGCGACCTGCTGTTCTGGTCCAACAACGGCCAGAACTCCGGCGTCTACCACGTCGCGATCTACATCGGCGGCGGCCAGTACGTCGAGGCCGCCAACCCGAGCTCGGGCGTGCGCCTGCAGACCGTCGCCAACTGGGCGCCGGACTTCGCCGGCCGGGTCTGAGCACGACCCACGACCGACGGGTGACAGCCGACAACTGACGGCTGACCCGGCACCCTGGTGGCACACGACGGGCCCCGGAGAGCAACTGCTCTCCGGGGCCCGTCCGTTGACCGTCCTCAGCGCGCGCAGGCCCCCGTGGACCCGCGCATGACCAGCTCCGGCTGGAACATGAACTCCCCGCGCTGGACGGCGTTTCCGCCGACCTCCTCCAGCAGCGCGTCCACCGCCGCGGTCGCCATCGCCTCGACCGGCTGGCGGATCGTGGTCAACGGCGGCTCGGTGAAGGCGATCAGCGGCGAGTCGTCGAAGCCGACCACCGAGACGTCGTGCGGCACCGACAGCCCACGCTGCCGCACCGCCCGGATCGCCCCGAGCGCCATCATGTCGCTGCCGCAGACGATCGCCGTGCAGCCCTTGTCCAGCAGCGCGCCGGCCGCCGCGTGCCCGCCCTCCACGCTGAACAGCGTGTGGTGGACGAGTTCCTCGGCCTCCTCCTGGCTCCGTCCCAGCACCTCGCGCATCGCCGCCGTGAAGCCCTCGATCTTGCGCAGCACCGGCACGTACCGCCGCTGCCCGACCGCCAGCCCGATCCGCTCGTGCCCGAGTTCGGCCAGGTGCTGGACGGCCATCCACATCGCGGCCCGGTCGTCCGGCGAGATGAACGGCGCGTCGATCCGCTCGCTGTAGCCGTTGATCAGCACGAACGGCACCCCTCGCCCGGTCAGCCGGGCGTAGCGGTCGTGGTCGGCGGTGGAGTCGGCGTGCAGCCCGGAGACGAAGACGATGCCCGCCACGCCCCGGTCGACCAGCATCTCGACCAGTTCGTCCTCGGTGGACCCGCCCGGCGTCTGGGTGCACAGCACCGGGGTGTACCCGTGCCGGCTGAGCACCTGCTCGATCACCTGGGCCAGTGCGGGGAAGATCGGGTTGCTCAGCTCCGGCGTGATCAGCCCGATCAGGCCGGCGCTGCGCTGGCGCAGTCGGGTCGGCCGCTCGTAGCCGAGCACGTCGAGCGCCGCCAGCACGGTCTGCCGGGTGGCGGCGGAGACGTTCGCCTTGCCGTTGAGTACGCGGGAGACGGTGGCTTCGCTGACCCCCGCCTGCGCCGCGATGTCTGAGAGTCGCGCCGTAGTCACGGTCCCAGAGCCTATTGCAACCACGTCAGACCGCCCACCAGCCGGTGCTGTCCGGCGCGAGCACCGTCTCGCCGCCGTCGACCACCAGTTCCACCGAGGAGAGCAGCAGCTTTCCGGGCGCCGCTATCCGGACCGGCGCGTCCGTGGCGTTGACGGTGCAGACGAAGGAGCCGCGGCGGAACGCCAGGGTCCCCTCGGGGCCCTCCAGCCACTCCACGGCCGTCCCGGCGCCGAGGTCGTCCTGGGAACGGCGGACGGCGAGCGCGCTGCGGTACAGCTCCAGGGTGGACGCCGGGTCGCCGGTCTGCGCCTCGACGCTCAGCGCGGCCCACTCGGCCGGCTGCGGCAGCCAGGACGGCCCGCCGGCGACCGGGCCGAAGCCGTACGGGGCCTCGGTGCCGGACCACGGGATCGGGACGCGGCAGCCGTCGCGGTAGCCGTCCTGCCCGGCCTTGCGGAAGAACGACGGGTCCTGGCGGACCTCGTCCGGCAGGTCGGTGACGTCCGGCAGACCGAGTTCCTCGCCCTGGTAGATGTACGCGGAGCCGGGCAGCGCGAGCATCAGCAGGGTGGCGGCGCGGGCGCGGCGCAGGCCGAGCTCGCGGTCGCCGGGCGTGCGGATCTGGGTGCCGAGGCCGGGCGGGTTGGCGAAACGGGTGGCGTGCCGGGTGACGTCGTGGTTGGACAGCACCCAGGTGGTGGGGGCGTCGACCGGGCGCATCGAGTCGAGCGAGACGTCGATCACCTCGCGCAGCGCGGCGGCGTCCCAACCAGTGCCCAGGTACTGGAAGTTGAATGCCTGGTGCAGCTCGTCGGGGCGCACGTAGTTGGCGGTGCGCTGGACGGTCGGGGTCCAGGCCTCGGCGACGCCGATCCGCTGGCCCGGGTACTCGTCGAGGATCTTGCGCCAGCTGCGGTAGATCTCGTGCACGCCGTCCTGGTCGAAGAACGGCATGACGTCGTTGCCGAGCAGCTTGAGCTGGTCCGAGCCGCCGAGGTCGGGCAGGCCGGGGGCCTTCACCAGGCCGTGGGCGACGTCGATGCGGAAGCCGTCGACGCCCATGTCGAGCCAGAACCGCAGGATCGAGCGGAACTCGTCGGCGACGGCCCGGTTCTCCCAGTTGAAGTCGGGCTGCTCGGGGGCGAACAGGTGCAGGTACCAGTCGCCGGGGGTGCCGTCCGGGTTCTCGCTGCGGGTCCAGGCCGGGCCGCCGAAGATGGACTCCCAGTCGTTGGGCGGCAGTTCGCCGTTCTCGCCCTTGCCGGGGCGGAAGTGGTACCGCTCGCGCAGCGGGGACTCGGGGCCCTCGCGCAGGGCGCGCTGGAACCACTCGTGCTGGTCCGAGGAGTGGTTCGGGACGAGGTCGACGATGATCCGCAGCCCCAGTTGGTGGGCGTCCCGGATGAGCGCGTCGGCGTCCAGCAGGCTGCCGAACATCGGGTCCACGGCGCGGTAGTCGGCGACGTCGTAGCCCGCGTCCGCCTGCGGCGAGGCGTAGAACGGCGAGAGCCAGACCGCGTCCACGCCGAGGTCGCGCAGGTACGGCAGGCGGCTGCGGATGCCGGGCAGGTCACCCATGCCGTCGCCGTTGGAGTCGGCGAAGCTGCGCGGGTACACCTGGTAGATGACCGCGTCCCGCCACCAGCCTCTGGACGCGCCGCCAGTCGCAGGAGCCGGGGTGACCGCCTCGTGGGCGGCGGCGTCGGCGGCAGGCCGGGAGGTGTCGGCCAGGTTCTGGGTCATGGACGGTATCCCTTGGGGACTAGAGGAGCGAGGAGCGTTACGACTTGGAGGCACCGGCTGTCAGACCGGTGACCAGGTGGCGCTGCACCAGGTAGAAGAAGGCTGCCGACGGGATCGCGATCAGCACGGCGGTCGCGGCCATCAGGTTCCACTGGGCGTCGTGCTCGCTGACGAAGGTCTGCAGGCCCACGGCCAGCGTGTACTTGTCGGAGCTGAGCATGAAGGTGGAGGCGAACGGCACCTCGGCCCAGTACGTGAGGAAGGAGTAGAAGGCGGCCACCGCCAGGCCCGGGCGGGCGAGCGGCAGCACCAGCCGCCAGAAGGTGCCGAACGGGCTGAGCCCGTCGACCCGGCCGGCCTCGTCGATCTCCACCGGGATGGTGTCGAAGTAGCCCTTCAGCAGCCACGCGCAGTACGGCACGGTGGTGGTCGAGTAGACCAGGATCAGGCCCAGGTAGCTGTCCAGCAGGCCGAGGTCGGAGAGCATCGTGTACATCGGCACGATCAGCACCGCGATCGGGAACATCTGGGTGACCAGCAGCGACCACATCAGCGGCCGGTGGCCGGGGAAGCGCATCCGGGAGACGGCGTAGCCGGTGGTGGCGGCGACCAGGACGCCGAACACGGTGGTGACGCCGGAGACCAGCAGGGCGTTGCCGAACCAGGTGAAGAAGTCCGTGTCGAACAGCACGTGGTGGTAGTTCGACAGCGTGAGCTTGTCGAGGATCGCGCCGGGGTGGAGGTAGTCGGTCTTGTCCGGGCCGAGCGAGACGAAGAGGATCCACGCCACCGGGAACAGCGCGATCAGGCCGGCCACGATCAGGGTGCCGTGGGACAGCGCCCTGGCCAGCAGGCTGCTCTCACCGCGCCGGCGGACCTTGGCCGGCCGGGCGGCCGGGGCCACGGTCGTCGCGGGGGTGGGGAGTTCGGTGGTGGTGCTCATCGGGGGTACCTGCCTTCGTGGGTCAACTGGGTCCGGGGCCTCAGCCGTTGGCCTGCTCGTTGCGGGCGAGCCAGCGCCGGTAGAAGGCGGTGAAGACGATCAGGATGGACAGCAGGATCACGCCGTAGGCGGCGGACTGCGCGTAGTCCCGGGGGATCTGGCCGAAGCCGAGGCGGTAGGCCCAGGTGACCAGCAGCTGGGCGTCGGGCGCACCGGTGCCGAAGAGCAGGAAGATGACGTTGAACTGGTTGAACGTCCAGATCACGCCGAGCAGGACGACGGTGGAGGAGACGGCCCGCAGCCCGGGCAGGGTGACGTACCGGAAGCGCTGCCACGGCGTGGCGCCGTCCATCTCGGCGGCCTCGTACAGCTCGGCCGGGATCGACTGCAGGCCGCCGAGCAGCGAGATCATCATGAACGGCACGCCGGCCCAGGTGTTGACCAGGATCGCGGCGGACTTCTGCGCCCACGGGTCGGTGAGCCAACCGGGTTCGGGCAGGTGGAGGAAGGCGAGCATGCTGTTGACGACACCGCCGTCGGACAGCATCAGTCGCCAGGAGAAGACGGTGACGAAGGTCGGCACGGCCCAGGGCAGGATGAGCAGCATCCGGTAGACGGCGCGGCCGCGCAGCTTCTTGTTGAGCAGCAGGGCGAGGCCCAGGCCGAGGGTGTAGTGCAGGCAGACGCAGATGGCCGTCCAGGCGATGGTCCAGACGAAGTGGGACCAGAAGCGGTCGTACGAGCCGGGGCCCCACAGGATGTCGGCGTAGTTGTGGAAGCCGACGAAGTCGTAGCTGGCCGGGATCTCGTTGACGCCGATCTTGCGGGCGACGTTGAGGCTGTTGGCGTCGGTCAGGGTGAGCCAGAGGCCCTGGACCAGCGGGTAGAGCACCAGCGCACCGAGGACCAGCACCACGGGGGCGATCATCGCGTAGGCGTACCAGTGCTTGGCGTAGGAGCGCTTGACGCGTTCCAGCAGGCCCGGACGCTGCTCGCGCTCCGGGCTGCCCTTGCCGGTGGCGCCCTGCACGGCGACTGACATCGATTGACACCTTCTCGGGGGGAAGTCTCGGGGAGAGCGGGTCCGGCCGCCGGGCCCGCCGGGTGGCCGCCGCCGCGAGAGCGGCGGCGGCCCGGACGGCCGACGGCGACTACTTGGCGAAGCCCGGCAGCAGCTTGGCGTAGTCGGTGGCGACGGTGTTCAGCGCGTCCTGGGTGCCGGTGCCCTGGACGGCCTTGCCCAGGTTGGTGCCGAGCGAGGAGAACAGCGAGCTGTACTCGGGCAGTTCGGGGCGCGGCTTGGCGCTGCCGAGGACGGCCTGGAAGCCGGCGATGCCGGGGTCGGCCTTGACGTCGGCGGTGAAGGCGTCGGAGCGGGTCGGCAGGGTGGAGTTCTTCTGCGCGATGAACGCCTGGCTCTCCGCCGAGGTCATGAAGGCGGCGAACTTCTCGGCGGCGGCCTTGTGGGCCTGGTCGGCACCGGCGTAGACGGAGATGTTGTGCCCGCCGGTGGGCGCACCGGACTTGCCGCTGGAGCCCGCCGGGACGGGCGCGATGCCGAGGTTGTTCTTGTCGGCGAACGCGGCGCCCTTGTAGATGTTGGTGATCTCCCACGGGCCCTGGACGATGGCCGCGACCTTGCCGTTGTTGAAGGCGTCCATCATGTGCGCGTAGGCGTCGGTGGTGACGTCGGCCTTGGCCATGCCGGGCGCGGTGAACATCGTCTTGTAGGTCTCGATGGCCTTGACGGCCTCCGGCGAGGTGACGGTGATCTTCTTGCCGGCGGCGTCGACGGTGTCGGTGCCCTCGCCGAACAGGAACGGCATCGCGTAGTAGCCGTCCGCGGCCTTCAGCCAGAAGCCGTCGACACCGGCCTTGTCCTTGAGCGCGGCGGCGTCGGTCTTCAGCTCGTCCCAGGTCTTGGGGGCGTCGGTGATGCCGGCCTTGGCGAACAGCTCCTTGTTGTAGAGCAGGCCCAGGGTGTCGGTGACCAGCGGCACGCCGTACAGCTTGCCGTCGAACTTGGCCTGCTGGATCAGGCTGGGCTGGAAGGCGGAGGTGTCGGCGACGGCCGGGGTGCCGTCGAGCGGCTCCAGGTAGCCGGCCTTGGCGAAGGCGGCGGTCCAGCCGACCTCGGAGCGGAACACGTCCGGAGCGCCCTTGGCCCCCATGGCGGTCTGGAGCTTGTTCTGCGCCTGGTCGAACGGGACGTTGACGAAGTCGACCTTGACGTTCGGGTTGGCGGCCTCGAACTTCTTGACCAGCTCCTGGTAGTTCGGCGCCTCGTTGGTGGCGTTCGAGGTGTCCCAGTAGGTGAGGGTGACCGGCCCGTCGGCCTTGCCGTTTGAGCTGGAGCCGCTGCTGCCACAGGCAGCCATCGAGACCGCGAGGGCCACAACGAGGGCAGAGGCCGCGATGCCACGCCGCATGAGAACTCCTTGGGAGGGTGGGGGTGCCCGAGATCTTCGGAGACAGGCGCATAATGGCTGCCTCGTGCCGACTGCACCGTTGCTGCCGTCGGGCTCGGAAGGAAGTTAACAGCGGTGCAATAGCGACGGAAAGTCCTTGCAGCAAGTTTCTGCAAGAAATGGCGATCGTTACGCCCACGTGTCCTGGGCGTAGCCGCACGGTAGTTGACAGTGCGACCAAATGTCCGGGTTCGCCCGTTTCGAGCCGGTACCGGATGGCCGAGAGCACCACCATCCCTGGCCGAAAACCGCTTGCAGCAGACTGAACGCATGCGTATCAGAGCCGCCATGAGGGACGAACTACCGCTGCTGTGCGAACTGGAGCGGGCCGCCGGGGCCCCCTTCGCCGCGATCGGCATGCCGGAGATCGCCGACGACGAACCACCGGCCCCGCACGAGCTGGCCCACTACCTGGACGCGGGCGTCGCCCTGGTCGCCGTCCCCGACGCGACCGACCTGCCCCACGGGACCGACCTGCCCGACGCGGCCGACCTGCCCCAGCAGCCCGGTCCCGGTCCGATCGCCGGCTACCTGCTCGCCGAGCCGGTGGACGGCGCCCTGCACATCGAACAGGTGTCGGTCCACCCCGACCACGCCCGCCGGGGCATCGGCCGGGCGCTGATCGAACACCTCGCGGCCGGCACCGACGCCCCCGCGCTCACCCTCACCACTTTCGCCGACGTCCCCTGGAACGCCCCCTACTACGCCCGCTGCGGCTTCCGCCCGCTCGCCGACCACGAGCTCACCCCGGGCCTGCGGGAGATCCGCCGCAAGGAGGCCGAGCACGGTCTCGACCGCTGGCCCCGGCTCTGCATGCGCCGGGACCTCGCACGGGACCCCCGGCAGGCCCCCCAGCGGGACCTCACCCCGGACGCGCCCGGAGCGCTCAGCTGACGCCCAGCCGCAGCACGGTGGTCGAGCGGAACTCCTCCCCCGACCGCAGCACGGTGCTCGGGAACGCCGGGTGGTTCGGGGAGTCCGGGAAGTGCTGGGTCTCCAGCGCGATCCCGGCGAACGGCCCGTACGGGACGCCGCTCGCGCCGGTGACCGCCCCCTGGAACTTGTTGGCCGTGTAGACCTGGACGCCCGGCTCGGTGGTCAGCACCTCCAGGGTGCGCCCGCTGACCGGGTCCTCCAGCAGCGCCGCCCGGGCCGGGCCGCCGTCGGCCGGCCGGGCCCGGAGCACCCAGTTGTGGTCGTAGCCGCCGGGCCCGGCCAGCTGCGGGTGGTCGTCGTGCACCGACTTGCCGATCGGCGTGGCCACCGTGAAGTCGAACGGCGTGCCGGCCACCGGTTCGGTCCGCCCGTAGGGGATCTGCCGCTCGTCGGCCGGGGTGTAGGCGTCGGCGTCGAGGGTGAGCAGGTGGCCGAGGACGTCGCCGTTCCCTTCACCCGCAAGGTTGAAGTACGCGTGGTTGGTCAGGTTGACCACGGTCGGCTTGCTGGTGACGGCGCGGTAGGCGATCACCAGCTCGCCGGCCGGGTCCAGGGTGTAGGAGACGGTGACGTCCAGTGCGCCGGGGAAGCCCTGGTCGCCGTCCGGGCTGTGCAGCCGCAGCCGCACCCCGCCCTCGATCCCCTCGGCCTCCCAGATCCGCTGCGCGAAGCCGTCCGGCCCGCCGTGGATGGTGATGCCGCCACCGGTCGGGGCGAGCGGGTGCTCCTCGCCGTCGATGGTGATCCTGGAGCCGTCGATCCGGTTGGCGTACCGGCCGACCACGGTGCCGTAGTGCCGGGCCGGGCCGAGGATCTGCGTCAGCTGGTCGGTGGAGAGCAGCAGTTGGGCGGGGCGCCCGGCGCGGTCCGGGCCGGTGAGGGTGTGCAGGGTGGCGCCGAGGGTGAGCACGCTCGCCTCGTACGGGCCGGCGGAGAGCGTCCAGCGCTCGATCGCGGCGCCCGCGCCCGAGGGGTCGAGGGGTTCGTGCCGCACGCTGGTGGCCTCGCTCGCCATGGCCTGCTCCTCACTGGCGGTCGCGGGGTGCCGTGACCGCCCCGGTTCCGGGTCCGTCCAGGGGGTCGCCACGGCGACCCCACGTCTGCGTCAGCCTAGCGACGGCGACCGCCCCGGGAGCGCTCCCGTGCCTCCGCGCGCCGCCCGGGCGCCCGCCGCCCGCACGCCCGGGCCGCCACGGCTACTCCTCCTCGGACTCCGCCCCCGGCCGGGTGGCCCCGCGCGGCTGCGTCGGCAGCCCGAGGGCGGAGGCCAGGCCGTCCGGCCCGCTGCCCGCCTTGCGGTAGACCGCGGCCAGTCGACGGTTGACCAGGCTGAGGTGCACGCCGAGCTCGTCGGCGATGCGCTGCGGCGGCACGCCCTGCACCGCGAGGTTGGCGACCTCCCACTCGGGCTGGCTGAGCGTCTCCCGGAAGTCGCGCAGCCCCAGCCGGTTGGGCCGCAGGCCGTAGTTGGCCAGCTCCCGCCGCGCCTGGTCGACCAGCCCCTCGGCCGAGCAGTGCTGGGCCAGTTCGATGCCCTGGTACAGGTACTCCTGCGCGTCCTCCAGCCGCCCGACCCGGCGCAGCGCGGCGCCGAGGTCGACCAGCGCGACGGCGTGCTCGTACCCGGCCGGCGACTGGCCGAGGTGCATCACGGCCTGCTCCAGCAGCTCGACCGCCTGCTGGCCGTCCTCGATCTGGGCGTTCAGCCGCAGCGCGGTGCCGATCGCCGAGGCGGTGCCGAAGGTGCGGGCGTCCTGGACGGCCTTGTGGGCGTACTCGCGGGCCCGGTCGGGCTCGTCGGCCGCGATCGCGATGGCGAGGTGGCCGGCCCAGGGCGCCCAGACGGTGTTGCGCCAGCCTCGGGCCTCCAGTTGGGCGCCGGCCTCGGTGAGTGCGGCGGCCGCCCCGGCGTAGCGCTTCTTGGCGATCAGCAGCTTGCCGTACAGCGAGGGCGCGTCGGGCAGCACCATCGCGGTCGCGTGGTACGGCGGGTGGAAGCCGAACTTGACGGCGAGTTCCCAGGCCTCCTCGGTCCGGCCGCGGGCGAGCAGGGTGTCCACCAGGACGCCGACGGCGTCCCAGGCGAGCGGCAGCTTGGGGCCGATCCGCTCGGACAGTCGCAGCGCGCGGCGCAGGAAGTCCTCGGCCTCGGCGAGCAGGCCGCGGCGGAAGCGGGCGAGGCCCATCAGGAAGTACGCGAAGCCCCGGTGGGCACCGCTCCACCCGGCGACCTCGAACTGGATGATGGCGTCCGCGAACAGCCGCTCGGCCTGGGCGATGCGGTCGTTGTAGGTGTAGGTGAGGCCGAGCATGGAGGGCAGTTCGAAGCCCCAGGTGCTGTTGGTCCAGCCGAGTCCCTTGGGCAGTCGGCCTGCGTCGAGGACCGAGTCGGCGTAGGTCAGCGCCTCGGCGGAGGGGGCGCCGCGCAGGGTGAGGTCCCAGGCGCGCATCGCGAGGACGGCCCGGTCGGCGGCGTCGCGGGTGCTGAGGCCGTCGCACATGAGGCCGAGCCGGGTGGAGCGGCCGGGCCCGTCGTCCTCGGACTTGCGGAAGGCGTGCCACATGAACGAGGCGGCCTGGAGCCGGAGTCGGCCGGCCGGGTCGGCGGTCTGCTCGGCCTCGTCCTGGCAGACCACCGCGGCCTGGCGCAGTTCGCCGCTGTGTGCGAGCACCTCGGAGAGCCGGAAGGTGGCGTCGACCCGCAGTTCGGGGCGCAGCGGCCCCTCGTCGGGGTCGAGGGCGAGCTTGAGCTGGTTGACGGTGGCGACGGGGTCGGTGAGCAGCGCGGAGCAGCCCAGTTCGTACAGCACCTCGGCGCGGATGTCGTCGGCCGGGGGTTCGTTGAGGGCTCGGTGCAGGCAGCGCTGGGCGGCTTCGGGGGCGCCGATCAGCAGGTGTTCGACGGCGGCCCGGCGCAGTTTGCGGACGGTCTTGTCGTCGCCCTCGCCGGAGAAGGTCTCGACGAGGTGGCGGGAGGCGGCGAGCAGGCCGAGTCCGGCGTTCTCGATCTCGGCGGCGGCGACGCCGTGCATGCCGGTGCGGGTGGCCTCCGGCATGGTGTTGTAGATCGAGCTGCCGATCAGCGGGTGGACGAACTCCAGGTTGCCGTTGGGGGTCTGGGTGAGCACGCGCTGCTTGCGCAGCTGCTTGATGGCTTCGCGGGCGCCCTCGGTGGTCTGGGCGCAGATCCGGGTGGCGAGGTCGACCCGGATGTCGGTGCCGAGCATCGCGCAGGCCCAGGCGAAGCGCAGGGTGCCGGAGCCGAGCCGGTCGATCCAGCTCTTGAGGGTCATTCCGGTGGCGTCGACGGCGAGTTCGCGCAGTTGTTGGGAGTTCTCCTCGACCGGTTCGAGGTCCTGGTCGCGGACCTGGTCGAGCAGGGCGACGGCTTCGAAGGGGTTGCCGTTGACGACGTTCCAGAACTCGTAGCAGAAGGCGTCCTCGGCCTTGTCGCCGAGCTCGGCGCGGATCATGTCGGTGACGGAGACCAGCGAGAGCCGGTTGAGCTCGTGCTTGCTGGTGGCGAGGCCGAGGACGGCCTTGCGGTGCTGCTGGATCTCGGTCGGCCAGTCGCTCTCGTCCTCGCGGAAGGCGAAGACGAGCAGGACGGGCAGTTCGCGGGAGCGGACGGCGAACTGGGTGAGCCAGGAGAGCGACTCGTGGTCGCCCCAGTGCAGGTCGTCGACGATCATGACCAGCGGGGCCCGGCGCGGCGCGAGTTGGGTGAGGACGTAGTCGAGGCCGTCGCGCACGCCCTGGGGGTCGAGGCGGCGGGCGCCGGCCTTGGGCCGCTTGAGGCCCATGGCCGGTCCGACGACCTCCTCCCAGGTGCCCATGACCTGGCGGAACTCGTCGGGCTCCAGGCTGGTGAGGAGGGGTTGGAGGAGCTGGCGCAGCACGTGGTAGGGCTCGTTGAACTGGCGTTCGCCGCCGCGGGCGAACAACACGGTGGCGCGGTCGCGGAGTTTGGCGACCCGTCGGACCTCGTGCAGCAGGCTGGTCTTGCCGATGCCGGGGCGGCCGGAGAAGGCGAGCAGTTCGCCGATCTCGGTGCCGCCGGCCGCGAATTCGCAGCAGAGTTTGTCGACGGCCGTTTCGACGGAGCGCAGTTCGGCGTCGCGGTCGCGCAGCCTGACCCTCGGCGAGGTGCTGTCGCCGTCCCGGCCGGAACCTGATCCCGTCCGAAGTTCGTTGTCCTGCTCGGTCACCGTCGTGCCTCCGCCTCGCCACTCGCGTCACAGCCCGTGTCGCTGCTCGCATCACTGCCCGTGGAGCCGAGGTTAGCGCTGCGTGGCACTCGCTGTGGGGCATTCGCGCAGGCTGGGGCGGACGGTGAGGGTTCGGACGCCTTGCCAAGGGCAATTGCCCTATACCCCTAACGTCCGATCATTACATCAGATACCCTACGGCCCGCGAGGCGAAGATGATCTTTCGCTACCACCCTCTCCCCGGAAGCCTCGCCGCGTCAACTCCCCCCACACCGAGCGTTCGAACCACTAGTGCCCCCACCCTTCGCCGCACCGGGAGTCCGATGTCTGACGACACCTCACTTCAGATTCCGTTCCCGCACCGCCGCAGCCCGCACGGCCCGCAGGCCACCGCACTGCACCGTGACTGGCTGGTCCGCCACCCGCTGCTCCCCGACGTCGACCACCCCGGGTACGCCCACTGGGAGGTGGTCGACCTCGCCGCCCTCGGCTACCCCGACACCGGCCCGGACGAACTCTCCCTCGCCGCCGACCTGATGGGCTTCTACTTCCTCTTCGACGACCAGTTCGACGGCCCGCTCGGCCGCCGCCCGACGGAGGTCGCCCCCATCTGCGAGCGGCTGATCGCCGTCCTGCACGGCGCCCGCCCCGACCAGGACTCGCCGGTCGAGACCGCCTTCGCCGACCTCTGGGACCGCAGCGTGCGCGGCATGCCCGCCCGATGGCAGGCCCGCGCCGCGTACAACTGGGAGTGGTACCTGGCCAGTCACCCCGCCGAGGCCGCCGGCCGCATCTCCACCCGGCCACCCGACCGCGACGGCTACCTGGTGCTCAGACGAGGCACCGCGGCGATGGAGACCATCTTCGACATGGTCGAACGCCTCGGCCAGTTCGAGGTCCCCGCCGCCGTCCTGCACCACCCGGTGCTGCGTCAACTGCGCCAGCTGGCCGCCGACATCCCCTCGCTCAGCAACGACGTCCGGTCGTTCCCGCTGGAGGCCCCGCGCGGCGACGTCAACAACCTGGTGATGATCGTCCAGCGCGAGCGCCGCTGCTCGGCCGAGGAGGCCTGCGCGGTGGTGCTGGAGGAGGCGCAGCTGATGGTCGAGCGCTGCCGGGACCTGCACGGCCGACTGCCGGACGTCTACCGGGAGTTGGGGCTCTCCCGGGTCGAACGGACGATCGCCCAGCGGTACGCGGACGGGCTGGTCACCTGGCTCGCCGGCTACCTGTACTGGGAGTCCCGCACCGGCCGCTACCACGCGGTCTGACACCGTCCCGACCGGAGCGCGGAGACACGGTGCGCGCCCCCGCGCGACAGCCGGAACGCGCACCCTCCGTACGGGCCGGGCGCACGGACCGTAGCCGCGCCCCGCGCCGGGCGGCTATCGTGCTCGACGGCGGACGCCCCGGCGGGCATCCGCCCCGAATTGCGTGTCCGCACCCTCCCGCCGGGCCGCCCCGCGCCGGGCGCGGCCCGGCGCGCCGCCCCCGCCACCCGGTCCGGGCGGCGCCCGACGTCGCGAGGAGACACCAGAGCATGACGGTCTACCAGCCCCCCGGCACGCCCGGCAGCATCGTCGCCTACCGCTCCCGGTACGAGCACTGGATCGGCGGCGACTGGACCCCGCCGGCGCGCGGCGAGTACTTCGGCGACCCGACCCCGGTCACCGGCGAGGTGTTCACCGAAGTCGCCCGCGGCACCGCCGAGGACATCGAGGCCGCGCTGGACGCGGCCCACGCCGCCGCCCCCGGCTGGGGGCGCACCCCGCCCGCCGAGCGGGCCCAGGTGCTGCTGCGGATCGCCGACCGGATGGAGGCGAACCTGGAGCGGCTGGCCGTCGCGGAGAGCTGGGAGAACGGCAAGCCGGTGCGCGAGACGCTGGCCGCCGACCTCCCGCTCGCGGTCGACCACCTGCGCTACTTCGCGGGCGCGCTGCGCGCCCAGGAGGGCGGCCTGTCCCAGCTGGACGAGGACACCGTGGCGTACCACTTCCACGAGCCGCTGGGCGTGGTCGGCCAGATCATCCCGTGGAACTTCCCGATCCTGATGGCGCTCTGGAAGCTCGCCCCGGCGCTCGCGGCCGGCAACGCGGTGGTGCTCAAGCCCGCCGAGCAGACCCCGGCCTCGGTGCTGCTGTGGGCCGAGCTGACCGCCGACCTGCTGCCGCCCGGTGTGGTCAACATCGTCACCGGCTTCGGCGAGGAGGCCGGCGCCCCGCTGGCCTCCAGCAACCGCATCCGCAAGATCGCCTTCACCGGCGAGACCACCACCGGCCGGCTGATCGCCCGCTACGCCAGCGACAACCTGATCCCGGTCTCGCTGGAACTCGGCGGCAAGAGCCCCAACCTGTTCTTCGCGGACGTCGCCGACGCCTCGGACGCCTTCTACGACAAGGCGGTCGAGGGCTTCGCGATGTTCGCCCTCAACCAGGGCGAGGTGTGCACCTGTCCCAGCCGGGCGCTGATCCAGTCCTCGGTCTACGAGCGGCTGCTCGCCGACGGCCTGGAGCGGGTGCGCGCGATGCGCCAGGGCGACCCGCTGGACACCGAGACCCAGGTCGGCGCGCAGGCCAGCGCCGAACAGCTGAAGAAGGTCCTCTCCTACTTCGAGATCGGCCAGGCCGAGGGCGCCAAGCTGCTGGCCGGCGGCGAGCGGGCCGACCTCGGCGGCGCCCTGGCCGGCGGGTACTACGTGACGCCGACGGTGTTCGAGGGCGTCAACAGCATGCGGGTCTTCCAGGAGGAGATCTTCGGCCCGGTCGTCTCGGTCACCCGCTTCGAGGACTTCGCCGAGGCGATCAGCCTCGCCAACGACACCCAGTACGGGCTCGGCGCGGGCGTCTGGACCCGCGACCTCAACACCGCCCACCGTGCCGGGCGCGCCATCCAGGCCGGCCGGGTGTGGACCAACTGCTTCCACGCCTACCCCGCCCACGCGGCCTTCGGCGGCTACAAGAACTCCGGCATCGGCCGGGAGAACCACAAGGCGCTGCTGGAGCACTACCAGCAGACCAAGAACCTGCTGGTCAGCTACTCCCCGGACGCGGTCGGCCTCTTCTAGGCCACGGCCTTCACGAAACACGGAGCGGGAGACCGGTCCCGGCCTCCCGCTCCGCCGCCACTCCCCGTGGCCGCACCGCGAACGCCCGTTGGGACGTCCACGCCGCGCAACCCTCCGTAGGGCAAAACGCCCATTTCGGGATCTAAGCACATGAATGCGCGATTTTCTCGACGCGCCGCCGACATGCCCGAACACACCCGGCGAACGCCGTAAACAGGACTCCCCGTCCCTCACCCCCGGGAGTCCCGATGACCATCTCCCCCGCCAAGCTCTCCGACCCCACCGTGCGCGCCTTCGTCGCCGCGGTCAACGCGGGCGACCGCGACGCCTTCCTGGCCACCCTCACCCCGGACGCGACCATGTCCGACGACGGCTCCGACCGCGACCTGCCCCAGTGGATCGACAAGGAGATCTTCACCGTCCGCGGCCGGATGGACGTCCAGACCGAATCGGACGGCGGCCACGCGCTGATCGCCAACTTCACCAACGACACCTGGGGCGAGATGCGCACCGCCTGGCGCTTCACCCTCACCGGCCCCAAGATCACCCGCTTCGAGACCGGCCAGGCCTGACGGCTCGGGACCGGGCCCGCCGCTACCCGGACAGCCCCAGGCACCCCCGCACCGCACGGATCAGGTTGCGCGAGCGGATGTCGCCGGTGACACCCGGCTGCATGCCGTTGGTGACGTAGCCGAAGCCCAGCCCGAGCTCCGGGTCGGCGAAGCCCAGCGAACCGCCCCGGCCGGGGTGGCCGAAGCTCGCCGGGGAGGCCATCGGCGCGGTCGGGCCGTGCCGCCAGAAGCCCAGGCCGAAAGTGGAGTTGACGATCAGCACCCGGTCCGGCCCGCTCACCTCGGGCCCGGCCGCGCGGGTCAGCACCCCGGGCCCGAGCAGCGGCGGCAGCAGCGCGCCGGAGCCGTCCGGGCGGTCGGCGGCGCCGATCAGCGCCGCGTAGAACCGGGCCAGTGAGCGGGCGGTGCCGATGCCCCCCGCGCCGGGGATCTCGGCGGCCTGCACCGCCGGGTCGTTGAGGTCCACCCCGGGGCGCACCGAGGCGAAGGACCGCGCGGTCAGCGAGGCCGGGTCCTGGTAGGCGTCCCGGACGGACTGCTTGGGTCGCAGTCGCAGCCCGCTCGGCCCGGTCCGGGCCGCCTCCGGGGCGGGCAGGTCGACCAGTCGGCCGACCCTCGGCGCGGCCCCGGCCGGCAGCCCGATCCACAGGTCCAGCCCGAGCGGCCGGGCGATCTCCTCGGCGAAGTACTGGCCGATCGTGCGCCCGCTCACCCGCCGCACCACCTCGCCGACCAGCCAGCCGAAGGTGTACGGGTGGTAGCCGTGCGCGGTGCCCGGTTCCCAGGCGGGCGCCTGCGCGGCCACCGCGGCCGCCGCGCGCTCCCAGGTCAGCACGTCCTCCAGCCGCAGCGGCACGTCCAGCGCGGGCACCCCAGCCTGGTGCGACAGCAGCCAGCGCACCGGCACCCCGCCCTTGCCGGCCTGCGCGAACTCGGACCAGCAGGAGGCCACCGGGGCGTCCAGGTCGAGCAGGCCGCGCTCGGCCAGCAGCAGCGCGGTGGCCGCGGTCAGGCCCTTGGTGACCGAGCGCAGCACCTGGGCGGTGTCCGCCGTCCAGGGCACCGCCGGCGCGGGCCGCCCGCCGACCTCGGGCCGGGCGTCACCGCCCCACAGGTCGACCACCTTTCGGCCGCGCACGTACAGCGCGAAGGCCGCGCCCAGTTCTCCGTACTCGCGGAAGTTCCGCGCGAAGGCCTCCCGTACGGGCTCGAACCCCTCGGCCGTCTCGCCCCAGATCTCCACCACCGCGCGCCGCCCTCAGCCTGTCCGGTTCCTGCGTTCCCGCCCGCGTCGGATCGCACACGAATCGCACGCGAATCACATTGCGCATCACATGCGAATCGAGCTCGGATCGCACTCGAAAAGCGTTCGAAGCGGGCCCCGAAACCCTAACCTGTCCGTCATGACCAACCCTGCCGAAGAACTGCTGGACGTCGTCGACGAGCACGACCGGGTGATCGGGACGGCGCTGCGCGGGGAGGTGTACCGGCAGGGGCTCACCCACCGGTGCGTCTTCATCCTGGTCCGCGACCCGGCCGGGCGGATCTTCGTCCACCGCCGCACCGGCACCAAGCTGTTCGCCCCCGGCGCGTACGACATGTTCGTCGGCGGCGTGGTCGGCTCCGGCGAGACGTACGCCGAGGCCGCCGTCCGCGAGGCCGAGGAGGAGCTCGGCGTGCACGGGATCAGCCCGCGTCCGCTCTTCAAGTTCCTCTTCCGGCAGGACGGGCTCTCCTGGTGGAGCGACGTGTACGAGGCCGAGTGGGACGGCCCGGTCCAGCCGCAGGAGTCCGAGGTCGCCTGGCACGCCTGGCTCACCCCCGCCGAGCTCGCCGACCGCCTCGCCCGCGACCACTTCGTCCCCGACGGCCGCGAGGCCTACCGCCGTTACCTGGACCTCCACGCCGCATAGGCCCCGCCCCGGACGGCGGATAGGGTGGCGCGCATGGCCTCCCGTACGCCGTCGCCGACGGCCGCCCGCGCTGCACGGACCCCCGCCCCGGAGCAGGCACCGGCCCGGGCGGCGGGCCAGGCGCCGGACCGGGCACCGGCCCGGGCGGCTGCCGGTGAGCGGCCGCGCCGCAGGCTCAGCGTGGACGAGCGGCGCGAACAGCTGATCGCCGTCGCGCTGGAGCTGTTCAGCCGCCGCCCGCCGGAGGAGGTGTCGATCGACGACATCGCCGCCGCCGCGGGGGCCTCCCGGCCGCTGGTGTACCACTACTTCCCCGGCAAGCAGACGCTGTACGAGGAGTCGCTGCGGCGGGCCGGGCGGGAGCTCTCGGCGCGCTTCGAGGAGGCCGCCGACGGGCCGCTGTCCGAGCGGCTGTACCGGGTGATGGGCCGCTACCTGGACTTCGTGCAGAGCCACGGGCCCGGCTTCGCGGCGCTGCTGCGCGGTGGCTCGGTGGCGGCCAGCGCGGGCACCTCGGCGGTGATCGACGAGGTGCGGCGGGCCGCCCACGACCAGATCCTCTCCCACCTGGCGATCCCCGCGCCGAGCCCCGGGCTGCGGCTGACCGTCCGGGCCTGGATCGCCAACGCCGAGATCACCTCGCTGGAGTGGCTGGCCGAACGCTCGGTGCCGCTGGAGGACCTGCAGCTGCACCTGGTGCAGGAGTTCGTCGCCTCCCTCACCCTCACCGCCGCCCGGGAGCCGGCGCTCGCCGCCGAACTCGCCTCGTTCTTCGCGGACGAGCGTCCTGACGGCCCGACCGGGCGCCTGGTGCGGGAGCTCGCCGGACTGTTCGCCGTCCCCGGGATCGCCGAGGCGGTCACCGCGCTCGCCACCGCACCGTCCGGCGAAACGTCCCCGCAGGCCACGGGCGAAACGGCCGCGGCTCCCATCGGGTGATCCGCCGGTTCGGTCCCGACAGCGGGCTCTGATAGGAATGAGCACGGATCCGACGGCACGCCGCCACGGCGCGCGCGGACCCACCCGAACCAGCGGACCGCAGACGCAGCAGAGCGGGGGGCTCAACAGTTGACCCAGGACGTCCAGTTCAGCGCGGAGGCCAATCCCTTCGCGGCGGCGGAGCAGGTCTGCGCGACCCTCGGCACGCTCACCGACGCCCTCTTCGACGAGCGCACCTCCCGGCATCCGGCGGCCTCTCTCAGCGCCCTGCGTCCGGCCGAACACCCCGCCTCCGAGGCGCTGTTCGGCCTCCCGCTGGCCCCGAACGGCCCGGTGCACGCGACCGTGGACCGGCTCGGCACGGTGCTCACCGCCGGCACGGCCCGCCCCGGTACCGGCGCCCGGGTCGCCGACCGGGTGACCGCCGCCCTCCACACCCGCTACGGCGGCGGGGCGGTGCGCGGCGCGATCGCCGACCGGGGCACCACCTCGGCCGCGCTGTTCCAACTGCCGGTCACCGGCGAATTCGCCGACCCCAAGCTGCGCCCTCCGTTCGCCCCGGCGCTGGCCGCGCTGGCCGCCGGGCAGCAGACCCGCCAGCCGGTCGAACTGGCCACCGGCGCGGGCGCCGAGGTTCGGCTGGTGGTCCCGCCCGGCTTCCACCCGCTGACCTCCCCCGGTGGTCCGGCCGGGGTCTGCTCCCGTACGGTGCCCGCGCCGGCGGGCGGGGCGGACGGCGTCGACCCGGCCACCGCCGCGGCCGCCGAGGAACTGACCGGGCATCTGGCCGAGGTCGCCGAGGAACTGTTCAGCGGTGACGGTCCGGATCGGCGCCGCGACTTCGCGGTCATCTCCGCCACCCTCGCCGACCTGGTCCACGACGCCGGCACGGTCTACGCCGGCGTCTGCGCGCTGGACGTGGACGGCCGGGCCTCCGACGCCGCCCTGGTCGTCTCGCTCGCCCGGCACCCGCTGCCGATCACCGCGCTCGCCACCGAGCTCGCCACCGTCCGGCGGCACGCCGAGGTGTGGACGGTCCTGCTGCCGGCCGGGCCGGCCGCCGTCCTGGTCGAGGGACGGACCGTCCCGGTGCCGAGGCCGCTGTCCGCCGGCGGGCAGCGGCGCTGGGTGGTCACCTCGGCGGTCGAGGCCTTCGTCCCGCTGCCGGACGGCGGCACCGTGCTCTGCGTGCAACTGTCCACGGCGCAGCCGGAGGACTGGGACCTGTACACGCAGGCGTTCGCGGAGCTGCTGAAGAGCGTTCAGTTCGGCTGGGACGGGGAGGTGTCCGGCGCCGTGCGCGCGCCCGTACCCGCCACGCCTGCTGCCGCTCCCGCTCCCGTCGAGAAGGAGCCGGAGAAGGTGCCGGCGCAGCTCCCGCCCGAGGACTTCGACCCGTTCGCGCCCGTCACGGAGGCCTCCCCGGCCGACGCCGAGCCACAGGCGGCGCCGGCCAGGCGGAAGGGCACGCCGGTCATGGTGCCCCCGCCGGACTTCAACCCCTTCGCCCCGGAAAGCCTCCCGTCCACCCCGGACACGTCCCCGGCGGCCGCCGCCCCGGCCACCGACCCGTTCGGCACGGTGACGGCCGACCAGTCGGACCCGTTCGGCACCACGCTCGCGGCGCAGGGCCCGGCCGTCCCGCCGCCGCCCTCCGCACCGCCGGCCGTTCCCGCGCAGGCTGCTCCCGCGCAGGACGCCCCGCGGAAGGGCACGCCGGTCATGGTGCCCCCGCCGGACTTCAACCCCTTCGCCCCGGAAAGCCTCCCGTCCACCCCGGACGAAGCGACGGAGACCGACGCGGCGGAGGCTTCGGGCCCGGAGACCAGGCCGTTCGGCTGAGCCCCGACCACTGCCCCTCCGCCAGGATCCAACCGCAGGATCGACAGGAGGCCGCGACAACGCGACGCCGAAAGCCGGTAGTTGACCGCCGCTGCGGACAACGCCCGGACGCGACAGGAAGGTTGGGAGGCCCTACGCCGTCAGCCGGCGCGCCGGGCCAGGTGGACCACGTCCGGCACGCCGCGGCTGACCGGGATCTCGTGCGTGACGACGTCGGAGAAGCCCGCCGCCCGCAGTGCCTCCTCGAAGTCCGCGGAGGGCTGCGCGCTCCACACCGCCAGCACCCCGCCCGGCTGCAGCCGGTGCCAGAGCACCGCGAGCCCGTCGGCGCCGTACAGCCCGGCGTTGGAGTCGGTGACGGTCCAGTCCGGGCCGTTGTCGATGTCGAGGCACAGCGCGTCGTAGCGCTCGCCGTCGGCCGCCGCCAGGTACTCCAGCAGGTCGGTGTGGAGGACCTGGACCCGCTGGTCCTCCAGCGCGCCGCCGGAGAAGGCGCCGAGCGGCCCGCTCCGGTGCCAGTCGATGATGGCGCTCTCGCGCTCGACGATGGCGATCCGCCGCCAGCGCGGCTCGGCCGCCGCGTACGCCAGCGAGAAGCCGACGCCGAGGCCTCCGATCAGCACCGAGGGCTCCGCGGGGGCGCCGGTGCGGTCCAGTTCGTCCAGCGCCGCCTGGATCAGCAGGCGTTCGGAGCGGCCGTCGGCGGTGTCCATCAGGAAGCAGCCGTTGGCGATGATCTCGAAGTGCCGACCGCGCCGGCGCAGTACCACCTCGCCGAACGGGCCGTCCCGCCGGTCGAGCGTGACGACGGCCTCGTGAGCGTCCCGTTCGGGCAGTGCGGTGGACATGCGGCTTCCTCAGCGGACTCGGGTGCAGGAGCGTCCCGGCGGACGAGTACCCGCCCGACAATAGCCGAGTCCGCCCCTGCGCCCGTCACGTCGTGACCAGCACCCCGGCGTAGGAGACGCCCGCGACGACCACCCAGGAGCCGAGCCCGAGCAGGGCGAGCCGCCCGCCGGTGCGGACCATGGTCGGCAGGTGCACGGCGCTGCCGAGACCGAACAGCGCGGCGGCCAGCAGCAGTTCCTGGGCGTCCCCGGCGAGGGTGAGCGCCCGCTCCGGAAGCACCCCGGTGGTCCGCAGCACGATCATCGCGAGGAACCCCGCCACGAACAGCGGGACGATCGGCGGGCGGCTGCCGACGGTGCCCGGGTTCTTCGCAGGGCCTTCCCCCGGCTCCTGGCCGGCCCCGACGACGGCCTCCCCGGCCCGTCGCGCCCGGCGCCGCACCGCGACGGCCATCCCGGCGACCAGCGGCGCCAGCAGCACCACCCGCATCAGCTTGACCAGGACGGCCTCCCGCAACGCGCCCGCCCCGCCGGTCTGCGCGGTGGCGACCACCTGCCCGACGTCGTGCACGCTCGCGCCGACCCACCGCCCGAACTCCACGTCGCCCAGCCCGAACGGCTGTTGGAGCAGCGGCAGCACGGCGATGGCCAGCGTCCCGCACAGGGTGACCAGGGCCACCGAGGCGGCGACGTCCTCCTCCTCGCTGCCGGCCGCCTGGCTGACCGCGCCGATCGCCGAGGCTCCGCAGATGGAGTACCCGGTGGCGACCAGCAGCGGCTGGTCGCCCGGCAGGCCGAGCCGCCGGCCGAGCCAGAGCGTGCCGGTGAAGGTGGCCGCGACCACCGCGAGCACCATGGCGACGGTGGCCCAGCCGAGGCCGAGCACGTCGTCCAGGCTGAGCTTGAGCCCGAGCAGGACGATCCCGAGCCGCATCAGCCGCTTGCCGGCCATGGACAGCCCTGGCCGGGCCACCCCGCGCACCACCGGGCGCAGCGCGGGCAGGTGGGCCGCCGCCATGCCGAGCACGACGGCTGCGGTCAGCTTGGGCACGGCGGGCACGGCCGCGTGGACGGCGATCGCGGCGGCCACCCCGGCCGCCGCGAGCAGCAGGCCGGGGGCGTCCCCGCCGAGCGGGGGCAGTGAGCGGGTGCGCGTGGCGCGCTCCCGGAGGGTCAGTGCCACGCCGCCCTCACTGCTGCTGGTCGGCGGGCAGCCGGTAGACGCGCCGGATGCTGGTGCCGAGCCGCGAGACGTCCGCGCCGTAGACGTGGATGGAGATGGCGGTGCTGTTGCAGGCGTTGCGCACCAGGTGGATGTCACCGGGCGGGGCGAAGGCGGCGACGGTGCCGGCCGGGCCGGCGACGTGCTCGGTCTCGACGAGGTGGGCGGTGCGGCCGTCGGAGACCAGCCGGTAGCGGGTCTCGCTCTCCTGGCCCTGGTGGACGCCGGCCACGCACCAGGAGACGTGGTCGTGGATCGGGGTCTGCTGGCCGGGCAGCCAGACCAGGGCGACGACGGAGAAGCCGCCGTCCTCCTCGGCGTGCAGGACGTGCTGGCGGTAGCGCGTCGGGTCGCCCTCGCGCTGGGCGGGGGTGAGCAGCGCGTCGGGCCCGTCGGGGTCGGCGCGCAGGTGCGGGGCGAGGCGTTCGCCGACCAGGTAGGCGGTGAGTTCCGGGGGCAGTCCGCGGTCCACGACGGCACGGATCTCGCCGATCAGGGCGGTCATCCGCTCGGTGAGCCGGTCGCTGCCGACCGTGGCTGGGGGTGTCATGCCAGCAGGTTCGGCTGCACCGACCTATCACGTCCAACGATGGTTCTTAAGTTTCCCCCCAACTTCAGCTTATGAATCGCTCCGGTGAACACCCACCGGAGCCACGGCTCAGCACCCGATCCGGCTCGCCGCCGCCCTCCGCAGGTGGTCCAGCACCAGCCCGGTGGCCGGTATCCGCCGGTGCTCGCGCAGCACGTACGCGCTCACCTGCCGGCGCAGGTGCGGTTCGACGGCCCGCCCGGTGACCTTGCGGTGGCACATGAAGGAGAGCACCAACGCGGGCATCAGCGCGATCCCGACCCCGGCGGCGACCAGGCTCTGCACCGCGAGGTTGTCGTCCGTGGAGAACACGATGTCGGGCGCGAAGCCCTCCTCCGCGCAGACGTTCAGCAGGTTGGCCCGGCAACGCGGGCACCCGGCGATCCAGCGCTCGCCGTCGAGGTCGGCGAGCCGAACGGCGTGCCGACGGCCGAGCGGGTGTCCGACCGGCAGCAGCACGGTGAGCAGGTCCTCCATCAGCGGGATCTCGTCCAGCCCGTCGGGCACCTCGGTCGCGCCGCCGGGGTAGCGGAAGGCCAGCGCGATGTCGCACTCCCCGCGCAGCAGTCGCTGGACGGAGTCCGGCGGTTCGGCTTCCAGCAGCTCGACCCGCACACCGGGGTGTTCGGCGAGCAGCCGGGCCATCGCCTCGGGTATCAGGGTGGCGTTGGCGCTGGGGAAGGCGCAGACCCGCACCCGCCCGGCCCGCAGCCGGGCGAGCGCGGCGAGCTGCTGCTGGGCGGCGGAGAGGCTGCCGAGGATCAGTTCGGCGTGCCGGGAGAGCGCCTCGCCCGCCTCCGTGAGCCGCAGTCCGCGCCCGGCCCGGGTGAACAGCGCGACGCCGACGGTGCGTTCGAGCGCCTTCATCTGCTGGGTGATGGCGGGCTGGGTGTAGCCGAGCTCGCGGGCGGCGGCCGAGTAGGAGCCCGCTCTGACGACCTCGTGGAACGTCCTGATGTGCCGCGAGTCGAATACCGGCTCCATGGCCCTCCCCCGGTCGTCGTCGTCGAACCTCCGCAATCATAAGAGGAAATTGGAGATGCCCGCTCTATCCCCACCCACACCTATGGTTCAGGATCGAACCAGGCCTCTCACTGCTGCGCGGACGGCGGCAGCCCCATCGCCACCCCGGCCTTGACCACCGGCGCCCCGCCCCGCATGCTCGGGCTGCGCCGGCTGCGGCGCTCGACCCAGCGGGCGAGCCAGGAGAGCAGCAGGCACATGCCGATGTAGATCGGCGCGATCACGATCACCACCGGGATGAACGGCAGGTCGTAGTCGAGGTTGGTGGCGATCAGCTTGCCCGCGTGCAGGAACTCCTCGTAGGTGATCAGGAAGCCCAGCGAGGTGTCCTTGAGCGCGACCACCAGTTGGCTGATGATGGCCGGCAGCATGGCCCGGTTGGCCTGCGGCACCAGCACGTACGTCATCACCTGGGTCTTGCGCAGGCCGAGCGCGTAGGCCGCCTCGCGCTGGCCCTTGGGCACCGCGAGCACGCCGGCCCGGAAGACCTCGGCCAGCACCGAACCGTTGTACAGCACCAGCCCGGCCACCAGCGCCCACAACGGCTGCACCTTGAGCGCGACGAAGACGAAGAAGATCATCACCAGCAGCGGCATGGCCCGGAAGAACTCCACCACCACCGTGGAGAGCACCCGCACCACCTTGTGGTCGGACAGCCGCCCGGCTGCGAACAGCGCGCCGAAGGGCAGCGCGAACAGCACCGTCCAGCCGAAGGCCTTGAGGGTGTTGCCGAGCCCGCTCAGCAGCAGGTCCTGGACGCCCCGGTACTCGAAAGGCATCCACTTCTGGTACGTGAACTGGTGGGTGTGGAACAGCATGTAGACGATCCAGCCGATCAGCGCCGCGATCAGCAACAGCGCGATCCCGCCGTACAGCCGGTGGCGGGCGAGCGCCTTCGGACCGGGGATGTCGTACAGCGCCGAGGATCCAACGGTCATCGCGACACCGCCACTCGTCGTTCCAGCAGGTTGAAGACGGCGCTGACGGCCAGGGTGATGATCAGGTAGCCGACGGCGATCCAGACGAAGGTCCAGATGATGCTGTAGCCCAGTTCGTTGATCGTCCGGTAGGTGCCGAGCAGTTCGGTGACGCTGAACGAGCCGGCGATCGCCGTGTTCTTCGCCAGCGCGATCATCACACTGCCGATCGGCGCGACCACCGACCGGTACGCCTGCGGCAGCACCACCACGCTCATCGTCTGCCCGAAGCTCATGCCCAGGCTGCGCGCCGCCTCCCCCTGCCCCGCCGGCACGGTGTTGATGCCCGAGCGCATCGCCTCGCAGACGAAGGCCGAGGTGTAGCAGCCGAGCGCGGCCACCGCGAAGACGAAGAACGGCAGCGTGATGTTGAAGCGCGGCAGGCCCAGCACCACGATGAAGAACAGCAGGGTCAGCGGCGTGTTGCGCAGCAGCGTCACCCACGCCGTCCCGAACACCCGCAGCGGCCGGACCGGCGAGACCCGGAAACCCGCGATCATCACTCCCAGCACCAGCGACAGCACGGCGCTCACCGCGAACAGCGAGAGCGTGCCGAGGAAGCCGTCCCAGTAGGTCGACCAGTTGTCGGTCAGCGTTTTCACGGCGCGGCCCTCTCAGTACCGGTCGATCGGCGGCGGTGTCGGCGCCGGCTCCCCGGACAGGCCCAGGGTCGCGTCGTAGGCCTTCTTCCAGTCGCCGTTCTGTTCGTTCTGCGCCAGCGCGTCGTCCAGGGCCAGGCGCAGCACGGTGTCGTTCTTCGGGGTGCCGATCCCGTACGGCTCCTGGGAGAACAGCGGGCCGACCACCTTGAGCTCGTCCGGCGCCTTGGCCGCGTAGCCCAGCAGGATCGCGTTGTCCGTGGTGACGGCGTCGACCTGGCCGGTGATCAGGTTGTCCACGCAGGCCGAGTAGGTGTCGTAGCCGATCAGCTTCGCCTTCGGGTACTGCGACTGGATGCGCTGGTACGGGGTCGAGCCGGCCGCCGAGCAGACCTTCTTGCCATCCAGGTCCTGCGGGCCGTGGATGGTGTTGTCGTTCCTGCGCACCAGCAGCGACTGCCCCGCGACGAAGTACGGCCCGGCGAAGCCGACCAGCTTCTTCCGGTTGTCGTTGATGGTGTAGGTGCCGACGTAGAAGTCCACCTGGCCGTTCTGCAGCGCGGTCTCGCGGTTGGCCGAGGCGATGGTCTTGAACTCGATCCGGTCCGGCGGGAAGCCGAGGTAGGCGCCGACCATCTTGGCGATCTCGATGTCGAAGCCGGAGTACACGCCGGTGGCCGGGTTCTTCTCGCCCAGGTACGGCTGGTCCTCCTTGGCGCCGACCACCAGATGGCCCCGGCTCCGGGCGGCGTCCAGGGTCGGCGAGCCGGTGATGGAGGCGGCGTCGCGCACCTGGTAGCTGGGCAGCGCGCTCGCCTGCGGGCCCTTGGGCGGCGGGGTGCCGGGCTTGCCGCAGCCGGCGGCCAGCACGGCGAGCAGCAGGACGGCGGCGAGCACCGTCCGGCTCCGGGCGTCGGGCGTGGTCTTCCTCGTCACGGCGCCGCCTCAGTGCTTCAGGATCTTTGACAGGAAGTCCCGGGCGCGCTCGCTCTCCGGAGCGCTGAAGAAGTCCTCCGGGGCGCGGTCCTCGACGATCCGGCCGTCGGCCATGAAGACCACCCGGTTGGCGGAGGCCCGGGCGAAGCCCATCTCGTGGGTGACCACGACCATCGTCATGCCCTCGTGCGCGAGCTGGCGCATGACGTCCAGCACCTCGTTGATCATCTCGGGGTCGAGCGCCGAGGTCGGCTCGTCGAACAGCAGTGCCTTCGGGTCCATCGCCAGCGCCCGGGCGATCGCCACCCGCTGCTGCTGGCCACCGGAGAGCTGGGCCGGGTACTTGTCGGCGTGCGCCTCCAGCCCGACCCGCTCCAGCAGGGCGCGGGACTTGGCGTCCGCCTCCGCCCGGGGCCGGCCGCGGACCTTGATCTGCGCGAGCGAGACGTTCTGCAGCACGGTCTTGTGCGCGAACAGGTTGAAGGACTGGAACACCATGCCGACCTCGGCGCGCAGCCGGGCCAGCCCCTTGCCCTCCTCGGGCAGCGGCTCGCCGTCGATCAGGATGGTGCCGTCCTCGATCGGCTCCAGGCGGTTGATCGCCCGGCAGAGCGTCGACTTGCCGGAGCCGGACGGTCCGATGACCACGACGACCTCGCCGCGGCCCACGGTCAGCTCGATGTCCTGGAGGACGTGCAGGTCCCCGAAGTGCTTGTTGACGCCGCGCACCTCGATCAGCGGCGTGAAGGCCGAGGGCCCCGCCTGGGCCGGCCCGGGAGCGCTGGTCACCGGCCGCGACGCCCCTTCAGCAGCCAGCCCAGCGCGCCGCCGGCCAGCAGCGTGGCGAGCAGTGCGATCCAGAGCGGCGCGGTAACGGTGAACACCCAGAACTGGATCTTCACCTTGTCGAGGTTCGCGAACAGGAACCACACGGCGAGGACGACGATGACGCCGATCCCGATGTACCGGGTGGGGATCCCAGCGATCTCGCTGCGTTTGGAGCCGGACGAGCCGTCCGAAATCTTGGTCACCGGAGCAGTCTGCGGGCCGGGGCTCCGATTTGCCCGGTTACGCGCCCTGATGGGTGAGGGAGTAACCCGCACGGGGCAATCCGGCCCCGTGCGGGTTTGAAGTGCCGTACGGGTCAACGGCGCCGTACGGGTTCAACGGCGCCGGCCCGCTACCGCTCGTCCCGCCAGGAGCGCCAGAGCGCCGCGTACGGGCCACCGGCCGCGACCAGCTCCGGGTGGCTGCCGTACTCGCTGATCCGGCCGCCCTCGACCACCGCGATCACGTCCGCGTCGTGCGCGGTGTGCAGCCGGTGGGCGATGGCGATGACCGTGCGGCCCTCCAGCACCCGGGCCAGCGAGCGCTCCAGGTGCCGGGCGGCGCGCGGGTCCAGCAGCGAGGTGGCCTCGTCCAGCACCAGGGTGTGCGGATCGGCCAGCACCAGCCGGGCCAGCGCCAGCTGCTGGGCCTGCGGCGGAGTCAGCACGGTGCCCCCGGAGCCGACCTCGGTGTCGAGGCCGTGCGGCAGCGCGTCCACCCAGCCGCCGGCGTCCACCGCGTCCAGCGCGGAGCGCAGTTCGGTGTCCTCGGCCCCGGGCGCGGCCAGCCGCAGGTTGTCCCGCAGGGTGCCGACGAAGACGTGGTGCTCCTGGTTCACCAGGGCGACCTCCGCCCGCACCCGCTCGGCCGGCATCCGCGCCAGTGCCGCCCCGCCGAGCGTCACGCTGCCGCGCCCGGGGGCGTAGATCCCGGCCAGCAGCCGCCCCAGCGTGGACTTGCCCGCCCCGGACGGCCCGACCAGCGCGACCCGGCTGCCCGGCGCGACGTCCAAGCTGATGCCGTGCAGGACGTCGGCGCCCTCCCGGTAGCCGAACCGGACGTCCCGGGCCTCGACCCGGCGGCCGTCCGGGTGACTGGACTCGTCGCCCTCGTGCTCCGGCACCTCGCGGACGCCGACCAGCCGGGCCAGCGAGGCCTGGCCGATCTGCAGTTCGTCGTACCAGCGCAGGATCAGGTCGACCGGACCGGTCAGCATCTGCGCGTACAGCACTCCTGTGGTCAATTCGCCGACGGTGATCCAACCCTTGAGGGTGAACAGCCCGCCGAGCAGCAGGGTGGCCAGCACCGCCGAGGAGTAGAACGCGTCGATGGTCGGGAACCAGACCGAGCGCAGCCACAGGGTGTAACGCTCCCAGGCGAGCCACTCGCCCAGCTTGCGGTCCGTCAGGGCGATCCGCTGGTCGCCCAGGCGCAGCGTCTCCACCGTCCGCCCGGCGTCCACCGTCTCGGCCAGCACGGTGTTCACCGCGGCGTACCCGGCCGACTCGTTGCGGTAGGACTGCGGCGCGCGCTTGAAGTACCAGCGGGAGCTGACCAGCAGCAGCGGCAGGCCGACCAGCGAGGTGAGCGCGAGCAGCGGCGAGGTGACCAGCAGGGCGCCGATCACCAGCAGCAACGACACGATGGCGACGGCGAGTTCGGGCACGGCCTCGCGCACCGACTTGTCCAGCCGGTCGATGTCCGTGGTGCCCCGGGAGACCAGGTCCCCCGTGCCGGCCCGCTCCAGCACGCCGGTGGGCAGCGCGACCGAGCGGACCAGGAAGTCCTCGCGCAGGTCGGCCAGCACCCGTTCTCCGAGGACGGCACCGCGCATCCGGGACCAGCCGGTGAAGGCGGACTGGACCACCAGCGCCAGCAGGTACCAGCCGACCGCGACCGCGATGGTGGCCTCGGCGGTGCCGGTGGCCAGCGACTCGACCAGGCTGCCGAGCACCCAGGGGCCCACCAGCCCGGCCACGGTGGCCACCGAGTGCAACCCCACCACCGCGGAGAACCCGCCGCGGTGGCGCCGGGCGAGCAGGCGCAGGTAGGCGCGCACGGCGGCCGGTGAGCCGACCGGCAGGGTGGTGGCCGGCCCCTGCTCCTCATGGACGGGGGGCTTCATGACGTGCTCCTCAGGTGTGCGGCGGGTCGGGCGGGACGGACGGCGCGGGTGCCCACGCGGCCGCTCATACCGGCTCCCCCACCGGTTCCGGCTGCTCTTCGCGGGTGACCACGGCCCGGTAGGCCGGCTCGGTCCGCATCAGGTCGCGGTGCCGCCCGGCCACGGCCGCCCGGCCGTCGCGCAGCAGCACCACCCGGTCCGCCTGGTCGAGCAGCAGCGGGCTGGTCGCGAAGAGCACGGTGGTGCGCCCCGCCCGGGTGTCCCGCAGTCCGGTGGCGATCCTGGACTCGGTGTGGGCGTCCACCGCGCTGGTCGGCTCGTCCAGGACGAGGACCGGCGGGTCGGCCAGCAGCGCACGGGCCAGGGCGAGTCGCTGGCGCTGCCCGCCGGACAGCGAGCGCCCGCGCTCGGTGATCCGGGCGAGCATCGCGTCGCCCTCGCACTCCGGCGAGCCGTCCACCAGGGCCTCCAGCACGTCGTCGGACCGGGCGGCGGCCAGCGCCTCGGCCACCGAGACCCGCCCCGAGGACGGGATGTCGAACAGCCCGGCCAGGGTGCCGGAGAGCAGCACCGGCTCCTTGTCGTGGACCAGCACCGCCGCCCTGGCCTCGGCCAGCGGTACCGCGTCCAGCTCCGTCCCGCCGAGCCGGACGGAGGGCTGCTCCGGCTCGTCGCCGGCGGCCGGGACGTGCCCGCCGAGCCGCCCGGCGAGCGCCCCGGCGAAGTCCGGGTCCCCGCAGACGACCGCGGTCAGCTCCCCGGCCCGCGCGGTCAGCCCGGTCGCCGGGTCGAACAGGTCGGCGTTCCCCGGCTTGTTCAGCGAGGCCTCGGCCACGCCGCTGGTACGGCTGAGCGAGAGCACCCGGACGGCGCGCCCGGCGGAGACCCGGGCGACGCTCCAGGCGTGTGCGGCCTCGCCCAGGATCCGCAGCGGCGCCGCGAGGAAGGCGGTGGCGCCGTACACGGCGATCAGGGTGCCGACGGCGAGTTCGCCCGCGGCCGCCTGCCGGGCGCCGTACCACGTCACCCCGATCACGAACAGGCCCGGCAACAGGACCTGTTGGGCCTGCATCAGCGACCAGAGCCGGGCCGATCGGACGGCCGCGGCCCGGACCTTCTGGGAGGCGGCCCGGTACCGGTCGAGGAACAGTTCCTCGCCGCCGATGCCGCGCAGCACCCGCAGCCCCGCCACGGTGTCGGCGGCCAGCTCGGTGGCCTTGCCGCCGAGCGTGCGCTGCTGCTCGTACCGCCGCTCGAACGGCCCGATCAGCGGCCAGACGGCGGCCGCCAGCACCGGGACACCGAGCAGCACCCCGACCCCGAGCACCGGTTCGACGACCAGCACGGCCGAGCTGACGGCCAGCCAGACGATCACCGCGGCCCGGACCCGGGCGACGAGCTCGACGTACCAGCCGATCCGCTCGACGTCCCCGCTGCCGACCGCGACGACCTCCCCGGTGGCGATCCGGCAGGACAGCCCGGCGCCCAGGTGCGAGGCCTGCCGGGCCACCAGCTGCCGCACGTGGCACGCCGCGTGGATCCAGTTCCAGACCGCCTGGCGGTGCAGCAGCACGGCACCGAGCGCGGACAGCACGGCGAGCGCCACCGCGAGGGCGCCGGCCCGCCAGATCCCGGCGGCCTCACCGTCGACGGCGGCCTGCACGCCCCACCCGAGCGGTATCGGCAGCGCCGCCTGGCCGCCCATCTCCAGCAGCGCCCAGCAGGTGGCGAGCACCTGCCCGCGCCGCTGGCCGCGCTGGAGCCAGCGCAGGAAGGCCAGGGGTGAGGAGAGATCGGGACTGCCGGGGTCGGCCAACGGCAGGGGGGTGAGCAGCATGACGCTCCGATACAGGAGGGTGCGGGACGGTGCTGGAGGGTGCTGGAGAGCGCGAACAGGCGTGAGCGGACACGCCGGGAGAAGGTCACGAGCCGGAGGCGCGGGTCTCGCGGCACGGCGGGCCCGGCTCGCGCGAACGACGGAAGCCGGACGGCGGCGGGCGACAGCGCGGCACCTCGCCCCGGCGGCATCGGCGCGTCCGGGGCGGCGCCGGACGGGACGGCCGGGCGGAGGCGGGAAGGGCACGAAGGGCCCGGATCTCAGGAGGTCATGGCCGCGAGCCTGCCAACCCCGATGTGATCCGCGCAACAGGTTTTTTCGCTGCCCGGCCCCTGGATCCCCGCCGCAGCGGGCCTCCGGCCCCGCAAGATTCCCCCGAACGGCGGGAACAATCCCGCCCGGGTGCCAGTTGCCCCCTTCTGGAATCACACGGACGACCAGGAGGGCACCCCTTCCCGTGAGCAACATCCCCAACGTCACGCTGAACGACGGCGCGCAGATCCCGCAGCTCGGATTCGGCGTGTGGCAGGTCCCGGACGACGAGGCCACGGCCGCCGTCCGCACCGCGATCGAGGCGGGCTACCGCTCCATCGACACCGCGGCCATCTACGAGAACGAGGCCGGCACCGGCCAGGCGATCACCGAGGCCCTGGCCGGCGGCGTGGCCCGCGAGGACCTCTACATCACCACCAAGCTGTGGAACTCGGGCACCCGCGACTGGTCGGGCGAGCAGGGCCGCGACGCCGTCCTGCGCGAGTTCGACGCGTCGCTGGCCAAGCTCGGCCTCGACTACGTCGACCTCTACCTGATCCACTGGCCGCGCCCGAAGCACGGCAGCTACCTGAACGTCTGGAAGGCCTTCGAGCAGCTGAAGGCGGACGGCCGGGTCAAGTCGGTCGGCGTCTCCAACTTCGGGCCCGAGCAGCTCACCCGGCTGCTCGACGAGTCCTCGGTCGTCCCGGTGCTGAACCAGGTCGAGCTGCACCCGTACTTCCCGCAGACCGAGCTGCGCGCCTTCCACGCCCAGCACGGCATCGCCACCGAGGCCTGGAGCCCGCTGGGCCAGGGCAAGGAGCTGCTCGCCGAGCCGGCACTGGCGAAGATCGCCGAGAAGCACGGCCGCACGGTCGCCCAGGTGGTGCTCCGCTGGCACCTGCAGAGCGGCGTGATCGCGATCCCGAAGTCGGTCACCCCCGCCCGCATCCGGGAGAACCTGGACGTCGCCGGCTTCGAGCTGGACGCCGAGGACCTCGCCGCGATCGCCGGTGTCGCCACCGGCACGCGGATCGGTCCGGACCCGCAGGAGTTCGACTGGAACTGACGGCACCCGCCGTCCGACTTCTCTGACGAGCGGTCATGTCGAACGACCGCCCACCCCGATCAGGGGTGGGCGGTCTTCGGTGTGCCACGATCCGCCGACGCCGACGAGCAGCGGCCTCCGGCGGGTCAGGCCACCAACGCCTTGAGCCGCCAACTCCTTCAATCACCAACGCCTCAAGCCCTCAACACACCGGGCCTTCCGTACGTTGGCGAATCGTTTTGGCTGGCGCTCAAAGGATCCCTCTAGAGCCGCGCCGCCTTGCCGAGGAGCGCCAGCGCGGGCCCGTGCTCACCCTCGTCCAGCGGGGCGAGCAGCAGCCGCTGGACCTCGGCCACGCCGGCCGTCGAACGGTGCAGCAGGTCCTGGCCCGCCGGCGAGAGCGACAGCAGGTTGCGGCGCCCGTCCGAGGGATCGCGCCGGCGCTGCACCAGACCGCGGCGCACCAGCCGGCTGACCATCTCGGCCATCGTCGCCTTGTCCAGCGAGGCCAGCTCACCGACCGTACGCTGGTCGGCGCCCGGCTCCAGTTCCAGCGCGTCCAGCACCGCGTACTGCGGAGCCGTCAGCTCCGCACCGACGTGCTCCGACCAGAGTTTGGTGTGCACCTGCTGGCCCACCCTGATCAGGTAGCCGATCGCCCGCTGCGCGTCCAGTATCGGCCGCGCGTCGGAGAACACGGCGACCGCGGCGGGCTCCAGCCTGGCTATCTTGGCCATCACCCGCACGATCTCCACCTGCTCCTCCGCCGTCAGCGGCTCGAACAGGGTGCGCTGCACGCGGACCACACCACCGGTGGCCTCACGCACCGCCTGGGCACCGCTCTGCGAGAGCGCGAGCAGTTTTCGCCGGCCGTCGGCCGGGTCACGCCTTCGCAGCACCAAGCCGCGGCGGACCAGCCGCGCGACCATCTCCGCCATCGTCGCCTTGTCCAGCGAGGCTCGCTCGCCGACCGTCCGCTGGTCGGCACCCGGTTCGAGGGCCAGGACCAGCAGAACGGCGAACTGCGGAGCCGTGAGATCGGCTCCGACATGCTCGGACCACAGCCTGGTGTGAACCTGCTGTGCAACGCGAATCAGGTGTCCGGGCGACTGTTGCAGTCGCGCGGACACGCGGGTCGTCGGGATCTCCCCCAGCACCATGTATCCGTCCCGATGTCACACCCGGTGTGTGTGGGACACCCGGGTGGGGCAGTAACGGCGAGTGGGCGTCCAGCTATGAGGGAGGGCGCTCCAGCCGTGCAGCCGGTGGCTGCTGGCGGACACTATACAAACGGCGGGCCCTTGCTGGCAGGCAGGGGCGGATAGTAGACGCAGGTTCGGCAACATTGGCATATTTACGCGGCCGCCACGCCCTCTCGGTAACCCGTTCTCAGTAGAAAGCCGACCGGTCGGTCCTTACCGACCGTCACGTGCGGCTCTCCGACCCTGTTCGCCCTCCCTACTCGCGGGTAGGGTGTGGCCACCCTCCCCGGGGCGCTCCCCGCGGAGACCACCCCGAGAGAGACGAGAGCGCGCATGACCGAGCAGAGCACCGCCCCCCGGGTCGCCGTCGTCACCGGCGCCGCCCGCGGCCTGGGCGCCGCCACCGCCGTGCAACTGGCCGCCGACGGCTACGCCGTGGCCGTCCTCGACCTGGACGAGACCGCCGGGAAGGACACCGTCGACCGGATCACCGCGGCCAGCGGCCGGGCCCTGGCCGTGGGCGCCGACGTCTCGGACGCCGACCAGGTGCAGGCCGCCGTCGACCGGGTGGCCGCCGAACTCGGCGCCCCCGTCGTGCTGGTCAACAACGCGGGCGTGCTCCGCGACAACCTGCTCTTCAAGATGTCCGAGTCCGACTGGGACACGGTCATGAACGTCCACCTGCGCGGGGCCTTCCTGATGACCCGCGCGGTGCAGAAGCACATGGTGGACGCCGGTTTCGGCCGCATCGTCAACCTGTCTTCCTCCTCCGCCCAGGGCAACCGCGGCCAGGCCAACTACTCGGCCGCCAAGGCCGGTCTACAGGGCTTCACCAAGACTTTGGCCATTGAGCTGGGCAAGTTCGGCATCACCGCCAACGCCGTGGCGCCCGGCTTCATCGCCACCGACATGACCGCGGCCACCGCCGCCCGGGTCGGCATGGACTTCGAAGACTTCAAGCGGGCTGCGGCCTCCCAGATCCCGGTCCAGCGGGTCGGTCTGCCTGAGGACGTCGCCCACACCATCTCCTTCCTCGCGAGCGAGGGCGCCGGCTTCGTCTCCGGGCAGGTGATCTACGTCGCGGGCGGCCCCCTCGACTGAGCACGGAACCTACACAGGGTTACCACGGAGTGGGAAGCCGGCCGCACCGGCCTCCCACTCCGTTTTCTTTACCGGGGCTTTTGCAGAATCATTCGAACACCACACTGGCATTCGATCCGAGAATCGCGGAAATCACTCCCCGGGCGGACCTCTCCCCGCCAATTGTCGATTTCACGGGAAAATGACAAATCCCTCCGGAATAGCCCCGGCCGGATGGGTAAGGTCACCCCCGTGCAAGCCCCGAGTACCCCCGCGCCCTATCCCAACCAGGGGCCGGAGCAGCTCACCACCACCCACCGCGAGCGCCCGAGCCCCGAACGAGTCCACCGCCGCGAGCCCGGCTGGCCGCCGATGAGCCGCCGACAGGCCGCCCTGCTCGCCGTGACCTGCGTCGCCTACCTGCTGGTCCTGGCCGGTGTCCTGCTCAACACCGCCCTGGTCGACCTCGACTGGTCGGTCCGACTGTTCCGCCCCTACGACCACTGGCCCAGCCTGGAACCGCTGCTCGACACCTGGGTGGTCGCCGGGCAACGCGGCCCGTCCGCCATCGCCGCCTTCGTCTGGCTCGGCTGGCGCGCGCACAGGCTGGGGCGGCTGCGCCCGCTGCTGGTGATGGCCGTCGCGCTGCTGCTGCTCAACGTCACGGTCGGCGCGGTCAAGATCGTCACCGGCCGGCTCGGCCCGCACTACGCCCAGTACGTCGGCTCGCCCGAACTGTTCTCCGGCGGCACCATCTTCCCGTCCGGTCACACCGCCAACGCGGTCGTCACCTGGGGCGTGCTCGCCTACCTCGCGGTCCGCTGGCGGCGCACCGGCGCGGTGATCGCCGCCGCCACCGCCTGCTCGATCGGCCTGACCACGCTCTACCTGGGCACCCACTGGGTCACCGACGTGCTGGCCGGCTGGGCCGCCGGACTGCTGGTACTGCTCTCGCTGCCGCTGCTGGAGCCGCTGGTCGTCGCCGCCGAGCAGCGGTTGGCCCGGCGGCCGGGCCACTGAGCCCCGCACGCCAAGACCACCGGGAGGGCGGCCCTACCCCTCCCAGCTGCGCTCGACCACGCCGTCGCGCACCGCGAGGTTGAGCCGGCCCTCACGGTGGTCCATGGTCATCATCGCCCCCGGCTCCAGCACCCGGACCGAGGCCCAGCCGTGCCGCCGGGCCAGCTCCCGGGCCCGTTCGATCCGCAGCCCCGCGTAGCCCTCGGCGTCCGCCGCCGCGTCCGACCCCGTCATCGCGTCTCCCCCGCTCTCCCCCACGGACGTACGCTGGAATCGTAGCCCCCACCCGCGCGGCCCGGAGGTGAACGGCCATGCGCACCACCACCCCGCGACGACCGTGGCGCAGCGGCACCGAACCGGCCACCGCCCGCAGCGACCTCAAGCTCCGCTACCTGCTGTCGCTCACCTTCACGCCGCTGTTCGCGCTCGCGACGGCGGGCTTCGCGATCTGGGCGGCGGCCTCCCCCGCCAACGGCGCCCCCAGCCGGGGGACCCTGACCGGCTTCGCCGTCGCCTGCGGTCTGCTCACCCTGTTCGCCACCGTCGATCTCATCGTGGTCATCCGGCGCCGCCGGACCGAGCTCTGACACGGTGTCTCCCACGGAGTGGGAAGTCGGCCCGGCCGACTTCCCACTCCCGGAGCACTCCCGCAACACTTCCGCACCGCCACCGAGCACCCACCCAGAGCCGGCTCGGAACCGGCTCGGAACCGGCTCAACGGCTGCCGACCGCCTGCTTCACCAGCGTCCGCCCGAAGTCCCACATCAGCCCGCTCCCCCGGTGAGCGTCATCCATGATGTCGGTGAAGGCGTCCACGAACCGGTCGACGTCGCGCTCCGTGATGATCAGCGGCGGGATCAGCTTGATCACCTCCAGGTGGTCACCGGACACCTGGGTCAGGATCCGGTGCCGCTGGAGCAGCGGGACGACCACCATCTGGGCGAACAGCCCCTTGCGCGCGGCTTGCAGGGCCGTCCAGCCGGTGCGCAGCTTGAGCGACTTGGGCCGGCCGAACTCGATGCCGATCATCAGCCCCCGGCCGCGTACCTCGGCGAGCAGCTCGTACCGGTCGACCAGCGCGGCCAGCCGCTCGCGCAACTGGTCGCCGACCTGACGCGCGTTCTCCACCACCTTCTCCTCGCGCATCACCTCCAGGGTCGCCAGTCCGGCCGCCATCGCCTGGGCGTTGGCGCCGAAGCTTGCCGAGTGCACCAGCACCCGGTCCATCGAGGAGTACACCTTCTCGAAGATCCAGCTCTTGCCGAGCGTCGCCCCGACCGGCACGTAGCCGCCGGAGAGCGCCTTGGCCGCGCAGACCAGGTCGGGCAGCACGCCCTCCTCGTGCTGGTAGGCGAAGAACTCGCCGGTACGGCCGATCCCGGTCTGCACCTCGTCGCAGATCAGCAGCGCCCTGTGCTCGTGCAGCAGGGCCTGCGCGGCGCGCAGCCAGCCGGGCGGCGGCGCCAGGACGCCCTTGCCCTGGATCGGCTCGACGATCAGGGCCGCGACGTCGCCGCGCCTCAGCTCCTTGGCCAGCGCGCCGAGGTCGCCGAGCGGGATGGCGGTGTCCGGCAGCAGCGGGTCGAAGCCCTTGCGGAAACCGCTCTCCCCGTTGACGGAGAGCGAGCCGGTGGTCAACCCGTGGAAGGCGTGGTCGGCGTACAGGACGCGCCTGCGGCCGGTGGCGTACCGGGCGAACTTGAGCGCGGTCTCCACCGCCTCGGTGCCGCTGTTGCCGAAGAACACCCGGTCCAGCCCGGGCGCGTACGAGAGCAGCCGCTCGGCGAGCAGCCCGGGCAGCGGCGAGCAGTCGAAGCGGACCAGGTCCGGCAGGTCGAGGTCCATCACCTGCTGGATCGCCGACCGCACGACCGGGTGGTGGCGGCCCAGCGCGAAGATGCCGAAGCCGGCCAGCATGTCGAGGTACTCGTTGCCCTCGGCGTCGTAGAAGTACGGGCCCTTGGCGCGCTCGTAGTACTTGTCGAACCCGATGGTGTGCAGCATGCGCGGCAGCTGCGGGTTGAGGTGGCGGCCGTGCAGCTCGTACCGCTCGGTGCCGCGTTCGGCGATCAGCGCGGCGAGGTCGAAGCTGGCGGCGGCGGTGCGGTCGGGGTCAGCCGGCATGGCGCTGGTTCGCTCCTCGGTTCGGTAGCAGGTTCTTGGCGAAGACGGCGGTCTGCGCGGCGACTCCGGTGCCGGTCAGGCCGGTCTCCTCCAGGATCTCCCCGCGGGCGGCGTGGCCGAGGAACTCCTGCGGCAGGCCGAGCACCCGCACCGGCACGTCCACGTCGGCGTCGCGCAGCGCCTGGGCGACGGCGGCGCCGACGCCACCGGTGCGGCCGTTGTCCTCGACGGTGACGACCAGCCGGTGGGCGGCGGCCAGTTCCGGCAGGGCCGGGTCGACCGGTTTGACCCAGCGGGGGTCGACGACGGTCGCGGTGAAGCCCTCGGCGAGCAGCAGCCGGGCGGCGTCCAGGCAGGCGGCGGCGGTGGTGCCGACCGCGACCAGGAGGATCTCCGACGGCCGGCCGGTGCGCAGCAGGACGTCCATCCCGCCGATCCGCTCGACGGCCGGCACGGCGGGCCCGATGGTGGCCTTGGGGAAGCGGACCACGGTGGGGGCGTCCGCGACCTCGACGGCCTCGCGCAGCTGGGCCCGCAGCTGGTCGGCGTCGCGCGGGGCGGCGAGCCTGAGGCCCGGGACGACTTGCAGGATCGACATGTCCCACATGCCGTTGTGCGAGGCGCCGTCGCTGCCGGTGACCCCGGAGCGGTCGAGGACGAAGGTGACACCGAGCCGGTGCAGGGCGACGTCCATCAGGACCTGGTCGAAGGCCCGGTTCAGGAAGGTCGCGTAGACGGCGACGACCGGGTGCAGGCCGCCGGTGGCGAGGCCGGCGGCGGAGGTGACGGCGTGCTGCTCGGCGATGCCGACGTCGAAGGTGCGTTCCGGGAAGGCCTTGGCGAAGCGGGCCAGGCCCACCGGTTGGAGCATGGCCGCGGTGATCGCCACCAGGTCGGGCCGCTCGGCGCCGAGCGCGACCAGCTCGTCGCCGAACACCGAGGTCCAGGACACTCCGCCGCTGGGCGAGATCGGCAGGCAGGTGTACGGGTCGATCGGGTTGACGGCGTGGAAGCGGTCGGCCTCGTCCTGTTCGGCGGGCCGGTAGCCGCGCCCCTTGACGGTGAGGCAGTGCACGATGACGGGGCCGCCGAAGTTGCGCGCCTGGCGCAGCGCCTGTTCGACGGCGCCGAGGTCGTGGCCGTCGATCGGCCCGAGGTACTTCAGCCCGAGGTCCTCGAACATGCCCTGTGGCGCGAAGGCGTCCTTGAAGCCCTTCTTGGCCCCGTGCAGCGCGTCGAAGATCGGCTGGCCGACGAGCGGGGTGCGCTGCAGCGCGCCCTTGCCGAGGGCGAGGAAGCGTTCGTACCCCTGGGTGGTTCGCAGGGTGGCCAGGTGGTTGGCGAGGCCGCCGATGGTCCTGGCGTAGGAGCGCTCGTTGTCGTTGACGACGATGACCAGCGGCCGGTCGGGGGCCTCGGCGATGTTGTTGAGCGCCTCCCAGGCGAGCCCGCCGGTGAGCGCGCCGTCGCCGATCACCGCGACGGTGTGCCGGTCGTGCTGGCCGAGCAGTCGGGCGGCCTTGGCGAGGCCGTCGGCGTAGGACAGGGCGGTGGAGGCGTGCGAGTTCTCGACCAGGTCGTGTTCGGACTCGCCGCGCGAGGGGTAGCCGGAGAGCCCGCCCTTCATCCGCAGCCGGGAGAAGTCCTGGCGGCCGGTGAGCAGTTTGTGGACGTAGCTCTGGTGGCCGGTGTCGAAGACGATCCGGTCGTACGGGGAGTCGAAGACCCGGTGCAGGGCGATGGTCAGCTCGACCACGCCGAGGTTGGGCCCGAGGTGTCCGCCGGTGCGGGTGACGGCGTCGATCAGGAACGCGCGGATCTCGTCGGCGAGCAGCGGGAGTTCGACCGCCGGAAGCTTTCGCAGTTCGGCCGGGGACGTGACGCTGGAGAGCAGTGACATGGGTACACCTCACGACTCGGAGTGGTGCGGTGGTGCCGCCGCCCGCCGGGAGCGGGGCCGGCCCGGGCGCGGGGCCCGGGCCGGACGGGGTGTCCTCGGGAGCGGTGGCGCGGTCGAACGACCGGCTCAGTGGCCGCGGTTGGCGCCGATGGTCTCGGTGATGGCGCGCAGCGACTCCTTGAGCGAGCCCATGGTGGCGAGTACGGCGGTCGGCTCGTAGCCGCAGTGCGCCATGCAGTTGGCGCAGCGCGGGTCCTTGCCGCGGCCGTACTTGCTCCAGTCGGTCTTCTCGACGAGTTCGCGGTAGGTGGGCACGTAGCCGTCGGCCATCAGGTAGCAGGGCCGCTGCCAGCCGAACAGCGAGTAGTTGGGGATGCCCCAGGGAGTGCACTCGAAGTCGGCCTTGCCCTCCAGGAAGTCCAGGAAGAGCGGGCTGTGGTTGAGCCGCCAGCGGCTCCGGTTACCGCCGGCGAAGGCCTTGCGGAAGAGCTCCCGGGTCTGGTCGACGCCGAGGAAGTGCTCCTGGTCGGGGGCCTTCTCGTAGGCGTAGGCCGGGGAGATCATCATCTCGTCGACCTTGAGCTCGTCGTTGAGGAAGTCCAGCACCTCGATGATGGTCTGCGGGGTGTCGGTGTTGAAGAAGGTGCTGTTGGTGGTGACCCGGAAGCCGCGCCGCTTGGCCTCCTTGATCGCCGCCACCGCCTCGTCGAAGGTGCCCTCCTTGGCCACCGACTCGTCGTGCCGCTCGCGCATGCCGTCGATGTGCACGGCGAAGGTGAAGTACGGCGAGGGCTTGAACTTGTCCATCTTCTTGCGCATCAGCAGCGCGTTGGTGCAGAGGAAGACGTACTTGCGGCGCTCGACGAGCTGGCGGACGATCTCGTCGATCTGCGGGTGCATCAGTGGCTCGCCGCCGGCGATCGAGACCATCGGGGCACCCGATTCCAGGACCGCGCCGACCGCCTGGGCCACCGGCATCCGCTGCTTCAGCACACCCGCCGGGTGCTGGATCTTGCCACAGCCCTCACAGGCGAGGTTGCAGGCGAACAGCGGCTCCAGTTCGACGATCAGCGGGAACTTGTCCCGGCGCTTGAGCAGCTTCTGCTGCATGAGGTAGGTGCCGACCCGCACGGTCTGGCGCAACGGCATGGCCATGGCTAGCTCGCCTCCTGGGGGAGCGTCGAGGATGTGGGGTGGTTCAGGTCCGCGGGGCCGGGCCGGGACTCCTGCCGGTACCAGTCGACCAGGGCGGGTACCGCCGCCCGCAGGGTCCGCCAGGCACGCACCCCGGCCGGGAGGGTTCCGAGCCGCAGAAGTTCGCGCTCGGGGGTGTCCACGACCACCCGCAGGACGGCGGCGGGCAGCGTCGGCCGCCGTTCCCGCAGCGCGGCCAGCACGGCGGCGGCCTCCATGTCGACGGCGAGCGCGCCCTGGAGGTGCAGGGCCCGCCGTTCGAGGCCGCGGACGACGTGGTCGGCGGTGTGGTGCACCCCGGCGTGCGCGGTCAGGCCGAGCTCCTTGAGGGCCCTGGCGAGCTCCGGTCCGGAGTCGACGGGGTACAGGTGCCCCTCCGCGTCGCGCACGCCGTCGGCGACCACGATGTCGCCCGGCAGCACGCCCGGGCCGACCGCGGCGCCGAAGCCGGCCACCACGACCGCGCCGTAGCCGCCGGGGGCGGAGCCGAGCAGCCGGCGGACGGTCAGCGCGGCCCGCCGCCGGCCCATGCCGGTGCGCACCAGCACCGGCGGCCCGCCGGCCGCGCCGCGCCAGTCGCCGCCGCGCAGCGCCCAGACCTCGGGGCCCAGCGCGCAGAGCACCAGCAGCGGTGCGGTGGTCACCGCGCCGCCCCGATCGTCGGGGTGTCGCCGTTCCTGCCGCCGAAGGCGGGGCTGCCGTGCAGGTAGCGGCCGAGCGCGGTGACCGGGAAGACCAACCGGTACAGGTGGTAGTTGATGGAGAAGTCCCACGGGAAGCCGGTGCCGGTGAACTGCGGCTCGTCCCAGGTGCCCTCGGGCAGCTGGGTGCGCACCAGCCAGTCCACGCCGCGTTCCACCGCCGGGTTGGCCCGGCCGTCCGGGCCCTCGCCGGCCGCGAGCAGCGCCATCAGCGCCCACGCGGTCTGCGAGGCGGTGGAGTCGCCGCGCCCGGCCCAGCGGGCCGGGTCCTCGTAGGAGCGCATGTCCTCGCCCCAGCCGCCGTCGGTGTTCTGCCGGTCCTCCAGCCAGCGGACGGCCCGCCGGATCGCCGGGTGCTCGTCCGGGACGCCGGCCGCGACCAGGGCGGGCAGCACCGAGCCGGTGCCGTAGATGTAGTTGGTGCCCCAGCGGCCGAACCAGGAGCCGTCCGCCTCCTGGTTGTGCAGCAGCCACTCGACGCCGCGCCGGGTGCGCCGGTCGCGGGCCCGGCCGGTCTCGGCGAGCATCTCCACCACGTGGGCGGTGACGTCGGCGGACGGCGGGTCGACCACCTCGCCGAAGTCGCAGAACGGCAGCTTGTTGGGCAGCGTGCTGGTGTTGTCGACGTCGAAGGCGCCCCAGGCCCCGTTCTTGGACTGCATGCCGAGGTTCCAGAGCACGCCGCGGTCCATCGCCGCATCGACCTTGGCCGGGTCGGGGTGGTCGACCCGGCCCAGCGCGAGCACCACCTCGGCGGTGTCGTCGATGTCGGGGTAGGTGTCGTTCTCGAACTCGAAGGCCCAGCCGCCGGGGGCCAGCGAGGGCCGCTGGACGGACCAGTCGCCGTCCTTGCGGATCTCCTCGCCGAGCATCCAGTCGACGGCCGAGACCAGCGCCGGGTGGTCGGCCGGCAGCCCGGCGTCGACCAGCGCGATGGTGGCCAGGCAGGTGTCCCAGACCGGGGACTGGCAGGCCTCCAGCCAGCGGCGGCCGTCCTCGGTGTGCACGGTGAAGCGGTCGAAGGAGGAGAGTCCGGCCTTCATCACCGGGTGCTCCAGCTCGTAGCCCTCCAGGTGCAGGGCGATCAGCGAGTACACGGCCGGCGGCTGGATGCCGCCCCAGCAGCCGTCGGCCTCCTGCCGTTCGACGATCCAGCGGCAGGCCTGCGAGACGGCGAGACGGCGCAGCGGGCGCAGGGCGCGGTGGTGGTAGGCGTGCAGGACCTTGTCGAGGCGCTCGAAGAGGCCGTCCCAGCTGGTGGCGGGGGCGAGCGGCCGGTCGGGGTAGGGGTGGTCCGGGTCGGTGTGCAGCTCGGTGAGCGGGAAGGGCGCCGGACGGACGGGGCGGTGGGCCGAGACGACGGTCAGCGGGACGATGGTCTGGCGGGCCCAGCAGCCGAAGGCGTAGATGTTCAGCGGCAGCCACTTGGGCAGGAAGATGATCTCGGGCGGCATCTCGGGGAGCCGTTCCCACGGCCACCAGCCGAAGAGCGCGAGCCAGATCCGGGTGAAGACCCGGGCGGCCGCGATGCCCCCGGCGGAGCGGACGTACCGCGCGGCGGCCACCATGTGCGGGGCCTCGGGGTCGTCGCCGGCGAGTTTGAGGGCGACGTACGCCTCGACGGTGGTGGACAGTTCGGCCGGCCCGCCGTGGAAGGTGGCCCAGGTGCCGTCCTCCCGTTGCTGGGACCGGATCCACTCGGCGGTGGCCTTGGTCTGGTCCTCGGTCCGGATCCCGAGGAACTGCCGCAGCAGTAAGTCCTCGGCGTCCATCGTGACGTTGGTCTCCAGGTCGCCCTTCCACCAGCCCTCGGAGCTCTGCAGCGAGAGCAGGTGGGTGGTGGCACGGGCCAGGGCCTCCTGCGCGTCGGCCGCTCCGAGGTCCGCCTCACCGGCCGGCCGGAGCTGGTCGGTGTCTTCGGGCTGCCACCGCCCGGCGCCCAGCAGGGTCGGGGGGCGGTCGCCCACCGCGACCGGCTCGGAATCGTACTCAGGGTCGAGCCGGCCGTCCGCGGTTGCTGTCAACGTAACGTCACCTCTCTCGTACCACCACGAATTCGGCGAGTGCGACGAAGTGCTCGCGCACCTCGTCGGACATGGGCACCTCGTCCAGGGCGGCGAGGGCAGTCGTGTGCTGGCGGCGGGCTTCCTCCTGGGTCCAGGCGCGGCCGCCGGCCTCCTCGATCAGCGCGGCCCGGGCGGCGAGCTCGGGCTCGCCCTCCTCGCCGCGGCCCTTCGGGTCGGCCAGCTGCTCGGCGAGCCGGCGCGAGGCCGCGCCGCCCTCGGCCAACGCGGCGGCGACCGGCAGGGACTTCTTGCGCTGGCGCAGATCGCCCCAGTGCGGCTTGCCGGTGACCTCGGTGGCGCCCCAGATGCCGAGCAGGTCGTCCACCGCCTGGAAGGCCAGGCCCAGGTGGTGGCCGTAGCGCTCGAGCGGTTCGGAGACCTTGTCGTCGGCCCCGGCCAGGACGGCGCCGATCGCCGAGGCGGCCGCCAGCAGCGCCGCGGTCTTGCCGCCCTCCATCTCCAGGCACTCGGCGACGGTGACGCTGTCGCGCTGTTCGAAGGCGACGTCCATGGCCTGGCCGTCGATCAGTCGGCGGGTCGCCGTGGTGAGCAGCCGGACGGCCCGCGCGGCGTCGGTGGGGCTCGTACCGCCGGGCACCGCGGCGTCGAGCAGCACCTCCGTGCCGAGCGTCGCCAGGGCGTCGCCGACCAGGATCGCCTGAGCCGGACCGAAGACCGTCCAGGCGGTGGCCCGGTGCCGCCGGGTCTCGTCACCGTCCATCAGATCATCATGGAGCAGGGAGAAGTTGTGCACCAGTTCAACCGCGACCCCACCCGGCACGCCGACCTCGGCGGCGGCGCCGGTGGCCCGGGCGGAGAGCAGGGCCAGGGCGGGGCGCACGGCCTTGCCGCCGTCGCCCTTGGACGGGGTGCCGTCCCGGTCGATCCAGCCGAAGTGGTACGCGGCGACGGTGTCCATCGGTGCGGCCAAACGGGCGACGGCGGACCGTAGCGGCGGGGTGCAGAGCGTGCGGCTGCGGGCCAGCAGCTCCGGCACCGAGACCGGTTCGGCGTGCGCCGTGCCTCCGACGGCGATGCCGGTGCGTGACTCCACGTGCGTTCCCTCTCCCTCGTGGTGCCGGACCGCCCGGGGCTGCCGGGTGCTTGCGCTGTCGGTGCGGCTGGTGTCGATGTGGCCGGTGTCGGTGCGGCTCGGGTCGGTGCGGCTGGTGCCGGTGTCACCGCTGTCAGTGCCGCCGGTGCGGCCGGTGCGGCCGGTGTCGTTCCCGGCGGTGCGGTCGACGGGAGGCCCGCCGGCTCTGGCGGGGTCCCCGGCGGCGCCCGCCGTCACCGGGGCCACCTCCCGTCGCCCCGGTCCACCGGGAGCCGGCCGCCGGCCGCGGCGAGCGCCGCGTCGGCCGCGGCGTGGCCGCTGCGCACGGCCCCCTCCATGGTCGCGGGCCAGCCGGTGGCCGTCCACGCGCCGGCCAGCAACAGGCCGGGGACGTCCGTGCGGGCCGACGGGCGCAGCAGCGCGCTGCCGGGCGCCGGGTCGAAGGTGGCGGTGCGCTCACGGGTGACGAAGAAGTCCAGCACCTCGGCCCCGGCGGCGGCCGGGAGCAGCCGCGCCAGCTCCGGCAGGTACCGGCGGCGCAGCTCGGCGACCGGCAGGTCGATCTCGTCCTGGACGGCGGACTGCGAGAGCGCCAGGTACTGGGCGCCGGGGTGGGCCCGGCCGAGCCCGGTGCCGGCCAGGCCGGAGTGCGCGGTGCGGTCGAAGACCCACTGCACCGGGGAGCCGAGGGCGGCGAAGAACGGCCGCCGCAGCACCTTGCGGTCGTAGACCACGTGCACGTTGAGGATCGGCGCGGTGCCGAAGTCGGCCAGCCGGTCCTGGCCGGGGAGGGCGTTCGGGGGCAGCAGGGCGGCCGCGCTGTCCTGGGCGCCGGCCAGCACGACGGTCTCGGCGGCGAGCGGCTCCGCGTCGCCTTCCAGATGGACGGCGTGCTGGGGCACCGCCGGCTTGAGCTCCGCGACGCGGGCGCGCAGCAGCACCTTCACGCCGGCGCGTTCCAGCTCGGCGAGCGCCCGGTCGTGGTGGATCACCCCGAGCGGGACGGCGGCCGTGCCGATGTCGGAGGCGCCCGGGTCGGAGAGCAGGCCGGTCTTGAAGACCATCGCCGCCAGCGCCAGCGACACCTGGTCGGCCCGGGCGTTCAGGGTGGCGACGCCGACCAGGTCCCAGAGCGCGGCGAGGGTGTTCGCGTTCTGCCCGTTGCGGCGCAGCCACTCGCCGAAGGAGATCTCGTCCAGTGCCGGGTCGGCGAGGTCCAGGCCCTGGAGCGCCAGCGCGCCGCGGACCACCCGGGCGCGGTCGGCCGGCCCGAGGTGCGGGTAGCGGGCGAGGCTGCCGGCCAGGTGCAGCGGGACGGGCAGGCCGGCCCGGCGCAGCCGCCCGAGGGTGCGCACCGGGGCCGCGTCCGGCCCGGAGACGGAGAGCACCGGGACGTCCAGCCGGTCCTGCAGGTGGACCAGCCGGGCGGCGCCGAGCCGCTCCAGCAGGCCGCGGTAGGCGGTGCAGCAGCGCAGGTACACGTGCTGGCCGTTGTCGACGGTCAGCTCGCCGCGCTGGAAGGAGAACGCCAGCCCGCCGAGCCTGGGCCGCCCCTCGACCAGCGTGACCCGGTGGTCGGCCTCGGCCAGCCGCAGCGCGGCGGTGATCCCGGCCAGGCCGCCGCCGACCACCACGGCGGCCGGGCGCGCGGCATCGGCTCGCCCGGTCATCGGCCCTCCCCCTCGCGATTGCTGGACCGCCCTGCGGCGGTCGCTCCGGCCGGCACGCTCGTGACCGGCCCGGTCGTGGTCAACACTGCCCTGCCCGCTTGTGATTCCCCGCTGACACAGCGTGACAGAACTGCGGTGAGAATCAAGAACGCCCCCCGGCGAGCCCGGAAAGCGCGACGTACGCCTTCTCCCAGCCCGGCAGCGAGACCCGGCCGCGCAGTACGGACTCGGGGTCGGCGGCGATCCGGCCGAGCAGCCGGTGGTAGATCCCCGCCATCGCGGCGGTGCAGGCCCGGCTGCGGCGGTCGAGCATCGGCAGCAGCCGCAGGCCCTCCTCGAAGGCGGCCTGGGCGCGGGCGGCCTCGAAGGCCACCAGGCCGGTGAAGTCGGCGCCGACCGGCGGCCTGGGCAGCGCGAAGCCCTGCTCGCAGCCGAACCGGGCCAGGTCCTCGGCGGGCAGGTAGGTGCGGCCGTTCAGGGCGTCCTCGCGCAGGTCGCGCAGGATGTTGGTGAGCTGCAGGGCCAGGCCCAGGGTGTCCGCGTAGCCCGCGCCGCGCTCGGGGTCGTCGCAGCCGTACACGCCGAGCGAGAGCCGGCCGACCGAGCCGGCCACGCAGCGGCAGTAGACCTTCAGTTCCTCGTAGGTCTGGTACTCGGCGCCCTTGAGGTCCATCTCGACGCCGTCGATCAGTTCGTCGAAGCCGCCGAGCGGGATCGGGAAGCGCCGGGCCGCGTCGGCCAGGGCGACCTTGATCGGGTCGGTGTCGTCCTCGGCGACCGCCCCGGCGCGGACCTCGTCCACCAATTCCCGGGTGCGCACCAGCGCCTCGGCCTTGCGGTCGGACGGGAGGTCCCCGTCGCCGATGTCGTCGACCCGGCGGGCCAGGGCGTACAGGGCCGACATGGCCAGCCGCTTGGGTTCGGGCAGCAACCGGATGCCGTAGCTGAAGTTGCGTGCCTGAAGTCCGGTGACTGCCTCGCAGTACCGGTACGCCGCCATGACCTGGGCCGACGCCAGTGGTGATGCCGCCACTCGGGCGTTCACCTTCCCTTCGCGAAGATGGCCGCCGCCTTCGCTGCGAGGCGGCGCTTGTCAGGCTTCGCCTGCTGCGCGAGCACGTCGTACCCGGCGTCCTCGATGGCCGCCAGGGCCGCGTACCCGCCGGCGGTGAATCCCGCCAGGAGCAGTCGAAGCCTCCCCCGAACCGTACCTACCAATGGCGCGCCGCGGTCGAGCAGGGTGCGGGCCCGCTGCACCTCGAAGGCGATCAGCTCGCGCACCGGGCCGCCGGCGGTGGGAGCGGCGAGGTCCGCCTCGGTGACGCCGAACCGGGCGAGGTCCTCGGCGGGGAGGTAGATCCGCCCGTGGGCGAGGTCCTCGGCGACGTCCTGAAGGTGTTCGACCACCTGGAGGGCGCTGCAGATCGCGTCGGACAGCTCGATCCGCTCGGGGGTGGAGACGCCGGCGATGGCCAGCACCAGGCGGCCGACCGGGTCGGCGGAGAGGGTGCAGTAGCCGATCAGGTCGTCGTAGCCGGCGTAGCGGGTGGTGGTCTGGTCCACCCGGTTGGCCTCGATCAGGCGGCGGAACGGCTCCGGGGTGAGCCCGTGCCGGTCGACCAGCGGCACGAGGCTGCGCAGCAGCGGGTGGCGGGGGCCCTCGGAGGCTCCCGGGTGGAGCGCCGCCTCGAAGACCCGGTCGAGATCGTGCTCCAGTCCGTCCAGCAGTGCGAGGCGGAAGGCGACCTCCTGCGGAGTCGGCGGGCCGGACTGGGCCGAAGGGGTGGCGGGAGGCGTGGCCTCGACCCCGAGCAGGGCGGCGGTGGCGGCCGGATCGGCCAGGTCGCCGTCGCCGGCGTCGTCGACCAGCCGGGCGTAGCCGTAGACGGCCATCAGGTCGTCGCGCCAGGCCGCGGGCAGGAAGAACGGGGCGACCGGGAAGTTCTCCGCGCCCGCCTTGTCCAGGGTCTCCCCCGCGGAGCGGTTCACCGACGTATCTCTGGGCTGGGCCGAAGCCGACACTGCTGTCACTCCCCCGTTCTACACCGCTGGGCATCACCGGCCCGACTCGGACACGCGTCCGAGCGGGGGCGCCACCTCCGGCACACCGCCCCCGCGCATACAGCCTGACACCACGGGGCGCGCCGGAGAAGAGCGCCCCGCCCGGCGCACGGGGGCGCTCACCCCCGCGGCGGCGGGCCACCCGGGGTACCGGCGGGGGCGCACGAACAGGGGGCCGGCCCCGGAAACCCCGGAACCGGCCCCCTGGACGGCCTGCGGTTACGGGCGCTCGCCGCGCTCGTAGCGGCCGACGACCTCTTCGGTCGGGCCGTCCATGATCAGCTCGCCGGCCTCGATCCAGATCGTCCGCTCGCAGACCTCGCGGATCGAGCTGTTGTCGTGGCTGACCAGGAAGACCGTACCGGCGGACTTGCGCAGTTCGTCGATCCGCTTCTTGCTGCGCTGCTGGAACGCCTGGTCGCCGGTGGCCAGCGCCTCGTCGATCAGCAGCACGTCGTGGGTCTTCGCGGCGGCGATGGCGAAGCGCAGGCGGGCGCCCATGCCGGAGGAGTACGTGCGCATCGGCAGCGAGATGAAGTCGCCCTTCTCGTTGATGCCGGAGAACTCGACGATGTCCTGGTAGCGGCTGCGCACGTCGGCCGGCGCCATGCCCATCGCCAGGCAGCCGAGGATGACGTTGCGCTCACCGGTGAGCTCGTTCATCAGCGCCGCGTTCACGCCCAGCAGCGAGGGCTGGCCGTTGGTGTAGATGCCGCCCTTCTCGGTCGGCAGCAGGCCCGCGATCGCGGCCAGCATGGTCGACTTGCCGGAGCCGTTGGAGCCGATCAGGCCGATCGCCTCGCCCTTGTAGGCGGTGAAGCTGACGCCGCGCACGGCGTGCACCTCGCGCACGCCCGCGGAGCGCTTGCGGCTGATGATGCGGCTCAGCGCCGAGGTGGCGCTGCCCTTGCCGGAGCCGGCGCCGTGCACCCGGTAGACGATGTGCACGTCGTCGACGACGACGGTGGGCTCGCGGGCGACGTCCGCGTCCCGGATGGTGTCCAGCTTGCTCAGTTCGACGTCAGCCACGGCCGTACTCCTCCTCGGCCTTCCAGAAGAAGACGTATCCGATCACGAACATCACGACCGCCCACCCGATGCCGTAGGTCCACTGGTGGAGCGGGAGTTCCTGGTGCTGGGGCTGGTGCTTGTTGTAGATGATCGGCGCGAAGGCGTGCCGCAGCAGGTCCATGTAGACCGAGGCCGGGTTGAGGGCCATCAGCGTCTGGATGTACTTGGGCCACTCGTGGATCTTGTCCTGGATGCTGAACATCACGCCGGACAGGAACATCCAGGCCCGCATCACGAAGGGGATCAGCTGGGAGATGTCACTGGTCTTGGAGCCGAGCCGCGCCATGACCAGGGCGATGCCCGTGTTGAACATCATCTGCAGCACCAGGGCCGGGATGATCAGCAGCCAGGTCCGGCCCGGCTTGATGCCGCTGACCAGCACGGTGCCGACCAGCACCACCATCGAGATCAGCAGCTGCTGGAGCTGGATCACGGTGAACGCGATCGGCAGCGAGGCCCGGGGGAAGTGCAGCGCGCGGATCAGCCCGAGGTTGTCGGCGATCGCCCGGGTGCCGGACTGCACCGCGTTCTGGGTGAACTGGAAGACGAAGACGCCGATGCAGAGCCAGGCGATGTAGGTGTCCGGCGGGAAGTTGTCCTTGCTCTTCAGGATCACACCGAAGACCAGGTAGAACACCGCGCAGTTCAGCAGCGGCGTCACGACCTGCCACAGCTGGCCGAGCTTGGCGTCGGTGTACTGGGCCACCAGGCGGGCGGTGGCGAAGGCCCAGATGAAGTGGCGCCGGGCCCAGAGCTGCTTGGTGTAGGAGATCAGGCCGGGCCGCCTGCCGCTCACGGCCAGGCCGTACTTGTCCGCAAGCTGCTTGGGGGTCAGGCCCGCGTCCACCCCCCTGGGGGATGAGAGGCTGACGGGTTCACTCACTGTCGACACATTCGTCCTTCACGCGGGATCGGTCGGGGCGGCCGGTCGACGGGGGTCCGCCGGCCTTGCGCCGATGGGGATCCACTGGATCACGGGGAGAGTCCGGCCGGTGTGTGGTCACCGGCCGCAGCGATCGATCATTCGATCAGATGACCGGTGGCCGGCCCAGCCTGGTCAATCGCCAAACGGTACGCCATCGCATGGGCCGCCGCGGACCGCAGGGTTCGCGCCAGCCCGCCCGGAACCCGCCCCACCAGGCCTTCAGCGCCTCCGAGGAGGGGCGGCGGGCCAGGGTCAGCAGGAACCAGGTTCCCAGATAGAGAGGCACCAACAGGGCCGGAAGGTTCCGTCTGGCGAGCCAAACCCTGTTACGGGCAATGTTGTGGAAGTAGGTGGCGTGCCGGGCGGGCGAGGTCGTCGGGTGGTGCAGCACCACGTCCGCGCGGTAGTCGATGGCCCAGCCGGCGTCCGCCGCGCGCCACGCGAGGTCGGTCTCCTCGTGGGCGTAGAAGAACTCCGCGGGCAGCTGCCCGGCCTGCTCGAACACCGCGCAGCGCACGGCGGTCGCGCCACCCAGGAAGGTGGTCACCCGGGACGAGCGCAGCGGGTCGCTGGCGCGCAGCCGGGGGACGTGCCGGCGCTGGGTCACGCCGGTGTCGGGGTCCGCGATCCGGAAGGCCACGATGCCCAGCTCCGGGTCGGCGGTGAAGGCCTCGCGCAACAGGCGGGCCGAGTCGGTGCGCGGCAGGTGCCCGTCGTCGTCCAGGAAGAGGACGGCGTCCACGTCCCGGCCGTCGCGGCCGAACAGCTCGATGCCGACGTTGCGCCCGCCCGGGATGCCGAGGTTCTCCGGCAGCTCGACGCTGCGCACGCCCTCCGGCAGCGGCGGCAGCTGGGCGCCCTGGCCCACCACGGCCAGCTCGACCGCCGCGCCCTCCTGGGCGCGCACCGATTCGATCAGGGCGGCCAGTTCCTCGGGGCGGTTGCCCATGGTGATGATGACGGCTCCGAGGCGGAAGCTCTCCGCGTTGGTCGGGGCGCTCATCGCAGCCTGCTGGAGAGGACGATGCTCAGCAGGTGCAGCACGGTCTGCAGCATGGCGATCGCCGCCAGCGCCACCACCGCGATCCGGGTGAAGAACAGCCCGCCGTGGACGGCGTCGGCGATCCCGGCCGCGAGGATCAGCAGCGAGGCCTCGACCGCACCGACCAGGCGGTGGAACTTCAGGAAGGAAGCCGCCCGGCGGGCCTTGGCCACCGAGGACGAGCGCGGCACCGAGGCGCTGTCCTCGACCGCCGTCAGGCCGCTGCGGGCCCGGGCCACGTCCACCAGGTCCGTCTCGGACTTGATCAGGATCGCGCCGAGCGCGGCCAGCGTGCCCAGGAACGCCCACTCCCAGTGCGAGCCGCCGCCCTCGCGGTGCAGCAGGTCGGTGGCGCGCAGGCCCAGCCCGGTGAGCAGGGCCGCCTCGGACATGTAGTGGCCGACCCGGTCCAGGTAGACGCCGGTGAGCGAGGTCTGCCGGCGCCAGCGGGCCACCTCGCCGTCCACGCAGTCCAGCAGCAGGTAGACCTGGATCAGCAGGGCCCCCAGGACCGCGCCCGCGATGCCCGGCACGACCAGCGCGGCGCCGGCCAGGACGCCGGTGAACATCATCAGGTACGTCAGGCCGTTCGGCGTGATCGCCGTCACGGTGGAGAGCACGCGGGTGATCCGCAGCGAGATCCGCCGCATGTACAGGCGCCCGGCCCAGTGCTCGGCGCTGCGGCGCTGGAGCATGCCCTCCGGGTGGATCACCGCGCGCAGTTCCTCGATCGAGGGCCGGCAGGTCAGGTCCACCGGGGGCCGCTCGGCGCCCGTGGTGGAGGGGTCAGCTGTTGACGGCTTGGACATAGTCGGCGTACGCGTCCCTGATTGCTGAGGGGGAGAGGTCGAGGTGCTCAAGGATGGTGAAGCGCCCCGGGCGGGTGTTCGGAGCGTAGTGCACCGCGTCGGTGAACTCCGCCTCGGTGAAGCCGATCTGAGCTGCGGTCACCGGCAGCCCGTGGCTCGCCAGGCGCTCCACGATCAGACCGGTCAGCTCGCGCTCGCCCCGCAGGAAGCTGGCGAACGCGGCGCCGAGGCCGACCTGTTCGCCGTGCTGGGCGGAACGCTTGGGGTACAGCACGTCCAGGGCATGCGAGATCTCGTGGCAGGCGCCCGAGGAAGGCCGGGTGCTGCCCGCGATGTTCATCGCGATGCCGGACAGTACCAGGGCTTCCGCGAGGGCCGTGAGGAGGTCCTGATCCTGAGTGTTACCTGGGTGCCGCAGCAGGTTCTCGCCGGCCGAGCGGGCCATCGCCACGGCCAGTCCGTCCACCGGCTCGCCGGTGACCGCGTGCGACAACTCCCAGTCCGCGCAGGCGGAGATGTTGGAGACCACGTCGCCGATGCCGGCTGCCACGAAGCGCGGCGGGGCCTGCCGGATCACATCCAGGTCGACGATGATGCCGATCGGGCTGGGCACCCCGTAGGAGCCGCGGCCGGCGTCGTTGTCGAGCGTGGAGACCGGCGAACAGATGCCGTCGTGGGCCAGGTTGGTGGCGACCGCGACCAGCGGCAGTCCGACCCGGGCGGCGGCGTACTTGGCGGCGTCGATGATCTTGCCACCGCCGAGGCCGACCATCGCGTCGTAGTGCCCGCCGCGCACCGACTCGGCCAGGCGCACCGCGCTGTCCAGGCTGCCGTCGTCCACGTTGTACCAGTCGGCACCGGGCAGGGCCGGCTCCAGGCGTCGGCGCATCGCCGCTCCCGAGCCGTTGCTGATCGCCACCGCGATCCGGCCCGAGGCGGACAGCCGCTGGTCGGCGAGGATGCCGCCGAGCGCGTCCAGCGCGCCCGGGCGGACCTCGACGAACAGCGGCGACGGAACCAGCCGGGTCAGTACTGGCACGCGATCTCCCGCGCCTTCGCCAGGTCGTCGTGGTTGTCGACCTCGACCCAGGAGACCTCGCCGATCGGCTGCACGTCGATCCGCAGGCCGCGGTTGACCATCTCCTGGTAGCCGTCCTCGTAGTACAGCTGCGGGTCGCGCTCGTAGGTGGCGCGCAGCGCGTCGGTCAGGTCGACAGCGGCGGCGGGGTTGATCACGGTGACGCCGATGTACTCGCCGGTGGCCTCGGTCGGGTCCATCAGCTTGGTGATCCGGCGCATGCCGGCGGCCGGGTCGACGACGACCTTCATCTCCTCGTCGGCGAGCTTCTTCACCGTGTCGAGGGCCAGCAGGATGCCGGGGGCGGTGCCGGCCTCGACGAGGCGCCGGTTGCCCTCCAGCATGGTGCGCTGCACGGACGCCGGGTGCACGGTGTCGCCGTTGGCCAGCAGCAGGCCCTCGGCGAAGAGCTCGCGGGCGCACCAGAGCGAGTACGCGTTGTTCCACTCCTCGGCCTTGTCGTTCTCGACCAGGTGGAGCTTGACGCCGTACTTGCTCTCCAGGGCGTCCTTGCGGTCGTACACCGCCTCCTTGCGGTAGCCGACGACGATCGCCGCCTCGCGGATGCCGACCTCGGCGAAGTTGCCGAGGGTGAGGTCCAGCACGGTCCGCTCCCCGTCGACCGGCACCAGCGCCTTGGGCAGGGTGTCGGTGTACGGGCGCAGCCGGCGGCCGGCGCCGGCTGCCAGAACGAGGCCGATCATGCGGGGTCTCCTGATCCGTCGTGCGGTGCGCGGGGCGGTGCGCGCGGGGTGCCGGGGCACCGGCTTTCCGTCCGGCCGGGCCGCGAATCGGCGCGCCGGTGCCGCCGCGAGTGCGGGCACCGTGCCGTAAGCGATGGTAGGCGACCCGGGCGGCCGGCCCGAACGCGGCCGGGGGCTGCGAGGTGACGGGAGGGTGGCGAAGCAGTGATCGAACGCGCGGGCGAGGCGGCGATCGAACGCGATGGGAACGGATACCGAACAGTCCTGCTATTCCGATGACCCTTCCGGGAACGTATCGGGCCCATCTCTGCCCGGAATCGACCTGCCGACGGTCATGATCCGCCCGGTTGTGCGTGGGACCCGTACCCACCGCCACCCATACGGCAGACTGGAGCCCGACGCCGGCGCCGGTGCCCCCGCTGCGTCCGCTGCACCCGGTGTACCGGACGTACCCCGATGCTTCCGTTGCTCCCCCCTCCCGAAAGAGGCCCCATGCCCCAGAGCCTGCCGACCAACCCGACACACTTCGACTCCGAGATCGACACCGGTCTCGACGTCGAGACGGACGTGACGGTCGCCCCGGGGGCCTCGACCGGGACCGCCGGCGCCGGTCCCGAGATCCTGCTGGAACTGGTCGACGACGAGGGCGTCACCACCGGCACCGCCGAGAAGCTCTGGGCGCACCAGCAGCCCGGCCGGCTGCACCGCGCGTTCTCGGTCTTCCTCTTCGACCGCCAGGGGCGGCTGCTGCTCCAGCGGCGGGCGCTCGGCAAGTACCACTCCCCCGGCGTCTGGTCGAACACCTGCTGCGGCCACCCGTACCCGGACGAGCCGCCGTTCGTCGCCGCCGCCCGCCGCACCGCCGAGGAGCTCGGCATCGCGCCGGCGCTGCTCTGCGAGGCGGGCACGGTCCGTTACGACCTGCCGGACGAAGCCTCCGGGCTGATCGAGCGGGAGTGGAACCACCTGTTCGTCGGGCTGGTGACCGCGCCCGTCGAGCCCAACCCCGACGAGGTGGACGACTACGCCTTCGTGACCGCGCAGGAACTGCGGGAACTGCGCGCCGAGCGGCCGTTCTCGGTGTGGTTCGAGACGGTCTTCGAGGCGGCGCTGCCGGGGATCCGGGAGATCGCCGGGCGGGACTGGTAGACGGGCGGGACCGGTCGGCGGGCCCGCGGCGCTCAGTCGTCGGTCTCCGGGGGGACGGGCAGCGAGGCCCAGATGACCTTGCCGCCCTCCCCCGTCCGCTCCACGTCGCACACCCCGCCGGCCTGCAACGTCACGCTCTTCACCAGCAGCAGGCCGCGGCCGCCGGTCCGCCCGGTGTCGCTCTCCAGCGCCTTCGGCCGGTACGGGTCACCGTCCTCGACCGACACCCGGACCCAGCCCCGGCGGACCGCCAGCTCGGTCGTCACCTCCGGCGACAGCTTCGCCGCGTGCGTCACCGCGTTGCTCACCAGCTCCGAGACGATCAGCAGCACGTCGTCCACCAGCTCCTGGTAGCGCACCCCGGCCATCCCCTGGGCCAGCAGGCGGTCACGGACCGCGTGCCGGGTCAGCGGCACCGAGGCCTCCTCGGCCGGCACCGGGAAGCGCCACACGCCCTCGACCGGTCCGGCGGGTGCGCGTTCCGGCCCGGTGCGCCTCGGCTCGGCGCGTGCGTGCTCCGGCCCGGCGCGTCTCGGCTCGGCCTTCGCCGCCCCGCTGATCTGCTCCACGTCCAGCCGCCCTTCGTCCGCGACCCGGGGGTGTCCTCGACCCGGGAATCAGGCGTTCCGCTCATGGCGCCCTCGATCCACAGAGGCTAGGAGAGGCACCGGCGGGACCGTGGCACCGTCGACAACTTGCCCGTGTCGGACCGCTTCCGGCCGGAACGGACCGCAGCCACCGCCGGGGTCGACCGTTTCCTTCGCGCTCGCCACCACTTCGGCCGGGGTTCGCGCACCGTGGCGACCCATCCCAGCCAGCCCGACCACCCCTGCCGCCCCGGACGTCCCCCCACCCGGGGAAACGCAGGTGAGAAGCACTCCAGAACCCTGGTAATGTTCTCTCTGTCGCCGAGGGGGCGAGAAAAACCCCGAAGCACACACCCCGTCCGGGTGGCGGAATGGCAGACGCGCTAGCTTGAGGTGCTAGTGCCCTTTATCGGGCGTGGGGGTTCAAGTCCCCCCTCGGACACAACCGAATTCCCCGTGGGATCCGAAAGGAACCCGCGGGGAATTTCTTTTTCCCGGCGCGCCGCCGCCGTCCACGGGTCCTCGCGGGTTCTCCCGGATTCTCCCTGCGGACCGGGTGGCCGCCGCGGCGCTCGCGACCCCCCGCAACCGCTGTGACCCAGGCGACTTCTGCGGCTGTCGTGACCCGGAAAGCGGACACGAGATGGCAACGATCGGACAGTTTGAGCTTCCCTTGAGGTATTCGCCCCTTTTGGCCCCATAGGCTGTCTCCGTTTGTCCGGAAACCAGCATAAAAACCACGACACCACCCGATGAAACCCCGAGCGAGAGGACCGATACGTTGAGTGAGCCAGAGTCTCCGACGGCATCACATCAGAACTACCGGCGATCGCTCGGCACCATCAGCCTGACCGCCGTGGGGCTCGGATCCATCATCGGATCCGGGTGGTTGTTCGGCGCCGAGCGCGCCGCCCGGCTGGCCGGCCCCGCGTCGATCCTGGCCTGGGTGATCGGGGCCGCGGTGGCACTGACCATCGCGCTCACCTACAGCGAGCTCGGGTCGATGTTCCCCAAGGCTGGCGGCATGGTCCGGTACGGCCAGTACTCGCACGGCTCGCTGGCCGGCTACCTCGCCGCCTGGGCCAACTGGATCGCCATCGTCTCGGTCATCCCCGGCGAGGCCACCGCCTCCGTCCAGTACATGAGCTCCTGGCACTTCGGCTGGGCGCAGGGGCTGTACAACGGCAAGGAACTCACCCTGAGCGGGGTGGCACTGGCCAGCGTGCTGCTGGTCGGCTACTTCGTCCTCAACTGGTTCGCCATCACGATGTTCGCCAAGACCAACACGGCGATCACCGTCTTCAAGGTCATCGTCCCGACCCTGACCGCCGGCGCGCTGCTGTTCGCCCACTTCGACACCGCCCACTTCACCGACCACGGCGGCTTCGCGCCGAACGGCTGGAGCGCCGTGTTCACCGCCGTCGCGGTGTCCGGCATCGTCTGGGCCTTCAACGGCTTCCAGTCCCCGCTCAACCTGGCCGGCGAGGCCCGCAACCCCGGCAAGTCGCTGCCCAAGGCCGTCATCGGCTCGATCCTGATCGCCCTGGTGATCTACGTCGCGCTGCAGATCGCCTTCCTCGGTGCCATCCCGGCCGCCGACCTGTCGCACGGCTGGAGCAGCCTCGCCTACACCTCGCCGCTCGCCGACCTCGCGATGGTCTGGGGCCTCAACTGGCTCGCCCTGCTGCTGTACGCGGACGCCTTCGTCTCCCCCAGCGGCACCGGCATGATCTACGCCGCCACCACCTCTCGCATGATCCACGGCGTGCAGGAGAACGGCCACCTGCCGAAGATCTTCGGCAAGGTCGACGCCAGGACCGGTATCCCGCGCCCGGCCCTGGTGCTCAACCTGGTGGTCGCCTTCCTGTTCCTCGCGGTCTTCCGCGGCTGGGGCTCGCTGGCCGAGATCGTCTCGGTCGCCACCGTGATCTCGTACGTCACCGGCCCGGTCGCCGTGATGGCACTGCGCCGCCTCGCGCCGGACCTGCCCCGGCCGGTCCGGCTGCGGGCCATGCCGGTCATCGCCCCCGTGGCGATGGTGTTCGGCTCGCTGGTCCTGTACTGGGCCCGCTGGCCGCTCACCGGCAAGGTCATCCTGCTGATGGCCGCCGGTCTGCCGATCTGGGCCTGGTACGAGCTGCGCAAGCCGTGGGCCGAGCTGAAGCCGCACCTGAAGGCGGGCGCCTGGATGGTCGCGTACCTGTTCGTGATGGCCGGTGTCTCCTGGGCCGGCAGCACCGACTTCGGCGGCCAGGGCTACCTGCCCGAGGGCTGGGACCTGCTGGTCGTCGCGGCCATCGCGCTGGCCTTCTACCGCTGGGGCGTCGCCAGCGCCTGGGCCAACCCGTCCCTGGCCGCCGTCCGGCGCGAGCTGGCCGAGGAGGCCGCGGCCGGCGAGGGCGCCGACGGCCCTGCGGGCTCCGGTCGGGAGCCGCGGGAGGCCTCGCGGGCCTGAGGGAGCGTGCAACGCCGAAGGGCCGGTCGAGTCGTCGACCGGCCCTTCGGCGTTGACGGGGGCCGGATGGGACAGGACTGGGCGGGGTGCCGGGTCCCGGTCGGATCCGTCGGCGGGCGGCCGTCAGCCGCGGCGGGCGCGGCGGATGACGGCGGTGACGACCGGGGGGAGCAGGTCGCGGGCGGCGCGCTTGGCGACATTGGCCGGGCGGCGCAGTTCGGCGGCGCGGGCGCGGCGGGCGGCGAGGTCGCGGGCGGCCTCCTCCTGGGCCTCCTGGGCCGCCCGGCGGGACTGCGAGGCCTCGTTCCGGGCCGCTTCGGAGGTCAGCCGCCGGTGGTGGCGGGAGGGGCGGAACGCGTCGATGCCGTCCGAGCTTCCGGTCATCCGGAGCACCTGCTGCCCGTTCAGGGTCTCGGAGCTGAGGTAGCAGCCCTCGGCGAGGTCCACCCGGTCGAGCAGGTCGCGCTGGAACGGCTCCGGATCCCCCCAGGTGCCGTAGAACTTGCACTCGGTCAACATGATCGGCTTGAGCCCGTGGTTGAAGACCGCGCCCCAGGTCGCGGCGGCCACGCCCGGGGTGTGCTGCGAGCGGTAGTCGTCCAGGACGACGACACCCTGGTCCTGGAGCGCCACCCGGGCCACCTGGAGGTCGCCCACGACGTGCTCGTACAGGTGCGAGGCGTCGATGTGGATGAAGCGGAACGTGCCCGCCGCGATCCGCCCGCCGGCCAGGGCGGAGGTCGGGGCCTGGATTATCTCCGGCAGTTCCTCGTGGAAGGCGAGGTAGTTGACCTCGAAGGCCGAGCGGGTCAGCGACTTCCGGTAGGAGATGTCCATCTCGGCCGCGTTCTCGTCGTCCGGCGCGTCCGAGTCGAAGAGGTCACAGACGGTGAAGGACTCGCCGGGCTGGAGGTGCTCGCCGATCACGATCGCGCTGCGGCCCAGGTACGCACCCATCTCCAGCAGGTCGCCGGTGACCCCGGTCTTCTCCTGCCGTCCCATGAACCAGTCGAACGAGTGCCGGTCATGCTCCCAGAACCAGCCCGGAACGTCGTCCAGCACGGCTGGTTCGGCAGGCCGCTGCGACTCGTCCTTCAACGCGGCATCGGTCACGGGATGCTCCTTATGCGGTACGGATGACCTGCGGATTTGAGCCAGACCTCAGCCCGGTGGCAGCCCCCGCCCGACCGTGGGACACGCTGGTCCCGGACCATGTGCACCACTACGAACCACTGGCAACAGTAGTGCCTCACCGCTGAGTTCGCTGCAATCTACAGCGGTGCCCGCGGGCGTGAGGAGCTTTTCGCGCAATGATTTTCGCGGACCGTCGTTTCGCTGCCGGAGGGTGAACACGGAGCCTTCGGGACGGTTCGTCCGGTGTCCCGCGGCGGCGGACCACGGCGCGACCGGTCGCGCCGCACGCTGATCGTCAACTGGACGTCCGACGGCGGGCGGTGGAGCTGACGGCGGAGGCGGTGGGGGCGGCCGCCCGGTGCCGTGGCCGTGCGAGGCCCTTGAGCGGTCGGACGAGCGGCGCGCGGGCGCGGACCGAGCCGTCCGACGAGAACACCGCGCGGTTCGCCCCGGGGTGACCCGCCGGCCCACCGGGCCGGATTGGCTCTTGCGCGCGGCCGACCGGGCCGCCTTGACTGGCCCTTTGACTAGCGCTGTTGGTCAATCGGCCGACCGGATGAGAGGACACTCGGTGCAGCAGTACGCGGAGTACGGCGACCAGTACATCGACGGCGCCTGGCGGCCCTCCCTGGACGACGCCGGGTCGATCGAGGTGCTGAACCCGGCGACCGAGCAGGTGCTCGCCACCGTGCCGGCCGGCGGGCCGGCCGACATCGACGCCGCGGTCGCCGCGGCCCGCCGGGCGGCCCGCGGCTGGGCGACGACCGCCCGCGCGGACCGGCTCGCCCTGCTGACCCGGTTGCGGGACAAAATCGCCGCCGCCCAGGAGGAGATCACCGCCACCGTGGTCGCCGAACTCGGCGCCCCGGTCGGCTTCGCCGCCGCCGTGCACGCCGGAGCGCCGCTGACCGTGGCGACCTCCTACCTGACACTGCTCGCCGAGCACCCCTTCGAGGAACGGATCGGCAACTCGGTGGTGCTCGCCGAGCCCGCCGGGGTGGTCGCGGCCATCACGCCGTGGAACTACCCGCTGCACCAGATCGTCGCCAAGGCCGTCCCGGCCCTGGCGGCCGGCTGCCCGGTGGTCCTCAAGCCCGCCGAGGACACCCCGCTGGTGGCCCGGCTGTTCGCCCGGCTGGTGCACGAGGCGGGCTTCCCCGCGGGCACGTTCAACCTGGTGACCGGCACGGGCGTGGTGGCGGGTGCGGCGCTCGCCGCCCATCCGGGCGTGGACATGGTCTCGTTCACCGGATCCACCGCCGTCGGCCGACAGGTCGCCGAGACGGCGGGCCGGGGCCTGAAGCGGGTCGCCCTGGAACTCGGCGGCAAGTCCGCCAACGTGGTGCTGCCGGGCGCGGACCTGGCCCGGGCGGTCAACGTCAACATCGCCAACGTGTTCGCCAACTCGGGCCAGACGTGCAGCGCGTGGACCCGCCTGCTGGTGCACCGGGACCAGTACGAGGAGGCCGTCGCGACGGCCGCGAAGGCCGCCGCCAAGTACGCCCCGGGCGATCCGACCGACCCGCAGACCCGGATCGGCCCGCTGGTCAACGCCAAGCAGCTGGCCAGGGTGCGCGGTTACGTCGAGGGCGCGCTCGCCGCGGGCGCCCGGCTGGTCGTCGGCGGCGCGGAGCCCGTCCCGGGCCTGCCCGCCGGCTTCTACGTCCACCCGACCGTGCTCGCCGACGTCACGGGGGACATGGCGATCGCCCGGGAGGAGGTGTTCGGCCCCGTCCTGGTGGTCCTCCCCTACCGGGACGAGGACCACGCCGCCGAACTCGCCAACGACACCGAGTACGGCCTGGCCGGCGGCGTCTGGGCCACGGACACCGACACCGCCGCCGCCTTCGCCCGCCGCCTCGACACCGGCCAGGTCGACCTCAACGGCGGCCGCTTCAACCCGCTCGCGCCGTTCGGCGGCTACAAGAGCTCCGGCCTCGGCCGCGAACTGGGCCGCCACGGCCTGGAGGAGTTCCTCCAGTACAAGTCGCTGCAGTACTGACCGCGGCGCCGAGCGGGGTACCGGCCGCGGCACCGGCTTCGGGCCCGCCGCACGTGGGGCGGCGGGCCCGGGGGTTCGGGCATCGAGGCCAGTCGGGTGAGGCCGGTCGGGCGGGGCCGGTCGGGCGGGGCCGGTCGGGCGGGGCCGGTCGGGCGGGGCCGGTCAGGCGAGGTCGACGCCCGGGTAGAGGGGGAAGGGGGCGAGGAGGTCGGCGGCGCGCTTGGCGACGCCGTCGCGCACGGCGTCGTCGAGGCGGTACTGGGCCTTGGAGGGGGCGCCGCCCGCGGTGGTGGTCGGGGTGGTGGCGCGCAGCACGGTGTCGATCAGGGCGGCGATCTCGTCCATCTCGGCGGCGCCGAGGCCACGGGTGGTGAGCGCCGGGGTGCCGAGGCGCACGCCCGAGGTGTACCAGGCGCCGTTCGGGTCCTGCGGGACGGAGTTGCGGTTGGTGACGACGCCCGAGTCCAGCAGCGCCGCCTCCGCCTGACGCCCCGTCAGGCCGTAGCCGGAGACGTCGGCGAGGACGAGGTGGTTGTCGGTGCCGCCGGTGACCAGCCGGCCGCCGCGGCGCAGCAGGCCCTCGGCGAGCGCCCGGGCGTTGTCCACGACGGCGCGGGCGTAGGTCCTGAACTCGGGCCGGCGGGCCTCGGCGAAGGCGACCGCCTTGGCGGCCATGACGTGCGAGAGCGGCCCGCCGAGCACCAACGGGCAGCCGCGGTCGACGTGTTCGGCCAGTTCGGTGTCGCACAGCACCATGCCGCCGCGCGGGCCGCGCAGCGACTTGTGGGTGGTCGTGGTGACGATCTGGGCGTGCTGGACGGGGTCGTGGTCGCCGGTCAGCACCTTGCCCGCGACCAGGCCGGCGAAGTGCGCCATGTCGACCATGAGGGTCGCGCCGACCTCGTCCGCGATCTCGCGCATCCGCCGGAAGTCGACCAGTCGCGGGTAGGCGGAGTAGCCGGCGACCAGGATCAGCGGGCGGAACTCCCGGGCGGTCTCGCGCAGCGCGTCGTAGTCGATCAGGCCGGTGGCCGGGTCGGTGCCGTAGCTGCGCTGGTCGAACATCTTGCCCGAGATGTTGGGTCGGAAGCCGTGGGTGAGGTGGCCCCCGGCGTCCAGGGACATGCCGAGCATCCGCTGGTTGCCGAGCGACTGGCGCAGTTGCGCCCAGTCCTGCTCGGTGAGGTCGTTGACGCCCCGGACCTTGGCCCGCTCCAGCGCCGGGCTCTCCACCCGCTGGGAGAGGACGGCCCAGAAGGCCGTGAGGTTGGCGTCGATGCCGGAGTGCGGCTGGACGTAGGCGTGGTCGGCGCCGAACAGGGCGCGGGCGTGCTCGGCGGCGACGGTCTCGACGGTGTCGACGTTGCGGCAGCCCGCGTAGAAGCGCCGGCCCGCGGTGCCCTCGGCGTACTTGTCGCTGAGCCAGTTGCCCATGGCGAGCAGCACGGCCGGGGAGGCGTAGTTCTCGCTGGCGATCAGCTTGAGCGAGGCGCGCTGGTCCTCCAGCTCCCGGCCGATGGCGGCGGCGATCCGCGGCTCCACGTCGGCGACCACGTCGAGGGCGCTGCGGAAGGCGGTGTCGGCGGCCGCGCCGGCGGCGGTGTGCGGGGCCTGAGCGGCCTCAACGGCCGGAGGGGTGTGCGGGGTGGCCAAGGCGGTCTCCTCGTGGTGCACGGACGAGTACGGACGGCCCAGGCGCTCGGCAACTGTCGTGCGGGTGCACGGAGCCGCTTCCCGATGGTCGGTTCCATCCGTGCGCGCCAGTCGCGGCTCCCCGGGATCGTACCAATGCCCGGGGGGATGTGGCGGAGATCTCAGGATTCGGGACGGCGCGCCCGTTTCGCCCCTCGATGTCCGTTCTTCTGCAACGCCGGTATTGCGGCGCAATGACGCCGAATGAAGCCGCAATACGCGCCGAAACAATGCCGGGGAAAACCGCCGGAGGTGATTTGCGGACCTCCCCGCGCATCCGGTCTGATGGCGCTCGAACGGCCGACGGGAAACCCCCGGGGGCTGGTTCGGAAATGCACACCAGCGCACCCTCACCCACAGGGCGGCGGAGAATTCGGGGAGTACGCCTCTCATGGCCGTGGTCGAAACAGCAGCGGGCTCCGTCCCCGCACCCGCCGCGCCGAGGCTGCTCGGCCGGCTCCTGCGCGACCGGGTCGGCGCCGCCGCCCTCGCCGTCGTCCTGCTCTTCCTGCTGCTCGCCCTCGCCGCCCCGCTGATCGCCGCCCTGTACGGGAAGAACCCGGTCGAGCACTACGGCCAGAACTCCCCCGGCCTGCTCAGCGACGGCGGCCTGCCCGTCCTGCCGAACGGCGGCATCTCGGGCGACTTCTGGTTCGGCCTGGAGCCGGGGCTCGGCCGGGACGTCCTGACCCAGTTGCTCTACGGCATCCGCACCTCGCTGCTGATCGCCTTCGCCTCCGCCGCCGTGACCACCACGCTCGGCGTGCTGGCCGGGGTCGCGGTCGGCTACCTCGGCGGGATCGCCGACCGGCTGTTCGGCTTCCTGGCCAACGTGCTGCTGGCCTTTCCGACCCTGCTCCTGCTCCTCGCGCTGAGCCCCGTCATCCAGTCCCGGCTGGTCGATCCGGGCGCCGCGGAACCGGAGTGGATGCAGTTCCTGGTGCTGATCCTGGTCTTCTCCGCGTTCGGCTGGATTCCGCTCGCGCTTTCCCTGCGGGCCACCGTGCGGTCCCTCCGGGAAAGGGATTTCGTGCAGTCCGCCCGGGCCCAGGGCGCCGGTCGATTCCATGTCGTCGTCCACGAACTGCTGCCGAACGTCCGCTCGCAGCTGCTGGTGCACGCCACCATGGCGGTGCCGACCTTCGTCGCCTCCGAAGCGGTGCTGTCCTTCCTCGGCGTCGGCATCACGGAGCCGATCCCGGACTGGGGGCGGATGATCTCCCGCGGCTCCGAGGTCTTCCAGGCCGATCCGACCTACATGGTCTTCCCCGGTGTCGCCCTGCTGCTCTTCGTGCTCGCCTTCAACCTGCTCGGCGACGCCGTCCGGGACGCGTTGGACCCGCGCGCCGCCCGCTGAGCCCCGCCCTTCTCCGTCCATCACCCCAAGCCCGCCCCGACCCGCCCCGGCTCCCGGGGCAAGGAGAGATTCGCCATGCGCTGGACCAGACCGTCCCTCGCCGTCGTCGCCACCGCCCTGCTGGCGACCGCCTGCTCGGCCGGTGCGGGCACCGGCCCGGCGCCCGCCGGGGCGGCCGCCAAGGAGACGTCCCCGCTGACCGCCGCGCTCGGCGGCGAGAAGGAGAGCGCCGGACCGGCCCCCGCCGTTGCCGGCGCCCGCGTGGGCGGCACCGTGAACGTGTACAACAGCGTCGAGTTCCGCCACCTCGACCCGCAGAAGGTCTACGCGGGCGCGACGTACAACGCCTCGCTGCTCTGGGGCCGCCAGCTGACGCAGTACCAGGTCGTCGACGGCAAGGCCAAGCTGGTCGGCGACCTGGCGACCGACACCGGCACCTCCGGCGACGGCGGGCGCACCTGGACGTACAAGCTCAAGGACGGCGTGGCCTGGGAGGACGGCAAGCCGATCACCGCCCAGGACGTCAAGTACGGCATCGAGCGCAGCTTCGGCAAGGGCTACGAGGTCGGCCCGCCGTACTGGCCGCAGTGGCTCACCGGTGAGGCCAGCTACGAGGCGGCGCGCGCCAAGTACGCCGGCCCGCAGGACGGCGACCTGGCCGCGATCGAGACGCCCGACGAGCACACCATCGTCTTCCACTTCCCGCAGCCGCAGGCCGACGTCCCGTACATGGCCGCGCAGTCCTCGTCCTCGCCGGTGCGCCGGGACAAGGACACCGGGACGGACTACGACCGGCAGCCGTTCGCCACCGGCCCCTACCGGATCGTCGAGCACGTCCAGAACACCCGCATGGTGCTGGAGCGCAACCCCGCCTGGAAGGCCGAGACCGACCCGATCCGCAGCCAGTACCCGGACAAGTTCGTCTTCACGTTCGGCAAGGAGGCGCTCAACATCAACCAGGAGATCCTGTCCGGGCGCGACGGCGGCGCCAGCGCCACCACCGCCTCCGACGTGCTCTCCCCCGAGCTGTACCAGACCGCCGACACCGACCCGAAGGCCAAGGACCTGGTCGTCTCCGGGCGCCAGGGCGCCTTCGTCACCCAGCTGGTGATCAACAACGAGCGGGTGCCGGACGTCGAGGTCCGCAAGGCCCTGCACCTCGGCTACCCCCGCCAGCAGGCCCGCCAGGTCCAGGGCGGCTCCCGGATCGGCGAACTCGCCACCACGCTCAGCTCGCCGGCGCTGATCGACTGGGAGAAGTACGACCTCCACCCGGTCAAGCCCGAAGGCGACCCGGAGGCCGCCAAGGCCGCGCTCGCCAAGGCCAAGCAGGCGCCGACGAGCCTGACCTACGGGTACAAGAACACCCCGGACGGGCAGCGCACCGCGCAGGTGCTGGTGGACGGCTTCGCCAAGTCGGGCATCACCATCGTGCCCAAGCCGATCGACCCCAAGGCGTTCCTGGACGAGGTGCACCGCGCCGACTCCCCGTACGACCTGTTCGAGGAGACCTCCTCCGTCGACTGGCCGACCCCGTCCACGCTGATTCCGTTCTCCTTCGACGGCCGCGCCGGCAGCGACCTCAACTCCGCGCGCTACCGCAACCCGGCGGTGGACAAGGAGATCGACCGGATCAACCAGATCGGCGAGCCGCGCGCCAAGGCCAAGGAGCTGTACGCGCTGGAGAAGACCGTGATGCAGGACGTCCCGGTGCTGCCGTTCGTCTACGCGAACGTCAACCAGGTGCGCGGCTCCAACGTCGGCGGGGCGTTCATCCACCCCATCTACGGCACGGTCAGCCTGGCGTGGCTGTACCTGAAGTCCTGACCGCCGCACCCGCCCCCGCGCCGGTCGGTGCGGGGGCGGGCCCCTGAACTCCCGCACTCCCCGTGCACTGCACGTAGTCCTGCCCCGCGCACGCCTCCCCGTCCCGTCGACCCCGGACCGGCCATGCTCTCCTTCGCCCTGCGGCGGACCCTCCAGGCCCTCGCCGTCCTGGTCGCGGTCTCCGCCGCCGCCTTCGCCCTCTTCTACGCCGCGCCCGCCGACCCGGCCCGCGCCGCCTGCGGCCCGCGCTGCGACAGCGGCCAAGTCGCGGCGGTGCGCCAGAGCATGGGCCTGGACCAGCCGCTGCTCACCCAGTACACCGACTACCTCACCGGGGTCGTCGCCGGGCGCGACATCGGCGACGTGGACGGCTCGGTCATCCACTGCGACGCGCCGTGCCTCGGCTACTCCTACCGGCTGCACCAGCCCGTCACCGAGGCCCTGGCCGACCACCTGCCGGTCACGTTCTCGCTCACCGCCGGCGCCCTCGCCGTCCTGCTGGTGCTCGGCCTCGGCACCGGGTTCGTCTCCGCGCTACGGCACGGCGGCCGCACCGACCGGCTGCTCTCCGGCTTCACCCTCGTCGGCGCCAGCGTGCAGATCTACTTCCTCGGATACGTCGCCCAGTGGGCACTGGTCTACTCCACCGGCCTGCTGCCACTGCCCTCCTACACCCCGCCGACCGAGGACCTCGCGGCCTGGGCGGGCGGGCTGCTGCTCCCCTGGCTCGTCCTCGGATTCGTCAACTCCGCCGTGTTCGCCCGGCTTTCACGCTCCCAGCTGCTGGAGACGATGAACGAGGAGTACGTCCGCACCGCGCGCGGCAAGGGCCTCGGCCGGCTGCGCGCCCACCTCAAGTACACCTCGCGCGGCGCCGCCGGGCCGCTGGTGCAACTGCTCGGGCTGGAGGCCGGAGTGCTGCTCGGCGGGGCGGTCATCACCGAGACGGTGTTCGGGCTGAACGGGGTCGGGCGGTTCGCCGCCCAGGCGGTGTCCGGGCAGGACCTGCCCGCAGTGGTCGGCGCGGTACTGCTGGCCGCCTGCTTCGTGGTGCTGTTCGTCGCGCTGGCCGACCTGGTGGTGGCCTGGCTCGACCCGCGAATCCGCCTGAGCTGACTGGAGCCGTTCGATGACGTCCACTGTTGAGTCCGTGTCCGGGGGCGCGCCCGGAGCCGTGTCGGAGGCCGCTCCTGGGCCCGGTGCCGCGCCTGCCGCGGAGCCCGTGCTGAGCGTTCGCGATCTGACCGTCACCTTCGCCGACCCGCGCGGCGGCGCTCCCGTGACCGCCGTCCGGGGGCTCTCCTTCGACCTGGCCGCCGGTGAAGTCCTCGGTCTGGTCGGCGAGTCGGGCTCCGGCAAGTCGGCCACCGGACTCGCCGTCCTCGGCCTGCACGACCCTCGCACCACCACCGTCACCGGCTCGATCCGGCTGGGCGGGCAGGAGCTGGTGGGCGCGACGGAGTCCGCGCTGCGTCCGGTCCGGGGCGGCCGGGCCGCGCTGGTCTTCCAGGACGCGCTCACCTCGCTCAGCCCCTTCCACGGCGTCGGCGCCCAACTCGCCGAGATGTACCGGCTGCACCACCCCGGCGCCGGTCGCGCCGAGGCCCGCCGACGCGCCGCCGCGATGCTCGACCGGGTCGGCATCCCGGCCGCCCGGGTGCGCGACTTCCCGCACCAGTTCTCCGGCGGGATGCGCCAGCGGGTGATGATCGCCATGGCGCTGATGAACGACCCGCAGGTGCTGATCGCCGACGAGCCCACCACCGCCCTGGACTCCCGGGTGCAGCGGCAAGTCCTCGACCTGCTCGGCGAGTTGCAGCGCGAGCACGGCACGGCGGTGCTGCTGGTCAGCCACGACCTCGGCGTGGTCGCCGGGACGACGGACCGCACGCTCGTGCTGCGCGGCGGCGTCCAGGTCGAGTCCGCGCCGACCGCCGAACTGCTGGCCGCGCCGCGCGAGCCGTACACCCGCGCACTGGTCGGGGCGGCGCTCACCCTGGACTCCGTACCCGGCTCACCGCTGCCGACAGTTGACGATCCGTCACCCGTCGCCGCATTCGCGCCCCGGGCTGTCGGGCGCCCCGAGCGCTGGCTCGTCGAGGTGGCGGACCTCGCCGTCCACTTCCCCGGACGGCGCCGCCTCCCCAGCCTGCGCGCCGAGCCCGTCCGGGCAGTGGAGGGCGTAGGACTGCGGATCGCACCCGGCGAGACGCTCGGACTGGTCGGCGAGTCCGGCTCCGGCAAGTCCACCACCGCCCGCGTCCTGGCCGGCCTCCAACAGCCCACCTCGGGAACGGTGTTGTACGACGGCCAGGACGTCACCCGCCCGGGCCGGGAGCTGCGGCGCCGGCTCAGCCGGGAGATCCAGCTGGTCTTCCAGGACCCGTACGCCTCCCTCAACCCGCGCCGCACCGTCGCCCAGACCCTTGACACCCCGCTGCGCCTGCACACCTCACTCGACGCGGCGCAGCGGCGGGAGCGCTCGGCCGAACTGCTGGACCAGGTCGGGCTGCCCGCCGCCCACCTGGACCGCTACCCGCACGAGTTCTCCGGCGGACAGCGCCAGCGGATCGGCATCGCGCGGGCCCTCGCCCCGCAGCCGCGCCTGATCATCGCGGACGAACCGGTGTCTGCCCTCGACGTCTCGGTCCAGGCGCAGGTGCTCAATCTGCTGATGGAGCTACGCGAACGCCTCGGCGTCGCCTTCCTGTTCGTCTCGCACGACCTCGCCGTGGTACGGCACTTCTGCGACCGGGTGGCCGTGATGCACCGGGGCCGGCTGGTCGAGTCCACCGACCGCGACCGCCTGTTCAGCGCGCCGCACACCGAGTACACCCGGGAACTGCTGGCCGCGGTGCACTAGCGCTGGGGCCGGTCCTCGCGGGGGGGGCGGCCGTGAGGGGACTGGCCGTGGCCTCGCGGGGGTCGGTGGGGAGGAGCGCCTAGAGGTGCAGGTCGCGGCGCTCGTCGTCGTACCCGGCGGAGGCGGCCGGGACGGTCGTGACCAGCGGGATGTACGGGTCGGTGCCCGCCTCCCGGACCACGGCGAGGTCGGTGAGGCGCCAGGGGCGAAGGATGAAGGGGCCCTCGTAAAGCGTTGGCACGATCAGGGGCGGTCGGTCCATGCTCGAAGCCTGTCATGTGCGATCAAGGAGCCCCAGCGAATATGTCCGCCAGCGATCAATCCGACTCCGCAGGAGACCGCGCAGCCGTCGACCGCGAGCTCGTCGAGGCCGCCCGGGCGGTGGCCCGGCGCTACTGCCGGGGCGACAACCACACCGTCGCGGCCGCCGGACGCAACGCCGACGGGCGGATCGTCACGGCCGTGAACGCCTACCACTTCACCGGCGGCCCGTGCGCGGAGCTCGTCCTCATCGGCGCGGCCGCCGGCCAGGGCGCGTACGACCTCACCACGGTCGTCGCGGTCGGCGACCAGGACCGGGGCGTCGTGCCGCCGTGCGGCCGCTGCCGGCAGGTGCTGCTCGACTACTTCCCGACGGTCGAGGTCATCGTCAAGCGGGGAACGGAGCTGCTCGCCCTGCCCATCCTCGACCTGCTCCCCGAGGCGTACGTCTGGGCCGAGCACCAGGACGGCTAGCGGCCCTGCCTTCGAGCCGCCCGAGCGGCCGTTCGCCCGTCGTTCGGCTGCGCGAGCGCGACTCCAGGCACTAGCGTGCTGGCGACGTGTCGTAGTGATCGCCAACCGAGGGGGCACATTGTCGGACGACCTGCTCACAGCAAAGATCAACCACGGGTTCGACCACCTCGACGCCGACGGCGACGGGCTCCTCACCGAACGGGACCACGTCCTCATGGGCATCGCCGTCGCCCGCTCGCTCGGCCACCAGGAGGGCTCGGAGGCCGAGGCCATCATCGTCCGCGCGTACCTGACGGTCTGGCACGACCTGCACCTCGCCCACCTGCCCGCCGGTACCGAGGCGATCACCCGCGAACAGTTCGTCCGCTCGACCGGCGCCCTCTCCGACGACCCCGAGGCCGCGCGGACCAGCTTCGGCGCACTCGCCGACGCCTTCCTCGCCGTCGCCGACACCGACCGCAGCGGAACGGTCGACGCCGGCGAGTTCTTCGTCTTCCAGCGCGGCCACTTCGCCGACCTCTCCCGCGACGACGCCGACGAGGCCTTCCGCCACCTCGACCGCGACGGCGACGGCACCCTCTCCGCAGCCGAGTTCACCAGCGCGATCATCGAGTTCTGGACCAGCCGCGACCCCGACGCCCCCGGCAACTGGTGGACGGGCAAGCCCCCGCACACCTTCTGACACCCCCTCCGGCAGAGCTGCCCTCCCGCCCGCCGGAACGCGAGGTCAGCGGGGTCAGGTGGCGGGGACGATGCGCTCGACGATGGTCTCGATCAGGGCGGGCAGGGTGTCGGTGCCCAACACCTCGGGCAGGGTGAGGTGTTCGACGATCAGGCCGGTCATCGCGAGGTAGAGGACGAGGACGGTCTCGCGGTCGCCGGGCAGTCCTCCGTCGAGGTGGTAGGCGACGTTGGCCTCCAGCTGCTCGCGGATGGTGCCGGTGAGCTGGGCCCGCAGGCCGGGGCGGCGGGTGGCCTCCAGGCGCAGTTCGAGCATCGCGAGGTAGCCGGCCCGGTCGGCGGAGATGCGGCGGATCAGGTCGTGCATCAGGGCGGCGACCAGGGCGCGGTCACGCGGGGCCCGCAGCAGGTCGGCGATGACGGCCGGGTCCGGGGTGAGCCGGTGGTGGATGTGCCGGGCGGTCTGGTGGAGCAGGTGGTCGCGGTTGGCGAAGTAGTTGGAGGCCGTGCCGTTGGGGACGCCGGCCTGCACGTCGACCGCGCGGAAGGTGAGGCCGCGGGCGCCGTCGCGGGCGAGGACCTCGATGGCGGCGTCGGCGAGGGCGGTGCGGCGGGCGGGGTTCTGGACCATGGGCCGATTCTCTCTCGCGGGGTTTTCGGGGGCCGGGGCGCCCGGCCTGAAAACATCCCGGCAACCACTATGGCTGGAGTACTATAGTCGGAGTGGTTAGGCGACAGGCCGCACGGTCCGCGCCGCTTCCCGACTCCAGAGGACCTGCATGCGCAAGCTCAGCTACTTCATCGGCACCACCATCGACGGCTTCATCGCCGGCCCGGACGACAGCTTCGACTTCTTCGCGCCGTTCCTCACCGAGGACTACACCTCGGTGCTCTTCGCCGAGTACCCGGAGACCATCCCCACCCCCGGCCGCGCGGCGTTCGGCATCGCGGAGGCGCCCAACAAGCGCTTCGACACCGTCGTCATGGGCCGTGGCACCTACGCACCGGGGCTGGCCGCGGGCCTCACCAGCCCCTACGCCCACCTGCGGCAGATCGTGGTCTCCCGCACCCTCGGTGCCGGCCCGGACCCGGCGGTGGAGGTCACCGCGGAGGACCCGGTGGCCCTGGTCCGCAGGCTGAAGCAGCAGGACGGGCTCGACATCTGGCTCTGCGGCGGCGCCGACCTGGCCGGCCAGCTGCTGCCCGAGATCGACGAGTTGATCATCAAGCAGTACCCGGTGGTGGTTGGGTCGGGCGTCCCGCTGTTCCGCGCGGAGTTCGAGCCCCGCGCCTTCACGCTCACCGACAGCCGCGTCTTCGAGCGCGGCAACGTCGTCCTCACCTACGCGCGGACCACCCCGGACGCCGCCTGACGCCCACCACCGGGCGGACGCGCGGGGCACGGGACACGCGGGGCGCGGGACACGCGGGGCGAGGGGCGCTATCGCCGCGCGGGCGCGAGGACGCACCGTGGGCGCTCCCCCAAGCCGAGAGGTCGAACCCGTGTCCGAGGAGGCCCTGCCGTTCTTCGTCTACGGCACCCTGCGCAGCGGCGGCCGCAACCACGCCGCCCACCTGGCCGGACGCTGCGCCGACATCCGCCCGGCCGTGCTGGACGGCGCCACGCTGCACGACGGCCCCGGGTACCCGTACGCGGTGCCGGACGCGACGCCCGGGCGCCGGATCGTGGGCGAGCTGATCACCGTACGGCCCGGCGCGTACGCCGGAGCGCTCGCGGCGCTGGACCGGCTGGAGGACTGCCGGGCGGACGGGACCGGCCTGTACGTACGGCGGCGGCTGCCGGTGCGGACGGCGGCGGGCGAGGTGCGGGAGGCCTGGGTGTACTTCGCCGGGCCCGTCGTCGAGAGCCGGCTGCGGGAGCGGCCCGCGGTGATCGACTCGGGGGACTGGGCGGACCGGTAGCGGGGGACGGGCGGGAGACGACCGGCCGGATACCGCCAGGTAGGCTGCCCCGACAGTTGTTCCCTCTACTCACGGCGCCCGCCGAACGACAAGGAGCCACCCGGTGCCCGAGCTGCCACCCCCGATCACCGTCGTCGGGATCGGGGCCGACGGCTGGCCCGGCCTCTCCACCACCGGCCGCGCCGCCCTACGGGCAGCCGAGGTGGTCGTCGGCGGCCCCCGGCAGCTGAACCTCCTCCCCCACGACGAGGTCGCCGCCGAGCGCGTCCCGTGGCCGTCCCCCCTGCGCCCGGCCGTCCCCGGACTGTTCGCCGCGCACGCGGACCGCCGGGTCGCCGTCCTGGCCAGCGGCGACCCGATGTTCCACGGCATCGGCCGCACCCTCGCCGAGACCGTCGGCGCCGGGCGGCTGCGCGTCCTGCCGCACCCCTCCTCCGTCTCCCACGCCTGCGCCCGACTCGGCTGGCCGCTGGAGTCCACCGAGGTGGTCAGCCTGGTCGGCCGCCCGCTGGACACCCTCGCCCTGGCCCTGAACCCCGGCCGCCGCCTGCTCGTGCTGAGCGCCGACGCCACGACCCCGGCCGCCGTCGCCGCGCTGCTCACCGCGCGCGGCTACGGCGCCGCCCGCCTGCGCGTGCTCGAACAGCTCGGCGGCCCGACCGAACGACAGCTCGACGGCACCGCCGACGGCTGGCCGCACCCGCCCGGCGACCCCCTGAACGTCATCGCGGTCGACCTCGGCGACGGCCCCCGCAGCTCGCTCGTCCCCGGCCTGCCCGACGCCGCCTACGAGAGCGACGGCCAGCTCACCAAGCGGCACGTGCGCGCCGCCACCCTCGCCGCCCTCGCCCCCTCCCCCGGCGAACTGCTCTGGGACGTCGGCGGCGGCTCCGGCTCGATCGCCGTCGAGTGGCTGCGCGCGCACCGCGACTGCCAGGCCGTCAGCATCGAACGCGACCCGGCGCGGGCCGAGCGGATCACCCGCAACGCCGCCGCCCTGGGCGTGCCACGACTGCGCGTGGTGACCGGTCCGGCCCCCGCCGCGCTCACCGAACTCCCCACCCCCGACGCGGTGTTCATCGGCGGCGGCCTCACCGCGACCGGCCTGCTGGACAGTTGCTGGGCCGCCCTGCGACCGGGCGGCCGGCTGGTCGCCAACACCGTGACGCTGGAATCCGAGGCGCTGCTCACCGAGTGGTACCGGCGCCACGGCGGGGAGCTCGTCAAGCTCGCCGTCGCGCACGCCGTCCCGGTGGGCGGCTTCACCGGGTGGCGGCAGGCCATGCCGGTCACCCAGTGGTCCGCCGTCAAGCCCAACACCCCTCAGGAGAACGCGTCGTGACCGTCCACTTCATCGGAGCCGGCCCCGGCGCCGCCGACCTGATCACCCTGCGCGGCCAGCGCCTCCTGGCCCGCGCCGAGGTCTGCCTCTACGCCGGCAGCCTGGTGCCGCGCGAACTGCTCGACGAATGCCCGCCCGGCGCCCGCCTCGTCGACACCGCGCAGCTCAACCTGGACCAGATCATCGCCGAGCTGGTCCGCGCGCACCAGGCCGGACAGGACGTGGCCCGGCTGCACTCCGGCGACCCGTCCGTCTTCTCCGCCGTCGCCGAGCAGATACGCCGCCTCGACGCGGCCGGCGTGCCGTACGAGATCGTCCCCGGCGTGCCCGCCTTCGCCGCCGCAGCGGCCGCACTCAAGCGGGAGCTGACCGTCCCGACCGTCGGCCAGACCGTCATCCTCACCCGGATCGCCAAGCGCGCCACCCCGATGCCCGAGGGCGAGGACCTGGCCACCCTCGGCCGCAGCGGCGCCCTGCTGGTACTGCACCTGGCCGCCGGATACGTGGACGACGTCGTCGAGCAGTTGCTCCCGCACTACGGCGCCGACTGCCCGGCCGCCGTCGTCGCGATGGCCAGCCGGCCGGACGAGCTGGTGCTGCGCGGCACCCTCGCCGACATCGCCGGGCAGGTCAAGGCCTCGGGCGTGGTGCGCACCGCCGTCATCCTGGTCGGACGGACGCTGGCCGCCGAGCAGTTCCGCGACAGCCACCTCTACTCGGCGGAGCGCGAACGCCCGCACGAGCCCTGCGGGGCGTGAACCCCGTGACCCGGCACGTCCTGATCCTCGGCGGGACGACGGAGGGGCGGGCGCTGGCCGCCGCACTCGCCGAGCTGTCGTCCCTGCGGGTCACCAGTTCGCTGGCCGGCCGGGTCGCCCAACCCCGGCTGCCCGCCGGAGAGGTGAGGATCGGCGGCTTCGGCGGCCCCGAGGGGCTGGCCGACTGGCTGCGCGGCGAACGGGTCGACGCGGTCGTCGACGCCACCCACCCGTTCGCCGCCGGAATGTCCCGCAACGCGGCCCTCGCGGCGGCGGCCACCGGCGTACCGCTGCTGGTGCTACGCCGCCCCGGCTTCACACCCGTCGCCGGGGACCGCTGGCTCCCCGTCCCCTCGCTCGCCGCCGCGGCCGAACTCCTGCCCGGCCTCGGGCGACGGGTCTTCCTCACCACCGGACGACAGGGCATCGCCACCTTCGCCCACCTCGACGGGGTCCACTTCCTCGCCCGGTCAGTCGACCCGCCCGAGCCCCCGTTGCCGCCGTCCTTCGAAGTCCTGCTGGACCGGGGGCCGTTCACGCTCGACGACGAGCGGGTGCTCCTGCGCGAGCACCGCATCGACGTCGTGGTCACCAAGGACAGCGGCGGCGCCGCGACCGCACCCAAACTCACCGCCGCACGCGAACTCCACCTGCCCGTGATCATCGTGCGGCGTCCGCCGGTCCCGGACGGCGTACCGGTGGCCCCGGACGTACCGGGCGCGGTGCGGTGGTTGCAGGACCTGCGCTAGAACGGCGGGTCGGGTCAGCCGAACCAACCGGGCCCGGGCGGGCCGACCGGGCCGACCGGGCCGACCGGGCCGACCGGGCCGCGAGAAATTACCGGGCGGGTTCGGCGCCGCACCGGCAGGACGGGCCGATGGCAGACGATCACCGCACCACGACCCTGCGCGCGGCCGACGAACGGGCCACCCTGGCCAGCTTCCTGGACTACCAGCGCGACACGCTCGCGTCGAAGTGCGCCGGCCTCACCCCGGACAGCTCCGCACCCGGGCCCTCGAACCCTCCGGTCTCTCCCTGCTCGGGCTGGTCCGCCACCTCGCCGAGGTGGAGCGCAGCTGGTTCCGCAACGTCCTCAACGACGAGGCCCGGCCCGGCTTCTGGAAGAACCCCGACGGCTCCTTCGCCGAGTTCGACGCCGACACCGCCGACCCGGACGAGGCCTTCGCGGTCTGGCGCCGCGAGTGCGACCACGCCCGGCAACTCGTCGCGGCCGCCGAGTCGTTGGACGTCCTGGGGCACTACGGCGAGGAGGTCTTCTCGCTGCGCTGGATCCTCACCCACATGATCGAGGAGTACGCCCGCCACAACGGCCACGCCGACCTCCTGCGCGAACACCTCGACGGCACCACCGGCGAGTAGCCGAAACGGCCGACCAGCCCCAACGCGGGGGGCCGGTCGGCCATCTGACTGCCACTCGGATCCGGATCTGATCAGATGTCGCGGAAGGTCTCGATCTGCGCGCCGATGGAGTTGAGGCGCTCGGCGAGGTCCTCGTAGCCGCGGTTGATGACGTAGACGTTGCGCAGGACGGAGGTGCCCTGGGCGGCGAGCATCGCGAGGAGGATGACGACCGCGGGGCGGAGCGCCGGCGGGCACATCATCTCGGCGGCGCGCCAGCGGGTGGGGCCCTGGACCAGGACGCGGTGCGGGTCGAGGAGCTTGACGTCGGCGCCGAGGCGGGTCAGCTCGGTGAGGTAGATCGCACGGTTGTCGTAGACCCAGTCGTGGATCATCGTGGTGCCGTGGGCGGCCGCGGCGATGGCCGCGAAGAACGGCACGTTGTCGATGTTGATGCCGGGGAACGGCATCGGGTGGATGGTGTCGATCGGCGCGGTCAGCTTGGACGGGCGCACGGTGAGGTCGACCAGGCGGGTGTGGCCGTTGTGGGCCCGGTACTCGGGGGTCCGGTCGTAGTCGAGGCCCATCCCCTCCAGCACCGCGAGTTCGATCTCCAGGAACTCGATCGGCACCCGGCGGATCGTCAGCTCGGAGGAGGTGACGACGGCGGCGGCGAGCAGGCTCATCGCCTCCACCGGGTCCTCGGCCGGGGTGTAGTCGACGTCGCAGGTGATCTCCGGGACGCCGTGGACGGTGAGGGTGGTGGTGCCGATGCCCTCGATCCGCACGCCCAGCTTCTCCAGGAAGAAGCACAGGTCCTGGACCATGTAGTTGGGCGAGGCGTTGCGGATGACGCTGACGCCGTCGTGCCGGGCGGCGGCCAGCAGGGCGTTCTCGGTGACGGTGTCCCCGCGCTCGGTCAGCACGATCGGACGGTCCAGCGGGGTGCCCGGCTCGACCGAGGCGTGGTAGGCGCCGCCGGTGGTGGCGACCTCCAGCCCGAAGCGGCGCAGCGCGGTCAGGTGCGGCTCGACGGTGCGGGTGCCGAGGTCGCAGCCGCCCGCGTACGGGATGGCGAAGCGGCTGGCGCGGTGCATCAGCGGGCCGAGGAACATCAGCACGCTGCGGGTGCGGCGGGCCGCCTCGACGTCCATCGCCGCGAGGTCGAGCTCGGCGGGCGGGGTGAGTTCGAGGTCGCGGCCGTCGTTGGTCCAGCGGCTCTTGACGCCGATGCTGGTGAGCACCTCGAGGATGCGGTAGACCTCTTCGATCCGGGCGACGCTGCGCAGCGTGGTGCGTCCGGTGGTCAGCAGTGAGGCGCAGAGGATCGCGACGCAGGCGTTCTTGCTGCTGCGGACGTCGATGGCGCCGGAGAGTCGGGTGCCGCCGGCGACCCGCAGGTGCATCGGGCCGGAGTAGCCGAGGGAGACGATCTCGCTGTCGAGGGCTTCGCCGATGCGCGCGATCATCTCAAGGCTGACGTTCTGCTTGCCCTGCTCGATGCGGTTGACCGCGCTCTGGCTGGTGCCGAGGGCCTCGCCGAGCTGCGCCTGGGACCAGCCGCGGTGCTGGCGGGCGGTACGGATGAGGGTGCCGATACGGGTGAGGTAGTCGCCTGTCACTCGCCAGACCATATCTCATGGTTGAGATGACAACAGAGCCGGGGGTGGGCGTGACACTCCTTTTGTCCGTTTCTTGCCCCGTATGAACGTCAGATCTTCACATCACCAGGCGGTATTGCCGCGATTCTGTGAGAGCGTCACGGCCCGAGCGGCTCCGCCCGGCCGACGACGGTGCCCGCGCGGTCGATGCAGATGACGTCCACCGCCACCGGCGAACCGACCAGCACGCCGAGCGCCGTCGCCCGCGCCGCCTCGGCGACCAGATCGCCCAGCGGCACCCCGGCCGCCCGGCACAACTGCACCGCCTCCAACCCGGTGTTGGCGGCGGCCACCGCCTCGGCCAACACCCCGTCGGCCCCGCCGCGCCGCGCCAGTTCGGCCAGGTACCCCTTGTCCACCTGGGAGCGCGCCGAGTGCAGGTCGAGGTGACCGGCGGCGAGCTTGGACAGCTTGGCGAAGCCGCCCGCGATCGTCAGCCGGGGCACCGGGTGGCGCTTGAGGTACTTGAGGACGGCGCCCGCGAAGTCGCCCATGTCGAGCAGCGCGTCCTCGGGCAGTCCGTGCACGGCGACGGCGACCTTCTCGGAGGTCGAGCCGGTACAGCCGGCCACGTGGGTGCGGCCCGCCGCCCGGGCCACGTCCACGCCGCGGCGGATGGAGTCGATCCAGGCGGAGCAGGAGTAGGGGACGACGATGCCGGTGGTGCCGAGGATGGACAGGCCCCCGAGGATGCCCAGCCGTGGATTCCAGGTGGAACGGGCGATCTCCTCGCCGTGGTCCACGGAGATCTCGACCACCACGTCCCCGCTGCCGCCGTGCGCGGCGGCCACCTCCGCCACGGCGTCGCGGATCATCTGCCGGGGCACCGGGTTGATCGCGGGCTCGCCGACGGGCAGCGGCAGGCCCGCCTTGGTGACCGTCCCCACCCCCGGTCCGGCCCGGAACACCACTCCGGCGCCGGGCTCGCCGGCCCGCACCGTCGAGCGGATCAGCGCGCCGTGGGTGACGTCGGGATCGTCGCCGGCGTCCTTGACCACGGCGGCCATCGCGCTCGCCGGCCCGGGCGGGACGGCGGCTCGACCCCCGGCCGCGAGGACCCCGGCAGCCAGTCCCCCGGCCCTGGGGGCGAGTTCCTCGGCGGTGAGTTCCTCGACGGCGAGCTCCTCGGCGGCGAGGGCGAAGGCCGGCTGCTGGCCCTTGGGGAGGGTGATGGTCACCGGGTCCGGGAACTCGCCGGTGAGCAGCGCGGTGTACGCGGCCTTGGTGGCGGCGGTGGCGCAGGCGCCCGTGGTCCAGCCGTGCCGCAGGCCGCTGCTCTTCAGCTGGCCGGCCCGGCCCCCGGCTTCGGCTCCGGCCTCGGCCGCCGCTTCGGCCCCGGCCTTGCCCCCGGCCTCGGCTCCCGCTTCGGCTCCCGCTTTGGCCACCTGCGTCTCGCTTCCGACTCCGTTGAGGTGCGGCCGCACCGACCGTCGGTACCGATTTTCCCCCATTCGCCTGACCGCGCCCCGACCGGGGGCGGTCAGCAGGGCCCCGCGACCCGGTGTCCGAGTCGGGGAGCGGCCGCTGCCCCGCGTTCCCGAAGAGTTCTCCGCACGGGCCTCACACCTCGCGCCTACCAGTGAGTAATCTGGCGGTCCGCCAGAGGCGGGTTCATGACACGGGGTCCGGTGTCCGGGTTGTCCGGCCGGGCCATCAGCATGTGGGGGTTCTTGTGGCAGGGATGAGTCGGCGTACGTTCCTCACCGGTACGTCGGTGGCCGCCGCCTGGTCGGCCTTGTCGCTGGGCGGCGGGCAGTTCGCCTCGGCGGCGGAGCGCGAGCGCGCACTGGCGGCCACCGCCGCGCGGGCGGTCAGGACGACGGGCACCACGCTCGACCAGGTGGCCACGCCCGTCGGCACCGGCGGGTACAAGCGGCTGACGGCCGGGCCGGGCTGGCCGCTGGTGGTGCGCGGCGACCTGGCGGCGCCGGGCACCGGGCGGGACGACCGGCGGACCGGGCTGGCCAGCTTCGTCCAGTTCAGCGACCTGCACCTGGTGGACACCGAGTCCCCGGTGCGATTCGAGTACCTGGCCCGGTTCAACGGCAGCGCGTACCGGCCGCAGGAGGCCCTGAACGCCCGCGGCGTCTCGGCCCTCGTCGAGCGGGTCAACGCGCTCGACGGCGGCCCCTACACCGGGATGCCGTTCAGCATGGTGATGGCCACCGGCGACAACACCGACAACCACGAGCAGGCCGAACTCGACTGGTACCTCACCGTCATGGGCGGCGGCCGACTCGCCCAGAACACCGGCGACCCGAACCGCTACGAAGGCGTGCAGAACTCGGGCAACGCCGCCTACTGGAACCCCGAACTCGCCTACAGCGACGGCTACAAGGCGAAGGGCTTCCCGCAGATACCGGGCTTCCTCGACGCCGCCGGCCGGCCGTTCGACGCCCCGGGCCTGCGTACGCCCTGGTACACGACGGTCGGCAACCACGACGACAGCCTTGAGGGTTCGCTGCCGGACCTCGGGCTGCTGAACGACCTCTACACCGGCCAGTACAAGCTGGAGGGCTGCAACGACGCGGACGCGGCCCAGCTGATGGACTCGCTGCGCCGCGACCCGGCCGGCGCCGCGCTCCTGCTCGCGAAGCTGCTCGCAAGCGGCGACGCGGTGCGCCGGATCACCCCGGACGAGCGCCGACGGCCGTTCACGCTCAAGGAGTTCGCCAAGGCCCACCTGAACCCGGCGCACACCGGCGCCGGCCCGTACGGGCACGGTTTCACCTCGGACATGGTGGGCAGCGGCAAGCTCTACTACACCTTCCGCATCTCGGAGAAGGTGGTCGGCATCAGCCTGGACACCACCAACCAGGCCGGATTCGCGGACGGTTCGCTGGGCACCGCGCAACTGCGCTGGCTGGAGCAGCAGTTGAAGGCGCACAGCGGGCACTGGTACGACACCGACGGACGCAAGGTGACGGGCGGCAGCACGGACGAGGTGATCCTCCTGTTCAGCCACCACACGAGCACCACCATGGGCAACCTGCTGCCCGACCCGCGCAACATCTTCGAGAAGCGGCACGACGGCAACGAGCTGGTGGCGCTGCTCCAGCGCTACCCGAACGTGATCGCGTGGGTGAACGGGCACACCCACATGAACAAGGTCACGGCGCACGGCCACGCCGTGCCGGAGCGGGCGCTCTGGGAGATCAACACCGCCTCGCACATCGACTACCCGCAGCACGGGCGCATCATCGAGATCGCGGACAACGGGGACGGCACGCTCTCCCTGTTCACGACGCTGATCGAGTCCTCCGCACCGTACGGCACGGACTTCGGCAGCACCTCGGACGCCAACCTCGCCGCGCTGTACCGCGAACTGTCGTACAACGACCCGAACGGCCGGCCGGCGGCGCTGCTGGGCGCGGGCGAGGACCACAACACGGAGCTGGTGATCGCCAAGCCGACCCGGTGACGGAGGCGGCGGCGAACAAGTAACAGAAAACAGATGACAGCTAACAGATGATGAAATCTGTTAGCTGTCATCTGTCAGTCGTCGCCCGCTACTCCTCCGGGTACCGCCGCGGCGTCCAGACGACCTCCACGCCGCCGCCCCGCTCGACCGCCCGGGTCTGCGAGGAGCCGATCAGCAGGATCGTCCGCATGTCGACCAGCGCCGGATCCAGCTCGCCCAACCGGACGATCCGCACGCGCTCGGTCGGCCCGCCGACGTCGCGCGCCATCACCACCGGCGTCTCGGGCGCGCGGTACTCCAGCAGCAGGTCCCGGGCGAGGGCGACCTGCGTGGTGCGCGACTTCGAGCCCGGGTTGTAGAGCGCGAGCACCAGGTCCGCCTCGGCCGCCGCGCGCAGCCTGCGGGCCACCACGTCCCAGGGCTTGAGCCGGTCCGACAGCGACACCACCGCGTAGTCGTGCCCGAGCGGGGCGCCGGCCCGGGAGGCGGCCGCGTGGGCCGCGGTCATCCCCGGGACGATCCGCACCGGGACGTCCCGGTAGGCCTCCTCGCAGGCGACCTCCAGGACGGCGGTGGCCATCGCGAAGACGCCCGGGTCGCCCGAGGACACCACCGCGACCTTGTGCCCGCGGCGGGCCAGTTCGAGGGCGTACTCGGCGCGCTCCGACTCCACCTTGTTGTCCGAAGCGTGCCGCCGCTGCCCCGGCCGCTCGGGCACCCGGTCCAGGTAGGTGGTGTAGCCGACCAGGTCGGTCGCCTCGGCCAGGACGCCGCGCGCCTCGGGGGTGAGCCAGAGCGGCCCGGCCGGACCGGTGCCGATGACGGCCACCGCACCGGCACCGTCCGTCCGCCGCTCCACCGGCTCCAGCGGCGCGACCTTGCTCGGCAGCACCGCCACCGAGAAGTACGGGACGGTCTCGCCCTCGACCTCCGCGAGCGGCAGGATGCGCTCCCCGTCCATGAACGCGCGCTCGACGTACTGCGCGTCGTCGAGCCGGCCGGCCCGCTCCAGCGCCCGCCGGACGGCCGGGAAGGTGCGCCCCAGCTTCATGATCACGGCGGAGTCGGCGGCGGCGATCCGCGCCGTCAGCTCCTCCTCGGGCAGCGTTCCCGGGATGACGGTGAGCGTCTCCTCGGCCTCGGTCAGCGGCTGGCCGAGCCGGGCGGCCGCGGCGCTGACGGAGGTCACGCCCGGCACCACCTCGGTCGGGTAGCGGTGCGCGAGCCGCTTGTGCATGTGCTGGTACGAGCCGTAGAACAGCGGGTCGCCCTCGGCGAGGACCACGACGTCGCGGCCGGCGTCCAGGTGGGCGGCCAGCCGGGCGGCGGCCTCCTCGTAGAAGTCGTCCAGCGCGCCCCGGTAGCCGCCCGGGTGGTCGGTGGTCTCGACCGTGATCGGGTAGACCAGCTTCTCCTCGACCTGACCACCCGTCAGATAGCGCTCGGCGATCGAACGCGCGATGGACCGGCCGTGCCGGGCACTGTGATAGGCCACCACATCGGCCTTGCCGATGAGTTCGGCCGCCCGGACGGTCACCAGCGACGGGTCGCCGGGGCCGAGCCCGACGCCGTAGAGCCGGCCGACACCAGGGGTTTGACGATCCGTCACTCTTCTTCGCTCGCAATCGCGTTGACGGCGGCGGCGGCGATCGCGCTGCCACCGCGCCGGCCGCGCACCACCAGGTGCTCCAGGCCGGACGGGTGCTCGGCCAGGGCCTGCTTGGATTCGGCGGCGCCGATGAAGCCGACCGGGACGCCGATCACCGCGGCCGGGCGCGGCGCACCGGCCTCGATCATCTCCAGCAGCCGGAACAGCGAGGTCGGCGCGTTGCCGACGGCCACCACCGCGCCCTCCAGCCGGGGCAGCCACAGTTCCATGGCGGCGGCGCTTCGGGTGTTGCCCATCTTCCGGGCGAGTTCCGGCACGGACGGGTCGGTGAGGGTGCACACGACCTCGTTGTCGGCGGGCAGCCGCTTGCGGGTGACGCCGCTCGCCACCATGTTCACGTCGCACAGGATCGGCGCCCCGGCCCGCAGCGCCGCGCGCGCGGAGGCGACCACGCCCGGCGAGTACACCAGGTCCTCGACCAGGTCGACCATCCCGCAGGCGTGGATCATCCGCACCGCGACCTGGGAGACGTCCGCCGGGAGGGCGGCCAGGTCGGCCTCCGCACGGATGGTGGCAAAGGACTGGCGGTAGATGGACGCGCCGTCCTTCTCGTACTCGATCACTTCGTGGTCCTCCTGGCCTCGGCGACCGCCTCGGCCATCTCCTCGTTCGTCACGTCCACGGCCGCCCCGGCGGACGCCGGACCGTTCACCGTCACCCGGTAGCCCTGCCCGGTGGCGAGCACGTCCACCCACCGCCCGGCCGGATGACCGCAGCGCCGTTCACACCCCGACCAGTGCACCGGGAGACCGGCGGTCGGAAGGCCCGTAACCGGCGGGCTCCCGGCGACGGCCGCCGCATCGAGCGCCCGCGCCGCGTCGGCCCGGACGTCGGCCCGCGACTTGGCGCACCCCGGCAGCCCGGTGCAGGCGGTGGCCCGCTCCCAGGGCGAGCCGGGCGCGGTCCGGAACCCGGCCGCCGCCAGCGCGGGCAGCCGGTCGGCCTGCGCCCCCGGCAGCACCGCGCCGCGCCAGGGCGTCAGCCGGATCTCCCCGGCGCAGGCGCCCGCGAGTTCCCGCCACTGCGCGGCACCGGCCCGGCCGAAGCGCATGCCCACCGACAGCCCGCCCGCCACGGCCCCGCCCGCCGCCGTGGCGAGCGGGCCGACCGTCCGGACCGCACCGGCCGTAGGGACCACGCCGACCGCGGGCGCGGCCCCGGCGAAGGCGGGCACCGGCACGGTCCCGGCCGGCAGCAGCTCGGGGACCTCGCGCAGGTGCCAGGCCTTGCGCCCGCTCTCCCGTAGCACGTCCAGGAAGGTCCGGGCCGCGTCGAGCACGGCCGTCACCTCCTGCCCCGCCGGCACCGGACGCCCGTGGGCGGCCCGTCCGAGGCGCAGCAGCGCCGACCCGTCCGGGCCTGCGATCAATGTCACATCGGCGTCGAACGCGGCGACGTCGCCCCGCCCGTCGTCCAGCGCGAACAGGAACTTGCCGGAGAGCCCGGCCGCCCAGTCGCTCGCGCACAGCCGCGCGTCCAGCTCCCGCACCCAGGCCTGCACGTCGGCGAAGCCGTGTCCGTCGAGCCCGGCGAGCGGGGAGGCCACGATGTTGCGGACCCGTTCGTGCGTGTCCGAGGGCAGCAGGCCGACGGCGCGCAGCCGTTCGGCGAGTTCGGCTCCGCAGCGCGAAGCCAGGCCGCGGAGTTGGACGTTGCCGCGGGAGGTGGTCTCCAGTTCGCCGTCGCCGAGTGCCTCGGCGGCGTCGGCCAGCGCCAGCGCCTGACGGACCGTCAGCAGGCCGCCGGGCAGGCGGACCCGGGCCAGGGCGCCGTCGTCGGCCGGGTGTAGACGAAGGGCCCCTGGGCAGGCGTCCGCGCGCCCCCGGTCGGGCACCGCGGCGCCCGGCGCGGTGGCGTCGGGTGTCGGTGGCATGGCCGCGAGCATACAGATGATCCGATCGGTTGCCTTTGTCCGTCGCCTCACACCCCGGGCGCTCCGGGCGGCCTCCCCGGGATCGCCCTCCCCCAGGTCAGCCGCACCCCGTACGATGCTGGCGGACGGTCCCCGCGGGCCGTCCGCACGCCAGCGACGGCGCAGGGGAGGAAACCGGTGCAAGCCCGGTGCGGTCCCGCCACTGTGACCGCGGTTCACCGGGAGACCGGACGGCCGCGGGAGCCAGGAACTCCTGCCGTCCTCCACCGGCCCGGGGCGCGGACCCCGAGGAAGGCTCGAAGAGCAATGCGCTGCCGCATGCCCGCGCCCGGGTCCCCGGGCGCCTCACGCCCGCCCGACTCCGGGCGCTTCGCCGACGCCTCGGCGCCCCTTCGGCCGCCGGCCACGCGCCGTCGCACTCCTTCGCCGGTCGCGGGTCGTCACTCGTCCTCGCCGGCCACGCGCCGTCGCCCGCTTTCGTCCGCCAGATGCCACGCGCCTTCGTCCGCCGCGCACCACGCGTTTTCGTCCGTCGCTCGTCACTCGTCACTTTCCACGCCGGCGCGCCCTTCGACTCGGGGCGGCTCCGAGGCCGGGAGGGCCTTCGCATGATCCTGCTGCTGTCGACGTCCGACACCGACCTGCTCAGTGCCCGCGCCGCCGAGGGCCCGGTCCGCTACCGGCTCGGCAACCCGGCCCGGCTCACCCCCGAGGACCTGCCCGCGCTGCTGGAGGGCACCGACCTCGTCGTGGTCCGCCTGCTCGGCGGTCGCCGCGCCTGGCAGGAGGGCCTGGACACGCTGCTGGCCGGCCCCCGCCCGGTGATCGTGCTGACCGGTGAACAGGCCCCCGACGCCCAGCTGATGGAGCTGTCCACCGTCCCGGCCGGCATCGCCGCCGAGGCGCACGCCTACCTCGCGCACGGCGGCGCCGCCAACCTCGCCGAGCTGGCCGCCTTCCTCTCCGACACCGTGCTGCTGACCGGCCACGGCTTCGCCCCGCCCGCCTCCGCCCCGGCCTGGGGGCCGCTGGAGCGCGAAGCCCGTACGCAGGACGGCCCGACGGTCGCGGTGCTCTACTACCGCGCCCACCACATGAGCGGCAACACCGCCTTCGTCGAGACGCTCTGCCGGGCGATCGAGGACCAGGGCGCGCAGGCCAGGGCCTACTACTGCGCCTCGCTGCGCGGCGCCGAGCCCGAACTGCTGGCCGCGCTCGGCGAGGCCGACGCGCTCGTCACCACCGTGCTCGCCGCCGGCGGCACCCGCCCGGCGGACGCGCAGGCCGGCGGCGACGAGGAGGCCTGGGACGCGGGCGCGCTCGCCGCCCTGGACCGGCCGATCCTCCAGGCGCTCTGCCTCACCTGGTCGCGCGCCCAGTGGGAGGCCAGCGACGACGGCCTGTCCCCGCTGGACACCGCCACCCAGATCGCGGTGCCGGAGTTCGACGGCCGGCTGATCAGCGTCCCGTTCTCCTTCAAGGAACTGGACGAGGACGGCCTCACCGTCTACGCCGCCGACCCGGAGCGCGCCGCCCGGGTGGCCGGCACCGCCGTCAAGCACGCCCGGCTGCGGCACATCCCGGCCGCCGAGCGCCGCCTCGCGCTCGTGCTGTCCGCCTACCCGACCAAGCACGCCCGGGTCGGCAACGCCGTCGGCCTGGACACCCCGGCCAGCGCGATCCGCCTGCTGAACCGGCTGCGCGCGGAGGGCATGGACCTGGGTTCGGACCTCCCCGGGCTGGACGGAACGAACGGGGACGGCCACGACGGCTCCCACGACGCGTCCCAGGACTCCTCGCTCGACGCCTCCCACGAGGGCGACGCCCTGATCCACGCCCTGATCGCCGCCGGCGGCTACGACCAGGACTGGCTCACCGAGGACCAGTTGGCCCGCAACCCGGTGCGCATCCCCGCCGCCGACTACCGCCGCTGGTACGCCACGCTCCCCCAGGCGCTGCGCGAGCAGGTCGAGGAGCACTGGGGCCCGGCCCCCGGCGAGCTCTACGTCGACCGCTCGCAGAACCCGGACGGCGACATCGTGCTGGCCGCGATCCGCTCCGGGAACCTGCTCGTCCTGATCCAGCCGCCGCGCGGCTTCGGCGAGAACCCCGTCGCCATCTACCACGACCCCGACCTGCCGCCGAGCCACCACTACCTGGCCGCCTACCGCTGGATCGAGGCCGCGCAGGCCGACGGCGGGTTCGGCGCGCACGCCGTCATCCACCTCGGCAAGCACGGAAACCTGGAGTGGCTGCCCGGCAAGACCGCCGCGCTGTCCGCCGAGTGCGGCCCGGACGCCGTCCTGGGCGATCTGCCGCTGATCTACCCGTTCCTGGTCAACGACCCGGGCGAGGGCACCCAGGCCAAGCGCCGCGCCCACGCCACCCTGGTCGACCACCTCGTCCCGCCGATGGCCCGCGCCGACTCCTACGGCGACATCGCCCGCCTGGAGCAGCTGCTGGACGAGCACTCCAACATCGCCGCGATGGACCCGGCCAAGCTGCCCGCGATCCGCGCGCAGATCTGGACCCTCATCCAGGCCGCCAAGCTGGACCACGACCTCGGCCTGGACGAGCGCCCCGAGGACGACGGCTTCGACGACTTCCTGCTGCACGTCGACGGCTGGCTGTGCGAGATCAAGGACGCCCAGATCCGCGACGGCCTGCACGTCCTCGGCCAGGCGCCGGCCGGCACCGACCGGGTCAACATCGTGCTCGCCATCCTGCGCGCCCGCCAGATCTGGGGCGGCGTCAGCGCGCTGCCGGGCCTGCGCGAGGCGCTCGGGCTGGACGAGGCCGCGCTCACCCTCGGGGCCACCGACGCCGCCGAGGCCCAGGCCCGCGCCCTGGTCGAGGCCATGGAGGCGCAGGACTGGGCGGTCGAGGCGGTGGAGAAGGTCGCCGCCGGGCTGCCGGAGGCCGTCCACGAGGTGCTGACCTTCGCCGCCACCCAGGTGGTGCCGCGACTGGCTGCCACCACCGACGAGCTGGACGCCGTGCTGCACGCGCTGCGCGGCGGCTTCGTCCCGGCCGGGCCGTCCGGCTCGCCGCTGCGCGGCCTGGTCAACGTGCTGCCGACCGGCCGCAACTTCTACTCCGTCGACCCGAAGGCCGTCCCGAGCAAGCTCGCCTGGGAGACCGGCCAGGCGCTCGCCACCTCGCTGGTCGAGCGGTACACCGCCGACAACGACGGCGCCTACCCGCCCTCGGTCGGGCTGTCGCTGTGGGGCACCAGCGCGATGCGCACCGCCGGCGACGACATCGCCGAGGCCTTCGCCCTGCTCGGCGTCCGCCCGGTCTGGGACGACGCCTCGCGCCGGGTCACCGGCCTGGAGCCGATCACCCTCGCCGAGCTGGGCCGCCCGCGCATCGACGTGACGCTGCGCATCTCCGGCTTCTTCCGCGACGCCTTCCCGCACGTGGTCGCCCTGCTGGACGACGCGGTGCGCCTCGCCGCCGCCCAGGAGGAGCCGGCGGAGCAGAACTTCGTGCGCGCCCACGTCCAGGCCGACCTCGCGGTGCACGGCGACGAGCGCAAGGCCACCGTCCGCGTCTTCGGCTCCCGCCCGGGCACCTACGGCGCGGGCCTGCTCCAGCTGATCGACAGCCGGGACTGGCGCACCGACGCCGACCTGGCCGAGGTGTACACGGTCTGGGGCGGCTACGCCTACGGCCGCGGGCTGGACGGGCGGCCGGCCCGCGAGGAGATGGAGACCGCGTACAAGCGCATCACCGTCGCCGCGAAGAACACCGACACCCGCGAGCACGACATCGCCGACTCGGACGACTACTTCCAGTACCACGGCGGCATGGTGGCCACCGTCCGGGCGCTCACCGGCAAGGCGCCGACCGCCTACATCGGCGACTCGACCCGCCCGGAGACGGTCCGCACCCGGACGCTGACCGAGGAGGCCGCCCGCGTCTTCCGCGCCCGGGTGGTCAATCCGCGCTGGATCGAGGCGATGCGCCGGCACGGGTACAAGGGCGCGTTCGAGATGGCCGCGACGGTGGACTACCTGTTCGGCTACGACGCCACGACGGGCGTGGTCGCGGACTGGATGTACGAGAAGCTCACCCAGGAGTACGTGCTCGACCCGGTCAACCGGGAGTTCCTGACCGGCGCCAACCCGTGGGCGCTGCACGGGATCAGCGAGCGGCTGCTGGAGGCGGCCAGCCGCGGGCTGTGGGAGCAGCCCGACCCGGAGCTGATCGCGCAGTTGCAGGCCGCGTTCCTGGAGACCGAGGGGGACCTGGAGGGCGACGAGGGCTGAGTCACGGGGGTGGCCACCAGTGTTCCCGTAGCCCATTCGGGTGACAGGAACACTGGTGGCGTAGTCCGTCCAAGCGGACAATACGGGGCATGCCCCGCCGCCTCGCCCTCACCAGCCCCGCCCGGCGCACGCCGCACTCCTCGCACCCCGATCACCCCGGGCGCTCCGATCACCCCGGGCACCCCGGGCACTCCGGACACTCCTCGAATCCCGGGCACCCCCGGCGCCCCGAACCTCCCGGGCACTCCGAACACGGCGGGCACCCCGGACACGGCGGCCACCCGCAGGCGCGCCCGCACCGCTACCGCGCGCGGTTCGGTGCCCTGGCGGCCGGGGCCGTACCGGTGCTCGCCTTCCCGGCACCGGGGCAGGCCTGGCTGGCGTGGGTCGCGCTCGTCCCCGGGATGCTGCTGATGCAGCGCGCGCCCGGCGGGCGGGAGGCGGCGGTGCGCGGGTGGTGGTTCGGGGCGGGCTTCATCCTGACCGCGATGTACTGGCTGGTCCCGTCCATCGGGCCGGGACTACCGGTGCTCGCCGTGCTGTTCGGGGCGCTCCAGGGCGGCTTCGGGTACGCCGTCCACCGGCTGCTGCACCCGCCGCTGACCGGCCGTCGGGCACTGCTCGCGCTGCTCGTCGTCCCGGCGGTCTGGGTGACCACCGAGTACGCGCGCTCCTGGGACGCGCTCGGCGGGCCGTGGGCGCTGCTCGGCGCCACCCAGTGGCAGCACCCGGCGATCCTCGGGCTGGCCTCGACCGGCGGGATCTGGCTGGTCAGCGCGGCCGTCGCGGCCGCCAACACCGGGGTGCTGATCGTCCTGACCGCCGTGCACCGGCGGCCGCGCGCCCTCGCGGCGCTGACCACCGTCCTGGTCCTGGCCGCCGGCCCGCTGCTGTTCGCGCTGCGAGACGCCCCCGCCCCGGCCGGGGCGATCACCGTCGCGCTGGTCCAGCCCGGCATCGTGGACGACCCGCAGGCCCGGTTCGAGGCCAGCGCCCAGGCCACCGCCGCGCTCGGCGGGCAGCCGGTGGACCTGGTCGTCTGGGGCGAGAGCAGCACCACCGCCGACCTCGACCGCGACCCGGCCGCGCTCGACCGGCTGCGCCGACTCTCCACCGTCACCGGGGCGCAGATCATCGCCGGGGAGGACGCCCGCAAGGCGGACGGGCGGATCTCCAAGGACGCAGTGCTGGTCTCCCCCGCGGGCGTGCTGGACCGCTACCGCAAGATCCGGCTGGTGCCCTTCGGCGAGTACATCCCGCTGCGGCCGGTGCTCGGCTGGATCGCCGGCGTCAGCCGGGCGGCCGGCGAGAACCGGGCGCCCGGCACCGCCTTCCACGTCCTGCCGGCCACCGACCGGGCCGGCGGGCCGCTGCCGGTCGGCGCGCTGATCTGCTTCGAGTCGGCCTTCCCCGACCTGGCCCGCACCGCCGCGCGGGACGGCGCCCGGGTGCTGGTCTACCAGTCCTCCACCTCGACCTTCCAGCACACCTGGGCACCCGAACAGCACGTCTCGCTGGCGGCGATCCGGGCCGCCGAGACGGGCCGGCCGGCCGTGCAGGCCTCGCTGACCGGGGTGTCGGCGGCCTTCGACGCGCAGGGCCGCGAGCTCGCCCGGCTCGGTACCGACGGCACCGGAGCGCTGACCGTCCGACTGCCGCTCACCGAGCCCGGGACGCTGACCTGGTACGACCGGATCGGCGACGTGGTGCCGATCGGCGCGCTGCTCGTCACGGCGGGCGCGACGGCGGCGGCGTGGCGCTCCAGCCGCAGTCGGCGCCCGGCGTGAGGGCGGAGGCTGCGCCCGGCGTGAGGGCGGCGGGGTCCTCGGCAGGGGCGTGGGCAGGGGCGTGGCCTCCGGCGGGTCAGCCCTCGGTGCCGGCCAGGTAGACGCCGAACGACGCGCCCTGCGGGTCGCGCAGCACGGCGATCCGGGGGCCGCCCGGCACGTCGGTGGCCGCCATCAGCACGTCCGCGCCGAGGCCGCTCGCCCGGGCGACGGTGTTGTCGACGTCGGCGACCGAGAAGTACGGCAGCCAGTGCGGCGGCACCTGCGGCGGAAAGCGGTCGTCCATCACCAGCATGCCGCCGAAGTCCTCGCCGCCCAGGCCCCACTGGGTGTACTGCTCGGACGGGCTGACGGACCAGCCGAAGACCGCCGGGTAGAAGGCGGTCGCACCGGCCGGGTCGCGGGTGAGCAGTTCCACCCAGCCGAGCGAGCCCGGCTCGTTGAACACCCCGGCGCCCGCGAACGCGCGGGCCTGCCAGAGCAGGAAGACCGCGCCGGAGCTGTCCCCGACCACCGCGAAGCGGCCGAGGTCGGACGCGTCGGTGGGCTCCTTCAGGACCTTGCCGCCGGCGTCCTCGACCTTCGCGACGGTGGCGTCGGTGTCGGTGACCGCGAAGCAGGTCGACCAGGCGATGGGCTGCTGCGGGGCGAACCGCGGGCTGACGGCGGCCGCCGGGGCGTCGCCGAGGAACATCTGGGTGTAGCCGTTGGCCTCGGGGCGCACGTCGGCCTCGGCCCGCCAGCCGAACAACTCGCTGTAGAAGGTGCTGGCGGCGGCCGGGTCGGAGGTGCCCAGCTCGACCCAGCAGGGGCCGCCGATGGTCACGGAGTTCTGCTTCATGGCTTCTTCTCTCGACTTCTTCTCTCGGTTCTCGATCTCTCGGTCTTCACTGACTGGTCGTCACTCTTGATTCGAGTCAAGCGACTTCGATGACCACCTTGCCGCTGGCGTGGCCGGACTCGACGAAGGCGAGCGCCTCGGCGGCCCGGGCCAGCGGGTAGCGGCCGGTGATGTGCGGGTCCAGCTCACCGGCGGCGACCAGGGCCGCCAGCGCGGACAGGGTCTCGGACGTCGTCGAGCGGGTGATGTAGCGGCCACCGAGTTCCGCCACGGTGGCCGGGTCGGCGGTGCTGACCAGCTCCGTACGGTCCGTGCGCACGGGGGCGGCGGCCCGCAGGGCGTCGCCGCCGACCAGGTCGAGGATGCCGTCGACGCCGTCGGGCGCCGCGGCCGCGATCCGTTCGACGACGCCGTCGCCGTAGCGGACCGGCACCGCCCCGAGGGACTCCACGTACGCGCGGTTGGCGTCGCTCGCGGTGCCGAGGACGGTCAGGCCGCGACTGCGGGCGATCTGGGCGGCCGCGCTGCCGACACCGCCGGCGATGCCGAGGATCAGCAGCGTCCGGCCGGCGCCGAGGCCGAGGTCACGGACGGCGTCGTCCGCGGTGGCCGCCGACACCGGCAGGACGGCGGCCTGGTCGAAGCCGACACCCTCGGGTTTGAGGGCACTCAACTCGGCGAGCATCAGCGTCTGTTCGGCGTAGGCACCGGCGGCCGCGAGGCCGAACACCTCATCGCCCGGGGTGAACCCGGTGACCCCGGGGCCGACTTGCAGGACCACGCCCGAGGCCTCCTGGCCCATGACGGCGGGGAGTTCGCCCTCCCGGCCGAGCAGGCCCGTGCGGATCTTCCAGTCCACCGGGTTCACCCCGGCCGCACCGACCGCGATCGCCAGTTGCCCGGGGCCGGGCTCCAGCGCCGGGCGGTCCAGGAACTCCTGTGTCTCCGGCCCGCCGTAGTCGACGAAGCCGAATGCCTTGGCCATCGGTGATCCCACTCCTCGGGTAGCGGCTGCGATCCCCCGTCCTCCCCCGCCCCAGCATGCGGGCGGGGGAGGACGGGTGCGGGCGCTGCTGGGCCGAACGGGGGCGGGCGGGGCGGCGGGCGGCGGCAGTGGGCGTTGGCGGGCATTGGCGGGCGAACAAAAAACAGATGACAGATAACAGATTTCGAAATCTGTTATCTGTCATCTGTTTTTTGTCAGTTGTCAGCTGTCAACGGCCGTCCGTCAGCGCAGCGCCCGTGCCACCGGGATCCACAGCTGGGCTTCCGCCTGGCCGTCCGGCAGGAACCGGGTACGCAGGATCTCCGGCCCCGGCCGGAACTCGTACGGATTGGACGGGAACCACTGCGTGAAGACGTCCCGCCACATCTCCTGGAGGGCCTTCGGGAAGGTCCCGGTGTTGGAGAAGGCCGCCCAGGTCCCCGCCGGCACCTCCCGAACGTCCAGGCCGTCCGGGACGACGGTGCCCGCGTCCGCCACCACCGCGTGGTAGTAGTCGAGTTCGACACCCTCTTCGCGGCTCTCCGAGAAGAACTCGGTGACCGAGAGGATGCCTTCCGGCTCACGGCCCGAGAGCGCCGAGATCCGGTCGACGGTCTCCTGGCCGAGCCCCTTGATGAACGAGGCGATGGCCGGGTTCACCCCCTCGTGCACCAGCGGGACCCGAGCCCGCCGACCGATGATCCGGAAGTCCGGCTGCTCGATGATCCGGTATTCCATACTGCTGCTTCCCTCCACGACGAGTCGGAAGGACATCCGGGGTTGGGACTTGAGCACCGCGCCCTCGCGCCGGGCCTCACCGGGCCCGACCCCGTGCATCGCCCGGAACGCCCGGGCGAACGCCTCCCCCGAGGTGTAGCCGTACCGGATCGCGACCTCCAGCAACGTCCGCTCCCCGCCGAGGACTTCGGCCCCGGCGACGGTCAACCGCCGGCGCCGGACGTAGTCCGACAGCGGCATCCCGGAGAGCATCGAGAACAGCCGCCGGAAGTGGTACTCCGACGTCATCGCGATCCGGGCCAGCTCGGCGACCTCGACCTCCTGGTCCAGGTTCCGTTCGATGTGATCCATCGCCCGGTTCAGGTGTTCCAGCACTCCGACCCCGTCCTTCCCTTACTGATCACCACCGTAGGAAGGACCCACCCTGCCGCACCCGACAATCGGTGCCCGATCCGGTCGGGTACCGATCCCCGGGTGACGGCGAGTCGCGCCGTCGGCGCCGGCCGACAGGACTCAGATCAGGCCCTGGGCCAGCATCGCGTCCCCGACCAGCTCGAAGCCGGCGATGTTCGCGCCCACCACGTAGTCGCCCGGGTGGCCGTAGCGCTCGGCGGTGGTGAAGCAGGAGTCGTGGATGTGCTTCATGATCCCGGCCAGCCGCTCCTCGGTGCGGGCGAAGGTCCAGGAGTCGCGCGAGGCGTTCTGCTGCATCTCCAGGGCGCTGGTGGCGACGCCGCCCGCGTTCGCCGCCTTGCCCGGGCCGAAGGCCACCCCGGCTTCCTGGAACACCCGGACCGCCTCCGGGGTGGTGGGCATGTTGGCCCCCTCGGCGACCGCCAGCACCCCGCCCCGCACCAGGGCCAGCGCGTCCGTCCCGGTCAGCTCGTTCTGGGTGGCGCAGGGCAGCGCGACGTCGCAGGGCACGCTCCACACGCCCGGGCCCTCGACGAACCGGACGTGACTGCCGCGCAGTTCGGCGTAGTCGGCGACCCGGCCGCGCCGGACCTCCTTGACCTCCTTGAGGAGCGCGAGGTCGATGCCCTTCTCGTCCACCACGTAGCCGGTGGAGTCGGAGCAGGTGAGCACGGTCGCGCCGAGCTGCTGCGCCTTCTCGATCGCGTAGATGGCGACGTTGCCGGAGCCGGAGACGACGACCCGGCGCCCGTCCAGGCTCTCGCCGCGGCTGTGCAGCATCTCGGCGGTGAACAGCACGCAGCCGTAGCCGGTCGCCTCGGTCCTGGCCTGCGCGCCGCCCCAGCCGAGGCCCTTGCCGGTGAGCACGCCGGTCTCGTAGCGGTTGGTGATCCGCTTGTACTGGCCGAACAGGTAGCCGATCTCCCGGCCGCCGACGCCGATGTCCCCGGCGGGGACATCGGTGTGCTCGCCGAGGTGGCGGTACAGCTCGGTCATGAAGGACTGGCAGAACCGCATGACCTCGGCGTCCGAGCGGCCCTTGGGGTCGAAGTCGGAGCCGCCCTTGCCGCCGCCGATCGACAGCCCGGTGAGCGCGTTCTTGAAGATCTGCTCGAAGCCGAGGAACTTGACGATGCCGAGGTTCACCGAGGGGTGGAAGCGCAGCCCGCCCTTGTACGGGCCGAGGACGCTGCTGAACTCCACCCGAAAGCCCCGGTTCACGTGGATGTCGCCGGAGTCGTCCGTCCACGGCACCCGGAACATGAGCTGCCGCTCGGGCTCGCAGATCCGCTCGATGATCCGGGCGTCGACGAACTCGGGGCGGCGGGCGAGCACCGGCCCGAGGGTCTCCAGGACCTCGTGGACCGCCTGGTGGAACTCCGTCTCACCCCTGTTCCGGCGGACCACGTCCGCGTAGAGCGCCTCGATCGCGCGCTGCTCGGCGTCGAAGGAGGTCGGGGAGGTGGCGGCGGGAGGGGTTGTGGGCATCTGATCAGGACCTTCCGTGGTCGTCGGTGCTCGTTCGCGAGGCATTCCCGTGCCCAGGAAACGGGGGAATCCTCGCAGTGTCCACGGTCCGGCTCCCGACGCATCCACATGCTGAAACCCCCACGCCTCGCGGACCGTACGATCCACCAGCGCCCTCGCGTCCGCGCGGAGCCCGGCTGAACCACGGTCCGTAGTCGCATCGGGCACGGGCGGTAATTAGTTGTTCAAATTGGAACTACCGAGTACGGTCATCGACATCCGCTCCACCCCGGGCCACCCGGCCCGCCCCTCTCGACCCCATCGGTTCGTCGGTTCGCCGACCCATCTCCTCATCGACGGAGGCCCACCCATGCCGCAGCCCGGTCCCGCCACGGTGCGCTCGCGTGTGCGCATCCCGCTGACCTTCTCCGACGGCTACCGCGCCGAGGCGGAGGCCCTCACCTTCCACGACCTCGCCGACGGCGCCGAACACCTGGCGCTCGCGTTCGGCGAGGTGCCGGAGGGCGGGACGCCGCTGGTGCGCCTGCACTCGGAGTGCCTGACCGGCGACGTCTTCGGCTCGGACCGCTGCGACTGCGGCCCGCAGCTGCGCGAGTCGGTCGAGCGGATCACCGAGGCCGGCGGCTACCTGCTGTACCTGCGGCAGGAGGGCCGGGGCATCGGGCTCTACAACAAGCTGGAGGCCTACTCCTTGCAGGACTCCGGATTGGACACGTACGACGCCAACACGGCGCTCGGCCTGCCCGAGGACGGCCGGGACTACACCGCCGCCGCCCAGATGCTCACCACCCTCGGCGCCACCGGCATCGACCTGCTGAGCAACAACCCGGACAAGGCGCAGCAGCTGGCCGACCTCGGGATCACCGTGCGGCGGCGGGTGCCGACCGGCGTGCACCTGTCCGCGAGCAACGTGCGCTACCTGCGGGCGAAGGTGGAACGGACCGGGCACTCGATCGAACTGTCCCGGCTGGTCGGCTGAGCCGGATGACGGCCGGACCGTCAGCCGTCAGCCGTCAGCCGTCCACCCCCGCACCCGCCCCCGCACCCGCCCGCTGCGCCCGGACCGTCCACAGCACCCCGTACGCCGCGAGCGGGAGCGCGACCAGCAGCGCGGCCCAGAACGCGCCGTGCCCCCAGAACTCCGCGACGGCCGCGAACTGCCCCTTGAACACCGGGATCCGCAGCGCCTCGACCGGGCCGAGCGGTCCGGGCCAGGCGCCGAGCACCAGGGTGGCGGGGATCCAGCAGCCGAGGAGCGCCCGGGCGGTGCCCGGCGTCCCCAGGGTGCTCGCGAGGGAGACGACGGCCAGCAGGACGACGAACCCGGACTGGTAGGCCGCGCCGGTCCGGCCAGTCCCCCAGGAGGCCGGCGTCGGGTGGTGCCCGGTGGCCGCCAGCCGCACCTCGACCGCCGCCCACAGCAGCAGGGCCAGCACACAGGTGCTCCCAAGGGCGAAGAGCGCGCGGTCACGGGCGCCCACGGGGCCCGTCCGCCACTGCTTGCCGTCCCACCGTGCCGCCGCGCCCCGCCCGGCGAGCCGCCGCCAGGCCTCGCGCACCTGCCGCCGGGCCTCGTGCGCGGGCTTCAGCAGCCGGTCCGCCGCGCGCTCGATCAGCGCGAACGACGCCACGATCGCCGCCACCGCCGCGAGGCCGGCCCAACTGCCCATCCCGCCCTCGAACATCACCACCCGCTCGGCCACCGGTCTCGGCATCTCCAGGCCCGTCATCGGCGGTCCGAGCCGCAGGTAGCCGATGGCGAAGGCCCCGACGCCGGTCAGGGCCGCCGTGCCGAGGCCGACCCGGGCGGGGAAGAAGGCCAGGACGGCGGCGGCGACCAGTGCCGCCCCCAGTTGGCCGACCACCTGCTGGGCCGCGTGCTCGCCGGCCTTCCTCAACGGCCCGCCGAAGGCGCCGTCCGGCGAGATCCTGAGCTGGACCCCGGCCTCGACGGGGTAGCGGAACACCGCCCCCGCCCACAGCAGCAACCCGAGCGCGAAGAACAGCAGCAGCACGGCGCCCGCCCGGCGCGGCAGGCCGGTCCGGGCGTGCGGCCACCACGCCCGCAGCCGGGCCGCCCAGTCCACCGGCGTCCGTCCACGCCCGCCCTGCCACAGCCGCCCAAGCCACCGGTCCCGGCCGGCCCGGCTCTCCCGCCCTGCCCCGCCCTCCCGGCCCTCCGCGTCGTCGGGCCGCTCGCCCCGGCCCCGGCCGCGCGGGCGCAGCGTCTCGGCGGCGACCAGGGCCGCGCGCCCGGCGTCGTCCCCCGGGTCGGCGCCCACCGCCCGCCGCCGCAACGCCGACCAGCGGCGCCGGACCGCCTCCGGCGCGGCGGTCGGGTCCGGCGCGGGCCGGCGCACCGCGGCGCGTACGGCCGTGCGGATCCCGGAGCCGGCGGCCAGGGCCGCGTCCACCACCACCGCCGCGACGAGGGCGGCGAGCTCCGCCATCCGTTCGGGCAGCGGCAGCCGGTGCAGGGCGGTGGGCAGCGGCGAGAGCCGGCCGAGCAGCCGGTCGCGTTCCTCGGGGCGCACGCTCAGCCACACCACCAGCCGGTGTGCCTCCTCGCGCTCCTGCGGGCTGAGCCCGTCGCCGCCCCGCCGGCCGCCGCCGACGGCGCGGGCGGCACGGTCCACTTCGGCCAGGACGTCCGGGAGCCGGGCCAGGGCGAGCAGTCGGGAGCAGTGTTCGCCGGAGCACTCGGGGTGGAAGCAGTCGTAGCGGGCGGCGACGGCCGGGGCGCCGCCCCGGACCAGCGCGTCGATGAACACGGCGCCGTCCGCTTCGGTGGCGATGCGTTCCAGCCCGGGGGTGTCGATCGGGCGGTCGAGGTAGTAGGGGGTGGCGGAGGGAGCGAAGGCGGCGCCGAAGGCGAGCACCGCGAGGGCGGCCGCCGCGTCGCGGCGGGAGCCGGGCGCCCGGGCGACGTCGGTCAGGTGGTGCAGGTCGAAGACGTTGTCCTGGACGTCGTCGCGCAGCCAGTCGCGCAGCCGCTCCGCTCCCCCGGCGGAGAGCCAGCGGGCCGCGTCGCCGGAGCGCCGGAGCAGGACCTCGGCGAGCTTGGCCGGATCGGTGAAGGGGGAGCCGAGGAAGGTGATCGGCCGGTGGGTGCGGCCGGTGTCGGCCCGGGTCTGTCGCCGGACCACCGCGGGGCTGCCGCCGGCCAGCCAGCTGCGGACCTGCGGGGCGGTCCAGCGGTCCTCCGGGTTCTTGGTGAACAGCCCTTGGAGGAGCAGCAGTTGGCGGGGATCGGCGAGGGCGGAGAGGTCGACCTCGTCCCCCAGGACCAGTTCCAGCTGCAGCACCTCGTCGCTGATCAGCAGGCCGTCCGCGCCGAGAAAGCGGGGGCGGCCGGTGAACAGCTCGTACAGGACGTTGCCGAGCGCCCACCAGGGCCCGGCCTCGTGATTGCGGCCGGCCAGGAGCTCGGGGGCCATGTACGGGATGGTGACGATCGTCTCGGGCGTGAAGCGGCGGCTGGCGGTGAGCCGGGCGACGCCTCCGAAGTCGGCTATCACGAACTCCCCGGGCGCGCGGCCGGGGCGGACCAGCACGTTGGCCGGCTTGAAGTCCAGCGGGTTGCGCTCGATCCGCCGTTGCCAGAAGTCGAGCAGGGCGACGAGCTCGTAGACGATCCGCTCGGCCTCCCGCGGGTCGGTGTGCCGGCCGCGCTCGCGCAGTTCGGCGAAGTGGTCGGCGAGGGTGACCGGCAGGTACTCCATGGCCACCCAGTCGAGTTCGGCGCCGTGGTGGCCGACCCGCCCGAAGTCGACGATGTGCGGGACGTGGCGGCGGTAGTCGTCGTTGCGCAGGTAGCCGAGCAGGTCGGCGTCCATGGACTGGCCGGCGGCCGTCACCTTCACCGCGGCCTCGCCGCCGCCGTCGGTGCGCCGGACGTGCCAGACGGTGCCCTCGGTGCCGGAGCCGGCCACGCCGAGCGGGTCGAAGCGGCCGCGCAGGGCGTCCGGGAAAGCGCCCGCGAACCGTCCGCCGGTGGGCCCCGCACCCTCCGGCGCCCCGCCCGCCGATATCCCACCCCCTGACACCCCGCCCACGGGGCCCTCGCCCCTCCGGCTGGGCCCGGGGCCGACGTTGTCGGCCCAGCCGGGGGCGGCGGCGCGCCCGGTGCCCGCGCGCCGCTGGACCCTGGTCGGCGCCTCCGGGTCGAAGCGGGCCCCGCCGTCCGGCTCCCGCCCGGTCGCGGCGTCGGGGTCCGTCCGGGTGCGCGGGACGGCGCCGAGCCGGGACGGCCGGTCCGGCACGACACCGAGGCGCCGCCCCCACGGCCGCCGGTCCGCCCTGGTCGGGGGCTCGGGCCGGGCCCCGGGGCCGCTCTCCGGCCAGGGGCCTCGTCGGTCGTCGTCGGCCGGGCCGGCGTCCTCCGGTGTGGCCATGGCGGCGCTCTCCTCCCCGCTTCCCGGGGCCGGCGCGGGGCCGTAGCCGCGCGCCGCACGGCCCCGGGTGGTGATTTTGACGCGCCATCATCCCGCATGGTGGGCCGTGGTGTTGGCCGATTTTCCGGAACGCGATCGAGCGGTTGCACGAACGCCGCCGAACGCCGCCGCGGGCCTCCCCCACCTGCCCGGCCCTGTCCCCTCCGGCCGCGGAGCCGACACCCCCGACGCGTCAGCCCCCGACCGGGCGTCCCCGGGGCTCCTCGGCGATCCGGCGGGCGATCTCGTCCGGCCGCACCGGGCGGCCGAAGTGCCAGCCCTGGGCCCAGTCGCAGCCGATGGTCCGCAGCCGTTCGGCGTCCTTGCGGGTCTCCACGCCCTCGGCGGTGACGGTCAGCCCGAGTGCGTGCGCCATCGACACCAGGCCGCTGACGATCCGCCACCCGGTGGACTCGTCCTTCTCCGGATCGTGCAGGTCTCCGACGAAGGAACCGGCGATCTTCAGCCCGGAGACCGGCAGGTCGCGCAGGTACGCGAGGTTGGACCAGCCGGTGCCGAAGTCGTCCACGGCCAGCGACACGCCGAGGTCCACCAGCCCGTGCAGGGTGCGCAGCGCCTCGTCCTCGGGCCCGACCACGGTCGACTCGGTGATCTCCAGTTGCAGCCTGGCCGGTTCGAGGCCGGTCGTGTCGAGGATCCGGCCGAGGTCGGTGACGAGCGCCGCGCTGCGCGCCTGGCGGACCGCCAGGTTGACGTTCAGCTGCGGCGCGGCGTCGCCGAACCGCTTGACCCAGTCCGCGGCCTGGCCACAGGCCTGCTCCAGCACCCAGCGACCGAGCGGCATGATCAGCCCGGTCTCCTCGGCGGTGGTCACGAACTCGTCCGGGCCGAGGACGCCGAGCTGCGGGTGGCGCCAGCGCACCAGCGCCTCCACCGCGGCCAGCCGGCCGTCCGCCAGCGCGTACAGCGGCTGGTAGTCGATGAAGAACTCGCCCCGGTCGAGGGCGGCCGGCATCCGCACCGACACCGCGTAGCGGCTGACCGCGCGGGCGTTCTCCTTGGGGTCGAACAGCGTCCAGCGGCCGCGGCCGGCCTCCTTGGCCCGGTACAGCGTCAGGTCGGCGGCCCGGACGGCCGCGCCCGGGGTGGTGGTGGACACCCGCCGCTCCAGCACGCCGACGCTCGCGCCCACGGCCAGCTTGTGGTCGCCGATCAGCACCGGCCCGGCCAGCGCCTTGAGCACCGTCTTCGCCGCCGCGACGGCCTCCTGCTCGCCCCGGCAGTTCTCCAGCAGCACCACGAACTCGTCGCCGCCGAGCCGGGCCACCAGGTGGCCGAGCGGGTTGAGCGCGGCCTTCAGCCGGGCCGCCACGGCGGACAGCAGCTGGTCCCCGGTGTCGTGGCCGAGGCTGTCGTTGACCACCTTGAAGCCGTCGAGGTCGACGTAGCAGAGGCCGAACCTGGCGCCCGGATCCGGATCCTCGAACAGCTTCTCCAGCCGCTCGAAGAAGGCCGCCCGGTTCGGCAGGCCGGTCAGCGGGTCGTGGGTGGCCTGGTGGCGCAGCCGCTCCTGGAGCCGGTAGCGGTCGGTGACGTCCTCCAGCATCGCGACCTGGTACTGCGGGACGCCGTCGTCGTCGCGGATCAGCGAGACGGTCAGATGGGTCCAGACCACCTCGCCGTCCTGGCGGTAGTACGGCTTGTCGAACTGGAAGTAGTCCCGCTTGCCGCTGATCAGCTCCTCGTACGCCTCCCACACGCCCGGGGTGTCCTCGGGGTGGACGAGATCGCCGACCCGGCGGCCGGTCATGTCCTCCGGGCTCGCGCCGAACAGCTCCTGGAGCGCCTTGTTGACCGCCAGGATGTTGCCGTCGGTGTCGCCGATGCCGATCCCGATGGCGGCGCTCTCGAACAGCGCCCGGAACCGGGCCTCGGAGGCGCGCAGCGCCCGCTCGGCCTCCTTGCGGGCGGTGTCGGCGGCGGTGCGGATCGCCTCCTGCTCCCGCAGCGTGCGCTCGCGCAGGGCGGCGGCCCAGCCGGCCGCGAAGGCGCCGGTCAGGGCCGGGCCGCGGTCGTCGCCGAGCGGCTGCGCCTGGAGCAGCTCCACCGCCCGGGCCAGCACCACCGGGTCGGTGAAGTGCGCGTCGACCAGTTCCGCGCCGGCCTGCTCGGCCAGCCGGGGCTCGAACGGCTCGCCCAGCTGCGCGCGGTGGAGCAGGGCGGCGGTCCGGGCGGTGAGGCGGCCGAGCAGCCCGGGGTGGACGGCCGTGCCGTGGTCGGCGGAGAGCAGTCGCGTCCAGGCCTCGTGGAACCGTTCGGCGCTGCCGGACACCGGGGCGGCGCTCATGCGTCCACCCGGGTGCGCGCGGTCACCGCTGCGGGGTGGTCGGCGCGGGCAGCGGTCCGGGCGGGGGGAGCAGTGGTCCGCGCGGCGGGCACGGTGGGGTGAGCAGTGGTCCGCGCGGCGGGCACGGCGGGGTGACCGGCGGCCGCTTCGCGGAGCCCGCGGCCGTCGGTCACTCGCCCGATCCGTCCGCTCAAGGGCGGAACCCCACGCCCGCCACCCCGGTCATCCGCTCGGGGTGCTCGCCGACCGTCTCCGGCTGGTCCGGACGCCACTGCGGCAGGTAGACCACGCCCGGTTCGACCAGCTCGAAGCCGGCGAACATCCCGCTGATCTGCTCGTGGGTGCGCATGGTCAGCGGGGTCGGCGTCTTGCGGTAGAGCTCCTGGTGGTCCTCCGCCTGGTCCGGGCGGCCCTCCAGGGAGGCGTGCGAGAGGACCAGCGCGCTGCCGGGCGGGAGCGCGTCACGGAGCGTGCCGATCAGCTTCCACGGGTCCTCGTCGTCGGTGACGAAGTGCGCGACGGCGACCAGCAGGACGGCCACCGGCTCGCCCTGCGCCAGCAGCGCGGCCACCTCGGGGCGGGCCAGCAGGTCGTGGACGTCGCGCAGGTCGGCCTGGACGACCTCGCTGCCGGGGTCGTCCTCCAGCAGCAGGCGGCTGTGCGCGACGGCGACCGGGTCCCGGTCCACGTAGAGGACCGTCGCCTCGGGGCGGATCGCGCGGGCGATCTCGTGCACCGCGCCGAAGGTCGGGATGCCGGAGCCGATGTCCAGGAAGCGGGTGACGCCGCGCTCGGACAGGTAGGACACGGCCCGCCGCAGGAAGGCCCGGTTGGAGCGCATGATCTGCGGCAGCTCCGGCCACAGGGCCATCGCCTTGCGCGCCATCTCCCGGTCGACCTCGAAGTTGTGCGAGCCCCCCAGGTAGTAGTCGTAGACCCGCGCGGCGTTCGGTTTGTCCAGGTCCGTGCCCTCCGGTACCCAGCTCGGTCGCCGCATGCCTGTGACTCCTTCACTCCGTTTTCCGGGGATGCAGTGCCTCGCGACAACTGCTGTGACAGACGAGACTACAAGCACACAAGATCCTCCCCTGCACCCCGAACGGCTGCAAGCGGAACACCTCCCTCCTGGCATGCGACGTTTACGGAGCGTTCCCCTCCCGTCTCACCGGAACCGGTCCCGCCGACGGCCGGGCCACCGTAGGGCCCGGCCGTCGACGAGGGAACCCGACCGAAACGGGCCGGCCCCGGACCGGGGCGCTCTAGGGTGGGGCGCGTGGACCCCAACCACTACCGCTTCCGGGGCATGTGGCGACTCGCGGCGCCGGCCCCCGACGTGTACGCGGCGCTGGAGGACGTACGGAGTTACCCGCTGTGGTGGCCCGAGGTCCTCGAAGTCCGGCAGACCGGCGAGGAGTCCGGGGACCTCGTGGTGCGCGCGCTGCTGCCGTACCGGCTGGTGATCCGCCTGGAGGCGCGACGGCGCGACCCGGCCGCCGGAGTGCTGGAGGCGGCCATGCGGGGCGATCTCACCGGGTGGTCGCGATTCACCGTCACCTCGGACGGGCCGGGCAGCCGCGTGCTCTTCGAGGAGGACACCCGCCCCGGCAAACCCCTGCTGCGCCGCCTCGCCCTGCCCCTGCACCCGCTGTTCCGGGCCAACCACGCGGTGATGATGCGCCGGGGGCGGCGGGGGCTGGCGGCACACCTGGGCAGCGGGGGCGGGCCGGCGAACGGGTGACCACGCGGCCGGTGGCGGCCGGCACCCGTCCGGCTCTAGCGTGGCGGCGCACCCCCGACCACCGGAGGCCGTCATGCCCACCACCGCACCGGACGCGTTCGGCTTCGCGGCCCCCTTCGACCGGACCGGGACGGGCAGCAGCAAGTGGGCCCGCGCGGGGGCGCCCGGGGTGATCGCGATGGGCCTGGCGGACATGGACCTGCCCGGACCGCCGGCTGTGGCCGCCGCGCTGGAGCGCCGGGCCCGCCACCGCGCGTACGGGTACACGGTGTGCGACCCGGCCGGGCGGGCGCTGGTGGCCCGCTGGTACCGCTCGCGGCACGGCGTCGAGGTGGATCCGGACTGGGTGCTGCTGCTGTCCTGCGGCCCGCGCACCGCCCTGCGCCTGCTGCTGGAGACCGTGCGCCCGCAGGCGCCGGTGCTGTTCCCGACGCCGGAGTGGGGCGGCTTCGCCCAGCTGTGCCGGGCGGCCGGCCTCCCGTACCGGGAACTGCCCCTGACCTCCGGCCCGGACGGCTACCGGCTCCCGGGCGGTCCGCTCCCCCACCCGGCCGGAGCCGTCCTGCTGAGCAGCCCGCACAACCCCTCCGCCCGGGTCTGGCCGGCCGCCGACCTGCGGGCCCTCGCCGAGCGGGCGGCGGAGGCCGGAGCGCTGCTGGTCTCGGACGAGGTGCACGGCGATCTCACCCACCCCGGGTACGTCCACCCGGTGGCGGTGGCCACCGTCGACGCGGCGCTCCGGCCCCGGGTGGTCACGCTGAACTCGGTCGGCAAGACCTTCAACTGCTCCGGCCTGCCGAGCAGTTTCGCGCTCGTCCCCGATCCGGGCCTGCGCGCCCGGTTCACCGAGGTGCTGGCCGGCTTCGGCCTCTGGGAGGGCGGCCTGCTGGAGCAGACCGTCCAGCGGGCGGCGCTGGCCGAGGGCGGGCCGTGGCTGGACGCGCTGCTCGCCCACCTCGTCGCCGCCCGCGCCCGGCTCACCGGCCGGCTGGGGCCCGCCGTCCGCTCCGCGCCGCAGTCCTCCTACCTGCTCTGGCTGGACGCCGCCGCCCTGGGGCTGCCGCCGGACGGGGCCCGCCGGGCGCTGCTGGAGCGCTACGGCCTGGAGGCCTCGGACGGCGCCGAGTTCGGCCCCGGCGGCCGGGGCGCGCTGCGGCTGAACTACGCCCTGCCGGGCCCGGTGCTGGACGCCGTCCTGGAGCGCCTCGACCGGCGGTGACCGAACCACCGGGCCACCCCGCCCGGCAACCCCGCACCCCTGCCCGCTGCTCCCCGACACACCCTCCCGTCACCCGCGCCCGAGGCCCCGCCCGGCAACCCCGCGCACGCCCCACCCGGCGCCCCCGCGCACGCCCGGAAAACCGCCCCGGATCCCCGGATTCACCCGATCGCGCCACCCCTGACCTGCAGAAACGAACGTTCACACGATATTTGCGAAGCGCCCCCGCATGCTCCGTAGCAGACTGGGCAGGGTAGTTCGGGCCGCAATCCTGACCCCGAGGATGGTAAGTCCGGTGATACCGACATCCCGCACCACTCCGCCCGACCGGCAGAGCCCCCCAGCGCCCCCGCCGGGGGTGACCCCGCTGACCGAATCGGGGGCGCTCAGCCACGTGTCGGGCGTCTGCTTCAAGATCGGACCGCCCCGGCTGGTGGGCGTCGAGGTCGAGTGGTTCGTCCACGACGACCGATGTCCCGGCAAGCCCGTCCGACCGGAACTGGTCCACGCCGCACTGGAGTCGCTGCCACTCGGCGGCCCGGACGGAGCCTCGCTCCCCTCCGGCTCGCGGCTCACGCTCGAACCCGGCGGGCAGGTCGAGCTCAGCTCCCCGCCCGCCACCGGCCTCCTGGCCTGCGTCGAGGACACCCGACGCGATCTGACCGCCCTGCGGGCCGCCTTCGCGGCACAGGGCCTGCGCCTCACCGGCACCGGGACGGACCCGCTGGCCCGCCCCCGCCTGATGGTCCTGGACCACCCCCGCTACCTCGCGATGGAGCGGTTCTTCGACTCCGCCGGCCCCTGGGGCCGGATCATGATGACCGGCACGGCCTCGGTGCAGGTGTGCCTGGACGCCGGCGACGCGGACGGCCCGCAAGCGGTGGAGCGCCGCTGGCGACTGACCCACCTGCTCGGCCCGGTCCTGGTCGCCGCCTTCGCCAACTCCCCACTGCTGGACGGCAGGCCGACCGGTCACCGCTCCACCCGGCAGACCGTCTGGTCCCGGATGGACCCGACCCGCACGCTCGCCCCGGAGCCGGACCACGGCGACCCCCGCGAGGCCTGGGCGCAGTACGTGCTGGACGCCGAGGTGCTGTGCGTGCGCCGCCCCGAGGGGCTGCCGTGGACGGCCCCGCCCGGCCTGACCTTCCGCGACTGGGTCCGCGGCGGCGGCGAACGCCCGCCCACGCTGGTCGACTTGGACTACCACCGGACCACCCTGTTCCCGCCGGTGCGCCCGCGCGGCCACCTGGAGCTGCGCATGATCGACGCCCAGCCCGGGGACGGCTGGGTGGTGCCCACCGCCCTGGTGACCGCGCTGCTGGACGACGTGCCGGCCGCCGAGGCCGCGCTCGCCGCGCTGGAGCCGCTGGGCCGCCCGGACGGTCCGCGCCCGCCGCGCAGCGACGTCTGGCGCCGGGCCGCGACGCTGGCCGTCGCCGATCCCGAGCTGCGCCGCGCCACCCTGACCTGCTTCGCCGCCGCCGACGCCGCGCTGGGCCGCCTGCCCGGCGCCGGTCGGCTGCGCGCCGCCGTCGCCGAGTTCGCCGAGCGCTACCCCGCGCGCGGCCGCTGCCCGGCCGACGACCAGCTGGACGCCCTGCGCTCCGGCACCCGACGCACTCCTCCGGAGGAGGCCGCACCATGACCGACGTCCGCCCCCCTGCCGCCCCGGCGGCGGGCACCGAGGAGTTGCGCGAGACCATCGCGGCCGAGCTGCTGGCCGCCCGTGCCCGCACCGCCGCGCTCACCGACTGCGTCGAGGACGGCGACCTCACCGCCCAGCACTCGCCGTTGATGTCCCCGCTGGTCTGGGACCTGGCGCACATCGGCAACCAGGAGGAACTCTGGCTGCTGCGCAACGTCGGCGGCCTCGACCCGATGCACCCGGAGATCGACCCGCTGTACGACGCCTTCCAGCACCCCCGGGCCGAGCGGCCGAGCCTGCCGCTGCTGGCGCCCGCCGAGGCCCGGGCGTACGCGCACGAGGTGCGCGGCCGGGTGCTGGACCTGCTGGCGGCCAGTCCGCTGGAGGGGGCGCCGCTGCTGGACGCCGGGTTCGCGTTCGGGATGATCGCCCAGCACGAGCAGCAGCACGACGAGACGATGCTGATCACCCACCAGCTCCGCCCGGGGGAGCCTGCGCTGGCCGCTCCCCCGCCGCCGCCCGCCCCGGCGGACGCGGCCGCGCTGCCCGCCGAAGTGCTCGTCCCCGCAGGACCGTTCACGATGGGCACCGACACCGAACCCTGGGCGCTGGACAACGAGCGCCCCGCGCACGTGGTCGAGCTGCCCGCCTTCCTGCTGGACACCACGCCGGTCACCAACGCCGCGTACCAGCGGTTCATCGCGGACGGCGGCTACGACGAGCCGCGCTGGTGGACGCCCGAGGGCTGGGAGCACCGGCGGCGGGCCGACCTGACCGCCCCGCTGTTCTGGCGCCTGGACGGCGGCCAGTGGCTGCGGCGCCGGTTCGGCACGGTGGAGCCCGTCCCGGCGGACGAACCCGTCCTGCACGTCAGCTGGTACGAGGCGGACGCCTACGCCCGGTGGGCCGGACGGCGGCTGCCGACCGAGGCGGAGTGGGAGAAGGCGGCCCGGCACGACCCGGCGAGCGGCCGCTCCCGCCGCTACCCGTGGGGCGACCAGGCCCCCGGAGCCGAGCACGCCAACCTCGGGCAGCGGCACCTGCGCCCGGCCCCGGCCGGCGGCTACCCGGCGGGCGAGTCCCCGTACGGCGTACGGCAGTTGATCGGCGACGTGTGGGAGTGGACGGCCAGCGACCTCCGCCCCTACCCCGGGTTCCGGGCCTGGCCCTACCAGGAGTACTCGGAGGTCTTCTTCGGGCCGGAGTACAAGGTGCTGCGCGGCGGCTGCTTCGCGGTGGCGCCGGTCGCCTGCCGGGGCACCTTCCGCAACTGGGACTACCCCGTCCGGCGGCAGATCTTCGCCGGGTTCCGCACCGCCCGCGACCTGGAGGTGGCCTGATGTGCCGCCACCTCGCGTACCTGGGTGAGCCGGTGGCGCCACGGGAGCTGCTGGTGCACCCGCCGCACGGCCTGTACCGGCAGTCCTGGGCACCCCGGGCGCAGCAGTACGGCACGGTCAACGCGGACGGCTTCGGCCTCGGCTGGTACGCGGACGGCGACGAGGTGCCGGCCCGCTACCGCCGGGACGGGCCGATCTGGGCGGACGCCGCGTTCGCCGACCTCGCCCGGGTGATCCGCACCCGGGTGCTGCTGGCGGCGGTCCGCTCCGCCACCGAGGGCTGCGCGGCGGGCGAGAGCGCGGCGGCGCCGTTCGCGGCCGGGCGCTGGCTGTTCAGCCACAACGGCGCGGTGGCGGGCTGGCCGGGCAAGCTGGACGCGCTGGCCGCCCTGCTCCCGCCGGCCGAGCTGCTGGAGCTGGAGGCGCGCTCCGACTCGGCGCTGCTGTGGGCCCTGGTCCTGCACCGGCTGCGGGCGGGGGCCGGGCTCGGCGAGGCGCTGGCGGGCACCGTCGCGGACGTCACCGCGCACACCACCGGCCGGCTCAACCTGTTGCTCACCGACGGCCGCACGCTCGCCGCGACCGCCTGGGGCGACACCCTGCACCACCGCGACCTGCCCGGGCTCGGCACGGTGGTGGCCTCCGAGCCGTACGACGACGCTCCCGGCTGGACGGCCGTCCCGGACGGCTCGCTGGTGGTGGTCGACGAGCGCGGCGTCACCGTCCGTCAGCTCCTCGGCCGCTACTGATCCTCCACCACCCCTTCATCTTCTGAACAGAGGACCCACCCTGTCATGGACACATTTGATCTCACCCGGCTGCTGCCCGCCGACCACTTCAGCAGCGCGCTGCGCCACGACGTGCAGCACGGCCTGACCTCCGAACCCAAGTGGCTGCCGCCGAAGTGGTTCTACGACGCGCGGGGCAGCGAGCTGTTCGAGGAGATCACCCGGCTGCCGGAGTACTACCCGACCCGCGCCGAGCGGGCCATCCTGACCGCCCGGGCCGGCGAGATCGCCGCCGCCACCGGAGCCCGCACGCTGGTCGAGCTGGGCTCCGGCTCCTCCGAGAAGACCCGGCTGCTGCTGGACGCGCTGCGCGCGCTCGGCACCCTGGAGACGTACGTCCCGGTGGACGTCAGCGAGAGCGCGCTGACCGCCGCCGGCGTCGCGCTCGCCGCCGAGTACCCCGGGCTCGCCGTGCACGGCGTGCTGGCCGACTTCACCGCCCGGCTCGGCCTGCCCCCGGAGGGCGGCCCCCGGCTGGTCGCCTTCCTCGGCGGCACCCTGGGCAACCTGCTGCCCGAGGAGCGGGCGGCCTTCCTGCGCGGGCTGCGCGCCGCCCTCGACCCGGGCGACTTCCTGCTGCTCGGCACCGACCTGGTCAAGGACCCGTCGGTGCTGGTCGCCGCCTACGACGACGCGGCCGGGGTGACCGCCGAGTTCAACCTCAACGTGCTCAACGTGCTCAACCGCGAGCTGGGCGCCGACTTCGACCCGACCGCGTTCGCGCACGTCGCGCGGTGGGACCCGGAGCGGGAGTGGATCGAGATGCGGCTGCGCTCGCTGCGCGCGCAGACCGTGAAGATCCCGGCGCTGAACCTGCCGGTGCACTTCGACCGGGGCGAGGAACTGCGCACCGAGGTGTCCGCCAAGTTCCGCCGGGAGCGGGTGTCCGCCGAGCTGGCGGCGGCCGGGCTGCGGCTGAGCCACTGGTGGACGGACGAGGAGGGCCGGTTCGGGCTGTCACTGTCCGCCCCGGCGTAGGGACGGTCGGCGACGCAGGGACGACCGCGGCATAGGGACGGTCGGCGCAGCTGAATTTGCTTGTTCACCTTACGAATCCTCAGAGCAAAAATTGAGGTTTCCGGTGTACAAGACTTAAACGAATAAGGGTTACGATCTCGGCTACCGAGCTCAGCGTTGAGTACCAGGAGTCAAGATCGTGAGCGTCACCAAGCAGCCCTCCGGGGCGGTCGAGGCCTCCGCGCCCGGCCGCCTCGGCTTCGTCGTCTTCATCACCGCCGCCGCAGCCCTCGGCGGGTTCCTGTTCGGCTACGACAGTTCCGTGATCAACGGCGCCGTCTCCGGGATCCAGGAGAAGTTCGGCGTCGGCGACGGCGTGACCGGTCTGATCGTCTCCTCCGCCCTGCTGGGCTCGGCGATCGGCGCCGCACTGGCCGGCCGGTTCGCCGACCGCTACGGCCGCATCAAGGTCATGAAGGCGGGCGCGCTGCTGTTCGCGGTCAGCGCGATCGGCTCGATGCTCCCCTTCGCCGCCTGGGACCTCGCCTTCTGGCGCGTGCTCGGCGGCGCGGCCATCGGCATCGCCTCGGTGATCGCCCCGACCTACATCGCCGAGGTCGCGCCCACCAAGTACCGGGGCCGGCTGGCCTCCTTCCAGCAGGCCGCGATCGTGCTCGGCATCGCGATCTCCCAGCTGGTCAACTGGCTGCTGGCGAACGCGGCCGGCGGCGACACCCGCGGCCAGCTGCTCGGCCTGGAGGCCTGGCAGTGGATGCTCGGCATCTGCGTCGTCCCGGCCGCGGTCTACTTCACCCTCGCCTCGGTGATCCCCGAGTCCCCGCGCTACCTGATCCAGGCCGGCCGGCTGGACGACGCCCGCGCCGTGCTCGCCCAGGTCGAGGGCCAGGACGTCGACACCGACGCCCGGATCGCCGAGGTCCAGGGGCTGATCGCCTCCGACCACCGCCCGCGCTTCGGCGACCTGCTCGGCGGGCGCTTCGGCCTGCTGCCGATCGTCTGGGTCGGCATCGGCCTGTCGGTCTTCCAGCAGCTGGTCGGCATCAACGTGATCTTCTACTACTCGTCGATCCTGTGGCAGTCGGTCGGCATCGACCAGAGCAACTCGCTGCTGATCAGCTTCGTCGGCTCGGTCATCAACATCCTCGGCACCGTGGTCGCGATCCTGCTGGTGGACCGGATCGGCCGCAAGCCGCTCGCCCTGATCGGCTCGGCCGGCATGGCCGTCGCGCTCGGCGCGGCCGGCTGGGCGTTCTCCTCCGCCACCGGCAGCGGCGACAACGTCACGCTGCCCGACCTCCAGGGCACCGTCGCGCTGGTCGCCGCCAACGCCTTCGTGCTGTTCTTCGCGATGTCCTGGGGCGTGGTCGTCTGGGTGATGCTCGGCGAGATGTTCCCGAACCGCATCCGGGCCGCCGCGCTGTCCGTCGCCGCCTCCGCGCAGTGGATCGCCAACTGGGCGATCACCGTGTCGTTCCCGTCGATGTCGCGCTGGAACCTGTCGGCGACCTACCTGGTGTACGCGGCGTTCGCGGCGCTGTCGATCGTCTTCGTGGCGAAGTTCATGAAGGAGACCAAGGGCGTCCGGCTGGAGGACATGGGCTGATCCGACAGTCCGACCATCGGCCCCCGCACCCTAGCGCGATCAGCGCGGGTGCGGGGGCCGAATCGTTCACTCCCTGCGGCGGCCCGGACACCTCCGGTACTCCTGTTCGCCAGGAGGGATGTGTCCTTGATCTTCAACCGGCTCCGCGCCCGCAGACCAGCCGCCGCCACCGCCGGCGTCACCGCCGGCGGCTGCCCGTACGCCCACACCCACGCCCACACCCACGCCCACACCCACCCCCCGGCCGCGGCCCGGCCGTCGCCCACGCCGTCGTCCCCGCCGCTGTTCACCGACCCGGAGCAGGCCACCGAGTTCATCCGCCGCTTCCATCACGAGCAGCCCGCCACCGGGGCCCCGGACGCCCGGATACGGGCCGTCCTCGACGAGATCGAGCGCACCGGCAGCTACGAGCACACCCCCGCCGAACTCGCCTACGGCGCCAAGCTCGCCTGGCGCAACGCCGCCCGCTGCATCGGCCGGCTGTACTGGCGCAGTCTGGTGGTGCGCGACCTGCGCCACCTCGGCTCGGCCGACGACATCGCCGCCGAGTGCTTCGAGCACCTGCGGCTGGCCGGCAACGGCGGACGGATCCGCCCGGTGGTCTCGGTGTTCGCCCCCGACCGCCCGGGCCGCCCGGCCGCCCGCATCGTCAACCAGCAGCTGGTCCGCTACGCCGGCCACCGGGTCGGCGACGCCGTCGTCGGCGACCCGGCCGGCACCGCACTCGCCGCCCGCGCCCGCGACCTCGGCTGGAAGTGCGCCGAGGACCGCTTCGAGGTGCTGCCGCTGCTCGTCCAGGAACACCCCGGCGAGCGCCCGCACTGGTACGAGCTGCCGGACGACACCACCCTGGAGGTACCGCTCACCCACCCCGCGTACGAGTGGTTCGCCGGCCTGGGCCTGCGCTGGTACGCGGTGCCCGCGATCAGCGACATGACGCTGGAGATCGGTGGCGTCCGCTACCCGGCCGCGCCCTTCAACGGCTGGTACATGGGCACCGAGATCGGCGCCCGCAACCTCGCCGACGCCGACCGCTACGACCTGCTCGGCACCGTCGCCGAGCGCCTGGGCCTGGACACCTCCAGCGCGCGCACGCTCTGGCGCGACCGCGCGCTGATCGAACTCAACGTCGCGGTGCTGCACTCCTTCCAGGAGGCCGGAGTGACGATCGCCGACCACCACACCGAGTCCGAGCGCTTCCTCCGGCACGTCGCCCAGGAGAAGCGGCTCGGCCGGCCGACCCCGGCGGACTGGAGCTGGATCGTGCCCCCGGTCTCCGGCGGGCTCACGCCCGTCTACCACCGGTACTACGACCCGGTGGACCCGTCGCTGCGGCCGGCCTTCCTGCCGCGCGAGCCCTGGTGAGGCGGCGGGGGAGGAAACGGCGGAAACAGCGGAAACAGCGGGACGGCGGAAACAGCGGGACGGGGGGAAGGCCGGCGGCGGAGTCTAGGAGCGTTCGGTGAGGCGGTCGAAGCGCAGGACGAGCCCGTCGAGCAGCGCTTCCAGGCCGGTCTCGAAGGCGCCCTCGTCCACCGTCCCACGATGCCCGGCCAGCCGGTGCGCCTCGCCGAGGTGCGGGTAGTCGACCGCGTCGTACACCTCGGCGTCCGCGGGGAAGCCGGCCGCGAAGGAGGCCAGCGCCGAGCCGGTGACGAAGTAGCGCATCAGCGCGCCGATCCGGGTGGCCTGGCCGCGCGGCCAGCCGGCCTCGACCAGGTGACCGAAGACCGCGTCGGCCAGGCGCAGCGCGTTCGGCCGGCGGCCAGGGCCCTGGGCGAGCACCGGCACGATGTTGGGGTGGGCGGCGAGGGCGGCGCGGTAGGAGCGGGCCCAGTCGCGCAGCGCGTCCGGCCAGGGCGTCGGCCTACCGCCGGGCGAGCGGTCGGGCGCGCCGTCGGGAGTGCCGTCGGGCAAGCCGTCGGGAGTGCCGAACATCGACAAGTCGACCTCGCCGATCACGCTGTCCACCACCGCGTCCAGCAGTTCGTCCTTGGTCGCGACGTGGTTGTAGAGCGAGGGACCGCTGACCGACAGTTCGGTGGCGAGGCGGCGGGTGGAGAGGGCCGCCAGGCCCTCGGCGTCGATCAGCCGCAGAGCAGCGGCGACGATGCGCTCGCGGCTGAGCAGCGGGGTGCGCGGGCGGGCCATCGGGGTGCTGCCTCCGGTTCCTCCGGTCGGGTGGGGCGGGGACCGATTCTGGCAGGCGCCCCTTCCCAGCGCGGGCCGGCCGGGGCTACAGTCCCTCCATAAAACTTGCAGCGCTAGTTTAATGGATCTGGAGCCGCCGCCGTGAACCTGGAGCTGTCCGAGGAGCAGAGCGCCGTCCGGGACCTCGCCGCCTCCTTCACCGACCGCGAGATCGTTCCGCACGCCGCCGCGTGGGACCGCGCCGAGTCCGTCGACCGCGCGATCATCGGCAAGCTGGCCGGGCTCGGCTTCCTCGGCCTCACCATCCCCGAGGAGTACGGCGGCAGCGGTGGCGACCACCTCGCGTACTGCCTGGTCCTGGAGGAGCTCGGCCGCGGCGACTCGGCCGTCCGCGGCATCGTCTCGGTCACGCTCGGCCTAGTCGCCAAGTCCGTCAACGGCTACGGGACTCAGGAGCAGAAGCGGCACTGGCTCCCCCGGCTCACCTCGGGCGAGTCGCTCGGCTGCTTCGCGCTCACCGAGCCCGGCACCGGCTCCGACGCGGCCAACCTCAGCACCCGCGCCGTCCGGGACGGCGACGACTGGCTGATCAGCGGCGCCAAGATGTTCATCACCAACGGCACCTGGGCCGACGTCGCCCTGGTCTTCGCCCGCACCGGCGGCGACGACCCCGACCGGCAGGGCCACAAGGGCATCACCGCTTTCCTGGTGCCCACCGACCTGCCCGGCTTCACCCGCACCGAGATCCACGGCAAGCTCGGCCTGCGCGGCCAGGCCACCGCCGAACTCGCCCTCGACCGGGTCCGGGTGCCCGACAGCGCACGGCTCGGCGAGGTCGACAAGGGGTTCCGGGTGGCGATGTCCGCGCTCGCCAAGGGCCGGATGTCGGTCGCGGCGGGCTGCGTCGGCATCGCCCGTGCCTGCCTGGAGGCCGCCGTCCGCTACGCCGGCGAGCGCGAGCAGTTCGGCCGCCCGATCGCCTCGCACCAGCTCGTCCAGGAACTGCTGGCCGGCATCGCCGTCGACGTCGAGGCCGCCCGGCTGCTCACCTGGAAGGTCGCCGACCACATCGAACGCGGCCTGCCGTTCGCCACCGAGTCCTCCGTCGCCAAGCTCTACGCGAGCGAGGCCGCCGTCCGGGCCGCCAACAACGCGCTCCAGGTGTTCGGCGGCTACGGCTTCATCGACGAGTACCCGGTCGGCAAGTACCTGCGCGACGCGCGGGTCATGACCCTCTACGAGGGCACCAGCCAGATCCACCAGTTGCTCATCGGCCGCGCCCTCACCGGGGTCAACGCCTTCTGACCAGCCCGTTCATCCCATCCGACCAGCCAGGACGGGTCAATCGGACCACCCGGACCACCCGGATTCCCCGGACCACCCGGACCGTCCTGACTGCTCGGATCACCCCGACTGCTCGGATCACTCGGATCACTCGGATCACTCGGATTCAACCGGATAGGAGCCCGACGACGTGCGTCCCGTCTACTTCGCCGCAGCCCGCCGCACACCCATCGGCCGACTGCGCGGAGCGCTCGCCACGGTCCGCCCGGACGACCTCTCGGCCACCGTGCTGCGCGCCCTGCTCGCCGACGTCCCCGCCCTCGACCCCGCCCGCATCGACGACGTCTACTGGGGCGCCGCCAACCAGGCCGGCGAGGACAACCGCAACGCCGCCAGGATGGCCGTCCTGCTGGCCGGCCTGCCGGAGACCGTTCCCGGCGCCACCGTCAACCGGCTCTGCGCCTCCGGGCTGGAGGCCGTCACCCTCGCCGCCCGGGCCATCGGCTCCGGCGAGGCCGACGTCGTCCTGGCCGGCGGCTGCGAGTCGATGACCCGCGCCCCCTTCGTCCTCCCCCGCCCCGACGAGGCCCTCCCGCACCGGATCGAGACCTACGACACCCGGCTCGGCTGGCGGCTCACCAACCCCCGGATGGCCGAACTGCACGGCGTGCTCAGCATGGGTGAGACCGCCGAGGAGGTGGCCGGCCGGTACGGCATCGGGCGGGAACGCCAGGACGCCTTCGCGCTGCGCAGCCACCAACGGGCCGCCGCCGCCCGCAAGGACGGCCACTTCGACGCCGAGCTGATCCCGGTCGAACGGCCCGACGGCGTGACGGTCTTCCAGGACGAGGGCATCCGCGAGGACACCAGCCTGGAGAAGCTCGCCCGCCTCAAGCCCGCCTTCCGCCCCGGCGGCACCGTCACGGCCGGCAACGCCTCGCCGATGAACGACGGCGCGGCCGGGCTGCTCCTGGTCGGCGAGGAGGCGCTGCGCGACCTCGGGTTGCGCCCGCTCGGCCGGTACGTCGCCGGCGCCTCCGTCGGGGTGCACCCCGACGTGATGGGCATCGGCCCGGTGCCGGCCACCCGCAAGGTGCTCGGCCGGGCCGGCTGGTCGCTGGCCGACCTCGACACCGCCGAGCTCAACGAGGCCTTCGCCGCCCAGGCCCTGGCCTCCGCCGACGGCATCGGATTCACCCCCGAACAGGCCGACGAACTGGTCAACCCGAGCGGCGGGGCGATCGCGCTCGGCCACCCGCTGGGCGGCTCCGGCGCGCGCATCCTCACCACCCTGCTGCACCGGATGCGCCGCACCGACGCCCGGCGCGGCCTCGCCACCATGTGTGTGGGGGTCGGTCAGGGCACCGCCGTCCTCGTCGAGAACGTTGACTGAGTGCGCGCCCGCGTTCGCGCTCGCGTTCACGTCCGAGTTCGAGTTCACGTCTGAGTTCACGTCCGAGTTCGAGTTCACGTCCGAGTTCAAGGGAGCACCGGGAATGACTGAAGTAGCCGCAGTGGCCGAAGTGACGGGCCTGGCAGGCAGGTTCGCGGGGAGGGTCGCCGTCGTGACCGGCGCCGCGCAGGGCATCGGCGCGGCCACCGCCCACCGGCTCGCCGAGGAGGGCGCGGCCGTCGCCGTCGTCGACCTCACCGCCGAACGGGCCGCCGGGACGGTCGCGGCGATCACCGCCAAGGGCGGCACCGCACGGGCGTACGGCTGCGACGTGGCCGACTACGACGCCGTCGAGGCGGTGTTCGCGCAGGTCGCGGCGGACCTCGGTGGGGTGCACATCCTGGTGAACAACGCCGGGATCACCCGGGACAACCTGTTCTTCAAGATGCCGAAGGCCGACTGGGACGCGGTCCTGACCGTCAATCTGACCAGCGCGTACAACTGCAGCCACGTCGCGCAGAAGTACATGGTGGCGCAGAAGTACGGGAAGATCGTCTCGCTCAGCTCGCGCTCCGCCCTCGGCAACCGGGGACAGGCCAACTACGCGGCCGCCAAGGCCGGCATCCAGGGGCTCACCGCGACCCTCGCGATCGAGCTGGGGCCGTTCAACATCAACGTCAACGCCGTCGCCCCCGGGTACGTCGCCACCGCGATGACCGCGGCCACCGCCGAGCGGGTCGGCAGCACGGCCGAGGACCAGCAGGCGGAGGTCTCCGCCCGGACCCCGCTGCGCCGGGTGGGACAGCCGGAGGAGATCGCGTCCGTGGTCGCCTTCCTGGCCAGCGAGGACGCCTCGTACGTCAGCGGGCAGACGCTGTACGTCAACGGCGGGGCGCGGTAGGTCTAGCCCGGGCGGGGACCTTCAAGGACTCTTCAGCATTAGTACGATAATACTGACGTGGCGTCACATAGCCGTCCTGGGCGTGGGGTTACCTTCACCTGGGACGGCCTTTACCTTTTCGCGTGGCCGAGCATGACCATGCCTCTGATCAGGCGACCCCACCAAATGACTATGGCATGATCATGCGGCAGTCGATGGGATGGCCGGACCGACCCGACCGGACCAGGTCGGGCCCTGCGCCCCAAGGAGTCCCATGGGCAGCCCCGCCCCCCTTCGCCGTGCCCTGGCTCTGCTCGCCGTCGGGGCCACCGCCCTCACGGCCGGCACCATCGCCGTCCCGGCGGTCGGCGCCGCGACCGCCGCCCCCGCGCACGACCTCACGGGCGTCCACGTCCGCCCCGCCTCCTTCGGGCACCACAACGCCCAGGGCCGCACCGCCCCGCTGACCACCACCCAGTGCGTCAGCCAGATCGGCATCCACTGCTACTCGCCGCTGCAGTACCGGAACGCCTACAACCTGAACCCGCTGTACCAGGAGGGCATCACCGGCAAGGGCCGCACGATCGTCATCGTCGACTCCTTCGGCTCGCCGACCATCCAGCACGACCTGGAGGTCTTCGACAAGCAGTGGGGCATCCAGGACACCAACGTCGAGGTGGTCAAGTGGGGCAACGTCCCCGCCTTCGACCCCAAGAACCCCGACCACACCGGCTGGGCCGGCGAGACCACGCTGGACGTCGAGTACGCCCACGCCATCGCCCCCGACGCGCACATCGTCCTGGTCGAGACCGGCGTCGCCGAGACCGAGGGCACCACCGGCCTGCCCGAGATGATGGACGCCGAGAAGGCCCTCATCAAGGCCGGTCGCGGCGACGTCATCTCGCAGAGCTTCGGCGCCACCGAGAACACCTTCCCGGGGTACGACAAGGGCGACTTCAAGTCGCTCACCGACCTGCGCTACGCCTTCCAGGCCGCCGCCGACCACAACGTCACCGTGCTCGCCGCCTCCGGCGACAACGGCGCCACCGACTCACAGACCAACGGCACCGACCTGTACCCGTACAAGGTCAACTCCTGGCCGTCCTCCGACCCGCTGGTCACCTCCATCGGCGGCACCCAGCTCACCCTGGACGACAACGGCGCGCGCACCGCGCCCGACAAGGTGTGGCACGACAAGTCCGGCGCCGGCGGCGGTGGCGTCTCCGGCATCTTCGAGCGCCCGTGGTACCAGGCCGGGGTCGCCAACGTCACCGGCAACCACCGCGGCACGCCCGACATCAGCATGAGCGCGGCCGTCGACGGCGGTGCCTGGACCTACGAGTCCTACGACCCGACCTCCGTCGGCTGGCACCTCACCGGCGGCACCAGCGAGGCCACCCCGCTGTTCTCCGGCGTCGTCGCCCTCGCCGACCAGCTCGCCGGCCACCGTCTCGGCCAGCTCAACTGGCGCCTGTACGGGCTCAACCTGCTCCCGAGCGCGTGGAGCGGCATCACGGACGTGAAGGAGGGCGACAACTCCTGGGGCAGCGTCACCGGCTACACCGCCACCGAGGGCTACGACCTCTCCAGCGGCCTCGGCACCATCGACGGCGCGAAGTTCGTCCACGCCATCGCCGGTCGCTGACGGGCCGCAGTGAGTAGCAGGTAACAACTAACAACTAACAGCGAACAGATAACAGATTTCGAAATCTGTTATCTGTTCGCTGTTTTCTGTTCTCTGTCATCTGTTCGCGGCCAGGTGCCGGTCGTCCGGCCCAGCCGCGCGCGGCGCGAAGGGTCAGACGCGGTCCGCCGGGGCGGAAGCAGGCGTCACGGCGGGCTCCGGGGCGGCGGCCAGTTGGGCGAGGTAGCGCTCGGCGGCGCGGAGCTTGCGGCCGTCGGGGCCCGGGAGGTAGGCGCGGAGCTCGATGATCTCCGGGGCGATCCGAAGGGCCGCCGCACGATCGGGGACCGAGCGCCAGCAGGCCTCGGCGTTGGTGGCCGCCTGTTGGGTCTCCGGGTGGTCCGGCCCCTGCGAACGGAGCAGCGCCAGGGCCACCTCGCGGTAGATGTCCGCGGCCTCGGCCGGCCGCCCCGCGAGACGGCACACGTGCGCCCGGACCTGGCGCACCTGGAGGACCGGTTCGGAGACGGCGCCGTGCTCGGCGATCACCTCCAGTTCGAGGGCGAAGGCGAGTTCGGTGGCGGCGCCGTGCTCTCCGGCGTCCGCGCTGCGGACGATCCGGCCGATGGCCTCCCGGTAGTCGGCACGCGGCTGACCGGACACCGGAGCGTCGACGGGCACAGCATCGGCAGGTACCTCGTCCGCCGGGACGGGGTCCGCCGGGGCCTCCGCCACCGGGACCGCGTTCACGGGGGCCTCGTCGCCGGTCGGGGCCGTGCCGTCCGGCGCTTCCGCCGTCGGCACCGCGTCGGCGGGGGCCTCCTCCACGGGAGGGGCCTGCGCCGGGACGGCGTCCTGCGGTTCCGCCGTCAGCGTGGCGGCGTCCGCCGGTGCCTGCTCCGGCTCCCGCTCCGACTCCGGCTCCATCTCCGGCTGCTGGGGCTTGGCCAGCGTCACGCCTGCGGACGGCTCGACGGCCTCGGGCGTCGCGTCCGTCGGAGCGGGCTTGTGCAGGGTCACGCCGGCCGGGCCGGCCTGCTGCCCCTTCAGCAGGCTGACCGGGCGGGCCGGCCTCGGCGGGGTGGGCGGCACGCCGGTCTTGACCAGGCTCACCGGACCGGCCCCGGCCGCGGGAGCAGGGGAGGCCGACGGCAGCGGAGCCGTGGGCGCCACGGGCCGTTCGACGACGGCGTCCTGTGACTCCGCCCGGCCCGGCACCGGCGGCACCGGCAGCGCGGGCGGCCCGGACGACACCACATCGGCGCGCACGGCATCTATCGGCACCGCATCGACCGGCACTGCGTCGGCCGGCGGCGCCGCCTCGGCCGGCGCCGATACGTCGGCCGGCGGACCGTCGCCACGGCGGGCGGTGTTGCGGAAGAGCGGGCGGTCCGGGGCGTGCGTGGCCAGGATGACGACGTCCGGCCGCAGCACCGAGTACACCTGCTGCCGCAGTTGCTCGGGCGCGAGCACGTCGCCCGCGCCGGGGCGGCCGCCGTGCAGCGCCTCGATCAGGGCGCGGGTGAAGGTACCGATCTGCTCCGGGTCCGGGCTGACGACCGCCCAGAGCGGGATACCCTCGCTGAGCGGCGAGGCGGCGCCCTGGAGGTACGGCCAGGCGTTCTGGTCGGCACTGAGGTCGGCGACGACGAGGGTCTGCCACTCGGCCGGGCGGTGGCTCAGCTCGGCGGCGACGGCCTGCCAGGGCAGGCCGTCCTGCTTGGAGTCGCGCAGGGTGAGCTGGAGCTGTCCGCCGCGCTTGTCGGCGACCACGTGACCGCCCAAGTGGACGAGCAGCGGCCCCGGATGGCGGGACGCGGCGCGCAGGTGGGCGAGGACGGTGTGCGGGTCGCTGGCGCCGGGGAGGTGGACGGCGTCCACCGCGTCCGCGGCGAGCAGCACCTGCGGTGAGACGGCCGCGAGCATCGCGGACAGCACCGACGCCTGGGCGGGACCGCCCCGACCCCAGGTGCGACGCCCGGAGTTGCCGTACCCGCCCTCGACGACCAGGATCCGTCCGCGCGGCGCCGCCCCCAGTCCGCCCGTACCGGGAGCGCTCACGCCCGGGGCCGGGAAGGACAGCGGCGTGGCCGTGGACGGCGGCGCGCCCACGGCGGGCATGCCGGTGACGGTCCATCCGGTGGGCGCGGTCGGCGGCGGGCCCGGCACCGCGGCCGGAGCCGTCGGCGGGGCTGCCGGAGCGGACGGCGGGAGCGGGGGCACGGGCGGCGGCTCGTAGAGCGCGGCGGGCCCGGGCGGGTGCTCCTCGGCCGGGGTGCGCGGCGGCGGTACGGCGTCCCAGGGGCCCGAGTCCGCTGCCGGTTCGGGGCCTCCGGGGACAGCTGTCGTCTCCGCCATCTTCTGGTCACCGCCCACCCCGCCGCTTCGCGGCGTCTGATGCCCTTGCCGGGTGGTGCCTACCACCACTCCCGTCGCGCCACCCTACGAGATCCCGGCACACCCGATCCAGGCCGGGTCTCCGATCGGAGCGCCACGCGGCCCGCTATCGTGCCGTCATGGCAGGCCCCGGTACACCTCTCCTGTTCCTCGACGTCGACGGACCGCTCATCCCCTTCGGCGCGCCGCCCCCTGGCGGCTACCCCGTCTTCCGCGGCGACTCCGCCGCCGCACCCGGTCCGGGCGTCAACCCCCTGCTGGCCCGCGTCGATCCGGCACTCGGCGAGCGCCTGCTGAGCCTGCCGTGCGAACTGGCGTGGGCGACGACGTGGATGTCCGATGCGAACGAGTGCCTCTCCCCCTGGCTCGGACTGCCGCAACTACCCGTCGTAGACTGGCCGGTGGCGGACGGCGACGAACCGGCCGGCCTGCACGGGAAGACCCGCGCGTTGGTCGCCCGGGCTGCCGGCCGCCCATTCGTCTGGGTGGACGACGAGATCACCGCCACCGACCGCCGCTGGATCGCGGCCCACTCGCCCGCCCCCGCGCTCCTCCACCGCGTCGACCCCCAGCGCGGCCTCACCGCAGCCGACTTCGCCACCCTGGATGCCTGGTTGCGCGCACTACCGACTCGACGCGCCCTGGACTCCCCGACCATCTAGACTCCCGGACCATGGACTTCGCCGCCGGACCGCCCCTGCCCTGGCACCTGACGCTGGGCGGCGGGGCGGTGGTCGAGCTGTGGGCGGACGGGTACGGCGTCGAGGGCGGGGCGTACGTCTTCAGCCTGCTCGCCCGGGCCACCGTGGCGGAGCAGGGGCAGGTCGGCGTCGTCGCCCGGACGCCGGCGGACCCGACCCGGGTGGGTGTGGCGGTGGCCCGCGTCCCGGTCGCCGCCGTCTGGGACGTCCACACCGCCACCGAACGCACCGTCGACGGCCGGTGCGTCTGCCCGACCTGACCGACCCCACCGGCCATGCCCTGCATGTCGCTGCCCGGTCACCCCGAGGGGCGGCCGGGCAGCGGCATGCAGGGGACCTCAGGAACCGGCCAGCAGATCGCGGAGCAGGGCGACGGTGTCGGCGTCCAGGTCACGGCCGGTGCGGCGGCTGAGCGCGTCGAGACGGTTGACGGCGCGCAGGAGTTGGTCGCGGGCGCCGGCCGAGGCGTAGGCGTAGAAGAGGTCCCGGTGCAGGAGTTCGACGTCCGGGGCGACGGCGAGGCCACGGAAGACGGCGGCCTCGGCGCTGCGGTGGTCGCCGTACTGCAGGCGGCGGGCGGCCAGTTCGTGGGCGGTGTCGACGATCGCCGCGATCATGTCCTGGCGTTCGGCCTCGGCCCAGCCGTAGGAGGCGGGCGGGGCCTCGGCGAACGGGGCGCCGCGCACCAGGGCCAGGGCGTGGGCGAGGGCGGCGTCGGCGGTGGCGCTGGTGCTGCGCATGCCGCGCCGGTAGAGGCTGCGGAACTCGTCCCAGTCGCAGGTGACGACCGGGGTGAAGGAGTAGCCGTCGGTGGTGTCGGTCGGCAGGAAGGCGCGGCCCTCGGGCGAGGTGCCGAACCAGGCGGCCAGGTCGGCGAGTTTGCCGGGGAGCGGGCTCTTGGCGTCGGCCGCGGTGGGGTGCGGGTCGAGGTGGGCGGCGCCGGGGTGGAGGTCGTGGTCGAGGGCGTGGTGGTCGGCGCCGGGCCGCAGCGCGAGGTAGACGGCGAGTTCGGTGAGCCGGGACAGCGCGCCGGGTTCGGCGGCACCGAGGGCTCCGGCGACGTCGACCGGGCCGAGCAGGCGGATCCGGGGGGCGTTGCGGGCGGCGTGGGCCTCCGGGGAGCGCAGGATGGCGAGCAGGTCGTCGCTGTCGCTGCGCCCGGGGGTGGTCTGGGCGACCGGGGCGGCGGCGGGGCCGGGCTCGGATCCGGGTTCGACCCCGGGCTCGGCGTAGGAATCGGCCTGGGAACCGGCTTCGGCCGGGGCCCCGGCTTCGGTGCCGGGCACGAGGTCGGGCGAGGGCTCCGGCCGGGACGGGACGCGCGGGTCGACGCCGGAGGGCGCGGGCGCGGGCTGGTGGACCGGGGCCGGCTCGACGGGCGGCGGCGGCACGACCGGCTGGACGGACTGGACGGCGGGCACGGACGGGACGGACGGCACGGACGGCACGGGCTGGACGGACGGCACGGCGAGGACGGCCGCGGGGGCTTGCTGCGGTGCCTCCGCCGCATCCCCCGCCACCGCGTCCGGGCGGCGCAGGTCCCGGGTGGCCTCGTCCGCTGCCTCGTCCGCGGCCTCGTCAACGACCTGACCGACCACGAGCTCTTCCTCGGTCCCGATCCCGATCCCGCTCCCGGTACCGGCTCCGCTCCCGCTCCCGACCTCGGTCTCGGTCTCGGCGGAGGCGGCCTGCCGCCCCTGTCCGTTGACCGCGTACCGCCCCGGCCCGGCCGGAGGGGCCGGCACCGGCGTCGCCGGGTCGGTGCCCGCGAACGGGCTGGCGCCGGTGCCGATGACCCGGGCGAGCAGCCGGGGCCCGGCGGCCGTGTCCGTACCGCCCTGCCCGCCGGCCGCGGGGGCCCCGACGGCGGCCAGTACGGGTACGGCGGCGGGCAGTTCGGCCGTGTCGGCGTCGTCGTCCGCGTCGGGGTCGAGGCCGGGACCGTCCAGGGTCCAGGCGGGCGCCGGATGCTGGGTGAGGTCGTCGGCGGCGCGGAGCAGTTCGGCGACCTGGTCGTACTGCTGGTCGCTGAGCCGCTGGAGTTCGACGGTGAGGTGCAGGCCGGGGATGGCCGCCTGGCCGGTGGCCGGGAGGGTCCAGCGGGCGACCGGGCCGGTGCCGCGTTCGGGGGCACGGGTGATGACGGCGACGCAGGTGCGCGGCCGGGCGTCGAGCAGACGGCCGAGTTCGGCGGGGACCTCGCCACCGGGCTGCTGGGCGCAGAGCACGATCTCGGGGGTCCAGGACTCGTCGGCCTGGCCCCGGCTGCGGGCGTCGCGCGGGCTGGCGGCCTCGGCGGCGACCAGCGTGGCGCGGGCCTTGGCGGTGCGCGGGCCGAGGGCGGCGAGCGCGGCCTCCAGGGTGGGGTGGCGGTGGATGCGTTCGGCGGCCGGGCCGCTGATCGGCACCTCCTCGGCGAGGTCGACCAGGTGCAGGTGGAGCCGGTCGGCGAGCGGGCTGTGCGCGAGTTCGATGGCGAGGGTGCGCAGGATGTCGCGGGCGTCGTCGGGGTGGCCGGAGAGGTGGAGCAGCCGGACGGCCTCCAGGTCGGCGAGGACGACCGAGCCGTCGGGCGAGGTGCCGAGGGTGACCAGGGCGGGGTAGGGCGCGGCGGTCTTGCGGGCCTGGGCGGCGCTGAGCAGGTCGCCGGAGTCGAGGCTGCACCACCAGACGTTGGCGGCGTGCGCGGCGCGGAACGGCGCGATCGGGGTGGCCGGGCCGGAGAGGTGCAGTTCGATGGTGTGGCCGGGGGTGATCCGGGCGGCGACGATGGCGGGCAGGCGCTTGCCGCCGCGCACGGTGTTGCGGGCCATGGTGCGCAGGGCGCGGTCGAGCAGGTCGAGGCCGGCGTCGTCCTGACGGGCCCTGAGCTCGTTCTCGAAGGCGGCGGCCTCGGCGTCGGGCATGGTGATGCGGTGCCGGGGGCGGCGGGCGCGCAGCTGGGTTCCGCGCTTGTGCGCGACGGTGCCGACCATGACGGCGGCGAGCAGGACACCGACGGTGGAGGCGGTGAGGGCGATGGAGTAGTCGTCGCCGGCGGCCGGTTCGGCGTGCGCGGCGGGGGCAGGCGCGTGGGTGGGCGCGTGGGTGGGCGCCGGGGTGACGGGCTGGGACGCGGCCGGGGTCGGCGCGGCCTGGGTCGGCGCGGGGGCGGGGGTGGCGGGCGCCTGATCGGCCGGCGGCTGGCCGGTCGACGGCGCCGGCTGCGGCGCCGGAGCGGGAGCGGGCTCGGACGAAGGAGCAGGCGCAGGCGCGGGAGCGGCCGCCCCCGGCACCGTGAGCACCATCCCGGGCACCAGCACGTCCGGATCGGTCAGCCGTTCCCCGTCCGGCGCCTGGGCGCCCTTGTTCGCCTCGAACAGCTTCGGCCACGCCTCGGCGTCCCCCAACTCCCTTTGGGCGATGGCGGACAGGCTGTCCCCGCCCTGGACGGTCACCGTCGCATGCCCGCTCGCGCCCGGCTCCGTCCCGGCCTGCGGCACCTGGGCCGACCCGGCACCGGGAGCGGGGGCGGGGGCGGGCTCGGACGAAGGAGCGGGCGCAGGAGCAGGCGCGGGCGCCGACCCGTCCGCCTTCGCGTCCCCCGGCATCAGCAGCGCCCACCCCGGCTGGATCGGCCGGTCGGCGTCGAAGCGGATGCCGGAATCGTCCATCACCCGGCCGTCGTTGAGCTTGGCGATATCCACCCACCGTTCACCGGAGCCCAGTTGGCGTTCGGCGATGGACCACAGGCTGTCGGCGGGCCGACTGTCCCGCACGGTGTACGTGGGGTTCTGCTCGGCGGCGGGCGCCAGGGCGGGCGCGGCCTGGGCGGCGGGCAGGGCGGCGCGCTGCACGCCGGCCGCCAACTGCGCCGGGGCGGTGGCGGTGTGGGCCGGGGTGGCGGCGAAGGCCGAGCCGGCGACCGGCATCAGCGCGAACACCGAGCCGACCAGGCCGGCCGCCATCCGCTGGCTCCAGCCGAAGGCGGGGATGCGGCGGGCGATCCGGCCGCGCAGTTGCGCGGGGATCTCCAGCAGGACGGAGAGCGCGAAGCAGGCCCATGCGAGCCAGCCGACCACGACCAGCAGCCAGAGGAACAGCCGTCCGTCGTCCGGGCCGGTGAGCGCCTGGCCGACGCCGTCCGGCGCGACGTCGCCCATCGCGGCGACCGCACGGGTGCCGTAGAGCAGCAGCGCGGGGACACCGAGCAGCAGGGCGAGCAGGGTGACCAGCGCGGCGAGCGCGGTGATCAGGGCTGCGCCGCGGCCGCGCCCGCGCGGTGGGCGGGGCACCGGGGCGGCGGGGCGGCCCGCGGCCCGGTGTCCGGTGTGGGCCCGGCCGTCGGCGCCCCGGGCCTGGTCCTTGGCACCGGGGCTCCGGCCCTTGGCGGTTCGAGCCCGGCCCGGGGCGGTTCGGGCCTGGTCCTTGGCACGTGGCGCGGCCATCAGTCGGTCTCCGCTTTCTCGACTCCGTGGACGAGGGTCGCACTGCCCTTGCCCGTTACCTTCCGCTCCCCGAGCGCGCCCAGCAGGACGGGCCGGTAGTCGGCCCGCACGGTGACGGTGACGACCTTGCCGTCACCGGAGAACTCGACCTCGCCCGCCTGAAGGCCGTACAGGGCCAGGTAGGCGTCGGCAGCCTGCCGGACGTACTCCTGCTGGACCCTGAAGCCCTTCCCCTGGAGGACGGCGGCCTGGTCGAGCTGCTGTCCGCCGACCCGCGCGGCCTCCTGGGCGTAGGCGTCGGTGCGTTCGGCGACCCGCAACCGGCCGCCGGCGTCGATCACCAGGGCGATGACGAGCACGACGTAGGCCGCGCAGATCGCCACGAAGAGGGCGACCGCGCCCCGGTCGGAGCGGCGCCGGCGCCGCGCCCTGACAGGCACTCCCATCCCCCCTGCCCCTCCCGCCCCTCGTCCTCCCCACCGGCCCCCACCGGGCGCCGGCCGGTCCCGTCGCGTCATCCCCCGTGCGCTCTCCGCTTGCGTCTCCCCCGCGCGGGCCGTCCCCAATCCCCCGTCGTGGCCCGTGTCCCGCCGGGTGCCGCCCCGGGTCGTCATGTGCCCCGGTAGCGGTCCACCACGGAGGTGAACTCGCCGACGAGGTGCTTCGTCACGGGTACGCCGGACGGTCCGCCGAGCAGGTCCGCCAGTTCGACGTCGCACACCACGGTGACCTTGACGGTCGTGACGGCGCCGCCGGGCAGGTCCAGTTGGCCGGGCACGACCTGGACGTCCCCGTTGCGGCAGGAGACGCCCTGCTGGCGCAGCGTCGCGAGGGCCGAGTCCCGGCCCGGCTGCGTCATCCCGTCGACGCTGCGCTGCAGCGAGGCGGTGCGGGCGCCGGCCCGGGCGGCGGCCTCGACCGTACCGGCCGTGGTCTGCACCCGCCCGGCGGCGATGGCCACCAGGACCAGTCCGACCACCGGGGGCACGACGATCGCCGCCTCGATGGCGACCGCGCCGCCGTCGCTGCGCCGGACCGGCCACCACCGGGGTCGGCGCGCGGCGCGGCGCTCGGAACGGCGCTCGGAACGGCGCTCGGAACGGCGCTCGGCGCGGAGCGCCGGCCACCGACCGGCCCGGGTCCGCGGTCTCACGGCGCCACCGCCACCGGCGGGACGAAGTGCTCGCGCGGCGCCTCGGCGAACTGCGTGAGGGCGGGCGCCGACAGCCCGGGTATCAGCAGCGGCGGGCGCACCGCCACCGTGACCCGGACCACTTCGGGCGTGCTGCCGTCGGTCGTCACCGTGTACGAGTGCACGCCCTGCCGGTCGAGGAAGTCCCTGGCCTGTCGGCGCGCCGCCTCGTTCTTCACCTCGTCCGTCGCGTTGCCCTGGATCCGGCCGGCGTCCACGCCCTCGCGGGCGGCGGTGAGCGCGAGCTGGCGGTCGTACCACAGCAGCGCGGCCTGGACGACGAGCATCAGGAGCACCAGGACGACCGGGAAGACGATGGCGAGGCTCACGCTCATCGACCCCCGGTCGCCGCGGCGGCGAGGTCGGTACGTCACTTGGTGGCGCCTCCCGCGCCCGCACCCGGCATGTTCGGGTCCTGCTCGACCTTCTGCACGACCTTGTCCTTCAGCAGGTACAGCGCGGTCGCGACGGCGCCCGCGACGAAGACCAACGCGATGATGGCGAGGGCGAGTTCGATGCTGATCGCGCCGCGGTCGCCGCGCGCGCGGGCGGCCCGCAGCCGGCCGAGCCGCAGGGTGAACAGCAGCAGGGCGAACTGCACGGGCAGCAGGACGGGCCGGATCAGCCGGCCTGCCAGGTGGACGAGTCGGACGGTCATTCGGGTCTCCCGGGGGTGGAGTGCGGTGTGGTGCCAGATGCCCTGCGAGGATGGTCAGTTGAGCATCTGGTGGAGTGCGGGGAAGACGATCAGGACGGTCATCAGCAGGGTGAGGGCGGCTCCGGGTGCGACCATCCGCTCGCTGTCGGCGTTGGCGCGGGCGAGGTCCTCGGCGAGCAGCTCGCCGCGCAGGCCCTTGGCGCGCGCCCGCAGGGTGTCGTACACGGCGGCGCCGTCGGTGCCGGACAGCCGCATGATGTCCGCCACGTCCTGCAGCGGGCTGAGCCCCAACTCCTCGGCCAGCGCGTCGAGTCCGGCCCAGGGCGGGAGCCGGTCGGTGGCGGCGCGGTCGAGGGCGTCGCGGATGCGCCGGAACACGGTGCCGCGCCCGACCGCGGCGGCGCGGCGCAGCGCCTCGGCGGGCCCGCAGTCGGCGGCCCGTTCCAGGGCGACGAGTTCGAGGTAGGCGGCGATGCCGTGCAGGTACTCGGTGCGCGCCTCCTTGGCCTCGCCGCGCACGATGGCGTCGGGGACGAACCAGAGCAGGCCGGCCAGCAGCGGCCCGGCCAGCAGCGGCAGGGCGAAGGGCAGGCCGATGTCCATCAGCGCGGCCATCGCGCCCAGGTAGGCGGGCAGCAGCAGGCCGATCGCGGCGAACAGCAGCTTGTGCACCATGAACCGGGCCGGGGCGCGGCCGATCAGGGCGAGTTCGCGGTGCGGCAGGGACACTCCGCGCAGGCCGATCGAGCGCTCGCCGATCCGGTCGTACCAGCGCGGCCGCTCGTCCGGGTCCGCAGCCCGTTCGGCGGGGGTGCGGTGCAGCCGGTCCAGGGCCTGGCGCAGGTCGGGCGGCGCGGGCCGCAGTTCGGCGATCAGCAGGGCGACGCCGCCGGCGGCGACGGCCCCGGCCAGCACGGACCAGGGGGAGATCACCGGACCTCCCCGAGCTGCTGGAGCGCCTCGTCCTCGCGCGCCGGGGCGCGGCGCCCGGCCTTGCCGCGCCGGTCGGACGCCAGCAGCCGGGGCACCGGCGGGTGCGAGGCGAGGGCGCGCATCCAGGCGATGATCGCGACGAACAGGGCGGCGACGACGGCGAGCACGATCTGGCCGAGCAGCGTGCCGTACGGCCGGGTGTACTCGGTGTTGAAGGAGCCGACCGTGACGACCAGCACGATGATGCCGACCAGCCAGCGGATGGTGGTGCGGTGCTTGGCCCGGTCGGCCTCGATGGCGCGACGCTGGCGGACCTCCTCGCGCACCGAGTCGGCCATGTCGGCCAGTGCCCGGGCCAGGCCGGGGCCGCTGTCGCCGGACCGCAGCACGAGCGCGGCGAGCACCTTGTCGGCGGTGGCGTCGGCGACGCTGTCGGCGAAGGCCTGGAGCGCCTCCTCGGGCCGCCAGCGGGCCTGGAGCCGGGCGGCCAGTTCACCGATCTCCTCCTCCAGGGCGGCGGGGGCGGTGCGGCGGCTGGTGACGATGGCCTGGTTGAGGCCGACGCCGAGCAGCAGCACGTCGGCGATGCGCTGGGTCCACTCGGACAGTGCCTCCAGGCGTTCGATCCGGCGGGTGTCCGGGCGGGTGGTGTCGAACAGCCAGGGCAGGCCGAACACGGCCAGCGGCACCAGCAGGGCGGCCAGCGGGATGCCGGTGAACAGCCAGGCGAGCGGGGCGCCGGCGAGCGCGAGCGGCAGCTGGATCCGGCGCAGCCGGGCGACCCGGGCCGAGGCGGCGCCGGGGGCGCCGTACCAGAAGACGTGGGCGCGGCCGGCCAGCGGGTTGCTCCGCTCCGGGGTCTCGTCCTCGTCCGCCGGGTCGCTGCCGCGGGCCCAGGCCACCAGGGCGACCAGGCCGCCCGCGACGGCCAGCCCGCACAGGGCGAACAGCAGCATCATCGCGCGCCACCGCCGATCCGCAGTTGCAGCGGGGTGGCCCAGCCGCCGTAGCGGGAGCCGAGCAGGGCGGCGTCGAAGCCGGCCCTGCGCAGGTCGTCCAGGCACTGCGGCGGGGTGTGCGGGACGGCCCGCGGCTCACCGAGGTCCACCCGGGGGCCGAACACGGTGTTCAGCGCGGGCCGGCCGCTCTCACCGAGGCCTGCGACCTCCAGGACGTGGGAGACGAAGCGGTGCCGGCGGCCGCCGACGGCGGTCTCGTCGACCATGGTGACGTGCACGATGAGGTCCAGGGCGTTGGCGGTGAGCCGGTAGGCGAGCGAGTCGGTCATGTGCGAGCCGTACTCCAGGCAGAGTTCGGCGATGCGGTCGACGACCATGTGCGGGCCGCGAGCGTGCAGGGTGCACATCGAGCCGCCCTCTCCGTTGGTCATGACCCGCAGCATCGGGACGACCTCGCCGGATCGGACCTCGCCGACGATGATCCGGGACAGCGTCATCCGCAGCGCCGCCGGGATGAGGTCGCCGATCGTCAACTCGCCCGCCAGGCGGCCTTCGACGCGTTCGCCGTTGCCCTCGCGGGCCTCCATCGGGACGACCTGGCGCAGGTGGCCGAGAGTGTGCAGCCACAGCTCGAACTCCGACTCCAGGGTGCCGATCCGCTCGTCCGGCGGGATCTCGGCGGCCATCGCGCGCAGCAGGCTGGTCTTGCCGACGCCCTGGGTGCCGGTGATCATCACGTTCTTCCGGGCCCGGATCGCGGCGGCCAGGAACGCGGCCAAGGTGCTGTCCAGGGTGCCGAGTTCGACCATCTCCGGCAGGGTCGCCGAGGCCACCCGGTGGCGCCGGATCGCCACGTAGGGGCGGGGCGTCACCTCGGTGAGCGCCTGGAGGCGCATGCCGCCCTCCAGGCGCAGCGCGAGGGTCGGGCTGGCGGTGGACAGGCTGCGCTCGCCGCCGCCGTGCTGACGGGCCAGGTCCTGGAGCAGTTCGACGAGTTCGGCGTCGCTCTCGGCCACCGGCGGTACCTGGCGCAGGGGTTGGTGCACCCGGGAGACCCAGACGTCGTCACAGCCGTTGATCAGGATGTTCTCGATCTCCGGGTCGTCCAGGTAGGGCTGGAGTCGCCCGGCCCGGAACAGCAGGTCGAAGACGGCCTCGGCGAGCGCGCGGTCCTGCTCCCGGGTGGGCGGGATGCCATGGGTCTGCGCGTAGGCGTCGGACCAGCGGGCGACTGCCTCCTCGATCAGCGCGCGGCCGCGCTGGCGGCGGGTGGCGCGGTCCGGTTCGGCGCCCGAGGTGGCGGTCAACCGGGTGATCTGCTGGTGCAGTTCGGCCGCGACCTGGCGCTTCAGCTCGCGGGCCACCTGCGGGTCGACGGCCGGCCGGGTGGCGGCGCCGCGCAGGTCGAGCGAGGGCAGCTGGGAGGGCACGGCGGTGGGCGTGGCCGCGCCGCCCGCCTGGACGTACGGCGGCGGCGCGGGCTGCGGGGCGACGGGGCCCGGCCGGTAGGCCTGGGGCGGGGCGGCCGCCGGCGCCTGGGCCTGGGTCTGCGTCTGTGTCTGCGTCTGGGCCTGGGTGGCCCAGGGCAGCGCGGCCGGGTCGGCCGCGGGGTGCTGGTGCAGGGGGCTACCGCGCACGGAGCACCTCCCCGGGGTTGTACGGCTGCGGACCGTTCGGGTGTGCCTGATCAGGTGTCACGGCGGGCTGCTGGAGCGGGTAGCGGCCGTCGTCCTCGGGCTCCGGGCGGACGTACCCGGGCTGCTGGCCGTACGGGGCCCCCACCTGCTGGTCGTACGGGGTGGGCCCGCCCTGCTGGTCGTACGCGACGTAGCCGGCCTGCGGCCCGTACGGCGGCTGAGGCTGCTGCTGGACGTACCCCGGGAACGGGGCCGGAGCGGCCGGCTGGGGGGCCAGCCCGGCCAGCGGCGCCACCGGGCCGGTGGTGATCACCGGCCCGACCGGCTGCGGCGGGGTGTACGAGGGCTGTTCCCCCTCCACCGGCCGGTACGCCGCCGGCACGGCCGCCTGCGGGGTCGGCACCGGGGGCTGGGCGTGAACCGCGGTCGGGGTCTGGGCCGGGGTCCCGGTCCGGGCCGCGGCGGTGAGCTGGGCCGGGACCGGCGCGGCGGTCGGCGCGAGCCGCTGGCGACGGCGGCGGACCAGCAGCTGCACCTCGTCCGCCGCCGAACGCGCCGTCCGCATCAGCTCCGAGCGGATGAACCGCCGGTCGGTGATGTCACCGCCGTCGGAGAGCACCCGGGCGGTGCGGGTGGCGTGCGGCAGCAGCCCCAGCACCGGCAGGCCGAACTCGCGCGCCACCTCCGGCCCCGAGTACGGCCCCTCGGCGACCAGCAGCAGTCCGAGCGCGTCCACCCCGGTGCCGGCCGTGGCGAGGTCCTCGGCGAGCGCGGCCAGTCGGGGCCGGGCCGAGCTCAGGCCGCGCAGCGTGGTGCGGACGGTCACCGCGACCACGTCCGCCCGGCGGGCCAGCACGGCGCTCACGCCGGTGGCGCCGGAGCGGCCGAGGTCCACGATGACGTCGTAGCCCTGCGGTTCGAGGCCGTGCAGCAGGTCGACGAGCGGCTCCCAGGTGTAGGCGAGGCCCGGGGCCTGGGTGGGGTCGGTCAGCCCGGGCAGCAGCAGCCGCTCGGCGGTGCCCTCGGGCGAGAGGTCGATCAGCTGCTCCCAGATGGTCTCGGCGAGCAGTCCGCGCCGGTCCGCGACGGCCAGGTTGCGCAGCCCGTACACCGCGTCGACCCGGCCCTCCAGGGCGCCCGCGAGCACCGCGCCGCCGTCCGGGTCGGCCTCCACCAGCAGGACCCGCCGTCCGGACTCCAGCGGCCAGGCCAGCAGCAGGGCCAGGGCCGCCGTGGTCGCGCCGGGCGCGCCCGGGCCGCCGGCCACCGCGATCACCGCCATCAGGCGCCACCCGCCCCGGTCGGGGGCACGGGGGCCGTGGCAGCGCCGGGGGTGGTCCCGGTCGCCGGGGCCGTCGGCACGGTACTGCCGCCGGTGCCCGCACCGGCGGTCCCGGTCGCGCCGCCGGCCGCGGCGGCGCGCGGGGCCAGCAGGACCTGGATCCGGCCGCCTGCCACCCACTGCGCCAGCCGGGGGCCGTCCGCCGCGCCGACGGCCACGTCGATCACCTGGCTGCCGTCGGTGTCCACCCGGCCGACCGTGATGACCGTCGCGGGCATCGAGTCGGCCTTGGTGTTGTCCGGGGTGTAGACCACGACGATCTGCAGCCCCGGCTGGAGCCGGCTGGCGGGCAGCTGGCTGCGCTTGGCCGAGACGCCGACCACGATCTGGCCGGGCTGCACCGCCAGGGTCTGCGCGACGTCGCCCCTGGTGAGCATCGCGCCGCGCTTGAGGTCGGTGGCGGCCCGCATGCCGACCGCCTTGTCCCGTTCGGTGGCGGACAGCGGCCGCAGCGCCGGATCCCCGGCGATCCGGGCCACCACCAGGTCGTCGTCGGTGATCACCTGCCCCCACGGGATGTCCCGGGCCAGCGCCAGCACGGCGACCCGCTGGCCGGTGCTGTTGTAGAGCACCGCACCGCCCAGGCCGCCGGCGGCGATCAGCGCGACGGCCATCGCCAGCACCGCCGGGCGCCGTCGCCGGGCCCGCAGCGTCCGGCCGGGGACGTGCGGGGCGGCGCGCCCCTTGCCCTTGCCCGCGCCGCCGCCCGGGGCCTCGCCCGGCCCCTGCCCCTGGTCCGGGACCGCCACGGACACCGCGGCCCCTGCGGGTGTGCCGGATCCCGGCGTCGCGAATGTACGGTTCTCCACCGGGTTCCGCCCTTCCCTCGTGCTCGTTCCGGATCGTCAGTACTGGGTTCTCGGTGCTCGGGTCACCGCTGCTCAGGCCGCCGGTGCCGGGCTTCGACACATGGACTTCGGCGCCGTGGTCGCGTGCGGCCGGGCCGCCGGCGCCCCGCAGCCGGGCCGCGGGGCATCGGACGTCCGCCGCCGCCAGGTCAGTTGAGGACCTGCACCTCGGCGACCTTGAGCGTGAAGTTCGAGGACTGCGGCATCTTGACGTCGAAGGTCTTCGCGTTCGGCCCCGTGACCACGACCTCGCCCACCCAGTTCGCCGTCACCGTGCCGTTGAAGACGCCGCTCTTCCTGGTGCCCGAGCCCACGGCGAACTCGTAGCCGCAGTCCGGTGACTTGGCGGCGCCGTACTTGGGGTCGTACGGCGTCCCGGCCTTGTCGCAGGTCACGGAGACGCCGCTGTCGAAGACCCAGGTCACGCCCCTCAGCACCGGTGTGACGGTGACGGAGGCCCCCGGGACGGACAGCGTCTTGGGCGCGGGCGCCGCCACGCCGTCCAGCCAGAGCCAGACCGGCGCCTTCACCACCGCCGTGCCCTTGGGCGCGACGCCCGCCGTCGGCTTCGGGAAGCGCATCTCGTGGGCGAAGCCGAAGCCGACGTCCACCAGGTTCAGCGCCGGCGGCCCGGCCGGCGAGGTGGCCTCGAACACGATCTCGGCGCCGTCCTGGCCGCCGCCCGTCTGCGGGCAGACCTTCGAGTAGAGCGCGCCCTCGGACGGCTTGTGGCCCTGCCACTCCGGGTCGCCCTCGGGGGGCGGGTTGTCCAGCGGGCGGAAGTAGCACCCGACGCCGCTGTTGAACCAGCCGCGCTCCGGGTCGTGGCAGGGCCACTGCTGGTCGTGGTAGCTGCACAGCAGCGGCCCGTCGCCCGTACTTCCGCCACCGCCACCGCCACCGCCGGGTTGCGACGGTCCGGGCTTCGGTTTCGTGCCCCCGGAGTTGACCCCGGAGCAGATCACATCCGGGTAACACTGTTCGGCACCTCCGCCCGGCGGTTCGTCCGCCGCCGCCGACACCGCCGAGGCCAACAGCAACCCGGCGGACAACGGCGCGAGGATCGCGAATCGCCGGGCCGGTTTACGCGTGTTCAGCATGCCCGGTCCACCTCCCGCTTGAAGTCGTAGATCAGCCAACGTGCTTGGAACCAGCGCAGGGACGCGGTCGCGACGTAGCGGTTCAGTCGGTCGCCCGGATCCTTCGCCACCTGGGTGACGGCGTCGACGCGGTGCCATCCCGATACGTCGACGCAGTCCTCGATCACGGCGGTCTGCGGATCGGCTTTCAGGTCAATGGCCTTGACCACCGCCGAATTGCGCGGCGTTCCGGTCATCACCAGTTTGGCGTCGCGAAGTTGGCGGAGGCTGACCAGGGTGTCGGTAAGGGCCCGCCCGGAAGAGTACGTCTCCAGAGCGAATCCGTCCGAATCCGACCGCCCGAATGCCTCGGCCTGGGCCTGCCACCAGTCCTGATACGTCTTCAGGGCGAGTCGCCCCATGGCACCTTCCGGCCCGTCCGTCGGCGCGATCGAGGTGTTTACCGAACCACCCGAAGGAGGTACCGGATCCACTCCCGCGACACTGGGCGCAGCCGTTCCGAGCCGATCGACGGAACCGTCGGCACCGCCGCTCGCACAGGCGCCGAGGAGCAACACCAGAACCACCCCACCGACCCCAACCGCCCCAGGGCGCAACACATTTCCGCGCTGCCGCATCGCCCCACCTCGTCGCGACCGACCGATTCATGATCCGTGGCCGCCGGAAGAATTCCGTCGTCCCGCAGGTGTTTCCGCTGGGGATCGATTCTTCGCCAACCCACCCCATCACGGCAACACCTCAGGCCACCTGACCTTACGCGGAAGGCGGTTCCGTCGGGGCACTTTCCCGCCACAGAACGGCCAACAGTTCTTCGGAAAGCGACAATCCGGCCAATGCGCCCCGAACCGCGGCCCGATTGCGCATCAACAGGCGCCCGCCCTGCGGCGGAACGAGCAGGCGCGCGCCCGGCGCACCCGAACTACCCGGCGCTTCGCCCCCGTCGAGCAGCGCGGCGACGGACGGCTGGAGGTCCAGCGGGGCGACGGCGGCCGGGGCACCCGGGACGCCCTGCCGCAGCACGGTGGTCAGGGCGTGGCTGAACGATCCCTCACCACCCGGCAGTACGGCGTCCCGGCCGCGTCTGCCCGGGGTGTACCGGCCGACCCGGCCCCACAGCGGGACGCGCGGGTAGGCCAGCAGTTCCCCCGCGCCGTCCTCGCCGCCGCCGCGCTCCAGCGCCGCCCAGGTGTCCCGGTCGGCCACCGCGTCGACCAGCAGCAGGGCCTCCTCGTGGTCGCCGTGCACCATCGCGCTGACCACCCAGTCCCAGGCCAGGCCACGCCGGTAGGCGTTGTCGGCGGTGCTGCCGCCGGTCACCAGGGCGAGCCGGCGCCCGCGCGGATCGACCGCCAACTGGCCGACCAGGCAGACCACCAGCCACCGGCCCGGGTGCTGGGCGGCCTCCCGGACGGCGGTGAGCATCGCGTTGGCGTCCGCGTCCGGCGCCACCTCGGTGACCCGGCAGCCGGCCGCGCCGACGTCGAAGCACATCCCGGGCAGCACCCGCGCGAGCAGCCGGGCTCCGTCCGGCGCCAGCGCCGAGCCCCCGAAGCCCCGATCGGGCCCGCCGTTCGCCCCGATCACCACCAGGTCGACCCCGCCCGCCATCCGCACGCCCCCTCCCATGCCGGCCCCGGCGCACCCGGGGCCGCCCGCCGCGCCCGCCGCTGCCGTGGTGAGCAGGGGCGCGTACCGTACCGCCGCCGGGCAGGCTACCGCTCCGGGCGGCCACCGACGGGGCTCCCGGCCCGTCCGCTCAGGGACCATGGGCCCTATCGGCACGCGCGCCGACCGGAGGACGATCGGACGCATGGAGCGTGAGGACCGTGTGGAGACCCTGAGCGAGGCCGAGTGCCTGCGACTGCTCAGCACCGTGCCCGTCGGGCGCGTGGTGTACACCGAGCACGCGCTGCCGGCCGTGCTACCGGTCTCCTTCGAGGTCCTGGACGGGCGGTTGGTGCTCGCCGTGCGCCGGGGAAGTGCCACCGCGCGCGGGCTTGACGGCACGGTGGTGGCCTTCCAGGCGGACCTGCTGGACCCGGTCACCCGGACGGGCTGGAGCGTGCTGGTCCACGGCCGGGCGGACGTGGTGCGCGAGCCCGAGCAGGTGCGGCGGGTGCTGCGATCCGGCCTGCGGCCGTGGGTGGGGGACCCGGAGCCGCTGTTCGTCGCGCTGGTGCCGGAACTGGTCAGCGGCCGGCGGCTGTTCCCGACCGGGCAGGACGCGCTGGGGCGCGGGGCGCTGCGGTCCTGAAACACCCGCAGGCCGCCGCGCCCCCGGGTTCCTGTGTTCCTGTGTTCCTGTGTTCCTGTGTTCCTGTGTTCCCGCGTTCCGCACCGCTGACAGATACCGGCGGGTACGCATACGCTTCCGGCGTCCTGACCCCTCCCCCAGGAGCGCACCGTGACGAGCTTCGCCTCCCTCGCCGATCTGACCGCCGCCGTCGGCACCGAACTGGGCACCAGCGAGTGGCACACCATCGGACAGCGGCAGATCGACCTGTTCGCCGAGGCGACCGGCGACCACCAGTGGATCCACGTGGACCCGGAGCGGGCCAAGGAGAGCCAGTTCGGCTCGACCATCGCGCACGGCTACCTGACCCAGTCGATGATCCCGGTGCTGGCGAAGGAGTGCTACGGCGTCGAGGGCGTGCGCATGGCGCTGAACTACGGCTCGGAGAAGGTGCGCTTCCCGGCGCCGGTGCCGGTGGGCACCGCGATCCGGGCCACCGCCGAACTGCTCTCGGCCACCGAGGTGCCGGGCGGGGTCCAGGCGGTGGTGCGGTTCACGATCACCAGCGCGGAGAGCGCCAAGCCGCACTGCGTCGCGGAGACGATCACCCGCTTCTACGCGTAGCGGTACCGGACGGTTCTCCGCGTAGCGGCACCGGGCGGTGGCCCTGGGCGCGCGGCCGGGGCGGGGTACGCCGATTGGCCCGCGCGGGGCCGCTCACCAGGTCCGGACGGCCCATGACGAGTAATCTCCGACGAGATGGTTGTCGTATCGCAGCGGCCTCACCAGTCGCCCGGATACGCGCCCCGGCACGCCCGGTAGCCGTGACCGTCCTTGGAGGAGCCTTGCCCCGCCCCGCCCCCTGGTTCTCCCGCCTCGCCGGTCTGTCCTCGCAGTTCACCACCCCGCCGACCAGCAGCCCGACCACCAGCCCGGCCCTCGGCCCGACGGCGAACCGCACCGGGTCGGACCTGGCCCGACTGCCCCGCGCGGCCTGGCACCGGGTCCGGGCCGAGGCCTTCGGGGCCGAGCCCCGGGGCGAACGGCTGGCCCGGATCCACCGCTCCCCGCAGTTCGCCGACGGCGCCTTCCGCAACCCGCTGCCCACCCGCCGCCTGGTCTACGAGCGCAGCCCGCTGGAGATCACCCGCGCCCAGCTGACCGGGGACAAGACCCGCCGGGCGCCGACCGCCGCCGTACCCGTGCACCGGCTGCTCCCGGTCGACCTCGCCCTGCCGCCGGATTCCGGGCTGCGGCTCACCTGGCTCGGCCACGCCACCGTGCTCGCCGAGATCGGCGGGCGGCGGGTCCTGATCGACCCGGTGTGGGGCGAGCGCTGCTCGCCGTTCGCCTGGACGGGGCCCAAACGGCTGCACCCGATGCCGCTGCCGCTGTCCGAACTCGGGCCGGTGGACGTGGTGGTGATCTCCCACGACCACTACGACCACCTCGACATGGCCACCATCCGCGAGCTGATCGGGACGGACGCGGTGTTCGCCGTCCCGCTCGGCGTCGGCGCGCACCTGGAGCGCTGGGGAGTACCCGCCCGGCGGATCGCCGAACTCGACTGGTGGGAGTCGGTCGAGGTCGCCGGGCTCACCCTCACCGCCACCCCGGCCCGGCACTACTGCAGCCGCGGCCCGCGCACCAGCGCGCTGTTCCTCTGGGCGTCCTGGGTGGTGGCCGGCGGCGGGCACCGGATCTTCCACAGCGGGGACACCGGCTACTTCCCGGGCTTCGCCGAGATCGGCCGCCGGCTCGGGCCGTTCGACGCGACGCTGATGCAGGTCGGCGCGTACAGCGACTTCTGGCCCGAGGTGCACATGACGCCCGAGGAGGGCGTCCGGGCGCACCTGGACCTCGGCGGCGATCTGCTGCTGCCGATCCACTGGTGCACCTTCAACCTGGCGACGCACCCCTGGGAGGAACCCGCCGAACGGGTGGTCACGGCTGCCCAGGCGCTCGGCGCCCGGCTGGCGGTGCCCCGGCCCGGCAAGCCCTTCGAACCGGTCGACCCGCCCGCGCTGCGGCTGTGGTGGCGCGCGGTCGCGGCCACGCCTCGCGGCATCGAGCCGCTGGTCCGGGACCGCAGCGCGGTGCCGGACCGGGAACGGGCGACGGATCTCAGCGAGCAGATCTCAAGATCTGTTCGCTGAAATCCGTCATCTGCTCGCTGTTACCTGCCCGCCGTCACTTGTCCGCCCCCGGCCGCCGGCGGCGGATCAGCGCCCAGGCCCGCTGCTGCACCAGCAGGGTCAGCACCCCGGCCAGCACGATCCCCAGCAGGTTCAGCAGCAACTGCACGCTGGAGCCCGAGAACTGGCGGAATTCCCCGTACCCGAGCGCGACGGTGGCGTTGGCGGCGGCGGGCACCGTGGTCACCGAGATCGCCACTCCGACCATCATCCCGGCCTTCGAGGAGGTCAGCGAGAGCACGCCCGCGATGCCCGCCAGGAAGGCGACCACGAAGGACGTCGCGTCGGGCTGCCAGATGAACGAGGTGTTCGGCCGCGCGGCGGCGAACTTGGCCTCGCTGAACAGCCCGAGCCCGTCCATCAGCAGAGAGAACCCGACGGTCAGCGCCATCGCCACCGCGAAGCCGGTGACCAGCGCGTTCAGCGACCGCAGCGCCGGGCGCAGCCGCCGCTGGACCAGCGCCACGCACAGCCCGGCCAGCGGCCCGAACTCCGGCCCGACCGCCATCGCCCCGACGACCAGGATCGCGCTGTCCAGCACCGCGCCGCACGCGGCCAGCATGGTCGCCACGGTGAGGAAGGCCAGGAACACCCAGGTGAGGGTGGACTCCTCGTGCGTGATCTCGGAGACCGACTCCCAGACCAGCGCGTCGGCCCCCTCCCCCGGGGCCAGCCGCTCGGCCTCGTCGGCGGCCGCCGAGAGGGTCAGCTCGATGCCGGAGACGTCGATCGCCCCGCGCTCGGGCAGGCCGGTCCCGCGCAGCGCCCCCAGGATCTCGTCCGCCGACTCGCGGGCGACGTCGCAGAGCACCACGTCCCCGGCAGGCCGTACGGCCGCACCCGGCAGCACCACGACGTGCGTCACCCCGACCGCGGCGTCCAGGCTGCTGAGCACGGGCTCCCGCAGGTCGGGCGGGACGATCAGGCGCAGGTGCAACACGAGCACTCCGGTGGGACGGGGCGGGCGAAAGTCCCGCCCACCCTAGGCCGTGACCCGACGCCGCCAGCGATCCGCCGTCACCCGGTGGTGCTCCTCGCCCTGCTGGCGGCCGCGGTGTCACCCCGCCAGGACGTCCCGCAGGGCGCGGGCCTCCTTGACCAGGCGGCTCGATCCGCCCTGCTCCGCCGTCGCCGTCACCTCGGCCACCGGCCCCCGGGCGCGGGTGCGCCGGGCGCAGTCCGCCGCGAGGGCGAGCAGGTCGCCGAGGCCCCGGGCGGGCGTGCCCTCGCCGCCCAGCAGGGCCGGCAGCGCGGGCCCGAGCACCGACCAGACCGTGCCGTAGGCGCCCGTCCCGGCGGCGAGGGTGAGCGCCGCCGCGAGCCGGCTGAGCTTCACCGCGCCGCAGTCGACCAGCGCGCCGAGTTCGCGGCCGAGCTGCGCGCCGTCCAGGTCGCCGCGGGCGGCGAGCACCAGCAGGGCGTCGACGGCCGCCGTCCGGTCCTCGGTGTGCCGGGCGCCCAGGCCGTAGGCCAGCGCCAGGTGCAGGGCGAGCCCGGCCGGGCCGCCGGCCTCGGCGAGAGCGGGCAGCAGCCGGCCCGCGTCGCGCTCGTCCCGGTCGGCGCCCGCGGCGAAGTGGTCGAGCCACCGGGCCGCCAGTTCCTCCCGGTGCCAGGGGAGCATCGCGGCCCAGTGCGCCGTGGGCCGCCACGTCCAGCCGCCCACCTTGCGGGCCCGGGCCACGCTCGGCTCGGTGCCCTCCAGCAGCGCCCGGAACTCGGGGGCGAGCCGCTCGCCGTCCGGGCCCTTCGGGCCGGCCCCGATGCCGGGCTGGGCGACGGCCACCCGCCGGACGTCCTCCCACCAGCGGTCCGCGTACTGGTGGCCGTGCTTCGAGCCCCGGCCGGGGGCGAACAGCACCCGCTCGGACGGCTGGTCGGGCAGGCCGCCGGTGCGCAGCCACTGGGCGACCCACCGCCCGGACGGCGAGGTGAGCGCCTCGGCGGCGCGCAGCACCCCGGCGTCGGCGCGGGGGCCGACCCGCAGCAGGGCCGCGCACAGGTCGGCCCGGCCGGGGGTGATGCCCGCCGCCTGGTACCCGGCGAGGCGTTCGACCAACGTGCCGGGGTCGAGCGCCCCGGTGGTGTCGGTCGGGATGGCCAGCAGGTAGGGCGGCCGGTCGGCGGTCACCTGCCAGGCGGCCTCCTCCAGCCGGGCGGCGAGGGCGGTGCCCTGCGCGGTGTTGTTCTGGCCGCGCAGCGGGGAGTGCTTCTTCTTGCCGCCGAGGAAGTCCCAGATCCGGTGCGGCGGTGTCTCGCCGGCCACCGCGGCCGCGACGTGGAGGACGTCCCGGGGCGAGCAGTCGTGCCACCGGCCGACGCCGCTCCACGGGTGGACCCGCCGGACCGGCTCCAGCGCCTCGGCGAGCGCCGCCCGGTTCTGGTGGGCCTGGCGGACCAGGCCGTCCAGCACGCGCTCGAAGACCGCCGGCTCCGGCTCGTCTGCGGCGAGCAGGGCGGACAGCTCCTGCGCGAGTTCGGCCGCCGAGGCGATCGGCGGGCCGATCGGGAGGGGCTGGGGGGCGGGCGGGAGGAGTTCGTTCCACCCGGTGTCCGGGTCGTCGTCGCCGTCGCCACCGACCGGTGCGCCGAACAGTTCGCCGGCGCGCCGGTGGTGGGCGGGGTTCAGCGCCTCGGCGGCGAGCCGCAGTTCGGGCAGGACGGCCTCCCCGGCCGCGCGCAGGTGGCGGGCCACCACGTTCAGCGCCCGCTCCTGGACGGCCTGGTCCGGGTGCCCGAACGCCTCGGCGGCCGCGAGCACCACCGGCCCGGACCGCCCGGGTGCGCGCCGGGCCGCGCGCTCCAGCCAGCCGAGTTGGGAGCGGACGAGCTTCTTCTCGGCCCGGAACAGCACCACCGCGGAGGACTCGACCAGTACCTCGGGTTCGATCAGCCCGGCCTCGTCCAGCCCGGCGAGCACGTCCTGGGCGTGCCCGGCGACCACCGACAGCCCGTCCAGCAGCGGCACCACGTCCCGGACCCGGGCGGCGTACTCCTGCGGTGTCAGGGCGAAGGCCCGCAGCACGTCGAGGAAGAACCGCTGGTCGGCCTGCTTGCCGCCGCGCAGCAGCCGGGCCAGGCAGCGGTCGATCAGGTCGGCCCGGTCGAGGTCGCCGGCGGCGGCGAGTTCGGCGATCGCCTCCGTCAGGGCGTCCCCGGGGCGGGGGCTGAACCGCAGGGACAACCCGCCGCCGATGTCGGCGAGTTCGAACACTCGGGGCAGCAGCACCGGGGTGAACGAGTCGGCCCGCAGCAGCTCGACCAGGGTGGGCCGTGGGCCGCCCCGGCGCTTGCGCTCCACCCACTCGCGGACGAAGGCCTCGCTCTGCGGCACCGCACAGCCGGTGCGGCGCACCACGGCCTCGATCACCGGGTACAGCGGCCAACCCCAGCCCGGCGCCGGCCGGTCGGCGAGCCGGGTGGCCACCTCGATCTGCCACTCCACCGGCTGGGCCGCGACGAGTTGGGCCAACGCGGGGTGGTTGGTCCAGTCGCGCGAGGTGAAGTCGCGGGCGCCGAGCCAGGTGGCGGCGCCGGCCGGGCCGGTGTGGCAGCCGGTGCCGGCCAGCATCAGGGCGCCCTTGGTGGCGAGCGCCTCCTTCGACCACTCCTCGCGCAGTTCCTTGCGCAACGCCTTCAGCGCGGGCAGGCACTTCCGGCGCTGCGTCTGGTCCAGCGCGGCGACCAGCGCCGGTATCTGCGGCATCCGCCCGCCCCGGACGGCGGCGAGCAGGTCCTCGACCGCGGTCGCGCCCTGCCCCGCTTCCGGCGTCCGCACCCCTACCGACTCCTGCACCCCTACCGACTCCTGCACCGCTTCCGACACCTGTGCCACCCCGCTCACGCCTGGATCTCCTTCGCGACCGTCGAAACCCGCTCCCCGGCCGCCCGCCGGGCCGCCTCCCGCACCATCGCGACCGCCAGCGCGTGCTTGCACGGACCGCGCCCGCCGCGGTACTTGGCCCACCAGAGGCAGGTGCAGCCGAGGCGCCCCGCCTCGTCCGTACGCACCCGCTGGATGTGGTCGTCCACCGTGACGACGGCCGTCGTACCGCCCGGCTCCAGCCGCACCGCGCCCGCCGCGACCAGGGCCCGGGCGGCGCGCAGCCGCGGGTTGGCAGCCTCGGCCCGCCCGGCCTCGTACGGGAGCTGGCGGTGGAAGTAGGCGGCCTCGGCGGTGTCGTAGCCGATCTGCCCGGCGGTGCCGAGCCGGGTGAGCGCGGCGCGGACCCGCTCGTGGCTGAGCCCGGACTGCTCGGCCAGGTCGGCGACCTCGACCCGCGGCTCCCAGGCGAGCAGCACCGCGACGAGGTCGGCGTCCTGCTCGGCGGTGCCGGTGGCGAGCGCGCCGAGCACCCCGCCCTCGCCGGAGAAGCCCCGGGAGGCGTCGGGCGAGAGGGTCAGGGTGAGCCGCATGCCGGGCAGGACCACCTCCCACGCCGAGGCGGCCGGGCCGGTGGCGGCGACCGGGCCGTACACCCGCAGGGCGAGCGCGTGCCGCAGCACCCGCTGGAGCGCCACCAGCCGGTCGGGCCCGGGCAGGCAGACCGCGCCGGGCACCGGCCGGGTGGTGGGCCGCAGCGTCCGCCCGGCCGGGACGACCCAGGCGGTGCTGGAGCGGCCGCCGCGCGGCAGCGAGCGCAGGAAGCGGACCGCCTCGGCGGCGGGCAGTTCGGCGCGCAGGTCGAAGCCGGCGGCGACGACCTGGGTCTCGGCGAAGCCGCGCAGCCAGCGCTGCGGCAACGGCACCTTCTTCTCGACCAGCGGCCCGTCGAAGCTGGTGACCTCCAGCGCGTCCGGCCCGACCGCGAGGTGCAGCGGGTCGGTCGGGCCGATCCTGCTCAGCGCCTCCCGCAACGGGTTGTTGACGTCCACGTTGGTGGTGCCGTGGCCGATCTCGTCGCCGTCGAGGCCGGCCTGGAGCACGTCGAGCCGGGCGTAGACGCCGCAGCAACCGGAGAACGACTCGAAGCGCAGCCGGTCCCCGTTGGCGGTGACCACCGGGTCGAGCGAGGCGCGCAGCTGCGGCTGGTAGTACCGCGCGGCGGCGACGTCCGCGACCGCGAGCAGCGCGGCGGCGGCCGGCGCCGGGTCGGCCAGGAAGCCCGCGAAGAAGCGCGGGTTGGCCGCCTCCCCGAGCGGGGTGGCGCCGCCGGAGGTGGCCAGGTCGAGGCGCCGGCCGTCGGCGCCGTCGAGGACGGCGGACGGGCGCAGATAGGCGTACGCGTGTGCGGATTGCGTCATGTCGAACACGCTAGGTGAGGGCACTGACAATCCGTCGGGCCGCGACCACACTGGAACAGGTTCTACCGGACGCCGGAGCCCCCGGGCGTTACCCAGGTCACATCGCGGCGCGGCGGAATTCTGCCACTATGGGCCCGTGACCGACCTGACCGAACAGGAAATCCGGGCCGACCGCCCGGCCGGCTCGTTCGCCGGACTGCTGGAGCTGGAACGACTGGACGAGAACACGTTCCGGGGCCGCTGCCACGCCGGGGCGCCGATGCGCGCCTTCGGCGGACAGGTCGCCGCGCAGGCACTCACCGCCGCCGGCCGCACCTGCGAGGGCCCGCGTGCGGTGCACTCGCTGCACGGCTACTTCCTGCTGCCCGGCGACCCGTCCCAGCCGATCCGCTACGAGGTCGAACGGGTCCGCGAGGGCGTCTCCTACACCACCCGCCGGGTGACGGCGGTGCAGAACCAGAACGCGATCTTCACCCTCTCCGCCTCCTTCAAACGCCCCGAGACCGCGACCGACCGCCACCGCACGATGCCGCCGCTGCCCGGGCCGGAGACCCTGCCGGACGCCTTCTCGCTCTGGGATCCGGCCCTGCGCGCGGCGATCACCGGCACCGGCGGCTTCCGCGACCTCGAACTGCGCTTCGTCCCGCCGGACGCGCCGGGCGTGCCGGCGTCCGTGCCGGGGATGCCGCAGCAGTTCGTCTGGCTGCGCATCGCCTCCCCGCTGCCCGAGGGCGACCCGCTCCTGCACGTCTGCGCGCTCACCTACCTCTCCGACCTCACGCTGGCCTCCACCGCCGGGCTGCACGAGCAGCCGAACTTCTTCCAGCGCACCGAGCCGCCCCGGCTGCTGATCGCCTCGCTCGACCACGCGATGTGGTTCCACCGCCCGTTCCGGGCCGACGAGTGGCTGCTGTTCGCCCAGCGCAGCCCGTCCTCCTCGGACGGCCGGGGGCTGTCGCTCGGCGAGTTCTACGACCGGGACGGGCGGCTGGTCGCCTCCGCCGTGCAGGAGTCGCTGATCCGCCGGCTGCGCTGACCCGGCGCGGGACGGGACGGCATGGGGCGACGCGGGGCGGGGCAGCGCGGGCCCCGGCGGAACGGGCCGGCGGCCCGGACCCCGGCGACGGTGACCGCACGGCGAACGCAAGGGGGCCGGTCGGCGTCATACTCCTGAGCGGCCCCGGCCCGTATCATGGTGCGGGTGACCAAGGTTGACCTGTCACCACGGCCGGTGGAGGCGATGTCTCCGCGCCAGCTCGAACGCCGCGGAAGCCTGATCGCGGCCGCGCTCGCCCTGGTGAACGAGATCGGCGTCGAACGGCTGCAGATGAAACAGGTCTGCGAGCGGTCCGGAGTCGCCCTGGGGACGGCGTACCGCTACTTCTCCTCCAAGGACCACCTCCTGGCCGCGGCGATCGCCGAATGGCACCGCCTGCTGCTGGCCGACCTGGTGGCGGAGCTGCGCGGCCCGCGCGCCGGGCTGGGGGCCACCGACCGGGCGGTCCGCTTCGTCCGCGGCGGGATGCGGGCCTACCAGCGCCAGCCCGAGCTGGCCCGGCTGCGGGTGGCCGTCGCCGCCTCCACCGATCCGTTCGCCAGCGAGACCTTGCAGGGCATGGCCCGGGCCGACAGCACCGCCCTCCAGGCGGTGACGACCGAGGTGCCGGCCGCCGCCAGCGACCTGGTGCGGCACATCGTCGCCCACGCCTGGCAGGGCGAGCTGACCGCCTGGGTGACCGGGCGCACCACCCTCGGCGACGCCCGGCGGCGGCTGGAGGACGTGGTGCGGCTGGTGCTGAACCCGTACGAGACGCCGTACCCGGCGCCGTACGAGGTCCCGTCCGGCGCCCACCGGCCCTGACCCGTCCGACGCGGCAGCCGGCTCAACTCCCCGGTGCCGGACGGCTTCCGCCCGTGGTTCCGGCCCGCCGCGCGCGCCCCGGCCCATCAGCACCCGGCCTGACGGGACGTAAGTCCCCACCCTCCGCCTCCCCGGCGCGCCCTCCCGCCCCTCGCGGCACGAACTGGACATAGTGCGACATGCAGCTTTAATCCGCCGATGTCGCCGAAGCCCACGTCCGCCCCGAGGCAGGAGAGTCCACCCGATGAGCAGCCAGCCGCCGCAGCCCGACCAACGCGCGGAGGAGCCCGACGAACCCGCCGCGACCCTGCCCGCCGACCGGGCGGTGTTCGGGATCAGCGCCGCCCTGGTGCTGGCCGTGGTCGCCTGGGGAGTCTTCGCCGAGGACTCGCTCGGCCGGACCTCCAGCAGCGCGCTCGGCTGGGTCCTGCACAACTTCGGCTGGCTGTTCGTGGTGGCCGCCGACGTCTTCCTCGTCCTCACCGTGCTGCTCGCCTTCAGCCGCTTCGGCCGCATCCGGCTCGGCCGCGACGACGACGAACCCGAGTTCTCCACCCTCGCCTGGGTCGCCATGATGTTCAGCGCCGGCATGGGCATCGGCCTGATGTTCTACGGCGTCGGCGAGCCGCTCCAGCTGTTCGCCACCCCGCAGCCCGGCTCCGGCCTGGAACCGCAGAGCGCGGCCGCCGCCCAGCAGGCCCTGGAGTTCTCGCTGTTCCACTGGACGCTGCATCCGTGGGCGATCTACGCCGTCGGCGGCCTCGCCCTCGCCTACACCACCTTCCGCAAGGGCCGCGGCAACCGCATCTCCGCCGCCTTCGTCCCGCTCATCGGCCAGCGCGGCGCCGACGGCTGGGCCGGGCGCGCGATCGACCTGCTGGCCGTCTTCGCCACCGTCTTCGGCTCCGCCACCAGCCTCGGCCTCGGCGCGCTCCAGGTCGCCGACGGCCTCGGCTACATCACCTCCGTGCGCAACACCCAGAACGCCCAGCTGATCATCATCGGCTCGCTGACCGCCGCCTTCGTGCTCTCCGCCTTCTCCGGCGTCCACAAGGGCGTCAAGTGGCTCTCCACCGCGAACGTCGTCCTGGCCTCGCTGATCATGCTCTTCGTCTTCGTGTTCGGCCCGACGGTGTTCACGCTGGACGCGATCCCCTCCACCGTCGGCGGCTACCTCTCCGACCTGCTCGGCATGTCCACCCAGACCGGGGCCTTCACCGACGAGAGCTGGCTCGGCTCCTGGACGATCTTCTACTGGGCCTGGTGGCTCTCCTGGGCCCCCTTCGTCGGCACCTTCATCGCCCGCATCTCCCGCGGCCGCACCATCCGGCAGTTCCTGCTCGGCGTCCTGCTGGTGCCCAGCGGGGCCACCGTGATCTGGTTCTGCGTGATGGGCGGCACCGCGATCCGGCTGGTCACCACGGGCACGGCCGACCTGGTCGCGACCATCCCGAAGGGCGCGGAGGCCTCGCTGTTCGAGATGCTGCGCTCGCTGCCGCTCGGCTCCGCCACCAGCGTGGTCGCCGTGCTGCTGGTGATGACCTTCTTCATCACCAGCGCCGACTCCGCCTCCCTCGTCCTCGGCTCGCTCTCCAGCCGCGGCTCGCTGCACCCGCGCACCTGGCTCGTGGTCGTCTGGGGCGTGCTGATGGGCGGGGTCGCCGCCGCCCTGCTGCTGGCCGGCGGGCTCACCGCGCTGCAGAACGCGACGATCCTGGTCGCGCTGCCGTTCGTGGTCGTGATGCTGCTGCTCTGCGTGTCCCTGGTGAAGGAGCTCCGCGAGGACCCGGCCGCCGGCCCGTCCCGCCTGCACCCCGTGCACGGCCTGCGCGACGCCGTCCGGGTCGCCGTCGGCGAGGCCCTCGCCGAACGCACACCACGCCGCTGACCAGCGCGTACGCCCCACCCGCGCGGGTGGGGCGTACGCGGCCAACCGACGCCCAACCCCCGCCCGGACTTCACCCGCGCGTACCGACCGTTCACACCACCCTGGAACCCTCCCTGTCATGAACGCCAGCCCTCAGGCGCCCTACCAGGAACCGCGCTTCCCGCTCCCCCGGCGCCACCGCCGGCTCCTCGCCGCCACCGCCGTCCTCGCCTCCATCGCCCTCGGCACCTTCGGCGTCGGCGCCACCGTCGAGACCGTCCAGCACGGCACCCTCGCCGCCACCACGGCCACCGCGAGAAAGTGACCCGCGAGAAAGCGACCGGAGAGAAAGAGACCGACTGACCGTCCGATCCACCCCTTCAGCACCGCCGTCCGCCCCCGGACGCGGTGCTTCCGCCTTTCCGGCGACGGCGGAGCGGCGAGGCGCGACAGCGGAGCTGAGCGGCGAACCGGCCTCAGGCGCGCCGCTGCTCCCGGGCCCCGGCCGGCGCGGGGCGGGAGTGGCGGCCGGTGCCGGGTACGGGGTGGAAGTCCGGGGCGGGGGCGTAGCGGGCGGCGGGCGGGCGCAGGAGCCAGCCCGGGGGGCGGCTGCCGCGGGGGGTGGGGGTGATCAGGCCGAGGTTGTGGAGCAGGTCGAGGGCGTCGCGGCGCAGCGCGGTCCGGTCGGCGAGGTAGTCGCGGCGCCAGCGGGCCGGGAGGCCGTACTCGTCGGCGATGTCGCCGAGGAGGCCGTCTATCAGCGCGTCGGGGATCGGGACGTCGCCGCCGGTGGTGCTCTCGCCGGGCAGCGGGCGGACTTCCTCCACCAGGCGTTCGAGCAGCAGCAGGGCGGCCTGCGGCAGGGGGCCGGCGCCGGGGAAGACGAGGTCGGTGAGCTCGTCGGCCGGGTCGAGCAGGGCGACGCCCTCGGTCCGCAGCTCGGTCTCCAGGCCGAGGAAGTCGGCGAGCGCGGCCGGGCCGCTCAGCCGGTGCTCGTGCAGCCAGGCGCTCCGGTCCTCGGGGAGGTCGGCGTCGAGGACGGCGGGGGTCTCGGCGAGCAGACGGCGCACGGCGGTGGCGGGTTCGGCGTCGGCGGCGCGGCGGATCAGGTCGGCGGCGTCGTCGGCGAGGGCGGGCGGACCGGCCGGGACGGCGCGGGCGAGTTCGCGGTCGACGGTCAGTACGGCGGCCCGGACGGCCGGGTCGGCCGGGTCGGCCGGCAGGTCGCCGAGGACCTGCCAGTCGGCGAGCGCGGCGAGGGCCATCGCTCGGTCGGCCGGGCCGGCGGCGAGGCCCGGCGCCGCGGCGCGCATGGCGTCGAGCAGCCGCCCGCACGGCAGTTGCTCGGGGGCGTCGACCAACAGGGCGAGGGCGAGAGCGAGTTGGGCGTAACCGGCGGGGGTGAACGGGGCGCCGGTCGCGGGGTGTTCGAGGCGGCGGGCGGCGCCGGGGCCGAGGCCGGCCTTGCAGAGCCGGGCGTGCCAGGGGCCGACGACGAGCCGGTAGCCGAGCAGGGCGTCGAAGCGTTCGACGAGCCAGTCGCGGTGACGGCGGATCAGCGGGAAGCCGTCGGCGTGCGGGCCGGAGGCGGTGACCAGCGGGTGGGCGAGCAGCAGCCGGGCGGCGATCCGGCGTTCGGCGGCGGGCAGGTCGACGACGGGAAGGTCGACGACGGGCAGGGCCGGGGCGGAGACGTCCGCGACGGGCAGGGCCGGGGCCGGTATCGGAAGGTCCTGGCCGGAACGATCCTGCGCGCCCGGCACCGGGCGGGTCCGCTCGGGCTTGCGGTGCCTGCCGGGCCTGCCCGGCTTGGCACCTGACCGGACGACGGGCAGCGCGGAGGCGTCCCGCCGGGCGCGGCGCAGACCGCCGACGGGGCGGGGCTCCCGGGAGCGCAGGGCGGCGGTCGCGTGCGCGGTGGGGCCGTGCCACCAGCTGACGTCGGCGTCGGGCGCCGCTTCGGCGGGGGCGCCGAGATGGCGGGCCGGGTAGAGGCCGAAGGAGGCGGCGCACAGGTCGTCGGCGGTGCCGGGGGTGGCGGCGGCGAACCAGTGGGCGAGCCGGAGCAGGCCCGGGTCGGGCGAGAGTGCGGAGGCGGCGCCCGGCTCCGGCGCGGGCCTGGTCGGCGCGGCGTCAGCACGGGGGCCGGACACGGCTTCGGGTGCCGGTCCGGCCGCGGGTTCGCGTACGGCGAGGAGGGCGTCGGTGGTCCTCCGCCCCGTCCCGCCCGTGCGCCCGTCCGGCCTGCCGGTGGCCACCCGGGTGGCGCCGACCGCGTACTCCTGCTGCTCCATGTCGGGGACCAGACTAGACGGTGGCCGGGTCACCCGGTGGCAGCAACCGGCCGTGCGCCGAAGTGACCGGCCGCCCTCCGCTACGCCACCCGCCGGCCCGCACCCGCCGCCGCGCCGTCACCCGCCCCGCACCACCCGGGTTACGCACCGGTAACCCGCTCTTCCGCCGCACCGGCGGGTCGCCTAGGGTTCGTCCCACTCCCCCACCGCCCGACCCCGGAGGTCAGCAGCCGCATGAGCATCCGTACGACCACCCGTGCCGTCCTCGGCGGCCGCCTGCGCTCGGCCGCCGGCCTGCTCGGCGGCTTCGCGGCCGCCTCGGCGACGCACCTGGGCGCGATCGCCTCCGGCGCGTCCGTGCTGCAGAACGCCACCAAGCCGGCCCTGATGCCGCTGCTGGCCGCGCACAGCGTCGCCGCGGCCGCCACCGCCGGGCGGCGGGCGCCGAAGCCGCTGGCCCCGGCACTGCTGCTGAGCGCGGGCGGGGACGTGCTGCTCCAGCTGAAGAACGACACCGCGTTCCTGGCCGGGATGGGCTCGTTCGCGGCGGCGCACGTCTGCTACGTGACGATGTTCGTCCGGCGCGGGGCGCTGACCGACCGTCGGCGGGCCCTGGTGGTGGCGGCCGCGTACGCGACCGCCTGGGTGGCCATGGTCGGGCAGCTCTGGCCGGACCTCGGGGACCTGCGGATCCCGGTGGCCGGCTACAGCCTGCTGCTCGCTTCCACGGCCGTCACCTCGGCCGGGCTGGGCTGGCGGACCGGGCTGGGCGGGGCGCTGTTCCTGCTGTCCGACACGCTGATCGCCACCCAGCTGGCGAAGTGGCGGGAACTGCCGGGGCACCAGTTCTGGATCATGGCGACGTACGTCCTGGCCCAGTACCTGCTGGCCAGCGGCACCCTCCGGCACGAGCACGAGCACGGGCACCGTCAGCTCGAACTCGGGCACGAGAACAAGCACGGGCAGGAAACCGGGCACGGGCCTCAGCAGCAGCGGAAGCCCGCGCCGCAGGCCGGCTGACACGCCTGTGCGCCGTCGGCCCGGTCAGGGTCCGACGGCGCGCGGGGAAAACAGAACGGCGGCGGTGCCCATCAGGCACCGCGCCGCCGCAGCAGCCAGAAGCCTCCGACGCCGCCCGCCACCAGGGCCAGGCCCCCGGCCAGCTCCGCCGGATCGGCCGCGACCGAACCGCCGAGGCCGGTGTTCACGGCGCCGTGCGGGGCGACCTGCTGGCCGCCGGCGCCGGACTGGCCGAGCGAGCCCGCCCACTCGCCGGCCGCCTTGCCCCAGTCGCCGAGGCCTTTCTCGGGACCCTTCTCGGCGCCTTTCTCAGGCCCTTTCTCAGGCCCTTTCTCGGAGCCCTTGTCGGAGCCCCTGTCGGAGCCCCTGTCGGAGCCGGCGACCGGGACGCCGGCGACCGCGACCTTGGTGGAGAACGCCCCGCCGTCCGGGCAGGTGCCGTCGATCCTGTTGTCCCCGGAGTGCTGGCCGGCCAGCCGGGCCGAGCCGCTGTGCTTGCCGTCGGAGCCCAGGGTGAGAGTGGCCGGACCGCCCTCGAACGCGGCGGAGTGGGCGGTGATGGTCTTGGCGTCGGGCTTGTCCGACTTCTCACAGGAGACCGTGAGCTTCACGGTCTGGCCCGGTGCGGCCTGGGGCGGGCTGACCGAGGCCGAGCCGTCCCTGGCGGATGCGAGGGGGGCCGTCAGGCCGGTCAGCACCGTCGCGCCGATCAGGGCGGCGGCGGCCGTACGCATGGGGCGCATGCCGGAACCTCCGGGATTCTCGGGCGCAGCCGGGGGGACTCCGATGTCCACGTGGTCGAACAACTGCACCCGGTTATGCCCGACAGTAGGCAGCCCGCCCGGCCCCGGCCACCGGTCGGGACCGTTCGGGTTACCACCCCTCACCCAGGGTGATTCACAGGTCGAGGTCCACCACGACCGGCGCGTGGTCCGAGGTGCCCTTGCCCTTGCGGGCCTCGCGGTCCACGTAGCTGTCGGTGACGGCGTCCACGAACGGCTTGTTGGCGTAGGTGAGGTCGATCCGCATGCCCCGGTTCTTGGGGAAGGCCAGCTGGCGGTAGTCCCAGTAGGTGTAGGGGCGGTCGTACTTGAGCGGGCGCGGCACCACGTCGTGCAGGCCCACCTCGCCGAGGGCCTCCAGCGCGGCCCGCTCGGCGGGGGTGACGTGGGTGAGGCCCTCGAAGGCGGCGACGTCGTAGACGTCCTCGTCGGCGGGAGCGATGTTGAAGTCCCCGAGGACGGCGAACGGGCGGGGCCCGGCGGCGTCCTCGGTGGCGGCCGTGCGCAGCGCCTGCAGCCACTCCAGCTTGTAGCGGTAGTGGGCGTGGTCGACCTCGCGGCCGTTGGGCACGTAGACCGACCAGACCCGGACCGGGCCGCAGGTGGCGGCGACGGCGCGCGGCTCGACGTCGGGCAGCAGGGCGCCGTCGGCGAGGTAGCCGGGCTGGCCGGGCAGGTCTCGCACGACGTCGTCCAGGCCGATCCGGGAGACGATCGCGACGCCGTTCCACCGGCCGGTGCCGTGGGCCGCGGTCTCGTACCCGAGGGCGCGCACCTCCTCGTACGGGAAGGCGTCGGCCGCGCACTTGAGCTCCTGGAGGCAGAGCACGTCGGGCTTGGCGCTCTCCAGCCACTCCAGGAGCTTGGGCAGCCGCGCGGTGACGGAGTTGATGTTCCAGGTGGCGATGCGGACGGTCACGGCGGGCGGCCTTCCCGGTGGTTCGGTACGGACGGGTGCTTCGGTCGAGACGAGGGGTGGGCACCCCCCGAGGGGACGCCCACCCCGAACATACCGCCCGGCACCGACAGTACGGCCCGGCCGGCCTGCGGCCCGGTCAGCCCGTGGGCCGGACCACCGCCGCGGAGCCGCCCCCGCGCCGGACCGGTTCGGCCGCGGCCACCCACCGCCCGTCCGGCAGCCGTTCGACGCCGGTGGCGGCGCCGATCTCGGCGACGGACGTGAAGCTGTGCCCGAGCGCCTCCAGCGCGGCCCGTTCGGGCAGCGCCAGGAAGCCGGGCTCGGCCTGGGTGGCGACGGTGTTGCGCTGGCTGGCGCGCGGTGCGGCGATGGCCTGTTCCAGGCTCAGGCCCCGGTCGAGCCGCCCGAGCAGCACCTGGAGGGTGGTGGTGATGATGGTCGCGCCGCCGGGGCTGCCGGTGGCGAGCAGCGGTTCGCCGTCGCGCAGCACGATGGTCGGGGAGATCGAGGAGCGCGGCCGCTTGCCCGGGCCGGGCAGGTTGGGGTCGGGGACGCCCGGGGTGAGCGGGGTGAAGTCGAAGTCGGTGAGCTCGTTGTTGAGCAGGAAGCCGCGGCCGGGGACGGTGATGCCGCTGCCGCCGGTCTGCTCGATGGTGAGGGTGTAGGAGACGACGTTGCCCCAGCGGTCGGCCACGCTGAGGTGGGTGGTGTTGGGGCCCTCGTAGGGCTCGGCGACGGCGGGGCCGGCCTCGGCGCAGTCGGCGGGGTGGCGCGGGTCGCCTGGGGCGAGCGGGCTGGTGAGGGCGCGGTCGGGGCTGATCAGGCAGGCCCGGGAGGCGGCGTAGCGCGCGGAGAGCAGCTCCCTGGTGGGGACGTCGCCGAAGGCCGGGTCGCCGACCCAGCGGTTGCGGTCGGCGAAGGCGATCCGGGAGGCGTCCAGGAAGTGGTGGTAGTACTGCGTGTCGCTGTACGCGCCGAGGTCGCCGTCCTCCAGGATGCCGAGCGCCTCGCCGACGGTGGTGCCGCCGGAGCTGGAGGGGGCGATGGAGTAGACGTCGTAGTCGCGGTACGGGACGTGGGTGGGCGCCTGGCGGCGGACCTGGTAGGCGGCGAGGTCGGCGGTGTCGATCTTGCCGGGGCGGGCCTTGCGGCCGGAGGCCGGGTCGACCGGCGGGTGCTGGACGGTGTTGGCCACGTCCTTGCCAAGCTCGCCCTGGTAGAAGGCCTTGACGCCGTCCTTGGCCAGCAGCCGGTAGGTGGCGGCGAGGTCGGGGTTGCGCAGGACGGTGCCGACCTCGGGGGGCTTGCCGCCGGGCAGGTAGAGCTTGGCGGTGTCCGGGAAGTCCTTGAACCGGTCGTAGTTGTCGGCGGTCTGGCCGCGGAAGGTCTGGTCGACGACGAAGCCGTTGTCGGCGATCCGCTCGGCGGGTTCGAGGGCGTCGGCGAGCGTGCGGGTGCCCCACTGGCGCAGGGCGGTGTCCCAGGTGGCGGCGGTGCCGGGGACGCCGACGGACAGGCCGCTGGTGACGGCGTCGGCGAAGGCCAGCGGCTTGCCGTCCTCCAGGAACAGCCCGCTGTCGGCGGTGCGGCCGGCCACCTCGCGGCCGTCGATGGTGTGCACCCGGCCGCTGGCGTGGTCGTAGTAGACGAAGTACCCGCCGCCGCCGATGCCGGAGGAGTAGGGCTCGGTGACGCCGAGGGCGGCCGCGGTCGCGACCGCCGCGTCGACCGCGTTGCCGCCCTTGCGCAGTACCTCGATGCCGGCCGCGGTGGCGTCGGCGTCGACGCTGGCCACCGCTCCGCCCCGGCCCACCGCCTCGGGGGCCTTCGGCGGCGGGGCTGCCCCCGCCGCCCCGGCCGGTCCGGCGCAGGACCAGACCAGGGCGGTGGCGAGCAGCAGCGGTGGTGCGATCCGGGCCAGAGCCCTCATCCGAGTCCTCCTGAGTCGACGTCAACTCCGTTGTCTCACAGGAGGCATGATCCCGACAATCACACCGCACCGCTACCAACCGGTAGTTGACGGAACCGAATCAGGCGAAAGGGCTCAGACGCCGCTGCGCTCGACCCTGCGCCGCTTGATGGTGCGGAACCGGCGGGCGACCTGCCGGGCGAGGTCGGCGGCGCCGACCAGGCCGGCCTCGTTGCCGAGTGCGGCGTGCACGATGCTGGCCTCGGGCCGGAAGCCGCGCCCGGTGAGGGTACGGCGGAAGGTGTCCCGGGCCGGGCCGAGCAGCAGGTCGCCGGCCTCGGAGACGCCGCCGCCGATGACGAAGCGGCCCGGGTCGAGCGCGGCGGCCAGGTTGGCGATGCCGACGCCGAGCCAGGTGCCGACCTCGTAGAGCAGTTCGGTGGCGGTCGGGTCGCCGGCCCGGGCGGCCTCGGTGACCAGCGGTCCGGTGATGCCCTCGACGGTGCCGCCGGCCCGGGCGAGCAGCGGCTGCACCACCGGGGACTCCTCGGCGACGAGTTCGCGGGCGTCGCGCACCAGCGCGTTGCCGGAGGAGTACTGCTCCCAGCAGCCGCGGTTGCCGCACGGGCAGCGGTGGCCGCCGGGCAGCACCTGCATGTGGCCGAACTCGCCCGCCAGGCCGTACTTGCCGCGGTCGACGTAGCCGTCGCGGACGACGGCGCCGCCGATGCCGGTGCCCAGGGTGAGCATCACCATGTGGTCCTCGCCGCGCCCGGCGCCGAAGCGCCATTCGGCCCAGGCGGCGGCGTTGGCGTCGTTCTCGACGATCACCGGGAAGCGCAGCCGCTCGCTGAGCGCCTGCTGGAGCGGCTCGCCCCGCCAGTTCAGGTGCGGGGCGAACAGCACCGTGGAACGGTCGGCGTCGACCCAGCCGGCCGCGCCGATGCCGACGGCGTGGACGTCGTGCCGGTCGGCGAGCTCCAGCACCAGGTCGACGATGACGTTCTCGACGACCTTGGCGCTCTTGCTCTTGTCGGGGGTGTCGGTGCGCAGCTTCTCCAGCACCTTGCCCTCGCCGTCCACCACTCCGGCGACCACCTTGGTGCCGCCGATGTCGACGCCGATGGTGGGCAGTCGCAGTATCCCGGCGGGCAGGGCGCGGCGGCGGCGCTCGGCGCGGGGGCCGAGGCCGAGCAGGGTGGGCAGGACGGCCGGCCGGGTGCTGCCTTGGGGGCTGGTCACGGCTACGGACGCTCCTCACGGGGCTCGGGGTCAGGACGGGGCTGGGGGTCGGTGCGGGGCTGGGGTTCGGTGCGGGGCTGGGGTTCGGTGGGCCGGGCCAGCTCGTGCGAGAGCTCGGCGAGGTCGGAGCCGCCGGCCATCTCGGTGGTGAGCTGTTCGAGGCCGATCTCGGCGCGCGGGTGGCTGCCGGCCATCCGGCCCCGCTTGAGCAGGGTGAAGTGGTCGCCGACCAGGTACGCGTGGTGCGGGTTGTGGGTGATCAGGACGACCCCGAGCCCGGCGTCGCGGGCGGCGGTGACGTACTTGAGCACCACTCCGGACTGCTTGACGCCGAGCGCCGCGGTCGGCTCGTCCAGGATGAGCACCTTGGCGCCGAAGTGCACGGCCCGGGCGATCGCCACGCACTGGCGCTGGCCGCCGGAGAGGGTGCCGATCGGGCGGTCCACGTCGTGCAGGTCGATGCCCATCCGGGCGAGCGCCTCGCGGGTGGTGGCGCGCATCGCCTCGGCGTCCAGGCGCAGGCCGCCCCAGCGGCGGTGGCCCTGCTCGGAGCCGAGGAAGAAGTTGCGCCAGACCGGCATCAGCGGGACGACGGCGAGGTCCTGGTAGACGGTGGCGATGCCGCGGTCCAGGGCCTGGCGCGGGGAGTCGAGCCGGACCTCCTCGCCGCCGACGGTGTAGGTGCCCTCGTCGTGCTGGTGCAGCCCGGAGATGATCTTGATCAGGGTGGACTTGCCGGCGCCGTTGTCGCCGAGCACGCAGCTGATCTCGCCGGCGTGCAGGGTGAGCGAGACGTCCTGGAGGGCGCGGACGGTGCCGTAGCTCTTGCCGACGCCCTCCAGGGCGAGCAGTTCGGTCTTCATCGGGGCCCCCGTTCGGCCTGGCGCTTGACGTACGCGTTCAGCAGGGCGGCGAGCAGCAGCATCGCGCCGAGGAAGAACTTGAACCAGTCCGGGTTCCACTGGGCGTAGATGATCCCCTTGCTGGCCATGCCGAAGATCAGCGCGCCGAGCGCGGAGCCGACCACCGAGCCGTAGCCGCCGGTGATCAGGCAGCCGCCGATGACGGCCGCGACGATGTAGATCAGCTCGTTGCCGACGCCCTCGCCGGACTGCACGGTGTCGAAGGAGAACAGCAGGTGCTGGCCGAGCACCCAGGCGCCGAAGCCGACACCGAGGTAGAGCAGGGTCTTGGTGCGGGCGACCGGCACGCCGACCGCGCGGGCGGCGTCCGCGTCGCCGCCGACGGCGAAGATCCAGTTGCCGAAGCGGGTGCGCAGCAGCACCCAGCTGCCGACCGCGAGCAGGCCGAGCCACCACCAGACGGTCGCCTTGATCGTCAGTCCGCCGACCGTGACCTCGGAGGCGAACAGCCAGCGGCAGGAGGCGAAGCCCTCCATGTCGGAGATCGGCTTGGTGGAGACGGTGCCGGAGACCAGCTTGGTGACGCCGAGGTTGGCACCGGTCAGCATCAGGAAGGTGCCGAGGGTGACGATGAAGCTGGGCAGCCGGGTGCGGCCGAGCATCCAGCCGTTGAAGGCGCCGACGGCCAGGGTGACGGCGAGCGAGACCAGAGTGCCGACCCAGGTCACCGCGGTGAACTGGTAGGAGACCATCGAGGAGGTCAGCGCGGCGGTGGTGACCAGCACGCCCGCCGACAGGTCGAACTCGCCGCCGATCATCAGCAGCGAGACCGGGACGGCCATGATCCCGATGGTGGACGCCGCGTAGAGCACGGTGCCCAGCGAGGAGACCCGCAGGAAGGGTTCGGCGGCCACCGCGAAGACGGTGAACACCGCGACGGCGGCGATCAGCGAGCCGAGCTCGGGGCGGGCGAGGAGGCGGCGCAGCGCGGCCGGGCGGTCCTGGGCGAGGACGTCGGTGGTGCTCACCTGGTCCCCCTCGCGACGTACTCGGCGAGCGCGTCGGCGTCGTCCTTGGTCAGGATCTGCGGGCCGGTCGCGACGGGCTTGCCGCCGCCGAGCATGTCCAGGTTGGACTTGTACAGCCAGAGCAGGTCGACGCCCTCGTAGCCCTGGAGGTAAGGCTGCTGGTCGACGGCGAAGCCGACGGAGCCGGACTTGAGGCCGGCCACCACCTGCGGCCCCAGGTCGAAGGTGTCGAGCTCGACGGCGCGGTGGACGTCCTGGACGGCCTGGAGGCCGGTGGCGGCCATCGGGCCGGAGAGGGTGAGCACGGTGTCGATGGCCGGGTCGGCCTGGAGCTTGGCGGAGATCGCGGCGCGGGCGTCGGGCATGTTGACGCCGTCCACGTACAGCACCTGGAAGGCGCCGCCGGCCTTGGACTGGGCGCCGGAGCAGCGCTGCTCCTGGCCGATGTTGCCCTGCTCGTGGATGACGCAGAGCACGTTCGTGCGGCCGCGGCCGGCCAGCTCGGTGCCGGCCGCCTGGCCGGCGGTGGACTCGTCCTGGCCGATGTGGGTGAGCGCGCCGAACTTGGCGGAGTACTCCTGGCCGGAGTTGACGGTGATCACGGGGATGCCGGCGGCCTTGGCCTTGCCGAGGACGTCGGCCATGGCGTCGCCCTTGGCGAGGGTGACCAGCAGGCCGTCGACCTTCTGGTCGATGGCGGCCTGGACGAGCTGGACCTGGTTCTGGGTCTGCGCGTCGTTGGAGTACAGGAAGGTGATGTTGTCCTTGGCGGCGGCCTGCTCGGCACCCTTGCGCACGCTGTCCCAGAAGGCGTCGCCGGCCCCGGCGTGGGTCACCATGGCGACCTTCCAGCGCGGGGTGGTGACGGCGCTGCCGCCGGCGGCCGACGCCTTGGCGCGGGCCTCCTCGGCGCGGCGGCCTCCGGTACTGCTGCAACCGGCCGCTGTGACCGCGAGTGCCAGGAGGGCGCAGACGGGCCAGAAACGGCGGGACGGGCGAAAGCGGGTTGTGCTCATCCCCATAGTCTCTCTGGCCGGGCGGCACGTGGATGACACCGCCTCGCCCGGCGGCGCCCGCGACGCGGGAGGTAAGGTGCCCCGGGGGACCTTCCTGGAAGTTCGCTGGACATCTCGTCCGGACGACGGCCGTCCGGGTGGCAGACTTAGCGCCGACCCGAAACAGGAACATCACAGGAAACGTGATGTTCCTCTCAGGTTCCGCACAGATTCGGATGGCAACCGATCATCGGTTCAGCGCCGTCCAATGCCATTGGAGTGCGTTCGGGCGAGTGGGGCTCGGGCGGCCAGCAACCCGGATACGAGAACTCGATGCAACTGACAGGTACGCCATTCTTCATCCTCACCGTCATCCTGGTGCCGGTGTCCATCGCGGTGGCGCTCCTGTACTGGGGCAAGGTCCGCGGGCCGAACCCGGTGCGGATCCTGTCCAGGCTCGTCATGATCATGTTCTGCCAGATCACGGCCGTGCTGATGGTCTTCGTGATGGTCAACAACGCCAACCTGATCTACGGCAACTGGGACGACCTGCTCGGCACCGGTGACCACGTCCGGGCCGTGCCGCAGGTGGCGCCGGCCGACCAGGGCGCTTCGGGCAAGGAGGGCGCCGGCCAGGGCGGTGGCGACGCGGCCAAGCAGCCGCCGAAGGCGCTCCAGAAGTTCGCCGGCGTGGGCGACCCGGCGGTGCCCGGCGACGTCCAGAAGACCGAGCTCAAGGGCCAGGTGTCCGGGGTCGACGGCGAGGTGCTGGTCTGGCTGCCGCCGCAGTACAACGACCCGGCGTTCAAGGACAAGAAGTTCCCGGTGGTCGAGCTGATCCCGGGCTACCCGGGCTCCTCCTCCACCTGGTACGGCACCCTCAAGGTCTCCGAGCAGCTCAAGCCGCTGATGCAGCAGGGCAAGGTCTCCCCGTTCATCCTGGTCTCGCCGCGCACCCTGCTCCTCGGCAACCACCAGGACGCCGGCTGCACCGACATCCCCGGCAAGATCAACGCCGACGCCTGGCTCACCCGGGACGTCCCGCAGATGATCATGGACAACTTCCGCGCCGACCCGTCCCCGGACCGCTGGGGCATCGCCGGCTACTCGGCCGGCGCCCACTGCGCGGCCAAGCTGTCCCTGGCGCACCCCAACCGGTACCGGGCCGCGATCTCGATGTCCGGCTACAACGACCCGGCGTCCGAGAGCGACTCCCTGGTCGGCAAGGACCCGAAGCTGCGCGAGGCCAACAACCCGGTCAACATCCTCAAGAGCGCCCAGCAGCCGCCGAAGGTCAGCCTCTACATCAGCGGCAAGAAGGGCGACGGCCTGGAGGACGGCCAGGCGATCGCGGCGGCTGCCAAGGAGCCGACCAAGGTCCAGGTCCAGGAGAGCAACGGCCCGCACACCACCGAGCTGTGGAAGACCATGGTGCCGAGCATCTTCGAGTGGATGACCTCGGTCATCCCGCCGCAGTAGTCCCAAGCAGTAGTCCCAAGCAGTAACGATCATGCAGGAGGGGCCCGTCGCGAGCACTCGCGGCGGGCCCCTCCTGCGTGGGGCACGGCTCTCAGGCCCGGCCGTCAGGCCAGTTCGAGCGCCAGGTAGAAGTCCACCCGGTCCTCCAGCCGGGAGAGGTCACGGCCGGTCAGCTCCTCGATCCGGCCGATCCGGTAGCGCAGGGTGTTGACGTGGACGTGCAGCTGCGCGGCGCAGCGCGTCCAGGAGCCGTCCGAGCGCAGGAACGCCTCCAGGGTGCGGACCAGGTCCGCCTGGTGCTCGATGTCGTACGCGATCACCTTGTCCAGCAGCCGGCCGCGGAAGGCGCGGCGGACCTCGTCCGGGACGGCCGCCAGCAGCAGCACGTGCGAGGCCAGCTCCTCGGGGCCCGCCACGCAGACCCGGCCGACCCGGGCGGCGGCGATCCGGCGGGCGTGCCGGGCCTCCTCCAGGGCGCCGCGCAGGCCGCCGGCCTCGGAGGCGGGGGCGGAGACGCCGAGGGTGATCCGGCCCTCCGAGCCGAGGCCCGCCTCCAGCGGGGCGAGCAGGTCGCGCAGGGTCTCGGCGGGCACCGGGCCGTCCAGGGCGGGCAGCACCACGACGGCGCCGGAGCCGGCCCCGGCGACCAGCGCGCGGTCGGTGGTGCCGCCCAGCGCCTCCTCCAGGACGGCGCGCACCACACCCTCGGGCAGGCCGGTGCCCTCGGCGCTGAGCACCAGCCAGGACCCGTCCTGGGCCTGGGGTTTGGGATCGACGCTCTCGTAGCGGGCGGCCATCGCCGAGGAGGCGTACAGGGTGCGGCTGATCTCGGCCGGATCGGCGTCGCGCTGGAGCAGGGCCAGCACCTCGTCGGCGAGGCGACGGCGCAGCCGACGGCCCTCGTCGCGGCGGTGGCGCTCGGCGGCGACCAGCCGGGCCAGGTTCTCGGCGAGCTGCTGGCGCTTGGTGGTCCACTCGGTGACGTCGCCGGCCACCGCGAGCACCCAGTCGGCCAGCGGCGCCTGGTGGTCGGCCGAGGCCGGGGCGGGCAGCAGCGAGTAGGAGCCGCCGGCCAGGCGGGCCCGGTGCGGGGGGCGGCGGCGCTGGCGCTGGGCGCCGAGGTGGGCGCGGACCAGCTGGTCGCGGTCCTCGGCCGGGAGGCGGTCGGCGGGGCCGGCGATCACCGCGCCGGTGGGGGTGAGCACCCAGCAGTCGAGGTCGAGGTCGCCGCCGAGCAGGTCCAGCACCGCGTCCAGGCCGCCGCCGCCGGCCGCCGAGACCAGCAGGCGGTGCCGGTCGACGAGGGCGGCGAGGTCGGCGGCGCGGTCGGCGGAGACCTGGCGGCCGATGAACTCGGTGACGGTGCCGAAGGCGATGTCGTCGGGGACGGCCAGCAGCGGCATCCGGTGCCGCCGGCAGGCCTCCACCAGGTCCTCGGGCACCGGACCGACCTCGGCCTCGCCGGCCGCCAGGGCGACCGCGCCGCCGGCCACGATCGTCCGCACGAACCGCTCGGAGTCGGCCGGGGCGGTGCGCCACAGCATGCCGGTGAGCACCAGCTCGCCGCCGTGCAGGTAGCGGCCGGGGTCGTGCAGGTCCGTGGTCATGACGCCGCTGACCTGCCGGTCCAGCTCGTCCTCGGCCGCGAGCAGGCGCAGTCGCGGGGCGCCGGGGGCGAGCAGGTCACGGACACGCATCCGCGGACTCCTAACGGGGGCTGAGGGTGGGACGGGGCTGGAGGTGGGCCGAACGGGGGAGGCCCGGGCGTTCGGTCGGGGGTCACAGTGTGCCCGAACATCCGTACTTGTCGTCACGTCCGGACGGGCGACCGGATCACGGGCCCGTCGCTTGCGAATCACGGCCGGATTACGGTCGTAGGTAGCACCTGGTGAACACCTGGGCTGCGCATTCCTCTCCTTAGAGGAACGTACAGGATGCCGGGCGGGAGCACAGCCGGGGCTTCATGCCATCGGTGACTGCCAGTGGGCCCCGTCCCGGCGGTTCACTGGGCGACACGCCGCCGGACGCAGCCCGGTGACCGGGGCCCGACGCGGAGGCGACGAAGCGGTCGGTTGAGAGGTCCGAACACCGAGTTCCGGGCACTGTGCCCACCCGTCCGGCAGGCGACGACTTGAGGAGACACCCGCATGGAGTTCCTTCGGCCCGCTACCTGGGACGAGGCACTCGCGGCGAAGGCCGAGTACCCGACCGCGCTGCCCATCGCGGGCGGTACGGACGTCATGGTCGAGCTGAACTTCGACGTGCACCGGCCATCCGCGATTCTCGATCTGAACCGCATCACCGAGCTCACCCAGTGGTCGAACGACGGCGGCGTCGTCAGGCTCGGCGCCTCCGTCCCCTACTCCCGGATCATCGACGAGCTGTCCGGGCCGCTGCCCGGGCTGGCGCTGGCGGCCCACACCGTCGGCTCCCCGCAGATCCGCAACCGCGGCGGCGTCGGCGGCAACCTCGGCGCGGCCTCCCCGGCCGGCGACTCCCACCCGGCGCTGCTGGCGGCCGGCCGGGACGTCCTGGTCGAGGCCGCCTCCGTGCGCGGCACCCGGCTGATCCCGATCGACGACTTCTACGTCGGCGTGAAGCGCAACAGCCTGGAGGCCGACGAGCTGATCCGGGCGGTGCGCATCCCGGTGGCGGACGGCCCGCAGCAGTTCTCGAAGATCGGCACCCGCAACGCCATGGTGATCGCGGTCTGCGCCTTCGGTTTCGCCCTCCACCCGAAGAACGGCACCGTCGGCACCGGCATCGGCTCGGCCGCCCCCACGCCGCGCCGCGCCGTCGAGGCCGAGGAGTACCTGGCGGGCGTGCTCGCCGAGCGCGGCCTCTGGGAGTCCGGCGACCTGCTGGGCGCCGAGGTGGTCCAGCGCTTCGGCGAGCTGGTCAAGGCCGCCGCCTCGCCGATCGACGACGTCCGGGGCACCGCCGACTACCGCCGGCACGCGCTGGCCGTGATGGCCCGCCGCACCCTCACCTGGACCTGGAACGACTACAGCAAGCAGATCAGGAGCGCGGCATGAGGGTGACTTTCACCGCCAACGGCAAGCCGGTCGAGGCGGACGACGTCTGGGAGGGCGAGAGCCTCCTGTACGTGCTGCGCGAGCGGGTCGGCCTGCCGGGCTCGAAGAACGCCTGCGAGCAGGGCGAGTGCGGCTCCTGCACGGTCTACCTGGACGGCGTGCCGGTCTGCAGCTGTCTGGTCGCGGCCGGCCAGGTGCAGGACCGCGAGGTGCGCACGGTCGAGGGCCTGACCGGGGAGAACGGCGAACTGGGCCTCGTCCAGCAGGCGTTCATCGATGCCGGCGCCGTCCAGTGCGGCTTCTGCACCCCCGGCCTGCTGGTGCAGACCGACGCGCTGCTGGAGCGGGACGCCCAGCCGAGCGACAACGACATCCGCGAGGCGCTGTCGGGCAACCTCTGCCGCTGCACCGGCTACGAGAAGATCATGGACGCGGTGCGGCTGGCGTCCGCCCGCACGTGCGCCGGAAAGGCCGTGTCGCAATGACCACCCGCACCATCCAGGGTCAGAAGAACCTCCAGGACATCCGGCAGGCCAGCAAGGACGGGATCGGCGGCTCGCCGCTGCGCCCGGACGGCCACCTCAAGGTCAAGGGCGAGTTCGCGTACTCCTCCGACATGTGGCACGAGGACATGCTCTGGGGCATGGCGCTGCGCTCGCCGCACCCGCGCGCCACCATCCTGTCGGTGGACATCTCCGAGGCGCTCAAGGTGCCCGGCGTCTACGCCGTCCTCACCCACCAGGACATCCCCGGCGCGAAGTACTACGGGCTGGAGATCCAGGACCAGCCGGCCCTGGCCATCGACAAGGTCCGCTACCACGGCGAGGCGATCGCCCTGGTCGCGGCCGACCACCCGGAGACCGCCCGCCGCGCGGTGAAGAGGATCAAGGTCGAGTACGAGGTGCTCACCCCGATCGTCACCGAGGAGCAGTGCCTCGACCCCGCCACCCACGGCTACGTGCACGAGCCGCACGAGTACAAGTCGCACGGGTACGGCAACATCTGCCACGAGCAGCGGCTGGTCTCCGGCCTCGGCGTCACCGACGAGGTCCGCGCGCTCGCGGACGTCATCGTCAGCGGCGACTACGAGGTCGGCATGCAGGACCAGGCCTTCCTCGGCCCCGAGTCCGGCCTCGCGGTGCCCGCCGAGGACGGCGGCATCGACCTCTACATCGCCACCCAGTGGCTGCACGTCGACCGCCAGCAGATGGCCCCGGTCCTCGACCTGCCCGAGGAGAAGGTCCGGCTCACCCTGGCCGGCGTCGGCGGCGCCTTCGGCGGCCGCGAGGACCTGTCGATGCAGATCCACGCCTGCCTGCTGGCCCAGCACACCGGCAAGCCGGTCAAGATCGTCTACGCCCGCGACGAGTCCTTCTTCGGCCACGTGCACCGCCACCCCGCCAGGATGCACTACGAGCACGGCGCCACCCGTGACGGCAAACTGGTCTTCGCCGACTGCCGGATCGTGCTCGACGGCGGCGCGTACGCCTCCGCCTCGCCCGCCGTGGTCGGCAACGCGGCCTCGCTCGGGCACGGCCCGTACGTGATCCCGAACGTGCGGATGCACGCCATCGCGCTCTACAGCAACAATCCCTCCTGCGGCGCCATGCGCGGCTTCGGCGCCGTCCAGGCCGCGTTCGGCTACGAGTCGCAGATGGACAAGCTGGCCGGCGAACTCGGCATGGACCCGGTCGAGTTGAGGCAGCTCAACGCCATGTCGGAGGGCGACCGCATGCCCACCGGCCAGCAGATCGACTCGCCCGCCCCGGTCGCCGAACTGCTGCGGCGCGCCAAGGAGATGCCGCTGCCGCCACCGCTGGACACCGAGCACCCGGACGTGCGCCAGCTCCCCGGGGCGCTGTCCAACACCTCGCACGGCGAGGGCATCGTGCGCGGCGTCGGCTACTCGGTCGGCATCAAGAACGTCGGCTTCTCCGAGGGCTTCGACGACTACTCCACCGCCCGGGTGCGCCTGGAGGTGATCGGCGGCGAGCCCGTCGCCATGGTCCACACCGCGATGGCGGAGGTCGGCCAGGGCGGCGTCACCGTGCACGCCCAGATCGCCCGCACCGAGCTGGGCGTCGAGCTGGTCACCATCCACCCGGCCAACACCGAGGTCGGCTCGGCCGGTTCGACCTCCGCCTCGCGCCAGACGTACATGACCGGCGGCGCCGTGAAGCTGGCCGCCGAGGCGGTCAGGCGGGCGCTGATCGAGAAGGGCCGCCGCCGCTACGGCTGGACCCACGGCGACATCACGCTGATCGCCGGGAAGGTCGTCTCGGAGAGCGCCGGCGTGCTGGTCCCCATGGTCGACCTGCTCGGTGACGAGGCCATCGACCTCACCCGCGAACACCACCACCGCCCGACCGTCCCCTTCGACAAGGAGACCGGGCAGGGCTTCGGCCACGTCCAGTACACCTTCTGCGCCAACCGCGCGGTGGTCGACGTGGACGTCGAACTGGGCCTGGTCAAGGTCGTCGAGCTCACCGCCGTCCAGGACGTCGGCAAGGCGCTCAACCCGCTCTCCGTCGTCGGCCAGATCCAGGGCGGCTGCACCCAGGCGCTCGGCCTCGCCGTGATGGAGGAGATCATCGTGCGGGACGGGAAGGTGCGCAACGCCTCCTTCACCGACTACCTGATCCCCACCATCCTCGACACCCCGCCGATCCCGGTGGAGATCCTCGAACTGCCCGACCCGCACGCCCCGTACGGGCTGCGCGGCGTCGGCGAGGCCCCGACCGTCTCGGCGACGCCGTCGATCGTGGCCGCCATCCGCAACGCCACCGGCCTGGCCCTCAACCGGATCCCGGTCCGGCCCGAGCACCTCACCACGGAGGCCCCCGGGGCCTGACGCCCCCGGAGCCCGCGAGCTCCCCCGGGCTTCAGGCCCCGGGGAGCAGGAGAACCTCCCCGGGCTCCAGCGACGGGGAGCAGGAGAACCTCCCCGGGGCGGCGACCGTCTTCCCCGCCGCCCCGGGGCCGCTCCACCGCCCCCCCACTCGCGTGCACCGCCCAACGGCACGCGACCACACCATCCCGCTGCCTCTCCCACGCCGGGGTTCTGCAGCGGTGCGCACCACCCACGCACCGCAGGCACCGCCACAGTGCGCCCAGTGAGTCGAGCAGTCCCCCTGCGCCAACCTCGTTGACTGGCAATCAGGTCGGCTCGCCCACCCCAACCCCCTTTGACACTTGGGAGTGGACATGACCCGGATCCCCACGGAACACAGCCCCATGGAACCCGGCCCCACGGAAGAAAGACCCGCCGAGGACGACACCGCCACGCCGGCCCCGGCCCCCGCACCGAAGAACGCACTGGACGCGTACTTCAAGATCACGGCCCGGGGATCGACCTTCGGCAATGAGATCCGCGGCGGCCTCACCACCTTCATGGCGATGGCCTACATCGTGCTGCTCAACCCGATCATCCTGAGCGGCGCCGACGTCAACGGCCTCAAGCTGGACCACGCGCAGCTCACCACCGCGACCGCGCTCGCCGCCGCCGTCACCACGATCCTGATGGGCGTGGTCGGCAACGTCCCCCTGGCGGTCGCCGCCGGGCTCTCCGTCTCCGGCGTGATCTCCGCACTGGTGGTGCCGCACACCACCTGGCCCCAGGCCATGGGGCTGTGCGTGATCTACGGCCTGCTGATCGTCCTGCTGGTCGTGTCCGGGCTCCGCGAGAAGATCATGAACGGCATCCCGCTGCCGCTCAAGCACGCCATCACCATCGGCATCGGCCTCTTCGTCTCGCTGATCGGCCTGGTCAAGGCCGGCTTCGTGCACACCGGCGGCCCCACGCCGCTCGCGCTCGGCCCCTTCGGCGAGCTGGCCGGCTGGCCCGTCCTGGTCTTCTGCCTCACCGTGCTGGCGATCTTCGTCCTGCTGGCCCGCAACGTCCGCGGCGCGATCCTGATCGGCATCGCCGGCGGCACCGTGGTGGCCTTCGTCATCAACGCGGTCGCCGACCTCCCCGCGAAGACCTGGGTCAGCTCCGCCCCGGTGTGGCCGGGCAGCCCGGTCTCCGCGCCCGACTTCGGCCTCTTCGGCCACGTCGACCTCTTCGGCGCCTTCGGCAGCCACGGCCTGGGCGCCATCAGCGCCTCGGTCGCCGTCTTCACCCTGGTGCTGGCCGGCTTCTTCGACGCGATGGCCACCATCATCGGCGTCGGCACCGAGGCCGGGCTGGCCGACAAGCAGGGCCGGATGCCCGGCCTCTCCAAGGCCCTGTTCATCGACGGGGCCGGCGGCGCCGTCGGCGGCCTGTCCGGCGCCTCCGGCCAGACCGTGTTCGTCGAGTCCGCCACCGGTGTCGGCGACGGCGCCCGCACCGGCCTCGCCTCGACCGTCACCGGCGGCGTGTTCGCGCTGATGCTGTTCTTCTCGCCGCTCGCCGCGATCGTCCCGACCGAGGTGGCCTCCGCCGCCCTCGTCGTGATCGGCTCGATGATGATGAGCCAGGCCCGGCACATCGACTGGTCCGACCGCGAGGTCGCCATCCCGGCCTTCCTCACCTGCACCCTGATGCCGTTCACCTACAGCATCACCGCCGGTGTCGCCGCGGGCGTCATCTCGTACACGGTCATCAAGGCGGGCACCGGCAAGTGGCGCGAGCCCGGCCCGCTGATGTGGATCCTCACCGGGGTCTTCGTGGTCTACTTCGCGCTCACCCCGATCAAATCCTGGCTGGGCGTGCACTAGGACGTGTCTGACCCTCTCGGCCGGAGAGGACCTGTCCGCACCGCCGCCGTGCGGGAATCGTTTCCCGTACGGCGGCACCTCCCGTCTACCCTCGCTTGTGTAAGGAGCTCCCCGACATGCAGGACATCGCCGAGCAGTTGCAGGCCTGGCACGCGGCCGGGCGCTCCTTCGCCGTGGCCACCGTCGTCGGCGTCTCCGGCAGCGCGCCCCGCGACCCGGGGGCGGCCCTGGCCGTCGACGCGGCCGGCGAGGCGATCGGCAGCGTCTCCGGGGGCTGCGTCGAGGGCGCGGTCTACGAGCTGTGCCAGGCTGCCATCGAGTCCGGCGAACCCGTGCTGGAACGGTTCGGCTACAGCGACGAGGACGCCTTCGCCGTCGGCCTGACCTGCGGCGGCGTCCTCGACGTGTTCGTCCAGCCGATCCGGCCCGGGGCCGACGACGGACTCGACGCCGGCATCGCCTACATCTCCTCCGGCACCCCGGTCGCGCTCGCCCGGGTGATCGCCGGGCCCGGCGGGCTCGTCGGCGCCACCGTCGCCGTCACCGCCGACACCCACCACGGCGCCCTCTCCCCCGCCCTCCCCCCCGCCCCCTCGACGGCCCAGCCGTCGCCCGCCGCCCCCCTTCCGGCGACGCGCCCCCCGCGACACCTCCTGACCGCGCTGGAACGGGCAGTCGTCACCGAGGCCCGGGCCATGCTCGACGCCGGACGCACCGGCCGGATCGTGCTCGGCCTCGACGGCCGCCCCTGCGACGACCGCGACCAGGGCACCGTCACCTGCTTCGTCGAGTCCTACGTGCCCGCGCCGCGGATGCTCGTCTTCGGCGCCATCGACTTCGCCGCCGCCGTCGTCCGGATCGGCCGCTTCCTCGGCTACCGCGTCACCGTCTGCGACGCCCGGCCCGTCTTCGCCACGAAGCGGCGCTTCCCCGAGGCCGACGAGGTCGTCGTCGACTGGCCGCACCGCTACCTCGACTCCCAGCTCGACCGGATCGACGGGCGCACCGTGCTCTGCGTGCTCACCCACGACGCCAAGTTCGACATCCCGCTGCTGGAACGCGCACTGCGGCTGCCGGTCGGCTACGTCGGCGCGATGGGCTCGCGCCGCACCCACCGCGACCGCGAGGCGCGGCTGCGCGAGGTCGGGCTCACCGAGGCCGAGATCGGCCGGCTGCGCTCCCCCATCGGCCTCGACCTCGGCGCCCGCACCCCCGAGGAGACGGCGGTGTCCGTCGCCGCCGAGATCATCGCCCACCGGCGCGGCGGCAGCTGCCTGCCGCTCAACGCCGGGGACGGCCCGATCCACCACGAGGCACCGGCCACCCCCGAGGAGCCCCGGGCACGACGCACGCGACGGACGCACGCCGCCTGAGGCCGGCGGTCAGTCGCTCAGCGCCAGCTTCACGCCGAAGCCCACCACCACCGCGCCGGTCACCCTGTCCATCAGCCTCCGGGCGGCCGGGCGGCGCAGCCAGCCGCGCAGCGCCCGGGCGAAGCCGACCAGGACGGTCGACCACAGCACGCCCTCCACCACGTGGACGCAGGTGAGCGCCACCCCGGCGGCGAAGTGCGGAGCCCCGGCGGGGATGAACTGCGGCAGCACGGCCACGTAGAACACCCCGACCTTGGGGTTCAGCAGATTGGTCAGCGTGCCGCGCCGCCAGCCGTACCCGAAGCCGCCCTCGGCCGGCTCCTCCTCGACCGCCGCCTCCCCTCCCCGGCTGCGCAGCATGCCGACGCCCATCCACACCAGGTACGCGGCCCCGCCCCAGCGCAGCACCTCGTACGCCACCTGCGAGGCGGTCAGCAGCGCCGTCACCCCGGCCGAGGTCAGCGTCCCCCAGACCAGCGTTCCGGTCTGGATCCCCAGCACCACCCCCCACGCCTGGCGCCGCCGCCCGAGCGCGGACGTGCGCAGCACCAGCGCGGTGTCGAGCCCGGGCGTGAGCGTGAGCAGCCCCACGACGAGGGCGAAGGACCACAGAGCCGTTGTCATCTCCATGGGCCTCGATGCTCTCACAGGCCCGATGGGGCCCTCAGTCCGCCGTCCCCGGCGGGACGACCCACTCGGTCGGCTGGCCGGTGACGGCGGCGATCATGTCGTAGTCCCCGTCGTAGTGCAGGACGGTGACGCTGTGGCGCTCGGCGGTGGCGGCGATGACGAGGTCCGCCACGGACAGCACCCGCCGGTTTCCGGCGGCGGTGAGGAGTGCCTGCACTTCGATGGCGCGGTCCCACACCTCATCGGGCGTAGTCAGCCAGTCGAAGCCACGCAAGCCCTCCCGGATGCGATCGGCGTCGGCCTTCGACCGGGCGCTGTGCATGATCCCCAGCTCGACGGCTCCACAGAGCGCGAGCCGCCCCTCGTTGAACAACCGGTCGATCTCGGCCTGAACCGCCGACTTGGAGTATCAAAGGCTGTCCGATATCGCAGACCCGCAGGGGCCGCTCAGGTGACGTTGAGGCGAGCGGCCAGGCGCAGGAGGCCGGGGCTGAGGCGGGAGAGGAAGCGGGCGGCCTTGGCCTCTGGGGTGACGGGGACGACCGGCTTGCCGGTGCGGACGGCGGTGAGGATGGCGGTGGCGACCTTCTCCGGGGGGAAGCCGCGGCGGGCGTAGAGCCTGGCGGCGCGGGCCCGCTTGGCGGCCTGCTGGTCGGCGGTGGTCGCGGAGAAGGTGGAGGTGCGGGTGATGTTGGTGTTGACGATGCCCGGGCAGATGGTGGAGACGCCGATGCCGTGCCCGGCGAGTTCGGCGCGCAGGCAGTCCGAGAGCATGAACACCGCGGCCTTGCTGGTCGCGTACGCGGTGAGCGCCTTGGACGGCAGGTAGGCGGCGGCCGAGGAGACATTGACCAGGTGACCGCCCTGGCCGCGGTCGGCCATCAGCGTGCCGAAGGCGCGGCAGCCGTGGATGACGCCCCAGAGGTTGACGTCCAGGACGCGCTGCCACTCCTTCTCGGTGGTCTGCAGGAACGTCCCGGAGTGGCCGATGCCGGCGTTGTTGACCACCACGTCGGGCACCCCGTGCTCCTCCGCGACCGCCTGTGCGAAGGCGTCCACCGCCGCGCCGTCGGCGACGTCCACCCGGTAGGCGTGCGCCTGCGAGCCGATCAGCGAGGCGAGTTCGGCGGTGCGCTCGGCGGCGGCGAGGTCGAGGTCGCAGACCACGACGCGGGCGCCGTCCTCGGCGAAGGCGAGCGCGGTGGCCCGGCCGATGCCGCTGCCGCCGCCGGTGACGACGACCAGCCGGCCGTCGCCCTGCTCCCGGGTCGGCTCGGCGCTTCCGCGTTCGATGCGGGTGGTGAACTCGCGGACCATCTCGGCCACGGTGGCTCCCTTCTCCAGCAGCGCCGACCAGTGGCCGGCGTGCAGCGTCCGTCGGGTCAGCTCGGGCACCCAGCGTTCCAGCCCCTCGGAGAGGAACGGGGCGACGTAGCGGTCCCGGGTGAGGGTGATCAGCTGGACCGGCACCTGCGTCGGCCGCTCGCGCGGACTGCGCAGCGTGGGGCGGAAGTTGGCCCGGTACAGCTCGATGCCGCGGACGGCATCGCGGCGCAGGCCGGGCTGCGGGTGGTCGGGCCGCGGGGTGACCTGCTCCAGGTCGCGCAGCACCCGCGGCCAGGCCCGGGCCAGGCCCAGGCGCCACACGCCGGGGGCGAGGAAGGGCAGGTGGAAGGCGGTGATGTACCAGGAGTGCAGGCCCTGGTGGAGGAGTTGGCGCAGGTGGCGCGGGGTGGGCCGGCGCATCCGGTGGCGCAGCCAGTACCCCACGTGGTCCAGGCAGGGGCCGGACATGGTGGTGTACGAGGCGATCCGCCGCTCGGAGCCGGGCGCGGTGACGGCCTCCCAGGACTGCAGCGAGCCCCAGTCGTGGGCGACCACGTGCACCGGGCGGTCGGGGCTGACGGCGTCGGCGACCGCGAACAGGTCGGCGGCCAGGCGCTCCAGCCGGTAGCCGTCCCGGGTGGCGGGCACTCCGGACCGGCCGGCGCCGCGCACGTCGTAGCGGACCACGTGGTGGTCGCGGGCGAGGTCGGCGGCGACATCGTCCCAGACCGCGTGGGTGTCCGGGTAGCCGTGCACCAGGAGGACGGTGGGTGCGGCCGGGTCGCCCTGTTCGAAGACGGCGAGCGGGAGGCCGTCGGAGTGCACGGTGCGGCGGCGCACGGGCGGGGCGGCCAGCGCCTTCGGGGCAGCTGCGGCGTCCGGGGCCTGCGAGGCAGCCGGGGCGTCCGGGGCGTCTGCGGCGGGGGTGGTCATCGGGCGGCCTCCAGGGCAACGTCGTGGGCGGCGCCCGCCGTCCAGCGGCGGACGTGCGGCAGGTCGTCGTCGAGCCAGTGGGCGTCGTCCTCGGTGACCACCAGCAGTTCCTCGAACTTGATGCCCACGCCGCGGAAGCCGATGTGCGGCTCGACCGCCCACAGGCCCGGGGTGGGCGCGTGCCGGGAGGACCGGCCGTCCGCCCAGAGCGGTGAACGGCCGTGCAGGCGCTCGGAGATCAGTTCGCGTCCGAGGGTCTGCAGGGTGCGCACGCCGAAGCCGAAGACGTTGACCCCGGCCGGGCCGCGCACGGTGGTACGGGTGACCTGATGGCCGATCACCCGGCCCGGGTAGACCTGGTGGCGGTTGTCGTAGCCGTGTGCGGCGATCTGCGCGTCCACGGCCGCGTACACCTCGTTGAGCGGACGGCGGGCGCGCACCTCGGCGAGGATCAGCTCGCGGTACACCTGGAGGTCGGCGGCCAGGCGGTCCCAGACCCGGTTCTCGCCGACCTTGCCGCCGTAGCCGATGTCGGCGGTGTATCCGTCGACGATGGGCGCGCAGTCCAGGACGTACGGCATGCCCTCCTCCAGGCGGCGGTTGCCGGCGAAGAACTGGAGCGGGGTGTGGAAGTGCCGGAAGGCCGTGCGGTCGCCGAACCAGGCGAACGGGACGTGGAAGAAGTCCTGCACCCCGGCGGCGACCAGGCGGCGGCGCAGCTCGGCCGTGGCCTGGCGCTCGGTGACGCCCGGTTCGATCCAGGCGGCGACCTGTTCGGCGCAGTGGTAGGCGAGTTGCTGGGTCTCGCGGAAGCGGGCGAGGTCGCGCTCGTCGTAGGGGAAGGTCGGGGGTTTCGCCATCGGGGCTCCTTCTACAGGTCGAGCACGCTACAGGTCGAGCACCAGGGTCTCGCCCTCGGCGGCCCGGGAGACGCAGGGCAGCACGGCGCCGGCGGCACGCTGCTCGGGGGTGAGCCGGCGGTCCCGGTGCTCGGGCGTGCCGGCCAGCAGGCGGACCTCGCAGGTGCCGCAGAAGCCCTGGTGGCAGGAGTACGGGAGGTCGGGACGGGCTTCGCGCAACACGTCCAGGGCGGAGCGGTCGGCGGGGACGTCCAGCGCCGGGCCGTCGGCGCCCAGGCGCAGGGCGAAGGGCGCGCCACCGATGATCGGGGCGGCGCCGAAGCGCTCGAAGTGCAGCGCGGTGGAGGGGGATTCACCCAGGGAGCGCTGCACGGCGGTGAGCATCGGGGCCGGGCCGCAGCAGTAGACGGCGGCGCCGCGCGGGGCGTGCGCGAGCAGGTCGGCGCCGGTCGGCACGCCGTGCTCGTCGTCGGTGCGCAGCACCACCCGGCTCGGGTCCAGGGCGCGCAGCTCGTCCGCGTACGGGAGGGTGTCGGCGCTGCGGCCGACGTGCACCAGGCGCCAGTCCAGGCCGTGCCGCTGCGCCTCGCGGGCCATCGGGAGCAGCGGGGTGATGCCGATGCCGCCGGCGAGCAGCAGGACGGCGGGCTCGGCGCAGAAGGCGAAGCCGTTGCGCGGGCGGCGGGCGGTGAGCCTGCTGCCGGGGTGCAGGGTGTCGTGGATCTCGACGGAGCCGCCGCCGCCCTCGGGCAGTCGCCGTATGGCGATCCGGTAGGCGGCGCGGTCGGCGGGGTCGCCGCAGAGCGAGTAGTGGCGTTCGCGGCCGGAGGGCAGGGCGAGGCGCAGGTGGGCGCCGGGCTGCCAGCCGGGGAGCGGGCCGCCGGAGGGGTCGGTGAGCCGCAATTCGACGACTTCGGGGGTGAGTTGGCGGCGGGCGGCGACGACCAGCTGGAGCGGCGGGGTGGGGCAGCTGAGCGGGCGGCGGGGGTTGCGGCGCAGCAGGGGGCTGCCGAGGGCCGGGGTGTAGCGGTCGCCGAAGGCGGTGAGCCGGCGCATGAACGCGTCGGCGCGGGGGCGGCCGTAGAGGTCGGGGGGCGGGTTGAGCAGGTCCATCCGGCGGTCCTTGGCGTCTGGGAGGGGCGCGAGCGGCAGGTGACAAGTTTCGGATTTCAAAGTTCAGATAACAGATAACGTCTTCTGTTATCTGTTATCTGAACTCCGTTACTTGACCCCTTGTCAGTGGCTCACTGCTGCCGCGCGGGCGGCCGGGGAGGCGGCGAGGTAGCCGAGGGCCTGGCTGGAGGAGCCCTCCTGGGTGGGGTGGTAGCCGGGCCGCAGGTAGCGCAGGCCGGAGCGGATCGACCGGACCGGGTCGGGCAGCAGTCCGCGCCTGGCGATCCTGCCGGCCTCGCTCCAGGTGGGCTTGAGCCGTCCGTCGAGGGTGGGGTCGGCGGCGAGCAGGAAGCGGGCGCCGCGCACCCAGAGGTGGACCAGCAGCGGCCCGGAGACCGCCATGCCGCGGACCCGGCGCAGGTAGCCGGGGTCGAGGTGGACCATCAGGTCGAAGGCGACGCTGCGGTGTTCGACCTCCTCGGCGCCGTGCCAGCGCAGCAGGTCGAGCATCGTCGGGTCGGCCTTGGCGCGGTCCAGGCCCGGGGAGTTGAGCGCCCAGTTGCCGAGGAAGGCGGTGAAGTGCTCGATCGCCGCCACGAAGGCGACCCGCTCGATGATGTTCTCGCGTCGCCGCGCGGGGCTGAGCCCGGGCTTGTCGCCGAGGACCCGCTGGAACAGCCAGGCGATCTGCCGGACGTACGGACGCGGGTCGAGCCCCTGGCCGAGCAGGTGGTCGAGGACTTCCTGGTGCGCCTCGGCGTGGATGGCCTCCTGGCCGATGAACCCGAGGACCTCCTCGCGCAGTTGCTCGTCGCGGATGAGCGGCAGCGCCTCCTTGAAGACCTTGACGAACCAGCGCTCGCCCTCGGGCAGCAGCAGGTGCAGCACGTTGATGACGTGGGTGGCCATCGGCTCGTCGGGGATCCAGTGCAGCGGCAGCCGGTCCCAGTCGAAGCGGACGTCCCGGGGTTCGAGGACGAGGCTGTCGTGGACGCGCGCGGCGGGGACGGCAAGGGCGGGTACGGGGGTGGAGCGGGGCACGGCAGGCCCTCCTGACCTCGGGGCGGCGGCTCGACTCAGGGAAACGTACTCGCGGGTAGCGGCTGGGACAAGGGGTTCGGCGACTCTTATCGACATCGAGTCTAATAAGTGACACCCTCCGGGACCGTCACCGGAAACGCTTGCGAACGGACGCACCCGTGAACGAACACGCCTGCGAGCCGATGCGAGCCGATGCGAGCCGACACGCCCAGGAACAAACAGGCGGGCCCCGCCGGATCACTCGGATCCGGCGGGGCCCACGGGAACGACCGGCCGTCAGACCGCCATCGCCAGCATCAGCGGCGCCGCCCGGGCCGCCAGCAGCTCGGCGGCGGCCTTCAGCTTGTGCACGTTGTCCACCGGCATCGACGTGGCCAGGCAGCCGACCGTGCTGCCCGCCGTGATCGGGACGGCCGCGCACACCGTGCCGAGCGCGTACTCCTGGATGTCCAGCACCGGCACGGTGGCCGGCTGCCGCTCCAGCCGGTGCATCAGCTGGTCGGCGTCGGTGACGGTCCGGGAGGTGAGCCGGGCCACCGGGTGGCGGGAGAGGTGGTCCCAGCGGGCGTCCGCGTCGAGCTGGCCGAGCAGGCACTTGCCGATCGCGCTGGCGTGCGCGGTGGCCCGGAAGTCCACCCGCTCCTGCACGGCCGGCGCGTACTCGGCCGCGGACACCGCCTCCACCGACAACTCGCCGTCGTGGTAGCGGGTGAAGTACACTGCCGCGCCCAACTCGTCCCGCAGCTCGGCGAGTTTGCGGTTCAGCCGGGCCTTCACCAGCTGCTCCCGGTTGTGCTGGCCGAGCAGGGCGAAGGTGCCGCCGAGCACCCAACCGCCGTCCTGGCACTGGAGGTAGCCCTCGATCTCAAGGATCTCGGCGAGCTGCCGGACGGTCGGCAGGCCGAGCGAGGTCTCCCGCGCGAGGGCGACCAGGGTGGCACCGTCAGGGTGCCGGTCGACGGCCTCCAGCAGTCTGAGGGCGTGCTGCAAGGAGGTGAACGGGCCGGCGAGGCCCTGGTCCAGCGCGGCGTGGCGACCCGGGGCTGGTGTCGACATGTCGTCCCCTTCCGATGTCCCCCCACGGAGCGACCGCGGGCGCCCTCCAGCCTATCGACCCGGCGAGCCCGGCGACTGCCGTCCGTGAATATCCGTGAACATTCCGTGGAGCACCCACCGATCGCCTGGAGGAACGGTAGTGGAGGACAGCGCGACGGTCCCCTCCCCCACTGCCCCGGGGGGCGGAGGGAACCGTCCCGCGGCCGCCGGGTTGCGGGGCCCCGGCGGCCGGTGAGGGCGGGTCAGCCGGTCAGCGGGGCGTCACGCGCGGCGCGCCACGGCGGGGTGGCTCGGCCCTCGTTGCGTGTGGCGCGTCATGGCGGAGCGACTCAGCCCTCGTCGCCCGCCCGCAGCTTGGCGACGGCCGCCTCCAGGCGGGCGCCGTACTCCTCGTCCGCGGCGTGGAAGTGGGCGAGGTTCTTCTCGACCACGTCGTCGCGGCTCACCTGGGCGAGGAAGCCCGCGATGTTGTCGATCAGCCGGGTCTTCTCGCCCGCGGACATCAGCCGGTACAGCTCGCCGGCCTGGAAGAAGTCGTCGTCCTTGGTGTGGGCCGGCGTGGTGTAGGTGCCGGTGTAGCCGTCCAGCCGGACCGGCGCGGCGAGCGCGGTGTCGGTCTGGGCGGGGCCGTCGTACGAGTTGGGCTCATAGTTCTTGCCGCGGCCGGACTTGTTGACGGCGTGGAGGCCGTCGCGGCCGTAGTTGTCCGCCTCGGTGGCGCGCGGGGCGTTCACCGGCAGCTGGGTGTGGTTGACGCCGAGGCGGTAGCGCTGGGCGTCGGCGTAGGCGAACAGGCGGCCCTGGAGCATCTTGTCCGGGGAGGGGCCGATGCCGGGCACGAAGTTGTTCGGCGAGAACGCGGACTGCTCGACGTCGGCGAAGACGTTCTCCGGGTTCCTGTTGAGCACCAGACGGCCGACCTTGACCAGCGGGTAGTCGGCGTGCGGCCACACCTTGGTGAGGTCGAACGGGTTGAAGCGGTAGTCCGCGGCCTCGGCCACCGGCATCAGCTGGACGTAGAGGGTCCAAGACGGGAACACGCCGCGCTCGATGGCCTGGTGCAGGTCGCGCTGGTGCGAGTCGGCGTCGGCGCCGAGCACCTCGGCGGACTGGTCGCCGTCCAGCGAGCGGATGCCCTGGTTGGTCTTGAAGTGGTACTTGACCCAGTAGGCGTCGCCGTCGGCGCTGACCCACTGGTAGGTGTGCGAGCCGTAGCCGTTCATGTGGCGGTAGGAGGCCGGGATGCCGCGGTCGCCGAACAGCCAGGTGATCTGGTGGGTCGAGGCGGGCGAGTGGGCCCAGAAGTCCCAGACGTTGTCCGCCTCCTGCACGCCGGTGTACGGGTCGCGCTTCTGCGAGTGGATGAAGTCGGGGAACTTGAGCGGGTCCTTGATGAAGAACACCGGGGTGTTGTTGCCGACCAGGTCGTAATTGCCCTGCGCGGTGTAGAACTTCAGCGCGAAGCCGCGCGGGTCGCGCACCGCGTCGCTGGAGCCCAGGTTGCCTGCCACGGTGGAGAACCGCAGGAAGACCTCGGTGCGCTTGCCGACCTCGGCGAGGAAGTCCGCGCGGGTGTACTGCGACACCTCGTCGGTGACCTCGAAGTAGCCGTACGCGCCGGAGCCGCGGGCGTGCACGACGCGCTCCGGGATGCGCTCGCGGTTGAAGCGGGCCAGCTTCTCCAGCAGCTGCTGGTCCTGGATCAGCAGCGGGCCGTACTCGCCGGCCGAGGCCGAGTTCTGGTTGTCGGCGACCGGGGCGCCGGACTCCGTGGTCAGGATCTTGGACATGGAGGGTCCTTCAGGTGTCGATAAAAGCGTTGCGTGGAGAGTGAGGTGACGTGTCGTCAGTTCATGGCGTGCACGGGGCTCCGCCGGATCACCGAACGGGCGTCAGACGCCCAGCAGGCGCCGGACCGCCGAGCGGCGGCGGGAGGAGTGCTCGCCGTCGGGGCCGTCGGCGGGCCGGAGGGCAGCGACGGCGCCGGCGGCCGCGGCCTGGTCCGCCAGCGGGCGGGCGGCGGTCAGCGCGGCGGCCTCGTCGGCGGTCAGGCCGGCCTCGGTGAGGGCCGCGGCGGCCTCGGCGGCCGGGACGGCGTTGAACCAGCGCAGCGCGAGGGCCGCGCGGCCCGCCTCGGTGAGGCGGCCGGTGAGCCGGAGGCGGGCGAGGCCGCCGTCCGGGTGGACGTTGATGCGCACGTGGGTCACCGGGCGGCCCGCGTCGAGCAGGAAGCGGTGCCGGGTGTCGGGTTGCAGGCGGGTGCGGGGCAGGATCTCGAACCACTCGCCGTCGGCCGGGTCCGCCCCGGTCGAGGCGTCGAAGCCGACGAGGTCGGCCCAGCCGGGGGCATTGGCGACGAAGTGGGTGGTGTCCACCTCGGCGGCCAGGGCCTCACCGCCCCCGGCCAGGGCGATCTGCACCCAGTCGTTGGCCTTGTCGCGCCGACGCCGGGTCTCCCAGCCCTCGCCCATGACGGAGGCGCGACCGGGAGCGTTCAGGTTGTGCGGGGAGGAGAAGTAGCGGTCGGACGCCGCCTCGGCCACGCCGCCGTACTCCTGGGCGGCCAGGTCGAAGGTGAGGCCGTCCAGTTCGCGCGGGTCGGGCAGCACCTCGCCGTGGACGCGCAGCCGGGCGACACCGCCGTCCGGGAAGATGTTGAGGCGGATGTGGGTGTAGCGGTTGGCATCGTCGACGGCGAACCCGTGGGCGGTGTCGCCCTGGAGCGGGGTGCGCGGCACCAGCGTGGTCCACTCGGCGTCCGCCACTTCCTCGGGCGAGGGGTGGCCGGGCACGGAGGCGGCCTCGACGGAGGCGCTCTCCGGGTAGTTGCCGGTGAAGTGGGCGGTGTCCACCACCAGGCCGCGGACCACACCGCCGGCACCGAGCCGGACGATCGCCCAGTCGTGGTCCTGGTCGGTGGGGTGGGGCTCGTCGGCGGAGACGCCGCGGCGGCGCTTGGACTCCCAGCCGTCCATGATCTGGCCCTTGTGGCCGAAGGTGTGCGGGCGGAACTCGGCGGGCTTGGCGACCAGGAGGTTCTCGGCGTCGGCGAAGGTGTCCTCGTTGGTGGCGACGACGCCCGCGCCGAGCAGCCGCGAGGCCAGGTTGACCAGCTCGGTGAAGGGAGCGCTCGGGGTGTCGGCAGTGGTCACGAAGTCTCCTCAGGACGGGCGATCGGACGGGGTGGCGGCGGCGGGCCGGGTGAGCCGGCGGCCGAAGGGCTCGGCCGAGACGTCCACCGCGCGGCCGCGCAGCCAGGTGGTGCGGACCGCGCCGGTCAGCGTCCGGCCCGCGTACGGGGTCACGGGGTTGCGGTGGTGCAACTCGCGGGGGTGGACGGCGAATTCGCCGTCGGGGTCGAAGGCGACCAGGTCGGCGTCGCAGCCCGCCGCGATGGCGCCCTTGACCCCGGTGAGGCCGACGAGTTCGGCCGGTCCGGCGGACATCCAGCGGACCACGTCGGCGAGGCCGTGGCCGCGGCGGCGGGCTTCGGTCCAGATCGCCGGCAGGCCCAGCTGCAGGGAGGCGATGCCGCCCCAGGCGGCCGCGAAGTCACCGCTGCCGCCGTACTCGGGCAGCAGCTTGAGGTCAGGGGTGGAGGGCGAGTGGTCGGAGACCACGGCGATGAACTCGCCGTCCGCCAGGGCCTGCCAGAGCAGGTCGCGGTTGGTCTCGTCGCGGATCGGCGGGCAGCACTTGAAGGCGGTGCCGCCGTCCGGCACCTGCTCGGCCGCCAGGGTCAGGTAGTGCGGGCAGGTCTCGGCGGTGACCTGGACGCCGTCCTCGCGGGCCTGGCGCAGCAGCGGCAGCACGGCGGCGGAGGAGACGTGCAGGATGTGGACGCGGGCGCCGGTGCGCCGGGCGGTGTCGAGCAGGACGGCGACGGCGACGGTCTCCGCGTCGGCGGGGCGGGAGGCGAGGAAGTCGCGGTAGTGGACGCCGGGTTGCTGCGGGGCGGCGGCCAGCACGGCCGGGTCCTCGGCGTGGATGATCGCCAGCGCCCCGAGCCGGGCCTGCTCGGCCAGCGCGGCCTCCAGGTCCGCGGCCTCGACGTGCGGGAACTCGTCGACGCCGGAGGGGGCGAGGAAGCTCTTGAAGCCGAACACGCCGGCCTCGTGCAGCGGCGCGAGGTCCGGGACGTTGCCGGGGACGGCGCCGCCCCAGAAACCGAGGTCGACCCAGGCCTGGCCGTCCGCGGTCTTCCGCTTGGCGGCCAGGCCCTCCAGCGTGGTGGTGGGCGGGACGGAGTTGAGCGGCATGTCGATGATCGTGGTGACGCCGCCGGCCGCGGCGGCCCGGGTGGCGGTGGCGAAGCCCTCCCACTCGGTGCGGCCGGGCTCGTTGATGTGCACGTGGGTGTCGACCAGGCCGGGCAGCAGGGCGGTGTCGCCGAGGTCGGCGAGGCCGCCGTCGCCGTCGGGCCGGTCGCCCGCGAGGAGCGAGCCGTACGCGGCGACCTGCTCGATCTTCCCGTCCCGGATCAGCACGTCGGCGGGGCGCTCACCGTCGGGCAGGACCACCCGTCGGGAGCGGATCACCGCTGGCTGGCTGAAAGGCATGGGAGACCTCCGAAACCTGGAAGTTGGGGGTGGGCGCCGGGCAGGAACCGGGAGGGGAACCGGGAGAGAACCGGGCGGGGAAGCGAAGGATTGCCGGGAGCCTAGGCCCGCCTTCAACAAAACGTCAATGGAGGAACGTACGAGGGAAACGCACGGGGGATCCGCGCGCCCCGTCGGCACGGGGGATCGGCCCGAGATCAGCCGGACAGCAGCTCGCCCGCCAGCCGTTCCCCCGCGACCTCGGCCAGCTCGCCGGCCTTGGTCATGCTGTCCCCCGGCTGCTCCGCAAGGTCGGTGAGGGCGATCGCGGCGGCGAACCCGGCGGCCCGCCACTCGGGCTCGGACAGCTCCAGCCGCCCCGCCACGGCAGCCACCCGAACCCCCGCCCGGGCGGCCGCCGAGGCAACGCCGGCGGGGGCCTTGCCGTGGAGCGTCTGCGCGTCCAGACAGCCCTCGCCGGTCACGACGAGGCGTGCCCCACGCACGGCCTCGTCGAAACCCAGCAGTTCGAGCAGCAGCTCGATACCGGGTCGCATGGTGGCGCCGAGCAGCGCGAGGGCGGCGAAGCCCACCCCGCCGGCGGCCCCGGCGCCGGGGGCGTCGCGCACGTCCCGTCCGGTGGCCAGGGCGACCTGGTCGGCGAAGCGGGTCAGGCCCTCCTCCAGGATCACCAGGTCGTCGCCGTCGGCGCCCTTCTGCGGGCCGTAGACGGCGGTGGCGCCGCGCGGGCCGAGCAGCGGGTTGTCCACGTCGCAGGCCACGACGATCTCGACGCCTGCCAGTACGTCGGCCAGCGGGCCGAGCTCGATCCGGTCGAGCCTGCGCAACGCGGCTCCGCCGGGGGGCAGTTCGGCGCCATCCGCGTCGAGCAGGCGGGCCCCGAGGGCCTGGACCATGCCCGCGCCGCCGTCGGTGCAGGCGCTGCCGCCGAGGCCGAGCACGATCCGCTTGGCGCCGAGCGCCACGGCCCGGCCGATCAGCTGGCCGACGCCGTAGGAGCCGGCCGCGAGCGGGGCGGTGCGTCCGCCCGGGAGCCGGGCGAGACCGGAGGACTGCGCCAGCTCGACCACGGCGGTGTCGCCCCGCACGGCCAGCGCGGCGTCCACCGGCAGGCCGGTCGGGCCGGCCACCTTGGCCGGGACGCGGGTGAAGCCGGCCGCGAGCGCGGCGGCCAGGGTGCCCTCGCCGCCGTCGGCGACGGGCAGTTCGCGCACCTCGACGCCGGGCGCGGCGCGCCGGACGCCGGCGGCGATCCGGGCGGCGACCTCGGCACCCTCCAGGGTGCCCTTGAACTTGTCGGGAGCTACGACCACATGGCCCTGGTGGGGGGTGACGGGCATGGTGCGGTCCTCACTTCCGTACGGGGTCTGGCGATGTTTCGACAGCCTGTGCCAAGCATGGGCCCGGGTGCACCTGGGGTGCGACCCCCCGTCAGGAGAAACGCCCCCGGCCGGGAGATGCGCCTCCCGCCGGGAGGGTGCGACTCCCGCCGGGAGGTGCGGCCCCCTCCCCGCCGTTCCCCTCGTCCCGCTTCCGACGTACGAGAGGCTCCCCTCGGCGGGGAGGGGGCCAGGCGAGGCGTACCGGCACGACCGAAGTGCCCCCGGCAGGGGAGTACGCATCACCGGCTGGATCGACCGGCGGGCGGGCGGATGAGCCCCGGCCCGCCCGCCGGTCGGGTCTGGCCTCCTGGTGGCGCGGGCACGACCGGATGAGGTACACGCCACCAGGAGGAGTTCACGGGGGCCCGAGGAGCCCCGGGGCCTACTTGACCTCGCGGCCCGAGAGGCGCTCGACGCCGCGCAGCAGCGCCGAGTGGTCGAGCGAGCCGTCGCCGTTGGCGCGGGCGGAGGCGACCAGCTGGGCCACCACGGCGCCGACCGGCAGCGCGGCGCCCACGGCGCGGGCGGCCTCGGTGACGATGCCCATGTCCTTGTGGTGCAGGTCGATCCGGAAGCCGGGGGCGAACTCGCGGTCGACCATGTTCGCCTTCTTGCGGTTCAGCACGGTCGAACCGGCCAGGCCGCCACCGAGCACGTCCAGCGCGGCGGGCAGGTCGACGCCGGCGTTCTCCAGGAACACCACGGCCTCGGCGAGCACCTGGATGTTGACGGCGACGATCAGCTGGTTGGCGGCCTTGACGGTCTGGCCGGCGCCGGACGGCCCGACGTGGATGACCGTGGTGCCCAGGACGTCGAACAGCGGCTTGGCCTCGGCGAAGTCCTCGGCGGCACCGCCGACCATGATCGACAGCACCGCCTCGACGGCGCCGGCCTCACCACCGGAGACCGGGGCGTCCAGGGTGCGCACGCCCTTCTCCTTGGCGGCCGCCTCGACCTTCTGGGAGGTCTGCGGGGTGATCGAGGACATGTCGATCACGAGGGTGCCGGGCCTGGCGTTCTCCAGCACGCCGCCCTCGCCCAGGATGGCCTGCTCGACGTGCGGGTCGGCCGGGACCATGGTGATGACGACCTCGGCGTCCTTCACCGCGTCCGCGATGCTGGTGGCGCCGTGACCGCCGGCCGCGACCAGGGCGTCGATCGGCGGCCGGGTGAGGTTGTAGCCGGTGACGTGGTGGCCGGCCTTGACCAGGTTGGCGGCCATCGGGCTGCCCATGATGCCGAGGCCGATGAAGGCGATCTTGCGGCTCATCGCGTCGTTCCTTACGTCGTTCGTGGGGTGGGGGGTGGTGGGCCGGGCTTTGCTCGGCGGCGTGCGGCCCGCCTGCTCGGCGGCAGCGCAGGGCCCGCCTGCTCGGCGCCTGCCCAGCGCCTGCTCAGCGGCTACTCGGCGGCGCGGTGCTCGCGCGGCAGCCACCCGAAGCTGTCGGCGCTGACGCCGGTGGAGGGGCGGTACTCCAGGCCGATCGGGCCGGTGTAGCCGGCGGCGGTGAGCCGGGCGAAGAGGTCCTCGAAGTCCAGTCCACCGGTGCCGGGCTCGTTGCGGCCCGGGTTGTCGGCGATCTGCACGTGGCCGAACCGGTCGGCGTAGGCGTCGATGACGGCCGGCAGGTCCTCGCCGTTCCTGGCCAGGTGGTACAGGTCGCAGAGGAACTTCGCGTTGCCCAGGCCGGTGGCCGCGTTGACCTTGTCGACCACCTCGACCGCGGCGGCCGCGGAGACCAGCGGGTAGTCCGGGGACTCCGCCGCGTTGAGGGCCTCGATCAGCAGGATCGCGCCGATCTCGTGCGCGGCCCCGGCGGCGAGCACCAGGTTCTCCAGCGCGAGGGCGTCCTGCTCGGCGGCCTCGACGCCTTCGATCCGGTTGCCGTACAGCGCGTTGAGCGCCTTGGCACCGAGCGAGGCGGCGAGCCCCGCGGCGACCGGGACGTTGGCCCGGAAGCGGTCCTGCTCGGAGGGCACCGAGACGGTGCCGCGGGCCCCGAGGGTGAGGTCGTCCAGGAAGTTGAGGCCGGTGAGCCGTACGCCCGCGTCGCCGAAGGCCTTGCGGAGGGTGTCCAGCTCGGCCTCGGACGGGGTGGGCTCGGCGCCGAAGGGCCACCACAGCTCGGCGGCGGTGAAACCGGCGGCAGCGGCCGCGGCGGGACGCTCCAGCAGCGGCAGTTCGCCGAACAGGATCGACAGGTTGACCGTGAAGCTGTGCCGGGAAGCGGCCGTCACGTCACTCACCTCTCACTCTCTTCCGAGATCCGCAACTTCCACGATCCGGAAGAGGGATTCTGCGTGGTGGAAGCATCTCCGGCTCGGCGAGCGGGTGTCAAGACCGCCACAACGTTTTGTTGAAGAAGTCCGGGCGTGAACCCGGACCCCCCTCCCGCCGGCACCGCGGCCGCAGGATCGACCGACCCCCGCCCGCCCGCCCCGGCGCTCGCTACAGTGAGCACGTGCGATTGATGGTGGAGTTCACGACAGAACCGTTCGAACTGGACACGTTCCCCGAGCACGCCGCGGCGGCCCGCCAGGTCGTCGACGAGGCCGGCCTGGCCGTCTCGGTCGGCCCCTTCGGGACCGGCGCCGAGGGCGAGGCCGACCAGGTGCTCGCCGCGGTGACCAAGCTGCTCCGGGAAACCCTGACCGCGGGTGCGACCCGGATCTCGGTCCAGGTCAGCGTGCTCGGCGAGGAGGGCGGCACGCCGTGACCGAGCACGTGGAACACCCGCTCGCCCTGGCGATCAAGCCGCTGCTGGACGCCGTCGGCGCGACGCCCGTCCGACTGGACGAGGCGAAGTCCGAGGACGTCGTCCTGGAGTGGGAGGGCACCCCGGCGCTCGCCGTCCGGCTGCCGCACCTGAGCAGCGCCCTGGACCGCCTGCTGGCCGAGATGGCCCGCCAGTTCGACGGCCGCCCGCTGGCCGAGCTGGACCGCGGGGAGAAGCAACGGGTCGTCGCCCTCCTGGAGGAGCGCGGCGCCTTCACCGTCCGCCACGGGGTCGAGACGGTCGCCTCGGCGCTCGGCGTCAGCCGGTTCACGGTGTACAACTACCTCAACCGCCAGGACGGCTCGAAGCCCTCCTGACCCCGGTCGATCCCCCGGTCGACTCCTCCAGGACCTCCTCCCTGCGAAAACCTTCCGGACGGGCGGACCCCGCCGGCGCGGCCAGTCCGAACCAGCCCCCGGCGGGGCGCACTTGGCGAATCGCACACGAATCGCGCCGGCAACGGCGGCCGGTTCAAAACGTAACCACCAACCGTTCAACAAAGTGTTGACGGCCGGGTGGGGCGGATCTAGCTTGTGCGGGTGGCACCACTCTTCAGGAGGTCCACCCGTGACCAACCACCCCCACACCCTTGACGCCCTGGCCGCGGCCGACACCGCGGACCTGGAAGCCGTTCTGCTGGAGGTCTGCTCCAGCCCCCACTGGGCCGCCGACGTCGCGCGGGCCAGGCCCTGGCCCGACCGGGAGTCCCTGCTCACCGCCAACGCGGCGGCCGTGGCCGGGCTGACGGTCGCCGACCTGCACGACGCGATGGCCGGCCACGCCCGGATCGGCAAGCCCAGGACCGGCGACACCACCTCGCAGCGGGAGCAGGCCGGCATCCGGGGCGTGGACCAAGCCCTCCTCGACGAACTGCACGAGGCCAACGCCGCCTACGAGGCCAAGTTCGGCCACGTGTTCCTGATCTGCGCGACCGGCCGCACCGCGGCCACCATGCTCGCCGCCCTGCGCGAGCGCCACCCCAACGACGCCGCCACCGAGGCGGAGATCGTCCGGGGCGAACTGCGCAAGATCAACGACATTCGGCTCAATCGTCTGCTCGACGCGTCCTGACAGGCCCTGGCGGGTCCTGGCGGGCCCCGACGGGCAGATCCTGACGGATCGTTAGCATATGTTGACGAATGATCACTTCTGCCATCAGTAAGGTCACTTCACCCATGACTGGCATCTCCACCCACGTGCTCGACACCAGCCTCGGCCGCCCGGCCGAGGGCGTCCCGGTCGAGCTCGCACTGCACACCGAGGGTGGCTGGCAGGTGCTCGGCACCTCCGCCACGGACTCCGACGGCCGGGTCAAGGACCTGCCGGCCGTGGAGGCGGGCTCGGTCGTCCGGCTGCTCTTCGACACCCGCGCCTACCACGCGCTCAAGTCCGCGGAGCCGCCGTTCTTCCCCGAGGTCTCGATCGTCTTCACGGTCGCGCCCGCGCAGCACCACTACCACGTGCCGCTGCTGCTCAACCCGTTCGGATACTCGGTCTACCGCGGAAGCTAGTAGACCGACCTGGAAGCCCTAGGAGCCACGTCATGGCCCACGTGCTCGGTCAGAACCAGTACGGCAAGGCGGAGAACCGCATCGTGCGGGTCTACCGCGACTCCACCCGGCACGAGATCAAGGACCTGAACGTCTCGGTCTCCCTCCGGGGCGAGTTCGAGGACGTCCACCTCACCGGGTCGAACGCCAACTGCCTCCCCACCGACACCACCAAGAACACCGTGTACGCCTTCGCCAAGGAGCACGGGATCGAGTCGGCCGAGGCCTTCGGCATCATCCTGGCCCGCCACTTCGTCGACGACACCGAGCGCGGCGTCGTGCACAGCGCCCGGATCCGGATCGAGGAGTACGCCTGGGACCGGATCAAGACGCCGGACAACTCGGCCCGCTTCATCGGCTCGGAGGAGGTCGGCCACTCCTTCGTCCGCAACGGCCAGGAGACCCGCACCACCGAGATCGTCTACGACGGCGAGACCGTCCAGGTCATCTCCGGCCTCAAGGACCTCGTCGTCATGAACTCCACCAACTCGGAGTTCTGGGGCTACATCAAGGACAAGTACACCACCCTGCAAGAGGCGTACGACCGCATCCTCGCCACCCAGGTCACCGCCCGCTGGAAGTACGGCTACGACGGCCGGGACGGCGAGGCCCAGCCCAACTGGAACCGCTCCTACACCCACGTGCGGCGGCACCTGCTGGAGGCCTTCGCCGAGACCTACTCCTACTCGCTGCAGCAGACCCTGCACTCGATGGGCACCCGGGTCCTCAACAACCGCGCCGAGGTGGACGAAGTCCGCCTGGAGCTGCCCAACAAGCACCACTTCCTCGTCGACCTGGAGCCCTTCGGCCTCAAGAACGACAACGAGGTCTACTACGCCGCCGACCGGATGTACGGCCTCATCGAGGGCACCGTGCACCGCGAGGGCGTCGTCCCGGTCATCCCCGTCGCCTGACCGCCCCACCCCAATGGGCACCGCCCGGAGTCGCCGCACCCGCCGGCCCCCGAACGCCGGCCGCGTCCGGGCGGACAGCAGTACCCGCACCACCAGCACCACCGGTTCCACCAGTTTCTCCACCCCCACCCACCGGAGTTCGTGTCTGCCTCGCGGCGGCCGGCCCGGGGCACTGGAGAAGCGCCCCGAGGGACTCCTGCACCGCCGTCCCGCCCTCGGGGCACCTCCAGCGCCGCGGGCGCGCCGGGAGTCACGGGCACAAGAGGGGCTCGACATGGCACCCAGCGACACCAGCAGTAAAGACGGCGGTTCCACCCCGGAAAGAACCTCTGGCCCGGACGGCACGTCGGCGCACCTCCCCGGTGAGCCGTCCGGGCCCGGAATCCACCCCGTGGACGAGTTGCTGCCCCCGGTGAAGCTCTTCTCCACCGGACTCCAGCACGTCGCCGCGATGTACGCGGGAGTCGTCGCACCCCCGCTCATCGTCGGCGCCGGCGTCGGGCTCTCCCCCGCCGAACTCGCCCTGCTCATCTCGGCCAGCCTGTTCACCGCCGGACTGGCCACCCTGCTCCAGACCCTCGGCATCTGGAAGATCGGCGCGCGACTGCCGTTCGTCAACGGCGTCTCCTTCGCGGGAGTCGCGCCCATGATCGCCATAGCCAAGGAGCACAGCCCGAAGGACGCCCTCCCGGTGATCTTCGGAGCGGTGATCGTCGCGGGGATCCTGTGCTTCCTCGCGGCACCGTACTTCTGCAAGCTCATCCGGTTCTTCCCCCCGGTCGTCCAGGGCACCGTGATCACCCTCATCGGGGTGTCCCTGCTTCCGGTGGCGGTCAACTGGGCGCGCGGCGGCTCGCCGGGCGCCCCCGGATACGGCTCCATGCGGGCCGTCGGGCTCGCCGCGATCACCCTCGTCGCGGTGGTGCTCTGCAACCGGCTGCTGCGCGGCTTCTGGCAGCAGCTCTCGTTGCTCATCGGCCTGGCGCTCGGCACCCTGATCGCCTTCCCGCTGGGCCTGGCCGACTTCGGCGCGGTCAAGGACGCGAAGGTCTTCGCGCTCCCCTCCCCGTTCCACTTCGGCGCGCCCGTCTTCGACGCCGCCGCGATCGTCTCGATGTGCATCGTCATGGTGGTCGCCATGACCGAGTCCACCGCCGACATGCTCGCCCTGGGCAAGATCGTCGAGCGCGAGGCCGACGAACCCACGCTCGCCGCCGGCCTGCGGGCCGACGGACTGGCCACCGCGCTCAGCCCCGTCTTCAACGGCTTCGCCGCCAGCGCCTTCGCCCAGAACATCGGGCTCGTGGCGCTGACCAAGATCCGCAGCCGCTTCGTGGTCGCGGCCGGCGGCGGCATCCTGATCCTGCTCGGGCTCTTCCCCGTGCTCGGGTCGCTCGTCTCCCTGGTACCGCAGCCCGTCCTGGGCGGCGCCGGGATCGTGCTCTTCGGCACCGTCGCGGCGAGTGGCATCCGCACCCTCGCGGAGGCTGGGATGGAGTCCAGCTCGAACACCATCCTGGTGTCCGTGTCGCTCGGCGTCGGCATCATCCCCATCGCGGTACCGACCTTCTACGACTCCTTCCCGGAGGCCGTCCGGACCCTGATGCACTCCGGGATATCGGTCGGCTGCGTGATGGCCGTCCTGCTCAACCTGCTCTTCCACCACGCCGGAGCCGCCCGCCGGACCAGGTCCGGCAAGACCTCCGGCGCGACGGTGCCGACGGCGACACCGTCCTGACCGGCCCGGGAGGGGCACACGCCGCGCGGCGCACGCCCCTCCCGGCCCTCCCCCATAGGAGTGACACCATGGCAGTCCAGCCCCCACCCGCCGACCAGCGGATCGTCATCGAGAACGTCGCGATCGCCACCGTCGACGCCGACGACACCGAGTACGCCCGCGGCCACGTGGTCGTCCTCGGCAACACGATCGAGTCGGTCGGCGACGGACCCGCCCCGCAGTGGCTGGACAACGTGGTGCGCCGGATCAACGGCGAGGGCCACCTGATCACCCCCGGCCTGGTCAACACCCACCACCACTTCTACCAGTGGATCACCCGCGGCCTCGCCCAGGACGACATCCTGTTCGACTGGCTCGTCGCCCTCTACCCGACCTGGGCCCGGATCGACGAGAAGCTCGTCCACGCCGCCAGCCAGGGCTCCGCCGCCGCCCTCCTCAAGTCCGGCTGCACCACCGCCTCCGACCACCACTACGTCTTCCCCGAGGACGGCGGCGACGTCCTCGGCGCCTCCATCGAGGCCGTCCGGGAGCTCGGCCTGCGGTTCACGGCGCTGCGCGGCTCCATGGACCGCGGCAAGAAGGACGGCGGCCTCCCGCCGGACCACGCGGTCGAGGCGCTCGACGACATCCTCACCGCCTCCGAGGCCGCCGTGGACACCTACCACGACTCCTCCTTCGGCTCGATGCTGCACATCGCCATCGCGCCCTGCTCGCCGTTCTCGGTCTCCACCGACCTGCTCCGCCAGTCCGCCGAACTCGCCCGCCGCAAGGGCGTCCGGCTGCACACCCACGGCTCGGAGACCGCCGAGGAGGAGCAGTTCTGCAAGGAACTGTTCGGCATGGGCCCGACCGACTACTTCGAGTCCGTCGGCTGGCTCGGCGAGGACGTCTGGATGGCGCACTGCGTCCACATGAACGACTCCGACATCGCCAAGTTCGCCGAGACCGGCACCGGCGTGGCCCACTGCCCCTCCTCCAACGCCCGGCTGGCCGCCGGGATCGCCCGCGTCCCCGACATGCTCAGGGCCGGCGTCCCGGTCGGCCTCGGCGTCGACGGCACCGCCTCCAACGAGTCCGGCGAACTCGGCACCGAGTTGCGCAACGCCCTGCTGATCAACCGTCTGCACGGGTCCCCGGCCGCCCTCACCGGCCGCCAGGCGCTGCGGCTGGGCACCATGGGCGGCGCCCGGGTGCTCGGCCGCCAGGACGAGATCGGCTCGATCGAGGTCGGCAAGCTCGCCGACCTCGCGCTGTGGAAGATCGACGGCGTCCTGCACTCCTCCATCGCCGACCCGGTCGCCGCCCTCACCTTCGGCGCCCTGCCGCCGCTGGCCGTGCTGTTCGTCAACGGCAACGCCGTCGTCGAGAAGGGCCAGCTGACCACCGTCGACGAGGACCGGATCGCCCGCGCCTGCGCCCGCGCCGCCAAGGAGCTCGCCGCCCGGCCGCTCTGACGCGCCGCTCCTCCTCCACCCCTGAACTCCGGGCCGCCCAGGGACGGTGCGTGACCCGGACTCCGCAACCCGGCCTTCCCGGCCGGCGCGCGGACCGCAGCCCCGGACCCACGGCGAGGGTCCGGGGCTGCGGCGTGCCCGGGGGCGGGTGACGAGTGACGGATAACAGCGAACAGATAACAGCTGACGAAAGTTGTCATCTGTTATCTGTTCGCTGAAATCTGTTCGCCGTGATTCGCTTGCTGTGATCCGTTCGCCGTGGTGCGTCCGCCGCTACGCGCCCGGTCTCAGGCGGTGCGCCCGAGCGAGCCGAGGTAGGCGCGCCAGCCCCCGTGGTGGGTGATCTCGCGGTGCACCCCCCGCTCCACCTCGCCGCGGGCGAGCAGCATCGACAGGCAGGCGGAGCCGTCGTCGAGCTTGATGACGCCGAGCTCCAACTCCCGCGGCTCGCCGGGGAGGATGACGTCGCGCAGGTGCTCCAGGGTGATCTCGTAGAGCTCGCCCTCGATGGCGGTGTCGACCGCCGGATCGGCGAGCAGGCCCGGGCAGACGTCGTCGATCGAGAAGAAGCGGTAGCCGGGGGCCGTCCGGGCCGGGCCGACCAGCGAGTCGGCGACCTTGGCGTGGAACGGTCCGCCGACCATGGCCTGGCCGTTGAAGAAGATGCGGGGCACGGTTGAACTCCTTACCGGGTACCGGGAAAAAGCCGTTCCGCACGGCGACGGGAGGACAGGTGGAATCGTCGCCGCACGGAACGGAGCAATGGGCCGGCGGGACCGCTACAGCCTGGCAGGCGGCAGCGGCGGCGCCGGCGGATGGATTGGGGGCTCAGCCCAGCAGGGGAAGCGCGGGGAGGGTCAGGAAGTCCGCGAACTCCTCGGCCAGGGCGACCTGTTCGAAGAGCTGGGCGGCCTCGCGCCAGCGGCCGCCGGCGTACGCGTCCGCACCCAGCTCGGCCAGGAGTTCGGCCAACTCCGCGGCGACCAGGGCGCGGACGAGGTCCGCGGTGGCCTTCTCGCCGGTGTCGGACAGGACGACGCCGTTGTGGATCCACTGCCAGATCTGCGAGCGGGAGATCTCCGCGGTGGCGGCGTCCTCCATCATGTTGAAGATGCCGACCGCACCGAGGCCGCGCAGCCAGGCCTCGATGTAGCGGATGCCGACCTGGACGGCGTTGTGCAGCCCCGCGTGGGTGCAGCTGCCGCCCGCGCCGGCGATGTCGAGCAGCTGGGTCGCGGTGACCGGCTCGGAGGGCCCGGGGTGGTCCTTCTGGTGGGGGCGCCCGCCGAGCACCGCGTCGAAGGAGGCGCGGGCGACCGGCACCAGGTCCGGGTGGGCGACCCAGGAGCCGTCGAAGCCGTTGCCGGCCTCGCGGTCCTTGTCCGCCTTGACCTTCTCCAGGGCGGCGGCGTTGACCTCCGGGTCCCTGCGGCTGGGGATGAACGCGGCCATGCCGCCGATCGCGTGGGCGCCGCGCCTGTGGCAGGTCTGCACCAGCAGGCGGGTGTAGGCGGCCATGAACGGCGAGGCCATGGTGACGCTGTTGCGGTCCGGCAGGACGTACTGCTCGCCGGCGTCGCGGAAGTTCTTGACGATCGAGAACAGGTAGTCCCAGCGCCCGGCGTTGAGGCCGGCCGCGTGGTCGCGCAGCTCGTAGAGGATCTCGTCCATCTCGAACGCGGCGGTGATGGTCTCGATCAGCACGGTGGCGCGGACGGTGCCGTGCGGGATGCCGAGCGCGGCCTGGGCGTGGGTGAACACGTCGTTCCAGAGCCGGGCTTCGAGGTGGCTCTCGGTCTTCGGCAGGTAGAAGTACGGGCCGGAGTTGGGGTCCTCGGCGCCCTTGGCGAGCAGCCGGGCGGCGTTGTGGAAGAAGTACAGACCGAAGTCGAGGAAGGCTCCGGCGACCGGGGTGCCGTCGACGAGCAGGTGGTTCTCGTCCAGGTGCCAGCCGCGCGGGCGGACCACGACGGTGGCGAGTTCGGCGGCGGGCTTGAGGGCGTACGCCTTTCCGGCGGAGGTGGTGAAGTCGATCCGGCCCTCGAAGGCGTCGATCAGGTTGATCTGGCCGCTGACCACGTTCTCCCAGGTCGGGGAGGTGGCGTCCTCGAAGTCGGCGAGCCAGATCCGTGCGCCGGAGTTGAGGGCGTTGATGACCATCTTGCGGTCGGTGGGGCCGGTGATCTCGACCCGGCGGTCCTGGAGCGCGCGGGGCGCCTCGGCGACCTTCCAGTCGCCGGCCCGGACGTCGGCGGTGTCGGGGAGGAAGTCCAGCGTGCCGGCTCTGGCGATCTCCGCCCGGCGGGCCTTCCGCCCGGCCAGGAGGTCCTGTCGGCGCCCTTCGAAAGCGCGATGGAGGCCGACGACGAAGGCGACCGCCTCCGGAGTGAGCACCTCCTCCGCCCGGTGAACGCGCGGACCGGCGACAGTGACGACCGGAGCAGCGGGGGAGGCGCCGACGGGTCCCTGTTCTGTAGCCATGGGCAGGACACTCCTAAGCGGTTGAGCCTGGCGAAGGGAGCTCCGGTGGGAACTTCCTTGATCGGAACCCGCCTGCCGGCGGATTCGATTCTGTAAGGTGGAGACTAGTTTCCGCGATACAGAATTTCAACGGTTTGTTGATGTGATCGCCGGGACTCTACTCCTCCCCGACAGCGAAGGGAACGCCGGTGGTTTCGACCCCCGACACAGCATCGACGACCAGCCCGGACCGCGCGACCGGCGGCGTGCAATCCGTCGAGCGCGCCTTCCAACTCCTGGAGGCGCTGGCCGACTCCGGCGGCGTGGCCACCCTCAGCGAGCTCTCCGCCAGCTCCGGCCTGCCGATGCCGACCATCCACCGCCTGGTTCGTACCCTCGTCCAGCAGGGCTATGTACGCCAGGACACCGCACGTCGCTACACCCTCGGCCCCCGGCTGATCCGCCTCGGCGAGACGGCCGGCCGGCTGCTCGGCAGCTGGGCCCGCCCCTACCTGGCCGAACTCATGGAGGCCACCGGCGAGACCGCCAACCTGGCGGTGCTGGAGGGCGGCGAGGTGGTGTACGTCGGGCAGGTGCAGTCGCGGCGCTCGATGCGGATGTTCACCGAGGTCGGCCGACGGGTGCAGCCGCACTGCACGGGCGTCGGCAAGGCGCTGCTGGCCCAGCTCCCCGAGGACGAGGCGCGCGCCGTCCTGGGCCCCAACCCGCTGCCCGCGCACACCGAGTACACCGTCACCGACCCGCAGGAACTGCTGCACCAGCTCGCCGAGGCGCGCGAGCGCGGCTACGTGGTCGACGACCAGGAGCAGGAGATCGGCGTCCGCTGCATCGCGCTCGCCGTACCGGGCGCGCCGACGCCCACCGCCCTGTCGGTGTCCGGCCCGGAGGCCCGCATCCGGGCCCTGGAGGAGCAGGCCGGCACGTCCTCGCTGGTGCCGGTGATGCACCACATCGCGACCCGGCTGGGGCAGGTCCTCGCCCCCTGACCCGTCGCCACCGCCCGCTTCACGTACGGGAAGTCGATCCGGTCGACTTCCCGCACGTGCGCTCCCCCGTTCGGGCGGACGCCGAGCGGGTTGTACCGGCCCCCGGCGCAGGCTCCGCCACCCTGGTGCGGACGCGGCCCGCAACGGCGCGGGCGGCCGGGGCCCCGGGACAGGGTGGACGACGATGACGTACAGGCGTTCGACAATGCGGGGCGGGTCCGGGCAGGGCGGGTCCGGGCAGGGCGGGTCCGGGCAGGGCGGGTCCGGGCAGGCCAGCAGGCTCTGCGGATTCCGCGCGGCCTCGCTCGTCGCCGCGATGGCGGCCGGCTGTTCGGTGGCGACGCTTACCGCCGGCCCGTCCTGGGCGCTGCGGCGGCCCGATCCCCGGCCGGCGGTGGACACGGCAGCCACCACGGCGTCCCGCTCCGATCTGGAGGTGGTCAGGCTCGACCCGGACGCCGCCCCGCCCGGCGGCACCACCACCGTCCACGCCTTCATCGCCAACCGAGGCCCGGACACCACCGCCGCACCGTTCACCGTGCTGGTGACGCTGCCTCCCGGGGTCTCCCCGGAGGGCCCGTACTTCCCCGAGGACTGCGAGGTGCGGCTCAACGGCCGGCAGGTGCGCTGTGCCTTCCCGGCCGGACTGCCCCCGCTGCGCAGCGCGACCGCGCTGGTGCCGGTGCGCCTCTCCCCGGACCTGCGGATCGGCAAGCTCACCGGCGGCTCGGTCGCGGTGCGCGGCGTGGACGACCCGGACGAGGGGAACAACCGGCAGCCGTTCGACATCACGGTGGTCGAGACGGCTCCCGGTTCCTGACCCGGAAGCCCCGAAGGCCCTACCGGTACACGCGGACGTAGTCGGCGGCGAAGGTGATCGGGGCGGTGCCCTGCGGCGCCGGGTGGTACTTCCCCGCGCCGACCGACAGGTTGAGGATCAGGTACGCCGACCAGTTGGCGCCGACACCCTTGCCGTCCGAGAACACCTTGGCGCCGTTGACGTACCAGTCCACCGAGGTGGCGCCGTAATAGGTGCCGATGGTCACCCACTGGTCCTTCGCGACGGCACCGGCGTCGGTGTAGTACTTGGGGTTGCCGGGGTTGACGTGGTTGGTCAGCTCCAGCAGGTTCGGGTTGTCGGGGTGGTACTCGAAGGAGTCGACCTCCCCGTTGCCGTTCTTCCAGGTCCAGAAGGCCGGCCAGGCGCCGGAGCCGGACGGCAGCTTGACCCGGGTCTCGGCGTAGTCGCCGGTCCTGACCCGGAAGCCCTCGCTGGAGCCCTCGGTGGTCAGGAAGCCGGTGTTCCAGGCCTGCTTGCCGTTCTCCAGCGTGGTGGTGCCGGGCGCGGCGGTGAAGGTGGCGACCCCGTTCGCGACGCTGACGTTGTTCCTGTTCAGCAGGTCGAGCTTGTTGTCGTCCGGGTTGTGGTTTCCGTACTTGTACGCGGTGCTCTTGTCGCCGACCCAGCGCGAGCCCCAGCTGATCGGGCCGTTGAACTCGTCGGACCAGGTCAGCGACTTGCCGGCGACCGGGGATGCGGGGGTGCCGGCCGACGGGCTGGCGGTGGCGCTCGGGCTGCTCGGGCTGCTCGTCGGGGTCGGCTTCGCGGTGGGGGTCGCCGTCGGGGTCGGGGCGGGAGTCGGCTTCGTGGTGGGCGCCGGGGTCGGGGGCGGAGTCGGCGCCGGAGTGCTGGAGACCACCAGCTGCTGCGAGGCCAGGTTGTGCCAGGCCCCGCCGAGGTCCTGCCAGAAGCCGAACTGGGTGTACGTCCCGGCCGGCAGGGCGCGTGCGCCGCTGGTGAAGGACAGGCCGCTCGGGCAGATCTGCACGTTGGAGGCGTTGCCCGGGAAGTCGAGGTTCGCACCGGCCGCGTTCCGGACGCCCACGCCGACGGTCTTCGCGGTGAAGCAGGCCGAGGAGTGGAGGGTCAGCGAGGCGGTGGCGGCCTGGTTGGCGACCATGGTCGCCGGGGCGAGCCGGTCCTGGGTGACGGTCGGGGCGGTGGCGGCCTGGGCGCCGGAGACGGCCGGCAGGCCGAGCAGTCCGGCGCCGGTGACGGCGAGCGCTCCGGTGACGGCGAGGGCGGCGTTGCGGCCCCGGTGGGAGGGGCGGGCGTGGCGCGGCGCGCGGCGCCGGGCAGGCTGGTGCATGGCAGTGTCCTCTGCGACGCCTGCGAGGTGAGCTGTCGGATTCGGGCTGAGGCAGCCCGGCCGCCGGTGGAAGCGGCTTCACCCCTAGCCACGGCCCGCACGCGGGAGCGTACGGGCCGGGCGCTGACCTTGGTTCCCCCGCTCCCGTCCGCTGTGGTGCTCGGTTGCCGGCCGGCGGGTGGACAGGACTCGGCGTCCCGGCGGCGGGGGTCCGCGAGGGCGGACGACGGTTGCAGGCTAGGCGGGCCGTCCGTGAACGGACAACCTGCCCGGGCCGGTTGTCGCACAGGTCACAGTGGTGTCGATCAACGACGCTGCGTGGTGGATCAGTTGGGACGGATCAGCGGAGCCGTCGAGCTGCCGAACGACGGATCGGCGAATCGACGGGTCACGGGTCCACGGGTCCACGGGTCCACGGGTCCACGGGTCCACGGGTCAAGCGAGCCAGTTGTCGACCTGGCTCTCGGCCTCCGGCGCCCAGGCGAGTTCCAGGTGGTTGAGGCCGGTGAGCAGCCGGGTGCCGCCGATCGTCGCGATGCCGGTGGTGTCCAGGGCGCTCGCGGTGAACACGATGCCGTCGCTGGGCCCCCGGTTCTCGTTGAGCACGCCCGGGATGTCGGCGGACCCGCCCGCGAGCAGATAGGTGCGCACCGACGCGGGGACGCCCGCCTGTTGCAGCGGCGCGATCAGCGAACCGGCGTCGATCGCCGCCTGGATGCCCTGGCCGGAGGTGTAGAAGCCCTGGCCGCCGTAGTAGGTGGTCCACCAGTCCTGGGCGGTGCCGTCCACCCCGTACCGGCCGTCCCAGCGGGCGAGCAGCTGGCGCTGGCCCGGGTAGCAGTCGTAACCGCCGGTGGGCAGCACGCCGAGGCAGGGCTGCGCCGTGTAGGTGCCGTAGCAGGTCATGTAGAGGTGCGGGGACGGCGCGTTGGCGGTGCCGCCGCAGGCCGGCCAGCTCGCGAGGTCGAACGACCAGCCGTGCGCGTACACGTAGTCGAGCCCGCCGTTCGGGCCCCCGAGGGTGATCAGGCGGCGCACGTCGCCCGCGTAGGCCCGCCCCCAGGACGGGCGCACCGAGGACACGTACGCCCGGGCGGCGACCTCGCCCTTGCTCCAGGCCACCACGTCCACCTGGGGGACGCCGAGGCGGGCCCGGATCAGCGCGACGGCGTCGCCGACGGCCTGCGCCTGGAGCAGGTTGTCGCCCTGCTTGTGGGCGAAGCCGATGGCGAACACCCGGTGGCCGGTGCCGGCGAGGTACTGGGCGAGGCCGGTGGACGGGCAGGTGGAGGCACCGCAGGTGCCGCTCTCCCCCGGGTTCGCCCAGGCGCGGTCGGCGTTGTCGTTGGCGCCGTGGACCAGCAGCACGGGGGTCGGACGGCTGCCGGTGTCCCAGCCGGTCGCCGAGTACAGCAGGAAGCGGCTGGAGGAGGGCTGGCCGGTGCCGCCGAAGTACGTCCGGCGGGCGCCGTCCTGGTCGCCGCGGCCGTCGGCCGGGTACTGCTCGGTGCGGAAGCCGGGGGTGGTGTCGAGGTAGCGCTCGACCTTGGCCCAGCCGTTGCCGGGGGCGGGGAAGGCGGCTTCGAGGGCGAGCGGGGCGGTGGCCGCCTCGGCGGCGGTCTGGGCAGTGGCGGTCTGGGCGACGGTGGCCTGGGCGGGAGTGGGGGTGCCGAGGAGCAGCGCGGCGAGGGTGAGCAGGAGGGCGGACAACGCGGTGGGGGTGCGTCTGACGGCGGTGGGGGTGTGCCGCACGGGAGTGGGGGTGCGTCTCATGGGGGTGGGGGTGCGTCTCATGGGGGTGGACGGTAGGACCGGCCGCCGGCGGGCGCCCAGGTGCCCGCCGCACACCGCGCCGGCCTGCGCGGTGGCGGCCGGTGCCGTGGCGCACCGTCCACGGGTGCGCCCACCCGGCTCACCGGGTCGGATAAATTGGAGGTCCGACATCTTCCGCAGTGCACAAGACCGCCGTGCACGGCCCCACAGGAACGAGGTACCGCCCCACCATGACCGCGCCCCTGCCCGCCTTCGCCGGCCGCACCTACCTCTTCCGGGCCGACAACGGCGCGGCCTTCCGCAACACCTACTCGGCCGACGGCAGGCGGCTGCGCTGGGAGGGCCTCGGCGAGTCGGCGGGCCAGTGGGAGGACGTGCGGCTGCACGTCGCCGAGGTGGCGCCGGAGATCTACTTCATCAGCTGGACCGAGGAGAGCGGGATCACCGTCAGCCACGTGATGGACCTCGGCCGGCTGACGGTGCGCGCCTTCTGGACGTACGAGGGCGAGGGCGGCCGGGTCGGCGAGCTGCACACCGGGACGCTGGAGCGGGTGGCCTGAGCCTCACCGCTCCCGCGCCCCCTCGCTGTCCGTCGGCTTACTCAGGCCGTCTGAGCAGACTGCCTGCTCAGACAGTCTGCTCGGGCGGCCTGCTCAGGCAGCCTGGTTCGGGACCTTGAGGTGCTGGGACAGCCACTCCAGCGAGGACGGCAGCAGCGCGCTCCAGGTCTCGAAGTTGTGGCCGCCGTTCTCCAACATGCTGTAGGAGACCTTCATCGGGGACTGCACGGCGTCGACGAAGGCCTCGGTGTCGCGCCGGTAGTCGCCGTCGCCCTTCTTGGTGCCGGCCAGCAGCACGGACACCTTGGGCTGCGGCAGGTTCTTCAACCGCCACATCAGGTTGGCCTCGTCACGACGCTGCTTGCTGCCGCCGAACAGGTCGCCCGTGGTCGGGTCGTCGGCGGCGTCGTAGTAGGCGGAGAGCGCGACGGCGGTCGGAAAGACGTCCGGGTGGCGCATGGCCAGCTTGAGGGCGCAGTAGCCGCCGGTCGAGTTGCCCATGAAGGCCCAGGCCTGCGGGTCGGACGAGACCCGGAAGCTCGCCTGGATCGCTGAGGGGACGTCCTTGGTGAAGTACGTGTCGGACTGCGCGCCGCCCGGGATGTCCTCGCACTCGGTGTCCTGCGGCAGGGCCGGCGAGGGGCGCATCAGCACCATGACGGTCGGCTGCATCTTGCCGTCCTGGAGCAACTTGAGCGCTGCGCCCGGGTAGTTGAACCGGGTGATCAGGTTCTCGGCGATCCCGGGGAAGCCGGTGCTGACGATCACCGCCGGGAACTGCCGCTGCGCGTACTCCGGTTGGAAGTACTGCGGCGGCAGGAAGACGTACCCCTCGGTGGACAGCCGGCTGGCCGCGCCGTCGATCCGCACCTTGCGGATCTCACCGGACTGGCTGGGCTCGCGGCCCATCGCGCCGCCGCCCTTGACGGAGGCGTGGCCGATCGTCTCCACGAGCAGCCGGCCGGACGCGTCCGCCTTGTTGTGGATCACCACCGGGCCGGTGTCACCGGTGCCCAGCAGGTCGTCCCAACTGCTGTAGAAGGCGAAGTAGTTGTTCGCCACCAGGCCGAGCGCGGCCAGCACCGCGAGCTGGGTGGCGAGCAGGGAGCCGATCCGGCCGAGCACCGCCTGCCAGGTCTGCTTGGCGAGTCTTGGCCACAGCCAGACCGTGCCGGCCGTCATCACGACGGCGATCAATACGGCCAGCGCCAACACCTTGTGGCTCGTCAGACCCATGTCCTACTTGCTCCCACGCCTCGAACTCCCCGCCCCCTCCGTCCAGGACATCCGAGGTGGTCACCCCGGTTCCCCCACCGGGGCGCGCGATCACCCACCCTAACGGGGCCGGGGAGGAGGAACAGGTGACAGATGACAGCCGACAGATAACAGATAACAGATAACAGATAACAGATAACAGATAACGAAATCTGTCAGCTGTTATCTGTTATCTGTTCGCGGCCGGGCGGGCTCAGCCCTCCCGCCCGTAGAGCCGCAGCCCCGCCGTGAGTTCGCGCATGCAGCGCGCACCGAGCTCCCGCGGGGAGCCCGGGCCGGTCGTGGGCGCGTCCGAGGCGGCCCATTCCTCCAGCGCGACCCGGATCGCGGCCGTCGCCGCAGCGGCGGCCAGTCGGATCTCCAGCGGGCTGGTGCCGCCCGGGCAACGCGCCGCGAGGACCACCCGCAGCCGCTCCTCGGAGTCGGCGTGGACGCGCTGCCACGTGCCGTCGAGGCGCGGGTCGCGCAGCAGGCTTCGCGTCCACTCCATCGCCTCGACCGCCTCCTCGTCGGGCGGGGTCAGCGAGGCGACCGCCGAGCGCTCCAGCGCCTCGCGCAGCGGCAGGTCGGCCGGGGCCTCGGCGAGCTGGTCGACCCAGCGACGCCCGCCGGCCGCCAGCAGCGGCGCGACGGCGTCCTCCTTGACGGAGAAGTACCGGTAGAAGGTGCGCAGCGAGATGCCGGCCGCGAGGGCGATCTCCTCGGCGGTGGTCGCCTCGGCCCCGCGCTCGGCGAAGAGTGCGGCGGCGGTACGGGCGATGTCCAGCCGGGTGGCGTCGCGGCGGCGCTGATTCAGGGTGGGGCGTCCGGTCACAGGGTCAGCGTACGCGGGCCGGTGCCACTGTGGCGCGTTGCGCCGAAGTGACACACAGAGGACTTATTGGCACGTTATGCCATGAGGGCGTACCGTGCCTCTTGAGGTCGAGAGGCCACGCACGAACGAACGGAGTACCACCATGGAGCGCTTCAGCGGACGGAACGTCCTGATCACCGGCGGCGGCTCTGGCATCGGCCAGGCCACCGTGCACCGGATCCTCGCCGAGGGAGGGAAGGTCGTCGCCGTCGACGTCGACGAGGACGGCCTGAAGACGACCCTGGACCGCGCGACCGCCGACGGCACCGCGGACCGCCTGGCCATCCAGGTCCTGGACATCTCGGACGAGGCGGCCGTCGTCGCCGGCGTCGCGGCGGCGATCACGGACCTCGGCGGGCTGGACGCCCTGGTCAACGCGGCCGGCATCCTCCGCTCCTCGCACACCCACGAGACCAGCCTGGAGTTCTGGAACAAGCTCCTCGCGGTCAACCTGACCGGCACCTTCCTGATGACCCGCGAGGCGCTCCCCGCGCTGCTCGCGGGCGGCAGGGGTGTGGTGGTCAACTTCAGCTCCACCTCGGCGAGCTTCGCCCACCCCTACATGGCCGCGTACGCCGCGACCAAGGGCGGCATCCAGTCCTTCACCCACGCCATCGCCTCCGAGTACGCGAAGCAGGGCCTGCGTGCGGTCTGCGTCGCGCCGGGCAGCATCGACAGCGGCATGACCCACAACCCCGGGCTGCCCGCCGACGCCGACTTCAGCCTGCTCGCCAAGCTCGCCCCGGCCCTCGGCCAGGGCTTCGCGGGTCCGGAGACGGTGGCCGGGGTGATCGCGATGCTGGCCTCCGACGACGGCGCGTTCGTCACCGGCACCGAGCTCCGCATCGACGGCGGCACTCACATGTGAGCCGCCGGACGGCCGCGCGACGGCGGGGACCCGGTCACTCCCCCCCCCCCCGTGACACGGGCCTCGCCGTCGCGTCGCGGACGGCGGGGCCGGGCTCGTGGCGGCGGGGCCGGGCTCGCGAAGGCCGCCCGGGTCAGCAGAGGCCGCCGTTGCGGGCCGCGGCGAGAACGGCGGCGGCGGGGCTCGGTCGGCGGTGCCGCCGTCCACCCGCTCGGCCGTAATCAGGACCCGGAAGTACAGCGGCGCGGCGAGGTTCTTGATGAACTCGGCCGGGTCGGTGCCGGGTGGCAACTGCTCGCCTTCGGCGCGTTCGCGGCCGTCGAGCAGGTGGCGGGGTGGATCGGCGGGTGACCGGTCCGTCCGGCCGTCAGTTGCAACCGTCAGCGCAGCGGCTTCGCCATCACGAGCTCCCGGGAGACCCCGCCGGCGAGCGGCCCGCCGGGCCCGCCGGGCTCGGTGAGCGCGGTGAGCGCGGTGAGCGCGGTGAAGCCGTGCCGGCGGTAGAGCGTGATCGCGGGTTCGTTGCCTGGGAGCACCGCGAGGCGCAGCGTGCTGCCGCCGGATGCGCGGGCCCAGCGCTCGACCTCCTCCAGCAGGCGGTCGGCGACGCCCCTGCCGCGTGCCTTCGGTCCGACCCACACCGAGCGCAACTCCCGTACGCCGCCGGCCCCGGGGAGACCGTCAGCCAGGCCGACGGGCGTGGCGTCCGGACCGTCCGGACCGTCCAGCAGCGCCGCGACGTGGTGGGCGCCCGGAAGGTGCAACCGGGCGCGCCACCGTTCCTCACCGCCGTGGCGCCAGTCCGCCAGGCGGGCCTTGAAGGCGTGCGGCGCGTCGGAGAGGGCGGCGAGGCGCAGGTCGCGCCAGAGCGGCCAGTCGTCGGTCGTGAGGATGCGCAGGGTCACCATGGCCGTCACGGTAGGGCGTGGGCGGCGGGCCTTCACCGAGGACCCGGGTTCGGCCTGCGGCCGGTCGAGACCGGGGCGGGCCGAGCGGGGACAGCTCAGGGCGTGCGCCACTCGGTGGCGAAGGCGGCGGCCGGGTTGGCGGTGAGGAGGAGGCCGGGCAGTTCGGGGCCGAAGGTGCGGGCGAGCCGTGGGGCGAGGTCGTTGAGCAGTGCGGTCGGGCCGTCGGCCCGACGGGCGGTGCGGGTGGTGGTGTCGGCGCCGAGGAGGAGCCGGGAGGCGTGGCCGGCCTCGACGAGGTCGGCGATGACGTCGAAGGCCTGGTGGTCGGCCGGGTAGCCGGCCCGGGAGGGGCTGTCCAGCGCGAAGTAGACGCCTTCCGCGGCGAGTTCGCGGTGCACCCGCACATCCGGCAGCCGGGTGAGGTGACCGAGGATGATCCGGTGGGGCGGGACGCCGTGTCGAACGTGCAGCCGGTTCAGGACGAGGTGCGGGTCGGCTCGGGGTTCGAGGTGGACGGCGATCGGGGCACCGGTGGCGTGGTGCGCGTCGGCGGCCGCGGCCATCACCCGGCGGGTGTGCGCCGTGGTGGCCCCGGGGTCGCAGGCGATCTTGATCAGGCCCGCCCGGACGGCCTCGGGCGACGCGGGTGCTTCGGGGGCCTCGGCGGCTACGGGCGGTCCAGGCAGCTCGGTGGCCGGTTCGGCCGTCAGCCCGGTGGTGAGTTCGGCGGTGAAGCGCTCGGCCAGCCCGTCGTACACGGCAGGGAGGGTGTCCGGGTCGTAGTGGGCCGCCTGGTGCAGGCCGGTGGCGACGACGACGTGGACTCCGGTCGCACGGGAGAGCTTCGCGAGGGAGTCCGCTCCGCGACCCATGCCGTACGGGGTCCACTGGACGAACGACCGTCCGCCGGCCGCCGCGAAGGCGCGCAGGACACCCTCGGCGGCGGCCGGGTCGTCCAGTTCCTCGCCGGGGAGCAGGGGGCTACGGATGAAGAGGTGGTCGTGGGAGTCGGTGGCACCGAGTTCCGCGGGGTCGAGGTCGCCGAGGACGGTACGGATCGTGGGGGTCATGCCCGGTCCGCCTCGGTCGGGGTTGCGGGGGTCGGGGTTGCGGGGGTCGGGGATACCTCGGTCGGGGATACCTCGGCGAAGGTGGCGGTGGCGACCCGCAGACCGGCCAGAGCCTTGGGGACGCCGACGTAGGGGGCGAGGTGGACGATGACCTCGGTGATCTCCTCCCTGGTCAGGCCGATCCGCAGACTGTTGCGGACGTGGTCGGCGAGCTGCGGCTCCACGCCGCCGAGGGCGGTGAGCGCGGCCAGGTTGGCCACCTGCCGGTCGCGCAGGGCGAGACCGGGGCGCTGGTAGGTGCCGCCGAAGAGACTGGTGACGATCCAGTCGGGGAAACCGGGTGCGAGGCCGTCCAGGCCACCGAGGGTCGCGGCGGCGACCGGGCCGGCGAGGTCGGCGAGCAGGGCGTAGCCGGCTTCGCGGTCGAGCGGCGCGGGGGTCAGGTCGGCCGGTGTCATCGGGGCGGGGGCCGGGACGGCGGGGTCGGTCGCGGGGGTGACGGGGGCGGTCGCGGAGGCGGGCGTGGGGCTGGTCATGGGAGTGGCGAAACCTTTCACCAGTGCCGGCCGCCAGGCAGCCGGTCGAGTTCGGGACGGGACAGGTGCAGCACCTGGTAGCGGCTGCCCGGCACGTCGTCCGGGGCCGGGCCGTGCCAGAGGGCGAAGCGGACCAGTTCCCAGCGGCTCGGGTCCACCGCGACGGCGGCGGTGTGCAGAGCGGGGTGCGCGGGGAACTCGGCGAGGGCCCGTTCGACCGCCTCGGCGGGATCGTCGGACTCGGGGAGCCTGACGGTGTGGCGGGTAGCCGTGGTCGTGGTCGTGGTCGTGGTCGTGGTCGTGGTCACGATCGAAGTCGAAGTCGAAGTCGAAGTCGCCGGAGCGTCCGGCACGGCGCCGTGGGCCAGACCGGCGCCGAGCCAGTGACGGACGACCGGGCGGCCGAAGTCGGCGCTCAGGCCGCGGAAGCCCGGTCCCCAGAGGAAGCTGTTCATGCCCTCGACGGTGCGCCAGAGGTAGAACGGCGCGTACTGGTTGACGGGCGACCCGTCGCGGCCCCGCTCACGGACCAGGTACGCCTTGAGCCCGAGGCCCGGGTGTGCATCGAGCAGATGGCCCTTGTCGGCGACGCGCTTGCGGATGATCCCCAGGTCGTAGTCGGCGGGGAGGGTGATCTCGTACTGCATGGCGTGCACGGCGGGTCTCCTCGGTCGGATCGTCGAGCGGGCGTCGCTCGGCCACGCGGTCACGCGCTCGGTCACGCGGTCACGCGGTCACTCGGTCAGTCGGTCACGCGGCCGCTCAGCCGTGCGCGGCGCGGGTCAGGCGGTGCGTTGGGCGGCGAGCAGGCCGAGGGCGCCGCGTACGGCCTGATCAAACGGCTCGGCCCGGCCGGCCGCGCGGGCCAGAACGTAGCCGCCCTGGACGACGGCGACCACGGCAGCGGCGGTGTCGGCCGGGTCGACACCGGGGGCGAGCTCGCCCGCCGCCTGGCCCTCGGCCACCAGCTCGGCGATCCGGGCGCGCAGCCAGTCGAAGGTCTCCTCGACGGGGGCGCGCAGTTCGGGGTCGGCGATGACGTCCGGGTCCTGGGCCATCCGGCCGATCCGGCAGCCGCGCAGCACGTCGCGGTCGCGGCGCAGGTAGGCGGCGATGCGGTCGTACGCGCTGCCGGGGGCGGACAGGTCGGCGGCGGCGACTCCCCGCAGCTCCTCGGCACTGCGGCGCAGTGCGGCGGCGGCGAGGTCGGGCTTGCCGGCGAAGTGGTGGTACATGCTGCCCTGGCCGACGCCGGCGTGCCGCTGGATGGCCTTGGGGCTGGTGCCGACGTAGCCGCGCTCCCAGAGGAGTGCCTGGGTGCTCTCGATGAGGCGGTCCTGGGTGGTCATGCGAACCACTGTACATACCAGTAGGTACAGAAGGCCAGGGATTGCCCGGCCCGACGCGGACGCGAGACGGACCGACGCGGTCCGCGCCGTGGACGAGGCGGGCGGACGGGTCCGCGCCGTGGACGAGGCGGGCGGACGGGTCCGCGCCGGGGACGACTGAGGGCCGTGCGCCGCCCCCCGGCGGCCACGGCCCCTCGCCCGCTCGTCTCCCCCTCCCCGACCGGCGGCACTCCACCGCGGCCGGTGGCGCGCGTCACGTCGGGCGGGCGCTCACGGAAGCTCGCGCCTGACCACCGGGGCTACCTCCGCCGCGAACAGCTCCAACTGCTCCCGCTGCGCCCCTTCCGTCAGAGCGTCGACTCCGATCCCGACCACCTCGTTGCCGAAGGCCTCGTGATAGCGGTGGATCTTCTCGATCACCTGCTGCGGGCTTCCGACCAGGGCCGAACCGTGCTCCAGCGCGTCCTCCAGCGAGGTGAACGGCGACTTGTTGTGCCGGCCGGCCGCCGAACCGAACATCGCGTCCCAGTACGGACGGAAACCCTCTACCGCGTCCTGCGAGCGCTTGGCGACGTACAGCCCGCCGAAGCTCGCGCCCACCCTGGCCTCCCTCGGGTCGCGCCCGTAGTGCGCCCAGCGCTCGCGGTAGTGCTCCACCAGGGAGCGGTACTTGGCCAGCGGGTGGAAGCAGTTGGCGGAGAAGAGCGGATCACCGTAGCGGGCGGCCAGGTCGGTGGACTGGGTGCTGGTCGCGCTGCCGTGCCACACCGGGATCGGGTCCTGCAACGGGCGCGGCGCGACGGCCGCGTCCTTGAGCGGCGGGCGGGTCGAGCCCTCCCAGGTCACCGTCTCCTCGCGCCAGAGCCGGCGCAACAGGTCGTAGTTCTCGGCGAGCGCGTCCCACTGGCGCTCCTCGGGCAGGCCGAACAGGTCGAAGTGCCGCGGGTCGTTGCCCTTGCCGATGATCAACTCGACCCTGCCTCCGGAGAGCTGGTCGAGCAGGGCGTAGTCCTCGGCGACCCGGACCGGATCCAGGATGCTCAGCACCGTCACCGTGGTGAACAGCCGGATGGTGGAGGTGCGGGCCGCTATCGCGCTGAGCAACACCGGCGGCGCCGGGGAGAGGAACGGTTCACCGTGCCGCTCCCCCACGCCGTAGCCGTCGTAACCGAGTTGCTCGGCCACGACCGCCTGGTCGATGACGTTCCACAGCTTCTCCTGCGGGGTGCGCTGGACGCCGGTCACGGGATCGGGGCCGTTGGCGACGAGGGACGAGACGGTGAACCGCACGGCGGTCTCCTTGGGGGCGCTCGATGGGGCCTCGGCGCGACGCCCCGACCCGAGGCGCGGGCAGGGCTGCCGAGGAGGGGTGGCGGCGGCCCGCGCGGAACGCCCCGGTACGGGCTGCGCTCACGCGGGCGGCACCGGGAGGGGATCGCGGCGGAGCGGCTCTGGGGCGGCGTCAGCGCGAGGTGCGGCGGCGGCGACGACAACAGCGGGGCGCGGCGGTCACGGGTGCGGTCGCGGTTGGGGTCGCGGGTGCGGTCACAGCCTGGACGGTCATCGCGACTCCCCCTTCGCCTCGCACGCGTACGATCCTCCGCGAGCATAAGCACCGGTCAGAAACGGGGCAAGGGCTTGATCCGCCCGCGGCGACTGGCAAGATGTCCGGCATGAGCTACCTCGCCGCGGATGACCGCTATGCCTCGATGACCTACCGCAAGGCCGGCCGCAGCGGCGTTCAGCTGCCGGCCGTCTCCCTCGGCCTCTGGCACAACTTCGGTGACGCCCAGCCGCTGGAGGTCCAGCGGGCGGTACTGCGCCGCGCCTTCGACCGGGGGATCACCCACTTCGACCTCGCGAACAACTACGGTCCGCCGTACGGCAGCGCCGAGCGCAACTTCGGCTACCTGTTCGCCCAGGACTTCCGCCCGTACCGCGACGAGCTGTTCATCGCCAGTAAGGCCGGCTGGGACATGTGGCCCGGCCCGTACGGCAACGGCGGCAGCCGCAAGTACCTGCTGGCCAGCCTGGACCAGTCGCTGGGCCGGATGGGGCTGGACTACGTCGACGTCTTCTACTCCCACCGCTACGACCCGGACACCCCGCTCGAGGAGACGATGGGCGCGCTGGACAGCGCGGTGCGCTCGGGCAAGGCGCTGTACGCGGCGATCTCCAACTACCCGGCGGAGCAGCACCGGGAGGCGGTGGCGATCCTGCGCGAGCTGGGCACGCCGGTGCTGCTGAACCAGTCGGCGTACTCGATCCTCAACCGGTACGTGGAGGAGGGCGTGCTGGACGCGGTGGGCGAGACCCGGACCAGCCTCATCGCCTACTCGCCGCTCGCCCAGGGCCTGCTGACGGATCGCTACCTGTCGGGTGAGGTGCCGGCAGGTTCGCGGATGTCGGTCGGGCGGTTCCTGACCGAGGAGGCGCTCAGCGGGCCGAAGCTGGAGCAGCTGCGGGCACTCAACAAGGTCGCCGAGCGGCGCGGGCAGACGCTGGCGCAGCTCGCGCTGTGCTGGGTCCTGCGGGACCCGCGGGTGGTCTCGGTGATCATCGGGGCGAGCAGCGTCGCCCAGCTGGACCAGAACATCGACGCGCTCGCGGGCGGTCCGCTGACCGCGGAGGAGCTGGCGGAGATCGACCGACTCAGCCTCTGAGCGGGGAGGGGGCGGGCGGGGCTTGCCGGCGGAACGGGCGAACAACTGACAGCTGACAGATTTCATCGTCTGTCAGCTGTCAGCTGTCAGTTGTCGGCTGTCAGCTGTCAGCGGCGGATGCCCAAGGCGGGCAGTACCGTTTCTGCAACCCGGTGGGCCTCCTCCAGCAGGGGGTTGCCGGAGAGGATGAAGGTGTCGACGCCCAACGACTCGAACTCCTGCAACCGCTCGACCACCTGGGCAGTCGAGCCGACCACCGCCGTACCGGGGCCGGGGCGGAACAGGCTCATTCCCGGCCAGAGGTTCGGGTAGGCCTCCAACTCCCGGGCCCGTGCGGGCACCTTGCCGCCGTGCTGGCGGAACTGCCGCTGCCAGCCGACCCCGTCCTCCCCCTTGGCGCCGCCCAGTTGACGGGCGTACGTGGCCTCGCTCGTGACGTCGAGCAGGCGGTCGGCGGCCGCCCAGGCCTCATCCTCGGTGTCGCGGACGATCAGGTGCAGCCGCAGCCCGATCCGCAGGGTCCGGCCGTGGGCGGCGGCCCGCGCCCGGACCAGGTCCAGCTTCTCCTTGAGCAGGTGCGGCGGCTCGCCCCAGGTCAGGTAGACGTCCACGTGCTCGGCCGCCATCTCGATGCCGGCCGCCGAACTGCCGCCGAACCAGAGCGGGATGCCGCCGGGCTGGACCGGCGCCAGCTCCCTCAGGCTCGCGCCCGCGTTCTTCAGATCGTAGAACTCGCCCTTGTGGTCGAAGACTTCGCCGGCGGTCAGGCGCTTGACGATCGACCAGTACTCGGCGCTGAGCCGGTAGCGGTCGTCGTGCTCGACGTCCAGTCCGTACTCGCGCAGTTGCGCGGTCGAGCCGTTGACCACGTTGAACCGCAGTCGGCCGCCGTGCATCCGGTCGAAGCTGAGCGCCATCTTGGCCAGCAGGGTGGGCGAGACCAGCCCCGGGTGGACGGCCAGCAGCGGCTTGAACGCCGGGGTGGTGGCGGCCGCGAGCGCGCTGCCGAGCGTCCACACGTCGTAGAGGTCGGTCGCGAGCAGGGCGCCGGTGTAGCCCAACCGCTCGACGCTTCCAGCCAGTTGCTGCAGGTAGCGGAGATCCACCGGGCGGCGTCCGGCCGGCTCCCACGGGTAGTGGCCCTCGCGCGGGATGATGTACCAGAGGACTTCGGAGGCCATGGTTCAGACCGCCTTGGCGAGCGCGGCGGCCACCGGGGCCTCCAGCTCGGGCAGATGGGCGTCGGAGACGGTCAGTGCTCGGTCGATGAACCCGACCCCGTGGAAGATGTCCGCGGCCTCCTGCTGCTCGGCGATGAACCCGGCGGTGGCGGGCTCCAGTTGCCACGGCAGTGCGGCCAGCGCCGCCTGCCAGTCGACGGCCGAGCCGCCCAGCTGCTCCGCCGCGATCGCAGCCGCCTCGGCCGGGTGGGCGGCAACCCAGGCGTCGGCCCGGCGCAGCGCGGCGGCGATCGCGGCGACCACCTCGGGGCGCTCGGCCGCGAAGTCCCGGCGGGTGAAGAACACCGAGCGGTCGGTGATGACGTCGCCGGTGCGGACCAGCTCCCGGAAGCCCCCGCTCCGGCGGGCGGCGGCCAGTTCGGCGCCCTGGGCGATCCACCCCGCGATCTCGCCGTCGCGCAGCCGCTGGGCCTGGTCCTCGCCGGCCGCCGGGCGCACCGGGGTGACGTCCTCGGCGTACGAAAGTCCCTGCGCGTGCAGGGCCTTGGCGAGCAGATGGGTCTGCCAGGATCCGATGCCCAGCACGACGGTGCCGCCCTTGAGGTCCGCCACCGCCTGGACCGGGCCGCCGTCCAGCACCAGCAGAGCGCCGTGGTCGGGCCGGGGTGCGGAGACCGCCGCGTACACCAGGTCGTGGCCGGCCGCCTGGGCGGTGACCGGCGGGGTCGAGCCCGTCCCGCCGAAGTCGATGGTGCCGTCGGCGAGCAGCGCACCGGTGCGGGTGCCGTCGGCGTAGTGGTGGAAGGCGCCGGTCTCGCCGAGCGGGGCCAGTTCCTCGTCCAGGTAGGGCAGTCGGGCGAGGTAGTAGAGCGAGGGGTTGCTGGCGTGGACGCCGAGGGTCACGGTCATCTGTTCAACTCCGGTGGTGCGGGCTGGCGTTATCGAGGACGGTTCGGTGGGGCCGATTACGGGTCAGTGGACGCCGAGGTCGGCCAGCAGTCGGCGGCGCAGGTCGGCGAAGGCCGGGTCTGCGGGGTCGCGGGGGTGGTCGACGGCGACCGGCTCGTCGCGCACGAGCAGGCCGTCGCGCAGGACGGCGACGCGGTCGGCGAGCCGGACGGCCTCCTCCACGTCGTGGGTGACCAGCAGCACGGCGGGGCGGTGGCGGCGGACGAGGTCACCGACCAGGTCCTGCATGCGCAGTCGGGTGAGTGCGTCCAGTGCGGCGAACGGCTCGTCGAGCAGCAGCAGTTGGGGTTCACGGACGAGGGCCCTGGCGAGGGCGACGCGCTGCGCCTCGCCGCCCGAGAGGGTGGCCGGCCAGGCGTCGGCGTGCTTGTCCAGGCCGACCTCGGCGAGCGCCTTGAGTCCGGTCTCCCGGGTGGCGGCGCCGCGTGGCAGGCCGACCGTGACGTTGGCCAACACCCGCTTGGACGGCACGAGTCGGGGCTCCTGGAAGACCACCGTACGCACCGGCGGGACGAGTACGGTGCCCTCGTCGGCCCGGTCGAGCGCGCCGAGGATGCGCAGCAGGGTGGTCTTGCCGGTGCCGCTGGCGCCCAGCAGCGCGACGAACTCGCCCCGGGCGATGGAGAGGTCGACGCCGTCGAGGACGGCCCGGGTGCCGAACACCCGCCGCAGGCCCCGCAGGTGGACGGCCGGAGCGGCGGTCGCGGGCGCGGCAGTCGCAGGCGCGGAGGTCTCGGAGGTAGCGGAGGTAGCGGAGGTAGCGGTGCTCATCGGGCTGCCCCCTGGACGGCCTGGCGCCACGGCATCAGGAGGCGTTCCAGGACCCGGACGACCGCGTCGGCGGTGAGGCCGAGCAACCCGTAGATCAGGATGCAGACGGCGAGGATGTCGGTGCGCGAGTAGTTCTGTGCCTGGGCCATCAAGTATCCGATCCCCTCGGTGGAGTTGATCTCCTCGGCGGCGATCAGGGCGATCACGCTGAGCGTCATCGACAGCCGCAGGCCGGACAGCAGGGCGGGCAGCGCGCCGGGCAGGACGACGGTGCGCACGATGGCCCAGCGACCGAGCCCGAAGCTTCGCATCGCCTCGACCAGCTTGCGGTCGGTGTTGCGGACGCCGCCGGAGGCGGACACGTACATCGGGAAGCTGGTGGCGACACCGATCAGGGCGACCTTCGCGGTCTCGGTGATGCCGAACCACACCATGAACAGCGGGACCAGCGCCAGGAACGGGACGGTGCGCAGCACCTGGATCGCGGAGTCGAGCAGTTCCTCGCCGAGCCGGGTGAAGCCGGTGACCACGCCGAGCACCAGACCGGTGGTCGCGCCGAAGAACAGGCCGAGGCCGGCCCGGGTGAGGGAGACCCCGAGGGCATCGGTGAGCTGGCCGTTGCCCCACAACTCGCCGACGGCCTCGGCGACCTGGGCGGGTGAGGCGAGGACGTCCTGGGTGAGGGCGCCGGTGGCGGAGGCGAGCGCCCAGCCGCCGAGCAGGGCGAGCGGGCCCAGGGTGCGCAGGATCACGGCCAGGGCGCGCGGGCGGGGTCGCTGCCGCCTGGTGTGCGGGGTGACGAGTCCGGAGTCGAGGGCGGTTCGGGTCTCGTCGGTGGCGCGTTCGGGGGCGGCGGTGGTCACTTGGCACCGTCCCCGAGCTTGTTGATGTCGATCAGGTACGGCTTGACGTCCACGAGTTGCTTGGTGACCTTCTGGTCGGCGAAGAACCGGGCGACGGTGCCGAAGCGGGCGGTGTCGGCGTCGGAGATGGCCTCCGCGGCAGCGCCCTGCCCGCTGACGTTCACCGCGATGTCCTTCTCGGCGGGGGTGACGGCGGTCGGCCCGGAGTCGGTGAAGACGTTGAGGTAGGCGGCCGGGTCCGCCTTCTCCTTGAGGCCGTTCTCGCGCAGGTAGGTGTAGAAGGTCTTGACCACCTCGGGGTGCTTGTCGGCGAAGCCGTTGCGGACGGCCCAGACGGCGTAGTTGTCGGAGCCGACCTCCTTGCCGTTGGCCAGGAAGTGCGCCCCGGCGTTGGCAATGGTGGGCGTGGAGAAGGTGTTCCAGGTCGCCCAGGCGTCCACCTGGCCGGAGTTGAAGACACCTGCCGTCTGGTCGGCGCGCAGGTAGACCCGTTCGACCTTGTCGGCCGGGACGCCGTTCTTCTCCAGCGCCTTGAGCAGCAGGTACTCACTGGTGCCGCCCTGGGAGACGGCGACCTTGCGGCCGACCAGGTCCTGGACGGACTTGATGGGCGAGTCGTTCTTCACCAGGATCCCTTCGCCGACGCCGTCGGGCGCGGTCTGGGCGAACAGCTTGAAGCCGGGCTTCTGGGCGAGCGCGGCGACGGCCGAGGTGATCGAGCCCTGGGCGACGTCCAGTTGGTCGGCGGACAGGGCCTGTGCGGCCGGGGCGAACGGGCCCGCGCTGCCGGTCCAGGCGACCTTGGCGTGGACGGCGGCCAGAGCCTTGTCCAGCGAACCGTCCTTCTTGCCGCGGGCGAGGAACCCGTTGTTTCCGGGGTCGGGCAGGCGGAGCACCACGTCGGCCTTTCCACCGGCCCCGCCATCGGCGGAGGCCTTGGCCCCGTCGGCGGACGAGCCGCAGGCGGCCAGTGCGGTGGAGGCGAGCAGCGCGGTGGCGGCGAGGGCGAAGCGGGGGGTCTTCACGGGGTCTCCAAACGAAGGACAGCTGACAAGTGACAACTTTCGAAATCTGTTATCTGAAATCTGTCTGCTGAAATCTGTTAGTTGTGATCTGTCAGCCGGCGGCCGACGGCGCTCAGCCGCCCACCGCGGCGCGGCGCCGTTCGCGCAGCAGCTCGTGGGCGGCGCGCAGTGGTTCCGGGTCGGCCCAGCCGGGGATGTCGACCGGGGAGGCGAGGAATCCCCGTTCCCCGAGGAAACGTTCCTGCTGCGCAAGCAGCTCCAGGCGCTCCGCCGAGAGGTCCAGGTGCAGGGTGCGGTGGCTGCCCGGCGCGTACGCCCCGGCCACGCCCTCGGCGCCCGCGCCGGTCTCGGCCCGCAGGATCCGCACCACCTCCGCCGGGTGCTCGGCCGCCCAGTCGGCGGCCTCCAGCAGAACGGCGAGGAAGCGGGCGACCAGCTCCGGCTGCTCGTCCAGCAGTTGCTGGTGGACGGTGACCGGCCGGGGCGTCCCGTTGTTGACCCGGGCCCGGCGGTCCGGCACCGCGTCCAGCTCCACGGCCACCTCCGACCCGACCCGGCGGGCCGCCTCGACGGCGAGCGCCCCCTTCACGTACACGGCGTCCACCGCACCGTCCCGCAGCGCGGCCAGCTCGCCGGCCCACTGCCCGCCGCCGGGCAGGCCCGGGACGTCGACCAGCTCGGCGTCGTCCAGCGTGAGCCCGGCGAGGCCGAGGGCGCCACGGAAGCCGGCCAGGGCCATCGCCCGCCAGAAGTCGATGCCGATGTCATGATGTGGGACCGCCAGCCGCAACCCGCGCAGGTCGCCGGGGCCGGTGATGCCGCTGCCGGCCCGGACCAGGACCACCTGGCGCTCCTCGATCCAGGTGAGGCCGACCAGCCGGGTCCGCTCGCCGCGCGAACGGGCCCACAGCGCCGGGACGTTGCCGCCCTCGCGGAACAGTCCGGTGAGCGCGTGGGTGTAGTGGTGGTCTGCGGCCACCTCCGGCGGGGCGTCCTGGAGCGAGCGGACGGCGATCCCGTCGGCTGCGAACTCGCGGGCGAGCCAACCCTGGTCGGCGGCGATCCCGGTGGCGGTGGGCACCGGGCAGCGGGTGAACCAGAGGGTGTCGGGGGCACTGGGGGAAAGCCTGGGGGAAAGGCTGGGCACGGGGTGTGGTCCTCTGCGGAGGGGGCGGGTTCGGCGGGCGCCGGAAGGCTACGGGTCTGGGCACGCCGCGCGGGTCACGAGGCCCACGGCGTAGGGGAGTTGTACGAGATGGCGAGGCGGGCGGGTCGGGCGAGACGGGCGTGTCGGGCGAGGCCGTGAGTCGCGCGAGGCGGGGAACGCCGGACGGTGCGGCGCGAGGGAAGCGTCAGCGACAACACGCGCAGGAGGCGGGGCACCGGTGGATCGTCACGGCGTCGCTCCTTCCTGCGGGTCGGGGTTGCGGGTGGTGCGCCGGGCGGCGGGCGTCCGGCGCGATGTGAGGAGCGTTCCACGACGATCGAGCCGGAGGCAAGGTTTTGCCACATGGTGGGATCACTTGTTCATCAACGCCATTCCATTGCAACGTCGTCGACACAATCCCGCAGCACTCGCTGCCCTACGCTGAGACTCCTCCCGGTGATCCAGCCGGATTCCCGAACCGAAACGCGAGGTGCCATGGCCGAGGCCGCCACCGCCGTCCAGGGCCCGCCGGCCGGTGCGCAGGCCGTCCAGCGTGCGCTGGGGCTGCTGCACTGCTTCCACGACAACGGCCCCGACCTGAGCGCCTCCGACCTGGCCCGCCGGATGGACCTCTCGGTCTCCACCGCGCACCGGCTGGCCCGGACGCTGGTCAGCGCCGGCTTCCTGGAGCAGGACGAGCAGACCGCGCGCTACCGGCTCGGCCCGGCGGTCGCCGAACTCGGCCAACTCACCTTCCACCAGCGCGGACTGCACCTGGCCGCACCCGAGTTGGACAGGCTGTCCCGACGCACCGGTGCGACCGCGGACCTCGCGATCCGCAGCGGTCCGCACGCGGTCATCCTGGTGGGGGCCTCCGTCCGCCCGGACACCGGCCTCGGGCTGCGCCGGCCGCTGCACTCCACGGCGCTCGGCAAGGTGCTGCTGGCCTGGCCGCGCCCGGGCGAGCCGGCGGTGTCGGCGCTCGGCCCGCTGCCGTCGTTCACCGACCGGACGATCACCGAACCGGCGCTGCTCGACGAGGAGTTGGCGAAGGTCCGGAGCTCCGGGTACGCGCTCAACGACGGCGAGTCGGCCGCCGGGGTGCGGACGGTGGCCGTGCCCGTCCTGGACGGCACCGGGCAGGCCCGGTTCGCGCTGGCCGTCCGCTCGACCCCGGCGCACCTGACCGACGACCGCCTGGACTGGTTCCTGGGCCACGCCCGCACCTGCGCCGACGCGCTCGCCGTCCTGCTGCTGCCGCCCGACCAGCGCGCCTGACGTCACGTCACAATGCCTCAGCGGGCTGCCCGTTCCACGAGGTCACGGGCAACCCGCCGCGGCAGGAGGTTCAGTGGCCGATCAGCCGGCCGGGGTATACTTGTAGCCGACCCGACGGACCGTCACGATCGTGTCGCGGTAGCCCGGTCCGAGCTTGCGGCGCAGCCGGGCGACGTGCACGTCGACCGTGCGGCCGTCGCCGACGTGGCCGTAACCCCAGACCGCCGAGACCAGGTGGTCCCGGGTGTGCACCCGCTGCGGGTGCTCGGTGAGGTGGGCGAGCAGCTCGAACTCCAGGTAGGTGAGGTCGAGCAGCCGCCCGTCGACGTAGGCGTTGCGCCGCTCGGCGTCGACGGCGATGCCGCGCCCGGCCTGACGGACCGGACGGACACCGGCCTGTGCGGGCACACTGACGGGCGCACCGGCGTGCGCACCGGCGTGCTGCGCAGCCGAGGGCCCGCCGAGGGACGCGCCGGGCACCGCCGCCACCGGACTGTCAGCCGGCACGAGCACCAGGTACCCGACCATCGGGTTCCCGGTACCGGCGCCGAACTGCGTGCCGTACTGGGCGAGCAGACCCTGCGGCAGCGCGCCCTGCGGCAGGGCCGCGACGACGGTCGCGCCCTCGGGCAGCGCGGCGAGCAGGGCAGCCGGCGCGGCCGGGAGGACCGCGCCCGGCTGGGGTGCGGCGCCCGCGCCCGCCGGACGGGACGGGGCCACGTGGGAGGACCGGACCGCTCCCCCGGGCCATCGCTCGGCGGCCGGCGAGCCGTGCGACAGCGGGGAGGCGGAGGAACCCGGCGCGCCGGAGAGGCCGGACCCGGCCGGGACGACGCCGGGGACGGAGCGGACCGCGCGCAGGTGCGGGGTCGCGGAAGGCAGGGGCAGGGTGGCCGTGGATGAAGAAGACATGGTGTGCCGCTCATTTCGCGCGTGACGGACGGGGTGGAGTCGTCTGCGCGTCGACCGGGCGTACTGCCGGGCTGATCCGGAATCAGCCTGCGGAGGGCCGGGACGCGCTGGGCGAGCCCGGACACGTCTGATCGAACAGGTGCGGCTGCCGGGACGGCCAGAACGGCTCAAGGTCGAGGCGGCCCTGGTGGCTGTCCCCGGCGCGGTTCGCGCGCCCGTTCCACCACCTGGCCGGTCCACCGTCGCACAGCGCGGAGGCCGCCCCGGTCGAACGGGGACGGCCGGCGATGCCGGGGGCGGGGCTGGTGCAGGCGATGTTCACTGGTGGTCTCTCCGCGAGGCGGGTCCGGATCGGCGGTCGCGGGCACGCCGGATGGGGCGGGTCCGCTACGGCCTGGTCGACGGGATTGGCGGTGCGTCAGACGGCGGCCGGGTGGGCCGGGATCGTCGGGGACGTACCGGGAAGGGGCCGGCCGGTCACCGACAACAGGCGCTGCAGATCAGCGCCTGGTCGATGTAGCGGCGGACGGTGAGCACCGGCGTGACGGGGGCGGGATCGGTCGTGGCGCGTCGCTGGCCGACGGTCATCCTGCTGCCCTCCCCCTTGCTCTGCACAATGGCGCGTCGTCGTCGATGCGCGCCTTCGTGAACGGAACGTTTCCGGCCCTCCCGACGGCATGGCCGGGCGGCTTTCGTGCCCAGAGCCTTCCACGCCGGGCCGGTCTAGGCAACCTTCGGCACACCGAACGTCCGGGATGCGGACAACCGAATGAGACGTCGGGTGGCTCGGAGGCTCTGTGAAGCCTCTGTGCGGGTGCAGTGCCGAACCGGGGGCACGGTGTCGTCAGACCGGGTCGCGGCGGCGCCGGGCCCGGGGTACGGCGGCGTCAGGTCCGGGCCGGGGCGGGGTGGCGACGGGCGGCGGCGTGCTCGACGAGCGCGACCAGGAGTTCCTTCCCGTCCTCCCGCAGGCGTGCGTCACACAGCAGCACGGGAATGTCCGGGTCGAGGTCGAGCGCGTCGCGGACCTCGTCCGGGGAGAACCGCTCGGTGCCGTCGAAGCAGTTCACCGCGACCACGAACGGGATGCCGCGCTGCTCGAAGAAGTCGACCGAGGGGAAGCAGTCGGCCAGCCGCCGGGTGTCCGCGAGCACCAGTGCGCCGAGCGCGCCGCGGGCCAACTCGTCCCAGACGAACCAGAACCGGTCCTGCCCGGGCGTGCCGAACAGGTACAGCGCGAGTCCGGGCCGCAGGTCGATCCGACCGAAGTCCATCGCCACGGTGGTGGTGCGTTTCGCCTCCACGCCCGAGGTGTCGTCCACCGGGCGGCCCAGCTCGCTGAGCTCCTCCTCGGTGCGCAGCGGCCGGATCTCGCTCACCGAGCCGACCAGCGTGGTCTTGCCCGCGCCGAAGCCGCCCGCGACGAGGATCTTCACCGCGACGGCCGGGCCGCCGCGCCAGCGCGGGTCGTTGGCGCGACCGCCGGAGCCGTGGCCGACGGGGGTGCCGGGAGTGCCGGGAGTGCCGCCACCAGAGGTACCGCCGGCGGCGGCGCGGCCGTCGTGGTCAGAGCGCACGGAGTCCATTGATCACGTCTCGCAGCAGGCGCTCGTCCGGCAGCTCGGCGAGCGGAACGGGTCGGGTGACGCTGATCAGCTCGGCGTCGTAGAGGTCGCCGAGCAGCACCCGGACGACGCTGACCGGCAGGTCGGTGTAGGAGCCGAGTTCGGCGACGGACAGCGGCTCGCGGCGGCACCAGGCCAGGAGGGTCTGGTGCTCCGGGTCGAGGACGTGCGCCGGCACGGCCCCCGCGTTCGGCCCGGGCTCGGCGGCGGTGATCAGCGAGATCAGGTCGAACAGGCCGTCCTCGACCGGCCGGGTGCGGCCGCGGGTCATCGAGTAGAGCCGCACGACCGGGCCGGCCTCGTCGTCGAACCAGCGGTCGTCGGCAGGGGCACGCGGGTGGAGCAGGTCGGACTCGGCCCCGTCCTGGCCCATCTGCTCCGCCACCTCCCCTCCCGTCCCGGCCGTCCCGGCCGAGCCGCCCGGCCCGGGCCGCCCCGCCGCCTCAGCCTTCGGATCCGCCATCGGACCGCTCATCTCCCCGGCGGCGCGGCTTCGGTGCGCGGCTCGGCGGCCAGGTGCTCGCCGACCCGCTTGACCAGCAGCGCCATCTCGTAGGCGATCTGGCCGATGTCGGCCTCGGCCTCGCTCAGCACGGCCAGGCAGCTGCCGTCACCGGCCGCCGTGATGAACAGGAACGCCTCGTCCAGTTCCACCATCGTCTGGCGGACCCCGCCGACCTTGAAGTGCCCGCCGGCGCCCTTGGCCAGGCTGTGGAATCCGGCCGCGACGGCCGCCAGGTGCTCGGCGTCCTCGCGGTCGAGGTCGCGGGAGGCGCCGGTGGCCAGGCCGTCGCTGGAGAGGATCACGGCGTGCCGCAGGGCCGCGACGCGCCCCACCAGGTCGTCCAGGAGCCAGTTGAGGTCCCCGGACGGCTGCGTCGAAGTGGTCATGAATCAGTTCCTTCCGATGGAGCGGGTGGTGCAGGTGGTGCTGTTGGTACAGGTGCTGCCGATGGTGCAGGTATTGCCCATGGTTCAGGTGTTGCCCTTGATGCAGGTGGCACGGGTCGTGCCGTGGGTGCGGGCGCCGGGTTCCGCCGGACGGGCGGGCCGGACGGCACCCGACGGGCGAGCGGCGCCCGGGCACCGTCCGACGGCGCGGACAGCGCCGCCGGGGCGGGTGCCGGACTGATCGCCCGCCGGGTGGAGTCCGGCGGCTGCCAGACGGGTACGGCGGCGGGTCGGGCACTCGCCGGGGCCGACCCGGACGTGGCGGCGCCGCGCCCCCGGGTGAAGCCGCGCTGGAACGAGGCGAAGGTGGCCCGCGCCTCCTCGGGCGAGCGCTCACGCGCCCGCTCGGCCTCCTGGGCCTCCCGGGCCCGGCGGGCGGCGAGCGCGGCCTCGTCCTCGGGCCCGTGGTCGGTCCGGTCCCGGAGGCGCTCCTTCAGCTGTTCCTTGAGCTGCGGCGCGAGGTTCGCCTGCCGGACCCGCCGGGGCAGCCCGCCCTCGGTCCGCAGGCCTGCGACCAACGGCGGGTCCGCGGGCCCGTCGAGGACGGGAGCGGCCGTGGTCGGCTCGTCCCGACGGTGGCGCCCCGTCCCCGCACCGTCCTCGGTGTCCCTGGGCGGCGCGGGCACCAGCACCGGCCCGCCCTTGGTCCGCGAGGCCCGTCGTGGCAGCCCGCCCGGCGTCCGGGCCGGCTCGGACGTGGACGGCCGGGGACCGCCGCTGCCCCGGTGTCGCTCGTCCTCCCCCGCAACGGAACCGGCCCCGGCCCCGGCCCCGGCAGCGGCAGCGGCAGCGGCCCGAGCCGAGCCCTCCGCCGTACCGCCACCGCCACCGAGCGCGGGCACGGCGACCAGGTCGCGCTGTCCGCGCCGGACCGGGGCGGAGCGCCGACCGGTGGGCGGCGGCTCGGGCAGGCCCTCCGGCGCCTCGGCGAGCAGTTCGCGCGGGATCAGCACGACCGCCGTCGTCCCGCCGTACGGGGACGGGCGCAGGTGGACCCGGATGCCGTGCCGCCGGGCCAGCCGGCTGACCACGAACAGGCCCAGTCGGTCGGTGTCGGCGAGGTCGAACTCCTGCTCCACGGCGAGGCGTTCGTTGATGTCGGCGAGGAGTTGATCGCTCAGCCCGAGCCCGCGGTCGTCGATCTCCAGCGCGAATCCGTGTGCCACCACCTCGCCCTGGACGGTGACTTGGGTGGTCGGCGGGGAGAACACCGCGGCGTTCTCGACGAGTTCGGCGATCAGGTGGGTGACGTCCGCGACGGCGCTGCCGAGCAGGCCGGTGCCGGGGAACGGCCGGACGATCACCCGGGCGTAGTCCTCGACCTCGCCGACCGCCGCACGGACCACGTCCACCATCCGGACCGGCTTGCGCCAGGCGCGCCCGGGCGAGCCGCCGGCGAGGATGATCAGGCCCTCGGCGTGCCGCCGCATGCGCGTGGTGAGGTGGTCGACCTTGAAGAGGTCGGCCAACTCGGTCGGGTTCTCGGTGCGGCGCTCCATGGTATCGAGCAGGGTGAGCTGGCGGTGCAGCAGCACCTGACTGCGCCGGGCCAGGTTGACGAACACCGCCGAGACGCCGCGCCGCAGTTCGGCCTGTTCGACGGCCGCCTCGACGGCGGCCCGCTGGACGGCGTTGAAGGCCTGGCCGACCTGGCCTATCTCGGCTGCCCCGAAGCTTAGTTCGGGCGCCTCGGCCGCGACGTCCACCGCCTCGCCCCGGCGCAGCCGCAGCATGACGGAGGGCAGCCGGGCGCCGGCCAGTTCGTTGGCCGCGTTGCGCAGCCCGATCAGTTCGCGGGCGAGGCCTCGCCCGATCCGGAAGGAGATCAGCACCGACAGGACGACCGCGACCAGGCCGATCGCGCCGGCGATGCCGCCCCGCCAGAGCATCCCGATCGCGGCGGACCGTTCGCGCTCGCCGATCCCGTTGGCGATCCGGGTGTTGATCGAGGTGAGGTCGCCGAGCGCCCGGTCGGCGGTCTCCCGCCAGGAGTCGCCGTTGATCGCCTGGGCGACCCGCTCGGGGCCGCCGGCGCCGACGAAGTCCGCTTCGGCGCGGGCCAGCGCGGCCCAGGCCTCGCCACCGCGCAGGGCGATGTAGTCGGACTGGTCGGCGGGTTCGAGTTCGGCGATGTAGACGGTGAACAGGGCCTGCTGGTTGTGCAGGGCGTCCAGGGCGATCTGGTACTGCTCGGCGGTGGGCTTGGCGGCGCCGCCGCGCAGGCCCTCCATCGCCGCGTCCTCCTGCGCCAGGTACTCGCGGGCGCGCACCAGCTCGATCAGGATGGTTCCCTGGCGCGGGAGTTGGCCGGTCTGCCGGGCGACGTAGGCGGACCGGAAGCCGAACACCGGCTTGACCAGGTCGCTGTACTGCCCCAGCGCGAACTCCCAGTTAAGCGCGGAGCGGCCGACCTGCGCGCGCAGCGGTCCGATCTGGTCGGCGGCGGCGATGATCTGCAGGAAGCGGCCGCGCTGGGAGCTGGAGAGCTTGCCGCCCGCGTGGTCCTTCTTCTGCCGCAGGACGTCGAGGCTACGATCGGTGGCGGCCTTGGCGTGTTCGTAGGCGTCCGTGGCGACCTGCGAGTTCGGGACGGCCAGTCGCTGGACGGCCGCGCGGCGCTCGTTCTGCAGATCGTCGGCGTACTGGTCGACCGGGGTCCCGAACTCCTCGTACGTACGGCTGATCTCCAGCTGGCCCCAGACGTCTCCGGTGGTGGCGAAGGTCGCGTACACCCACAGCGCGGTGAGCGCGACGATGGGCACCAGGAGCAGCGCGATGATCTTCGCGCGGATCGAGCTGCTGCGCAGACGCATGGAGTCCTCGGTCGGGAAGTGCCAGGCGCGGACGGGGAGCGGTTCGGAGGAGCCGCGGGGCTCGGCCGGAAAAGGCTTGGGTAAGGGCTTCGGGTGCGGGCTTCGGAGATCGGCTTCGGGGCTGGTCGGCGTGGATGGTGCGTCGTCGGATCGGGCCTGGCCGGGAGGCCCCCGGTCGCAGGTCTGCGAGAGCCTACTACGCCCTGACCACTCGTTCGAGGGTCGAACCAGTCCACTTCCCCGGCTTGCCCCGCACACGTCAGGATCGGGTCCCGGTCACTGCGGGCTCGCGTCCGGATCATCCGCCGCCGCCCGGTTTGCCCGATCACCGAACGCACGCGGTTCCTCCCCGGCGGCGACACCTTCCGCAGGGACCGGTGCCGATCTCGTCGCGTCACGGTCACAACCCTGGGCAGTGACAGGTCGATCCGATAGTTTCGCTCCACCTGCGCGGCCCGGCACCGCCGCCACGGCCTCCGGCGCCGACACCGGTTCCGGCGCGGGCAGTGCCGCCGCGAGACGCCAACGGGGGGAATGTGCGCGAGTTCACCACCCCCGCCGTGGCCGGGCCCGAGGCCACCGGAGGACTCGCCGACTCGCTGTACGACACCGCCGAACGCACACCGGACCTGGTGCAGCTGGCCCGCCGCGTCGGCCCGCCGGGCCCCGCTGACTCCGCCGGCCCCGCCGGCCCCGCCGAGCACCGCGCCGAGCACCGGGACGGGCACCGGGACGAGTGGCGGGGCGTCACCGCACGGGAGTTCCGCGACGAGGTGCTCGCCCTCGCCAAGGGCCTGCTCACCCGGGGCGTGCGCTACGGCGACCGGGTCGCCCTGATGTCCCGCACCCGCTACGAGTGGACGCTGTTCGACTACGCGCTCTGGTCGATCGGCGCGATCACCGTCCCGGTCTACCCCACCGCGGCGGCCGAGCAGGTGCGCTGGATCCTCGCCGAGACCCAGGCGGTGGCCTGCCTGGTCGAGGACGAGGACGCCGCGATGACGGTCGGCGCGGTCTGCGACGCGCTGCCCGACCTCACCGGCATCTGGCAGCTGGATCGCGACTGCGTCGCCGCGATCACCGAGGACGGCCGTGACGTGCCCGACTCGCTCGTCCACCGCCAGCGGCTCGGCGTCACGGCCGGGAACGTCGCCACCGTCGTCTACACCTCGGGCACCACCGGCCGCCCCAAGGGCTGCCTGATCACCCACGCCAACCTGGCCGCCGAGGCCGACGCACTGCTCGGCGGCTGGCGGGAGGCCTTCCACGACACCGGCGGCGGACAGCCGTCCACCCTGCTGTTCCTGCCGCTGGCACACGTCTACGGGCGGGCCGTGCAGGTCGCGGCGTTCCGCGGCGGCTTCCGGATCGGACACGTCCCCGAGGTCTCCACCGACGCCCTGCTGCCCGCGATGGAGTCCTTCCGGCCGACCTTCCTGCACGTCGTCCCGTACGTCTTCGAGAAGGTCTTCCAGCAGGCCCGGCGGGCCTCCGAGGACGCCGGGCGCGGCGAACTCTTCGAACAGGCCCGGCAGGTGGCCGTCGACTGGGCCGCCGCCCGGGAGCAGAAGGCGTTCGGGCGCGGACCCGGGCCCAGCCCCAAGCTGCGGCTGCGGCACCTCGCCTACGAGCGGACCGTCTACCAGCGGCTGCGGGCCGTACTCGGCGGCCGGGTGCGCAGCGTGATGTGCGGCGGCTCCGCGCTGCGCCGCGAACTCGGCCTCTTCTTCACCGGCGCCGGCCTGCACCTGTACGAGGGCTACGGGCTGACCGAGACGTCCGCCGCGATCACCGCCAACCCGATCGGGCGGCAGAAGCTGGGCACGGTCGGGCACCCGCTGCCGGGCTCGTCGGTGGCCCTCGCCGACGACGGCGAGGTCTGGGTGCGCGGCGGCTCGGTCTTCGGCGGCTACCTCAACCACCCGCAGTGCACGGCGGAGTCCCTGATCGACGGCTGGTTCGGGACGGGCGACCTGGGCCGGCTGGACGAGGACGGCTACCTGACCATCACCGGCCGCAAGAAGGACCTGATCGTCACCAGCAGCGGCAAGAACCTGGCCCCGTCGGCGCTGGAGGAGCGGGTGGCCGCGCATCCGCTGGTCTCCCAGTGCCTGGTGGTGGGCGACGACCGCCCGTACGTGGCCGCGCTGATCACGCTCGACCCGGCGGCGCTGGCGCACTGGTTGAAGACGCACGGGCTGGAGCAGCTGGACCCGTGGGCGGTGCTCGCGGACGAGCAGCTGCACACCGAGGTCCAGCGCGCGGTGGCGGCGGCGAACACGGCGGTGTCGCGGGCCGAGTCGATCCGCGCGTTCCGGCTGCTGCCCCGCGAGTTCAGCCAGGACCAGGGGCTGCTGACACCCTCCCTGAAGCTGCGCCGGGCGGCGATCGTCGAGTACTACGCCGATGACATCGCGGAGTTGTACGTCCCCTGACGGGTCGTCTTGTCCCTTTTGTGGCAGGCGCGGTGGGCTTCGGTTCACCGGCCGTTCCCTTGACGGGCCGATTGGTCCAGTCCATTGTTTCTCCTCGGTCCGAGTGCGGCGCACCATCCGCTCCCGCCCCTCCGGGAGCACCCAGGTCCCGCGAGCCCGGTTCCAGGGGCCCGACCCAAGGCCCCGGTTCCAGGGTTCCGATTCCGCCACGCCCTCCCCACGGGCGTGTCCCCCACCTGCAGGAGTCCTCTCGTGTCGATGTCCACGCGCCTGTCCGCGCGCCAGTTCACGCGCCCGTCCACGCGCCTGTCCGCGCTGGCCGCCTCCGTCGCGCTGCTCGCCGCCTTCGCCGCCCCGGCGGCCTCCGCCACCCCCGGGCCCGCCCCGGCCGGCGCCCCGAGCGGTCCGAGCACCCCGAGCGGCCCGACCGTCAACCTGGCCACCAACCCCGGCTTCGAACTGCCCGCCCCCGACCTCTCCGACTGGGGCGCCGTCCCCGGCTGGAAGTGCACCGGCGGCCCGGCCGAGGCCGCCGTCACCGCCACCGCCGCGCACTCCGGCGCCTCCGCGCTCACCGTCACGCCGGCCACCGCCGACTCCACCGGCGAGTGCGCGCAGACCGTGGCCGTCCAGCCCAACACCACCTACACCGCCTCGGCCTGGGTCCGCGGCGCCTTCGTCTACCTGGGCGCCACCGGCACCGGCCGGGACGTCGCCCCGGCCTGGACCGAGACCACCGGCGGCGGCTGGCAGCAGCTCACCACCCGGTTCACCACCGGCCCGAACGCGCACAGCGTCCGGCTCTACGTCCACGGCTGGTACCAGCAGGGCCCGTTCTCGGTCGACGACGTCCGGGTGGACGGCCCCGCGCCCGCCCCGGCCGTGGCCGCCGGATCTGTGCCCACCAGCGACAAGGTCGTCTTCTTCACTGTCGACGACGGCTGGCAGCGCACCCCCGAGGCGGAGAAGTTCATCGCCGACCACCGGCTGCCGATCACCGCCTTCCCGCTGCCGATGCCGGCCGGCACCGACCCCGACTTCTTCCGGCGCGTCACGGCCGTGCCCGGCTCCTCCATCCAGGACCACAGCGTCTCCCACTCCGACCTCAGCAAACTGCCACTGGAGCAGCAGCAGATCGAGATCTGCGACGCCCGCGACGCCATGACCAGCCAGTTCGGCACCACGCCGGTGGCCTTCCGCCCGCCGTACTTCGCCTGGAACGCCGACACCCTCCAGGCCGCCGCCAACTGCGGCATCCGCACCGTGCTCACCGCCGACGCGGACTTCAGCTGGGGCGCGTCCAACATCTGGCACCCGGGCCTGTTGCAGCCGGGCGACGTCGTCCTGATGCACTGGACCGACACCCTCGCCGCCGACCTCCAGCGAGCCCTCGCCGCCGCTGACGCGGCCGGGCTCAAGCCGGCCGGCCTGGTCGACTACCTGCGCTGACGCGTCGCCGTCGGCGGGCTCCCCAGGGCGCCCGCCGACGGGGGCACCCACTCACGGGGCTCCCGTCCACCGGCGGCCGGTCTCAGCCGAAGACGTGCGCCATCCAGCCGCGCAGGCGCTCGTCGAAGTCGGCGGCGCCGGTGAAGTCGTTGGCCGGGATCACTCCGCCCTCGGCGTCTTCCTGCTCCTCCCAGCCGGCGGCGAGGTAGTCGACGTCGGCCCAGCCGCCCCGGAACAGCACCACGTGCAGTTCGCCGCCGGACAGCGGGTCCACGACCTGGACGCCGACGGAGTCCGGGTCCGTGACGCGGGCGCGGTCCGTCTCCAGCGGCTGCGGCCACGGGGCCAGGGCGTCGCGCCAGGTGAGCGCGCCGACCGTCAGACCGGCGGCCCGCCAGCGTACGGCCCGGGCGGCGATCCGCTCGGCGGCGTGGTCGAGGTCGACGATGCGCTCCACGACGGCGTTCACTCCCCTTTCGTCGACGATCCCGGTCAGGGAACTTTCGTCGGCGATCTTGCTCGTTGACAGGGCGTCCGCGGCGTGGCTCTAATGGGGGCGTGCAGCGTGGCGCCGGCCACAGAGTAGTGGGCCGGCCGGCCGCCGGGCGAGCACCTTTTATCCGAGGGACGATGCGCGATGAGTACTTTCTCCGCTGCCCTGATCTGACGTAGGCGGTCACCGCGGTGTCCGCGTGCGCGCCCATGCACCGCGTGTGGCCGTGACTCCCAATCCCTGCAGGAGACTTCACCCACACCCATGTCCACGAACCATGTCCACCAGTTCAACCAGAGCGTCATCGAGGAGTTCCGCGCCAACGGCGGGCGGGTGGGCGGCCCGTTCGAGGGCGGCGACCTGCTGCTGCTCACCACGGCCGGGGCCGGCTCGGGCAAGCCGCACACCGTGCCGCTCGGATACGTCCGGGCCGAGGGGCTGCTCCTGGTCGTCGCCTCCGCCGCCGGGGCGCCGGACCACCCGCAGTGGTACCGCAACCTGCTCGCCCGACCGGTGGCCCGGGTAGAACTCGGCTCCGAGGCGTTCGACGTGATCGCCGTACCCGCCGAAGGCGCCCGACGGGAGCGGCTGTTCGCAGCCGTCGTCCGGCAGGCGCCCGGGTACGGCGACTACCAGGCGAACACCGACCGGGAACTACCGGTGGTCGTCCTGGAGCGGCCCGAGACACCCGCGCGCGAGGTGCGCAGCCTCGCCGACAAGCTGTTGGAGGCGCACACCTGGCTGCGTGCGCAGCTGCGCCACGTCCGGGAGGAGGCGCACTCGCACGTCGCGGGCCGACCGGCCGGCCTCGGGCTCCAACTGCGCCAGCACTGCCTCGCCTTCTGCGAGGGGCTGACGCACCACCACACCGGCGAGGGCGCCGCGATCTTCCCCGCGCTCGCGCGCAACCACCCGGAACTGGCCGGGGTGCTGGAACAGCTGGGCGAACAGCACCTGGTGATCGGGCGGATCAGGGAGGAGCTGGTGGCGTTGCTGGCCGGGATCGAGGTCACCGAACCGGACCGGCTCCGGGCCGAGTTGGACCGGCTGTCGGCCGAGCTGGAGGCGCACCTCGACTACGAGGAAGCGGAACTGCTGCCGACGCTCGCCGGGATCCCGTTCCCGCCGCTGCGGCCCGGTCCGGCCCGGGACTGAGACGCACGAATGCCGTCGGCCCCTCTCCCCGCGCTCGGGGAGAGGGGCCGACGGCCCGTGTGCCGGTTCGGCGGCGCCCTGAAGCGACGGCCTACCGGCGCGAAGCCGTTACGACTGGGTGAAGACCGGGAGGTAGCCACCGGACTGGCCGGCGGCCTTCGGGTGGTAGCTCTCGTCGACCGGCAGGGTGGCGCTGTTCAGCCAGGTGGTCTGCGAGCCGCAGATCTCGTGCTCGGTGAAGATGCTGCGCACGTCGCCGAAGCTGAAGCCGGCGTTGGCGACCCGCTTGGCGATGACCTCGTCCAGCGTGTCGGCGGCGCCGTTGATCGCGGCGCGCTTGGTGTCACTGATGCCGAGGATGCAGCTGCCGCCGATCTTGTAGAGGTGCGGGTAACCCAGCACCACCACGTGGGCGTTCGGCGCCTTGGCGTGGATCGTCGAGTACACCTTGTCCAGCTGGGCGGGCAGGGTGTTGCGGGCGTAGTTCTGGGCCGTGCTGACGGCGCTGAGGCAGGTGCTGTCCGACTCCAGCACGCAGGTCTTCATGGTGTCGGCGAAGCCGGCGTCGTTGCCGCCGACCGACAGGCTGACCAGCGTGGTGCTGGAGCTCAGCGCGGAGATCTGGTTGCTGAGGACGTCTCCGGTTCTGGCGCCGGAACACGCGACGAACGAGAAGGACGACGGCGAGTGCGCGTTCTTCCACAGGTACGGGTAGGCGTTGGTGCTTCGCTTGCAGTTGCCGCTGTCGCTCAGGTAGCTGCCGGCACCGACACCGGCGGAGTAGGAGTCCCCGAGAGCGACGTAGTTGACGCTCGCCGCGTTCGCGGATGACGCGGTGAACAACGTGGTCAGAGTGAGCAGAGCCGCTATCGCGGCAACGGACATGGCGCGAGCTGGACGGAGCATGGCACCTCCTGGTGTGGTATGGGTCACAGAAGTGATACCAGGCAGTAGGTGAACCGGGAAGCGGTCATGCCAAGGACATTGACGGGCTGTCCGACAACGCAGAAGTGAACCACCGGCCACAGGGCGTGAGTTGGCGCTGGTCAGCGCCGGTGTACGCCGACCGGCGTCGGTCATCGCGCGTAGACAGTGGTCGGTGAAAAAGTCAGCGAGTGGTCAGTTGGTAGTCAGGGCACGGCCAGGACACCGTTACGACCCGGCCACCGACGGGCCACCTCGCCGTACGACGCGTCGCGGGGTGCCGGGGCTCGCCACAGCACAGCGTGCCGAGAACCGGCGCGAACCGGCGCGACACGACCCGACCCCGCACGAACCGACCCCGGGCGAACCGACCCCGGGCGAACCGACCCCGGGCGCAAGGGCGTCAGCGCACGCGGACTCCGACGCACGCGACTCCGGCTCGAAACCCTGACCACGGATCAGACGGACGGCGCCGGCACCCGGCAGCCCCTCCTCGGACTACGCGAGGCCCGGGTGAGGCTCGCTCGGGCACACCGCATCCGGGTGGACGGCATCCGAGTAACCGGCGTCCGAACACACCGCATCCGGATAGACGGCGCCGGGGAAGACCACGCAGCCCTCCACCGGCAGCTCCTCGATCGCCTCGTTCGCGGCGACCGGCACGCCGAGCCGGCGGGCAGCGGTGGCGACCGCCACCCGGGCCTGGCGCAGCCCGGGCGCGCCCCAGCCGAGCAGTTCGACGGCGAGTCCGGGCGCGACCAGCAGCCGCCGGTAGTGCCGGCCGGAGGCCGGGTCGGCCGCGCTCGGACCGACCGCGCGCAGCGCCGCCGCCATCCGGACCCGCGCGCACTCGTGCCCGCCGTTGGCCGAGCCGACCCGGTCGTAGAGGTAACCGAGGTAGTACGGTCGGCCGATCACGGCCTGGGCCTCCTCGGCCGCCTCCCGGGCCAGCGCGGAGGCCGGATCCCCGACGTCCTCCGGCTCCAGCGATCCGCCGGGGAGCGAGCAGATCCCGTCCCTGGGGTTGACCAGGGTCAGCACCCGCCCGTCCGGAGCGAACAGCCACCCCCAGGACTGCTTCACCGGCAGCCCCTCGGGCACCTGCTCGCCCGGCCGCCACGGCCACCCCGCCGTGGGACGCCGGCGCACCCTGCCGAGCAGCTCGGCGATCTCCGCGCTGTACTCGATCCGGCTCATGCGTCCCCCTCTCGCTGTCGGGCTCGCCGGACCGGCAGTGCGCGGGACGGACCTGCGGAGCACGGTACGGAGCGGAGCGGCCGGAGCGGCGGCGTGGGGCACCGCACGCTCCTGCTGTTGATCTTCTCCGAATCTTCCCCGAACAGGCGGTCGATGAACAGTCCCCAGCGCCGCATGGTGGATGGCAGGGGTGGAAACCCCCTGATCACCCCAGCGGCCCACCCCCCTCCCCCGGCCCAGCCGAGCCGGGCTCCGGGAAGCCCGGCAGCGGGAAGCCCGGTCGCGGGACCACCCCGGGCGGGAACGGCAGCCCGCGCGCCGCGTCGTCGGCCAGCTCGTCGAACACCTCGTGCACCGTCATCGGCCGCAACCGCCCGCCGGCCAGCGCCCAACCGCGCACCCACGGCCCGTCCGAGGCCGGGGCCCCGGGCGCCGGGACGCCCGGATCGCCGTGCAGCAGCAACGCCCCCGCCCCACCACCGGCGACCCCCGCCGCCAGCGTGACGCAGAACGCCTCGGCGTCCCGCCCGGCGGGGTGGAGGCCGCCCGCCTCCACACAGACCTCCACCGCCGAGCTGAGCTGCTCGCCGTCCTCCGGGCCGTGGCAGCGCAGCGTCAGCAGGTGGCAGCCCTCCCCCGCGCCCTCGGCCAGCGCGAGGTAGGCCGACGTCACGTACCCCATCACCGCCGCCAGCCGCCGCTGCCCGTCCCGGTCGTCGCCGACCGCCTCCAGCAGGGCCACGCCCGCGACGGACATCCGCACCCGCGCCCGGTGGTCGTCCAGCAGGACCGGGAGCAGCTCGGCCAGCCGCTCCCCCGCGTAGACGAAGGGCTCCCCGGCCAGCTCCGGATCGCCCGCGTACGCGACCCGGGCGGCGGGCGTCCGGGGGTCGAGGCCGAGCGCCGTGCAGTAGTCCTCGTAGTCACCCGCCTCCAGGACCCGCAAGTGCACCTCCAGGCCCTGCGCGTGCAGGGCCCTCAGCTGCTCCTCCGAGCGCCGCAGGTACTTCTGGTGGGCGAGCCGGCCGAACAACCCGTACCGCGCGAGGCCGGCGAAGTCGGCCGCAGCCGCCGCCAGCGCGACCGCCACCGGCTGCGGCGGCGGAGCACCCCGGGCCCGCCCGCCGCGGCGCCCCCGCACACCTGCCCCGCCCGCACGCCCTCCCGGCGGGCGGTCACCACCGGACGGCCGGGCCCCACCGGGAGCACCCGGACCACCGTCCGCCCCGGCCCGCCGCCCGGCGCGCAGCAGCACCCGCCGGCGGACCCGCGACCGCCCGAAGACATCCACGGCCCCGGAACACCCGGAACACTCGGAACCCCTGGGGCCACCACAACGCCCCGCACAACGCTCCGCAACCCCGGAGCCCTCACGACCCGACGACCACACCCGCATGGTTCCTCCCACCGACTAGCCCAGCACCGGACACCGCCGACGGCCCCGACCCCGGAACCGCCGACGTCGAGGAACATACACAGAGCCACTGACAATCCACCCCGAGTAATCGAACGCGCATCTCCCGAGACCCTCCGGTCTCCTGATCCGGACGGGACTGTCAGTACCGGACGTTAAGGTCGGGAACCATGCGACTGCTGCATACCTCCGACTGGCATCTGGGCCGCTCCTTCCACCGGGAGAGCCTGCACGACGCCCAGCGCGCGTTCCTGGACCACCTGGTGGACGTGGTCCGGGCCGAGCGCGTGGACGCCGTGCTCGTCGCCGGGGACGTGTACGACCGGGCGCTGCCGGGCCTGGACGCGGTCGCCCTGTTCGACGACGTGCTGCACCGGCTGGCCGGGCTGGGCGTGCCGACGGTGTTCATCAGCGGCAACCACGACTCGGCCCGCCGCCTCGGCGTCGGCGCCGGGCTGATCGGCCGGGCGGGCATCCACCTGCGCACCGACCCGGGCGAGTGCGCCGCCCCGGTGCTGCTGGCGGACGAGCACGGGCCGGTGGCGGTCTACGGGCTGCCGTACCTGGAGCCGACGCTGGTGCGCGAGCGGTTCGGGCTGGAGCGCGGCGGGCACGCGGCGGTGCTCGGCGCGGCGATGGACCAGGTCCGGGCCGATCTCGCGGCCCGCCCGGCCGGCACCCGCGCGGTGGTGCTGGCGCACGCCTTCGTCACCGGCGGCACGGCGAGCGACAGCGAGCGGGACATCGCGGTCGGCGGCGTCGCCTCGGTGCCCGCCTCCGTCTTCGACGGCGTGCACTACGCCGCGCTCGGCCACCTGCACGGCTGCCAGACCCTGGCCCCGCACCTGCGCTACAGCGGCTCGCCGCTCGCCTACTCCTTCTCCGAGGTGGACCAGCGCAAGACCATGTGGCTGGTCGACCTCGCGGCCGACGGCTCGGTCGCCGCCGAGCGCGTCGACTGCCCGCGCCCGCGCCCGCTCGCCACCCTGCGCGACAGCCTCGACGCGCTGCTCACCAAGGACGAGTACGCGCCGTACGAGCAGGCCTGGGTGCAGGCGACGCTCACCGACGCGGCCCGCCCGAGCGAGCCGATGGAGAAGCTGCGCCGCCGCTTCCCGCACACCCTCCAGCTGCTCTTCGACCCCGAGGAGAGCGAGGCCGAGCCCTCCCGGTCGTACGCGGCCCGGGTCAGCGGCCGGGCCGACCTGGAGATCGCGGAGGGCTTCCTGCGGCACGTGCGCCCGGGTGCCGAGCCGGAACCGGACGAGCTGGGCTGGCTGCGCGCCGGGTTCGAGAGCGTCCGGGAGACCACCGACCGGAAGGCGGACCTGCCCCGATGAGGCTGCACCGGCTCACCGTCAGCGCGTTCGGCCCGTTCGCGGGCAGCGAGAGCGTCGACTTCGACGCGCTCGCCGCCGGCGGCCTGTTCCTGCTGCGCGGCGCCACGGGCGCGGGCAAGAGCAGCGTGCTGGACGCGGTCTGCTTCGCCCTCTACGGCGACGTCCCCGGCACCCGGCGGGCCAACCGGCTGCGCAGCGACCACGCCGAGGCGCGCAGGCTGACCGAGGTCCGGCTGGAGCTGACGCTCGGCGGGCGGCGGCTGCAGATCACCCGGCTGCCGGAGCAGCGGCGGCCGAAGAAGGTCGGCACCGGCACCACCGTCGAGCGGCCGCAGACCCTGCTGCGCGAGTGGGCCGCCGACGCGGGGGACGGCACGCCCGGCTGGCGGGCGGTGAGCAAGTCGCACCAGGAGGCCGGGGAGGAGATCCACCGGCTGATCGGCATGAACCGGGAGCAGTTCTGCCAGGTGGTGCTGCTGCCGCAGGGCGACTTCGCCCGCTTCCTCAAGGGCGACTCGGAGGAGCGCGGCAAGCTGCTGCGGCGCCTGTTCGACACCGAGCGGTTCCAGCACGTCGAGGGGTGGCTCGCGGAGCAGCGGCGCGTCCAGGAGGCCGCCGTCCAGGCCGGCCGGCGCCGCCTGCGGGATCTCGCCAGCAAGGCCGAGCAGGCGGCCGGCCCCGGCGCCGAGCCCGCCGAGGGCTGGGTGCCGGCCGAGGAGGACGCCGCCGACCTGACCGCCGGGGTGCTCGGCTGGGCGGCGATCCTGCGCAGCGGCGCAGCCGAACAGTTCACCGTCGCCGGGGAGGCGCTGGCGGGCGCCGAGGAGGCGCAACGCGCCGCCCAGGGCGAGCGCGCGGCCGCCGAGGAGCTGGCCGGGCGGCAGCACCGCCACCGGCAGGCGCTGCTCCAGGCCGACCGGCTGGCCGCGTTCGAGCCCGAGGCGGCCCGGGACGGCCGGCGGCTGGCGGCGGCGCAGGCGGCCGTCGGGGTGGAGTCCGCGCTGCGGCTGCACGAGGGCGCGGCCGAGGCGCACCGGCGGGCCCGGGAGGCCGAGCGCCGGCACCGCGAGGTGCTGGCCGGCGACGGCGGCGCGGGCGGCGCGGCCGCCGGGGGCCCGGCGTTGGCCGAAGCGGGGGCCGCCGAGCTGGCCGAGGCCGAACGGGGCCTGCGGGCCGGGCTGGTCCGGCTGGAGGCCGCCGGGGCGGAGGAGCGGCGCTGCGCCGAACTCGCCCGCGAGCAGCGGAGCCTGGACGAGGAGCGCCGGCGGGCCGACGAGCTCGCCGAGGAGGCCGAGGACTGGCTGGCCGAGTATGACGAGCGGCTCGGCGGCCTCCAGGAGGAGCAGAACCGGGCCCGGTCGGCGGGCGCGCTGGTCGAGCAACTCGACGGACGACGGGTCGAGTTGAGCACCCGCCTGGACGCCGCCCGGGAGCGCGACGGCCTGCGGGCCGAGATCGCCGCCGCCGAGCCGCGCGCTGCCGCCCTGCGCACCGCCGCGCTGGACGCCCGCGAGTACGGCCTCGGCCTGCGCGAGCGGCGGCTGGCGGGCATGGCCGCCGAGCTGGCCGAGCAACTGCGCGCGGGCGAGGCGTGCCGGGTCTGCGGCTCGCCCGAACACCCGGCACCCGCCGAGACCGCCGACGGCCGGGTCGGCGCCGACGACGAGGAGCGTGCCCGCCGGGCCCAGGCCGTCGCCGAACAGGCCTGGACGGCAGCGGACCAGGCCCTCACCGCGCTGCGGGTCCGCGAGGCGACCGCCACCGGCGCGGCCGGGCCGGAGGGTGCCGACGCGCTCGCGCAGGCCCTCGCCGAGCTGGACCGCGAGCACCGCGAGGCGCTGCACTCGGCAGAGGCGCTCGGCCGGGTCGAGCAGGAGATCGCCCGCTTGTCGGCCGACCAGGACCGCCGGCTCGCCGAGCTGCGCGAAGCCCGGGAGCGCGCCGCCGTCCGTACCGACCGGCTCCAGGCGCTCCAGCACGAGCAGCACGAACTCGCCGCGCGGGTGGCCGCGGCCCGGGGCGAGGCGGCCTCCGTCGCCGCGCGGGCGGCCGCGCTGGAGCGGCTGGTCGAGCGGGTCGCCGCCGTGGCCGAGGCCTCGCGGGCCTGCGCGCAGACGCTGGCCCGGCTCGGGGACGCCGAGGACGAGCTCGCCGAGGCCGCCGCCGCAGCGGGCTTCCCGAGCCCCGAGGAGGCCCTCGCCGTACTGCTCCCCCGCGCGGAGCGCGAGCGGCTGGCGGCCCGGCTGGAGCGGCACCGAACGGAGTCCGCCGCCGTCCGGCACGAACTCGCGCTGCCCGATCTGGCCGAGGCCGCGGCCCGTCCGCCGGTCGACCTGTCCGCCGCCGCGGCCGCGCTCGACGCCGCCACCGACCGGCTGGGCCGGGCCCACGCCGCCCGTTCGGCGGCCGCCGAACGGTGCGCGGCACTGGCCTCGATCGGTCGGCAACTGGCGGACCTCGCAGCCGAGCTGGCCCCGGCGCTGGCCCGGTACGGGCGGATCAACCGGCTCGCGGCGCTGGCCGCCGGCACCTCCACCGAGAACCGGCTCCGGATGCGCCTGGAGTCCTACGTCCTGGCGGCCCGCCTGGAGCAGGTCGCGGCGGCGGCCAGCGACCGGCTGGTCCGGATGTCCGGCGGTCGCTACACCCTGGTGCACAGCGACGACCGGGGCACAGGCAACAAGCGCTCGGGCCTGGCCCTGCGGGTGGTCGACGCCTGGACGGGCACCGAGCGGGACACCGCGACGCTCTCCGGGGGCGAGAGCTTCTTCGCCTCCCTCGCCCTGGCCCTGGGCCTGGCCGACGTGGTCACCGACGAGGCCGGCGGCATGCCGCTGGACACCCTGTTCATCGACGAGGGCTTCGGCACGCTCGACGAGCAGTCCCTGGAGGAGGTGATGGACGTCCTCGACGGCCTGCGCGAACGCGACCGGGCGGTCGGCATCGTCAGCCACGTCGCCGACCTGCGCACCCGCATCCCCGCCCAGCTCCTGGTCCGCAAGGGGCGACGCGGCTCGACCCTGGCCCTGGCCGGGCGGGAGGACGCCTAGGGACCGCTCAGGGGCACTGCCAGCGGTCCTGAGGCGGCCTTCCGGTACCTTCTGGGCCCAGCATCGCCGCAGGTCAACGGCTTGCGGGCACTGTCAAGCCGGTGGCATCACGGCTAGGGCACGATGCGTCGCATCAGCCCGAACAGGCCACCCGCTGGGCCTGCTGCCAGGTGCAGACCGGGCAGAGCGTGCTACCCGGGTGGTCGGCGGGCAGTTCGGTCGGCTCCCCGCACAGGACGCAGTCGGCCCGCGGCCCGGTCGACGCCGGATCGCGCACCAGCGCCGCCTGCACCCCGCCGTCGGGGGCGAACTCGCAGACCGCCGTGTCCTCGTTCCTCGCGCTGTCGCTCATGCCGCCTTCCTACTCCGCCCCCGGCCCCCGCCGCAAGGCGCCGCCGGCCCGAGCCCGACCCGAGCGCCAGGCCGCCCCGCCCCCGCCCCCGGGCGACCCGCCGGCGGCGGGCCCGCGACGCCCGGCTACGGTGACCGCATGGCCACCGACCTCCAGCGGCGCCTGCTCGCCGCCCGCGCCACCGCGCCCTCCTACCCCGAGGTCGGCGCCACCCGCGGCGGCCCGCTGCCGGACGGCTACGCGCACCTGCGGCGGCGGGTGCACCTGGGCCGCGGGCCGCAGGTGCTGGCCCGGGCCGGGCGGTACGTGCTCGGCTGGGGAAGCCAGCTGGGCACCGGCTTCGCCGTGTACCCGCACGCGCCGGCCGAGCCGGGATCGACGGTGCTGCTGCGGCTGAGCCTGCCGGGCGGCCGGTGGCCCCGGCTGGTGATCCCGTGCCGGGTGGTGTGGACGGTCGAGGAGCCGGACCGGATCGGCTTCGCGTACGGCACGCTCCCCGGGCACCCGGAGTGCGGCGAAGAGGCGTTCCTGGTGTCCATGGACGCCGCCGGCGAGGTGTGGTTCGAGGTGTCGGCGTTCTCCCGGCTGACCGCCTGGTACGCGCGGCTGGGCCGGCCGGTCGCGCTGCTCTGCCAGCACCTGGCGATCGAGCGCTACCTGGCCGCGGTGGCCGCCGCCGTGGCCGAGCCGGCCGGGCCCGCGGGCCCGGCCGGTCCCGCCGTCGAGTAGGGCGTCGAGTCAGCCGAAGAAGTCCTGGCCGAAGGAGTGTCGGCCGAGGGAGCCGGATCAGCCGAAGAAGGAGAGCCGCACGGTCCGGCGTGGATTGTCACCGTTGGTGTCGATCAGCACCACGGACTGCCAGATGCCGAGCGCCAGCTGGCCGCCGATCACCGGCAGGGTGGCGTGCGGGGCGACCAGGCCGGGTACCACGTGGTCCCGGCCGTGGCCGGGGCTGCCGTGCCGGTGGCGCCAGCGGTCGTCGGCGGGGAGCAGTTCGCGCAGGGTGGCGAGGAAGTCGTCGTCGCTGCCGGATCCGGTCTCCAGGACGGCGATTCCGGCGGTGGCGTGCGGGACGAAGACGTTGAGCAGGCCGTCGCGGCCGGCGGCCCGTTCGGTGAGGAACGCGGCACAGCGGTCGGTGATGTCGAGCGCGACCTCTCGGCTGCCGGTGGTGATCTCGAAGGTGGTGGTCTGGAAGAGGCCCTGGTGGGTGGAGTGGATGTTGTCCGCCATGGCGCCATCCTGACCCACCTCGGCGGGCCTCGCGCAGCACCTCGCCGACTCCGCCTGTGGGGGCGGCGAGGTGCACTAGGGTGAAAGGTTTAGACCACACCGGCCCAGCCGAGGCGGTCCCGGAGCCGGGTACGCCGAAGACCCGACGGTCCGTGTGGTCCGCCGGGTCGGGGTCCCGATCCGCATCGGGTGGCCCGGGAGGCCCCGGGCCGCGGAGCCGTGGGCCCCGAGCCGACGGGTGCTAGCCGCGCCCGCCGAAGAGGCTTCGCCGCAGCCGGCGCAGTGGCGTCAGCAGCGAGATCCGCGCGTGACGACGCTTGGCCGTCGGGGCGTCCGCGCCGCGCGGCGTCAGCTCCCTTATCAACCCGAGCGCCTCGGCGGTGTCCACCGCCGGGAGCGCGGGCGCGCCGAGCACGGCCAGGTGTCGGTCGATCCGACGGCCGGTCGTGCCGACACCGCACTGGATCGCCGGCACGCGGGGCCGAGTCCGCACTTGCATGTGTTCCATCAGTTTTCCCACCCCTACGAGGCGCCAGGGCCGTGAGGCGAAGACTATCCGCGATGGACGGCCTTCGCGCAACCGTCCTTGGTGTTGTGCCACCGTATCGTGCGGCGTCAACTGACGATGCACCAGGGGCCACCAGGCCGATCACGACTAGGCATCAATGATGGTGCACGACCGGCCATCTGTCAGCAGTACCCGGGGCATGGGCCCGGCGCCCGGCCCCGCGGCGCACGCCGGGCGCACGCGACCCCGCACGCGTCCGTGCGGACGGTCCTGCCGGCGGTCCCGCGGGCGGCCCGCCGGACCGCCCGAGAGCCATGAGGGATGCGGCGGTGGACACGACGCGGATGCTGCGGTGGATATAGGGGACAGCCGGGGCCGTCGACAAAGCGACCGGTCGACACCTCCAGGCTTCATGAAGTGAACACATTCGAGGGATTGACTCCCGGCAATCCTCCAAGCAATATCTGTGAGAACACGTGCGCGCCCGCATCGCACCCGGGTGCGTGTTCGAGTGATGAAGAACTCCGGCTCCCGCGAGCCACTGCCCGGCCGCCTCGACGCTGCGGTGGCCAGGCTCGCGAGGTGCCCGGAAAGGCGGCCGGCCGTAGAGGGTCGGCCGGGTCGCCGCCAGGCTGCCGGTGCCGCCCCGTTCAGGGCCCGGCACCGGCGGTTCCGGGCCCAGGGCCGACCGTGGCCACGGCTCCACGGCACCGGTCAGCCCGGCCGGTCACCTCGGCCGATCACTCCGGCCGGACGTCCCCGCAGGTCGCACCCGGTGGATCGGTAGACTCGGCCAGCGTGCCCCTCCTCCTCAGCATCGTGCTCCCGGTCCACGGCGTGGAGCGGTTCCTGCCGCGCTGCCTCGACTCGATCCTCGGCGACACCCCCGCCACGGAGTCCCGTTTCGAGGTGATCGCGGTCGACGACCTCTCCCCCGACGGCTCCGGCGCGATCCTGGACGCCTACGCGGCCCGCGACCCCCGACTTCGGGTCCTGCACCTCACCGAGAACCAGGGCCTCGGCGGCGCCCGCACCGCCGCCTTGGCGCAGGTGCGCGGCGAGTACGTCTGGTTCGTGGACAGCGACGACTGGCTGCCCGAGCGGACGGTGGGCGCGATCCTGGACGAACTGGAGCGGGAGCAGGAGCGGCAGCGCGGGACCGGGGCGCCCGCCGACGTCCTGCTCACCGGCTTCACCCACGTCTACCCGGACGGCGGGACCGAGCCGAACCCCTGGCGCCACGTGCTGGCCGACTCCCCGCTGGTCGAGGGGTGCACGCTGGCCGAGCACCCGGCGCTGTTCCAGACCGTGATGTCGGTCTGGAACAAGGTGTTCCGCCGCGCCTTCCTGGAGGGCCTCGGCGTCTCCTTCGGCCGCGGCTACTACGAGGACATCTCGGTCACCTACCCCGCGCTACTGGCCGCCGAGCGGCTGCGCTACCTCGACCGCCCCTGCTACTTCTACCGGCGCGGCCGGGACGGCGCGATCACCGCCACCGCCTCCCCCAAGCACGCCGACGTGTTCGCCCAGTACGACGCGATCTTCGCCTTCCTGGACCGCCCGGACCGCCCCGGCCGGCCCGTCCCCGACGCGCTGCGCACCCTGGTCTTCGACCGGACCGTCCGGCAGGCGCTGAACGTCTACGACACCCCCGGACTGGTCCCCGCCGACCGGCGCAAGGACTTCTTCCGCCAGATCGCCCGGCACTTCGCCCGGCACCGCCCGACCGGCTACCGCTACCCCGGCGGCGTGCGCGGAGTGCAGTACCGGCTGGCCGCGCGCGGCGCCCGGATCGCGTACGCGGAGCTGCGCCGCACCGGGCAGTTGCCGCGCGAACTCAAGCGCGGGGCACGGGCGGTGGCCCCGGCCGTGAAGAAGGGCGTGCGCAGCGGCGCCCGGTTCACCGCGTACAACGCCTTCCGCCGGCTGCCGCTGGACGAGCACCTGGCGGTCTACGCGGCGTACTGGCACCGGGGTTACGCGTGCAGCCCGGCGGCGATCTACGAGAAGGCCAGGGAGCTGGCGCCGCAGATCCGGGGCGTGTGGGTGGTGGAGAACCGCAAGCAGGCCGCGGCCATGCCGCCCGGCGTGCCGTACGTGATCGTCAACACCCCGGCCTACCTCAAGGCGATGGCGACCGCCAAGTACTTCGTCAACAACGTCAACTTCCCGCGCACGATGGCGAAGCGGGCGGGCACCGTGCACGTGCAGACCCAACACGGCACCCCGCTCAAGGCGATGGGCATGGACCTGCGCGAACGCCCCGAAGCCGCCGAGGGGATGGACTTCGACCGGCTCCAGGAGGCCGTCGACCGCTGGGACTTCCTGGTCTCCTCTAACCCGCACACCAGCGAGCACTTCACCCGCGCCTTCCCCGGCCGGTACGAGATGCTGGACACCGGCTACCCGCGCAACGACCGGCTGGCCAACACCACACCGGACGAAGTGCGGGCCGTGCGCGAGCGGTTCGGGCTGCGGCCGGACACCACGGCCGTGCTGTACGCCCCGACCCACCGCGGCGACCAGGGCGGCTACGTGCCGCTGCTGGACGTCCGGGAGCTGGCCCGGCGGCTGGGCCCGGACTTCACCCTGCTGGTGCGCACGCACTACTTCCACACCGGCGGCCCGGGCGACCTGGCGGCGGGCGAGGGTTCGGCCGCGATCGTCGACGTCTCGGCCCACCCGACCGTGGAGGACCTCTACCTCGCGGCGGACGCGCTGGTGACGGACTACTCGTCGATGATGTTCGACTACGCGGTGCTGGACCGGCCGGTCGTGATCTTCGCGCCGGACTGGGAGGAGTACCAGCGGGTGCGCGGCGTCTACTTCGACCTGTTCGAGCAGCCGCCGGGGGCCGTCACGGTGGACCCGGACGGGCTGGCGAAGGCGCTGCTGGCGGGCGATCCGGAGCCGGCCGCGCGGGCGCGCTTCCGGGCGCGGTTCTGCCCGTGGGACGACGGCGGGGCGGCGGAGCGGGTGGTGCGCCGGGTGTTCCCGGTGGAGTCCTGAGGCGTTCCGCGGCGCTCCCGGAGCCCTGACAAGCCCTGACAAGCCCTGAGGAGCCCTGAGGAGCCGTGTCGCACCGGGCCCGGCGCCGCCGGTACGGCGACCGGACCCGTCGGCACGCTCAGCGCTGGCGGGCGGCCAGGAACTCGTCGAAGGTCAGGAAGCCCTGGTGGTGGGTGTCCATGGCGTGGATCAGGGCCTCGGCCATCGACAGCGTCACGTCGTGGTCGCCCATCTCGTTCGCGACCAGCGCGTATTCGGCCGGAGTGATCTTGCCGTCGCCGTTCTTGTCGAAACGGTCGAACATGGCCTTGATCGCCTCGGTGGTCTCCATCGTGCCCTCCTGGTACTGCGGGGTCGTGCTCTGTTCGGACGGGCGTACCCTACCCGGCCGTGGTGCGCGCCACGGTCGCCGGGAGTGGACGGCCGCGGGGGTGGTTGTCGTAGTCTGCGGATCTGATTGCAGGCCCGGGCTCCTCCCGGGCGATCGTTCGTCCAGGGAGGGACCATGCTCGATCTCGCCACCAGGCTGGTGCTGAAACCCGTCTCACGCGGCATCTGGCGGCCGACCATCGAGGGCATCGAGAACGTGCCGCGCAAGGGCGGGGTCATCCTGGCCAGCAACCACCTGTCCTTCATCGACAGCGTGGTGATCCCGCTCACCGCCCCGCGCCGGGTCCACTTCCTCGCCAAGGCCGAGTACTTCACCGGAACGGGGCTCAAGGGCCGGCTCTCCAAGGACTTCTTCGAGGCGATCGGCGCGGTGCCGGTCGAGCGCGGCACCTACCGTTCCGCTCAGGCCTCGCTGGAGTCGGCGCTGGAGATCCTGGAGGACGGCAAGGCCTTCGGCATCTACCCCGAGGGCACCCGGTCGCTGGACGGCCGGCTCTACCGGGGCAAGACGGGCGTCGCCTGGCTGGCGCTGACCGCGGGCGTACCGGTGGTGCCGGTGGCGCTGGAGGGGCCGGAGCAGATCCTGCCGGTCGGCAAGCGGGTGCCGCGGATCAAGAAGGTGACCGTCCGGTTCGGCGAGCCGCTGCACTTCGACGAGCTGCACGGGCAGGCCCGCTCGCTGAAGGCCCGTCGGCAGGTGACCGACGAGGTGATGGCGGCGATCCAGCGGCTCTCCGGCCAGGAGGTCGCGGAGAGCTACAACGAGGCGCCGAAGGCCGCGTAGGCCCCGGCCGCGCGCCGCGCCGCATCACACCCCGCCACACCTCGCTACGTCACACCCCGCCACATCACGTCGCGCCGCACCCGCTCGGGCGCTCACACGTGTCCGAGCGCGGCCGGCCCCGGTACGACGGCGGCCGGCTCCGGCGCCTCCCGGCGCAGCAGTGCCGCGTAGCGGCCGTCCAGCTCCACCAGTTCGTCATGGGTGCCGAGTTCGACCACCTCACCGTGGTCGAGGACGGCGATCTGGTCGGCGCCCCGGACGGTGGAGAGCCGGTGCGCGATGGTGATGGTGGTGCGGCCGGCGGCCAGGGTGTCCACGGCCTGCTGGACGGCCTGCTCGGTGCGGTTGTCGAGCGCGCTGGTGGCCTCGTCGAGGATCAGCACCGGCGGGTTGCGCAGGATCGTCCGGGCGAGCGCGAGGCGCTGCTTCTCGCCGCCGGAGAAGCGGTAGCCGCGCTCGCCGACCAGGGTGTCGTAGCCGTCCGGCAGGGCGGCGATGGTCTCGTGGACCTGCGCGGCCCGGGCGGCTTCGACCAGTTCGGCGTCGGTGGCCTCCGGCTTGGCGAAGCGCAGGTTCTCGGCGACCGAGGCGTGGAAGAGGTAGGTCTCCTGGGAGACCACGCCGACCGCGCGGGCCAGCGTGTCGAAGGACAGTTCGCGCACGTCCACGCCGTCGATGGTGACCCGGCCGCCGGTGACGTCGTACAGACGCGGGACGAGGTAGCTGAGCGTGGTCTTGCCGGAGCCCGTCTCACCGACCACGGCCAGCGAGCTCCCGGCCGGGACCTTGAGTTCGACCCCGGAGAGCGTCGGCCGCTCCTGCGCGGGGTCGTAGCGGAAGTCGACGTCCTCGAAGCGGACCTCGCCGCGGATGTCGGTCAGGCTCCGCGGCTTCGGCGGCTCGGCGATCTCCACCGGCAGGTCGAGGTACTCGAAGATGCGCTGGAAGAGCGCGAGCGAGGTCTGCACGTCCACGCCGGTGGAGAGCAGGCTGACGGTCGGGCGGAACAGGCCCTGCTGGAGGGTGACGAAGGCGACCAGGGTGCCGACCGAGACGATCGGCGCGCCGCCCGCCGCGGACAGCCCCGCCGCCCAGTAGATGACCGCGGGCATCGCGGCCATGACGATCTGGATGGTGTTCATCCGCCAGCGCCCGGCCATGCTGGCCCGCACTTCGAGGTCGGCCAACTGGTCGGACTGCCCGGTGAACTCACGGGCGAGCGAGTCGGAACGGCCCATCGTGCGGCCGAGCAGGATGCCGCTGACCGACAGCGACTCCTGGACCGCCGAACTCATCGCGGCCAGCTGCTTCTGCCGCTCGGTGGTGATCTTCTTGCGCTCGTTGCCGACCCGCCGGCTGATCCAGACGAACAGCGGGAGCAGCAGCAGCGAGACGACGGTGAGCCGCCAGTCGAGCGCGACCATGGCGACCACGGAGGCGATCACCGCGGTGAAGTTGGAGACCAGGCTGGTCGCGGTGGACGTCACGGTGGACTGCATGCCGCCGATGTCGTTGGCGATCCGGGACTGCACCTCGCCGGTGCGGGTGCGGGTGAAGAACGCCAGCGACTGCCGTTGCAGGTGGCTGTAGACGGCGGTGCGCAGGTCGTGCATGACGCGCTGGCCGACGGTGGTGGAGATCAGCGTCTGGAGGACGTTGAAGATGCTGTTCACCACGGCCGCGAGAACCATGCCGAGCGCGAGCAGGCTGAGCAGCCCGGTGCGGCCCTGCGGGATCGCGGTGTCCAGGACCGCCTTGAGCAGGAACGGCGAGACCACCGACACCACGGCGGAGGCGGCCACCAGCAGCCCGACGACGGTGAGGCGGCCCGTGTACGGGCGGAAGAGGCCGAGGATGCGCCGCCACTGGGCCGGCGGGCGGGGCTCGCCCTGGGCGCGTTCGGGCGGGGTCCAGTTGATGGTGGTGGGTCTCAAGGGCAAACCTCCGTGGGTGGGGCGGTCGGACGGCCGCCAGCATAGCGAGAATAGCTCATAGTTAGACTAGCTAATAGTGAGGCTGGATCTATTCCCACGGCGCCGCGACCGCCCGGCCTACCGTCCGACCGCTCCGGCTGCCCCGACCGCGTCAGTTCGTCCGGTAGCTGCGCGCCGCCTTCGAGGACAGGCCGCCCAGCCGACCGGAGGGCAACAGGCGGGCGAGGGCCACCACCGCCTTGTAGCGCTTGCCCGGCACGGACAACGAGCGGCCCCGGGCCAGGTCGCGCATCGCCTCCGCCACCACCCGCTCGGCCGAGAGCCAGGACCAGGCCGGGATGTTGCCGGTGCCCATGCCGGCCCGCTGGTGGAACTCGGTGCGGGTGAAGCCCGGGCACAGCGCCATCATCCGCACCCCGGTGCCACCGAGGTCGCGCAGCACGCCCTGGGTGAAACTCACCACCCACGCCTTGCTCGCCCCGTACGTGCCGCGCGGCAGGAACGCCGCCACCGAGGCGACGTTCACGACCGCGCCGCGACCGCGCTCGCGCATCCCCGGCAGGGCCGCCGTGGTCAGCCGCAGGATCGCCTCGATGTGCACCTTCAGCATGTCCAGCTCGTCCTGGAGCGGGACGGTCCCGAACGCGCCCTTGTTGCCGAAACCGGCGTTGTTGACGAGCAGGTCCACCGGGCGGGCGGAGTCGGCGAGCCGGGCCTCGACGGCCGCGATGCCCTCGTCGGTGGCGAGGTCGGCGGTCAGCACCTCCACCTCGATTCCGTGCTCGGCGTGCAGGTCGGCGCTCGCACGCTCCAGGCGCCCGGTGTCCCGGGCCACCAGGACGAGCTGGTAGCCGCTGCGGGCGAGCCGGCGGGCGAACGCGGCTCCGATGCCGGCGGTCGCGCCGGTGATCAAGGCTGTGGTCATGCCCCCGACGGTACCGACTCACCGCGGCCGCGCCCACTCCGAACGGACTATCCCTGCCGGCCATCTGCGGATGCAGGTACCGGGCCGCACCCGTACCGTTCGGACGGGGGCATCGCCCGAACGGGCGGTGACGCTCAACTGAGGAGGCACTTCTGATGCTTACTCACTGCCGGACCCACAAGGCCACGACCACGCCGACCGCCACGACCGCGACGACCGCGACGACCGCGACGCGCGCCGAGACGGACACACTCGCGAGCCTGATGGTGGAGGACGAGGCCGTCGTGTCCGACGCGCCCACGTACTCGCCCGAAGCCCTCGGACTCCTGCTGCTGGCGCTGTTGCTGTCGCCGAAGCCGCCGAAGGAGAAGTCGACCCGCTAGCAGCCGGGCGACCCGATCACCGACCCGGTAGCCGGGCGGCCCGATCGCGGGGCCGGTCCACCGACGTGGACCGGCCCACCCCTTCCCCGGCTCCTCGGCGGGCCTGACGAGGGCTCGTGAGCCCGAGTTCGTGAACCGTCCGCGCGAACCCGCGCTCGTGAGCCCACGCTCGTGAGCCCGTCCGCGTGAACTCGCGCCCGTGAGCCCTTCCGCGCGAACCCACGCCCGCGAGGCCGCCCGCCGGGGGCTCCCCGACCAGGAGGAACACCACCGATGCCCTTCGCCGAGACGCCACTGCGCGACGAGTACGCCGCAGCCGTCGAACGGGTGGCGCGCTGGCCGCTTCGCTGATCCTGCGCGACGGCGTCACCGGGCCCACCGAGGCCCGCACCGCACGCGAGCTGCTCGACCGCGCCTGGGCGCAACTGCGCGAGGGCGACCTGCTGTACGAGCGGCAGCTGCGCCACTTCACCATGACCGACCCGCTGGAGACCTACGCCCACTTCGCCCGGGCCGGCTACCGCCACCCGGCGCTGGAGGAACTGCTCGATTCGCTCAGCCGGTTGCGGGCCACGCACGCCGAGGAGATCCACCCCAACCGGCGTCTGGGGGTCGCCAACGCCCGACGGGTCATCGGGCTCGCCCACCAGCCGGACTGGGCCGCACTCGCCGCCGGCACCTGGCTGGGCGCCACGCCCGAGCCGTGGGCCGTCAACTGGACGACCGGCTACGACATCACCCACACCGTCTTCCACCTCACGGACTGGGGCGCCCGCCCGGACGGCCTGCCGGAGCCGATGCGCGACCACGTGCGCGACTGGCTGCCGGCCTGGCTCGACATCTGGCTGGAGATCGGCCAGTGGGACCTCGCCGCCGAACTCCTCGCGGTCGACGCGTGCATCGGTGAGCCGGCCACCGGGCGGCAGGGCTGGGACGCGCTGGCCGCCGTCCAGCACGAGGACGGCCTGCTGCCGCGCGACGCCGAACCGGTCGACGAGGACCGCGAGCAGGCGTTCCAGGACCACCAGCACACCGCCGTCGTCGCGGTGGTGGCCGGTGGCATCACGCTCGCCCGGGCGCTCGGGGCCACCACGGCGGTCGCGTGAACGGGCTTGGCCCGGCGGTCGCGGAGGTGGTGCGCGCGGCCGGGCCGTACGCCAGCGCCGTCACGGTCGCCGTCACGCGCGGGGACGCGGAGGAGGTGCGCTGCCACGGGCGGCTCGGGCACGGGCGGACGGCCGCGTGCTCGCCGGACACCGTCTTCGAACTCGGTTCGGTCAGCAAGACCTTCACCGCGCTGTTGCTGGCACAGATGGCCGCGCGCGGAGACGTCTCCCTGGACGACACGGTGGAACGCCGTCTGCCGGACTGCTGGCGCCCGGTGACCGTCCGCTCCCCCGAGCCGATCCGGCTGCTGCACCTGGCCACCCACACCTCGGGCCTGCCCCGGCTGCCGCCCGGACTGGCCGCGCGCGCCGTGCCGACCTGGTTCACCAATCCGTACGTCGCGTTCGGGGACGAGCAGTTGAGGGCCGGGGTGGCCCGAACCACCGTACGGTGCAGGCCCGGCAGCCGGTACCGGTACTCCAACTACGGCGTCGCGCTGCTCGGTCGGGTGCTCGCCGAGACGGGCGGCTCGCCCTATGGGGAACTGCTCGCCGAACGGGTCCTCCGACCGCTGGGCCTCGGTGCCACCACCTGTACGGCGGACCCGCCGGGGCGGGCGGTCGGGTACCGGCGCGGGCAGGAACTGCCGCCCTGGCACATCCCCGGACTGCCGGGGGCCGGCGCGCTCCGGGCGAGCGGGGCCGACCTGTTGCGCTACCTGAGGGCGCATCTCGGCGGTGGCCACGGCGAGCTGGCGGCCGCGCTGCGCGAGGTCCAGCGGCCGCGGCTGCGGCTGCCGCGCTCGACGGACGAGCTGTGCCTGGTGTGGAACCACCGCCGCCCGGGCGGGCGCGACCTGTACTTCCACGCCGGGGCGACCCGGGGGTTCACCGCCTTCGTCGGGTTCTCGCCCCAGGCGTCGGCCGCGGTGGCGGCCCTGGCCAACACCGGGCCGGCGCTGGACGGGCGTTTCCTACAGGCGGCGTACGAGGTGCTACGGGCGGCTTAGGACCCGATCTGGGGAGTGCGGCGCTGCGGCATCGCGGCATTGCGGCATCGCGGCACTGCGGCACTGCGGCACTGCGGCACTGCGGGCCGAGGCGACGGGCCTAGGCTGCCACGGCTTTGGCGCGGTCGGCGGCGAGGTGGACGGCGAGGCCGCCGAGGACCGTCCCCATCGCGTAGCGCTGGATCCGCAGCCAGGCGGGACGGCGGTTGAGGAAGGACGCGATGCCTCCCGCGCTCACCGCGATCAGCCCGTTGACGGTGACCGCCACCACGATCTGGGTCAGCCCCAGCACCAGGCTCTGCACCGCGACGTGACCGCGCTCGGGCGCCACGAACTGGGGCAGCAGCGAGATGTACATGATGGCGATCTTGGGGTTGAGCAGGCAGGTCAGAAAGCCCATCGCGAACAGCCGGCGCGGCGGATCCGGCGGCAGCTGCTGCGGGGCGAACACCGCCGTACCGCCCGGACGGACGGCCTTCCAGGCCAGCCACAGCAGGTAGCCGGCGCCGGCCAGCTTGATCGCGGTGTAGAGGGCGGGCACCACCGAGAACACGGCGGCCACGCCCGCCGTCACCGCGGCCAGGTAGACCAGGAAGCCGGCCGCCACCCCGATCAGCGACAGCAGCCCGGCGCGGCGGCCCTGGGCGATCGACCGGGAGACCAGGTAGATCATGTTGGGCCCCGGTGTCAGCACCATCCCGAGCGCCACGGCGGCGATCCCGAGTACGGCGTGCCCGCCCACAGCGGACAGGGCGGATGCGGCGGGAGCGGTGGAGGTCAGTGCTTCCATGCGAGGAGGCTAGGCCCGGCGTCGATCTCAATGCAATGATGACTTTGCACTCGGTGCAATACCGGTGCGATGCCATGCAATGCCGTCAACTCGTGTGGAGGGGTCCCCCGATGGACGACTACCGCCGGATCGCCGACGAGATCGCCGGCGCCATCACCGACGGGCGGCTGCGACCGGGCCGGCAACTGCCCACCCAGCGTGCCTTCGCCCGCAGCCGGGGCATCGCCAACTCCACGGCCGGGCGCGTCTACCGGGAACTGACCCGGCGCGGACTGACCACCGGGGAGGTCGGGCGCGGCACCTTCGTCCGGGCCGGGCAGGGGGCCGGCGGCGGGGCAACCGGCGGGCAGGTGGCACTCGCCGAACCGGCCGGCGCACCGGTGGACCTGGAACTCAACTACCCCGCCGCCCCCGAGCAGGCCGGACTGCTGGCCACCGGACTGGCGCCGCTGCTCCGGGCCGACGCGCTGGGTGCCGCGCTCGCACCGGTGGGCGCGGCCGGGACGGGTGCGGCCCGGCAGGCGTTCGCGGCACTGCTGTCGGACGAACGCCGGACGGGTGGGGATCGGATGGACGGTGTCCGGTCGGGCGGGGACCTGTCGGGCGGGGGCCCTTCGGGCGGGGATCAGGAGGTCAACCCGGAGATCGCCGGGGAGGAATTGCTGTTCGCGGGCAACGGCCGGCAGGCCATCGCCGCGACGCTGTCCGCGCTGGTGCCGCCCGGCTACCGGCTGGGGGTGGAGGCGCTGACCTACCCGGTGGTCAAGGCCGTCACCCAGCGGCTGGGCATCACACTCGTGCCACTGGCCGTCGACGAGCACGGGCTGCTGCCCGACGCCGTGGCCACCGCCCACCGGGCCGCGCCGCTGCGCGCCGTCTACGTCCAGCCGAGGCTGCAGAACCCGCTCGGCGGGAGCCTGCCGTACGAGCGGACGGCCGCCCTCGCCGAGGAGCTGCGCCGCCTCGACCTGCCGGTCGTCGAGGACGCGATCTGGTCCTTCCTCCGCCCGGAGCTGACCGCCCTCGCCAGCCTCGCACCGGAACGCACCGTCCTCGTCGACAGCCTCTCCAAGCGGCTCGCGCCCGGGCTGACCACCGGGTTCGCGGTCGTCCCCGCCGCGCTGCGCGAGCGGATCGCGGGCGCACTGCGCTCGGGTGGCTGGACGCCCAGCGGGTTCGCCCTGGAGGCGGCCGTGCGCTGGATCGGGGACGGCACCGTGGCCGAGGTCGCGGCAGCCAAGCGCGCCGACGCCGTCGCGCGTCAGCTGCTGGCGCGCGAGGTGCTGGCGGGGCAGGACATCCGGGCCGACCCCTGCTCGTACTACCTGTGGTGGGAGCTGCCGGCGGCCTGGCGGGCGGAGACGTTCGTCGCGGCGGCGGCGCGGGCGGGCATCGCCGTCACACCCGCGGCGGCGTTCGCCGCCGACCCCCGGCGTTCCCCGTCCGCCGTCCGGGTCGCCCTGGCCTCGCCGCCGCTGCCCGTGCTGACGCGAGCGCTGGAGACGCTGGCGCGGATCGCGCGGGGGACGGCGGAGGAGTGGATGGAGTGACGGGCGGCCGGGCGGCCAGGCGGACCGACGGACAACTGACGGATAACAGATAACAGCTGTTGAAATCTGTTATCTGTTATCCGTCAGTTGAAATCTGTCAGTTGTCAGTTGTCAGTCGACGGCCGTCAGTCGACGGCGCCGCTTCGGCCGCCCCGCACCGCCGTGTCCGCAGCTCCGCCGGCGCCGACGGCACGCAACCGGGAGGCGGCCGTGGCGGCGAGCTGGGGCGCGATCCGGGCGACGTCGCGGGAGCCGACCGCCGCGATCAGGCTCGGCAGCAGCCAGCGGACCGGCTGCATGCCGCGCAGCCAGGCCTGCGCGTAGACGTGGGCGGACCTCCGGGCGATGCCGGCGACGATCCGCTCCACTGCGGGCTCCAGCGGGTAGGTCTTGTTGGCCGGCCACGGCAGCCTGGTGCGCATCTGCTTGAGCACGGCGTCCTCGTCGGCGCCGCGCACCATGTCGGTGTCGGTCCAACTCAGGTATCCCACGCCGACCTTGACCCCCTGGTAGGCGACCTCGGCGCGGAGCGAGTGGGCGAAGGCCTCCACCCCGGACTTGCTGGCGCAGTACGCGCTCATCAGCGGCGCGGGAGTGAGCGCGGCGAGCGAGGCGATCTGCAGCAGGTAGCCCCGGCTCTCGGCGAGGGCGGGCAGGAATGCCCTGGCCGTGGCGACGCTGCCGAGCAGGTTGACCTCGATCACCCGGCTGAACGCCCGGTGATCGCTGTCCGCCACCGGCCCGCCGATGGCGATGCCGGCGTTGGCGACCACGGTGTCGATCCGGCCGTAGTGCTCCTTGATCCGACGGGCGGCGTCGCCGAGCGCGTCGAGGTCGGTGACGTCCACCTCCCAACTGGTCGCGGCCGCGCCGCACTGCGCCGCGACGGCCTTGAGCTCGTCCGGCTCCAGCCCCAGGAGGGCGACCTTAGCCCCGCGCCGGGCGAGCGTGCGGGCGAGCGAAGCCCCGACCCCGCGGGCGGCCCCGGTGACGACGACGACCTGCGCGGACAACGGCGGGATGGCGTTCATGCGGCGGCGGTCCTCTCGGAGACGGGCGCAGAGGCGGAGGAGGCGGAGGTGGAGGGGGCAGGAGCGGAGTCGGCAGGAGCGGAGACGGAAGCGGGCGCGGCAGACAGGTACGCGGCGGCCAAGCGGTGGATCTCGGCCGCGACCTCCACCGGCCGCTCCAGCGGCGCCATGTGCCCGACCCCAGGAAGCAGCAACAGCCCTTGTGGGTCTACGAGTTCGGCGACGATCCGGTGCGCGTGCACCGGTGGGGTCAACCGGTCCGCGGTGCCGACCACGACCGCGGTCGGTACGGCGAGCCGGGCGAGTCCGACGCGGACGTCCAGGCGGTCGAGGACGCCCGCCCAGTTGGCGCGTACGGCGGTCGGGCAGGCGTGCACGATCCGGGCCGTCGCCTCCACCTGCCCGGCGGACGAACCCGGGCCCATGGTCGCGTACTTGAGCGCGACACGGCTGACCGGCGAGACCGGCCCGAGCGGCAGCCGGGAGCGCAGCAGCAGGCGGTTCAGAAAGCGGCGCAGCCCCGGGGAACGCACCGCCTCGGGCAGCACGGCGAGTTCGGCCACCAGCTCCCCCGGCCCGGTGGAGACCAGGACGGCGGCGGCGGTCCGGTCGGCGATCTCGGGGCGGCCACCGGCGGCCATGATGGTCATCCCACCCATGCTGTGCCCGGCGAGCACGGCCTTCTCCCCCGCCGGGACGGTCCGGGCGAGGACGGCGGAGAGGTCCTCGGCCAGTGCCCGGGTGGAGTAGCGGACCCGGCTCGGCGGGATCTCGCTGTGCCCATGGCCGCGCTGGTCGTAGGCCACCACTCGGTAGCGGTCGGCGAGTTGGCGAATCACCGGAGCCCAGAAGGCGGTTGAGCAGGTCCAGCCGTGGGCGAGCACGACGGTCGGCGCCCCGGGTTGGCCGTGGACCTCGACGTGCAGCCGGATCCCGTCCGCCGATCGGATGCTCAACTCCTCGACGGGAACGGGCGGGACGTACTCGGCGGGCAGCTCGGCGGCGTTCATGCGGACACCTCCTGCGCGGTACGGGCGGCGTCCTGGCCAGCGCGCATGATCAGTTCGTACTCGCCGAGGTCGACCTTGCGGGTGGCTCGGCGGAACGCGGTGGTGGAGCCGGGCCAGAGCACGGTGTTCTTGCCGTTCGGATCCAGGTACCAGCTGCGGCAGCCGCCGGTGGTCCAGACGGTGCGGTCCATCCGGTGCTGGAGTTCGAGGTTCCACTGCCGCTGGGCCCGGGCGGTGGGCTGCATCGCGGTGGCACCGATCGATTCGAGCGTGGTCAACGCGTCGATCAGGTAGTTCAGTTGGGACTCGATCATCAGGATCATCGAGCTGTTGCCGAGGCCGGTGTTGGGGCCGATCACGAAGAACAGGTTCGGGAAGCCGTGCACCGCCGAGCCGCGCAGCGCCTCCATGCCGTCCTTCCACTCCTCCGCCAGGCTGGTGCCGTTGGCGCCGAACACCCGGGCCCCGATGGGCATGTCGGTGACGTGGAAGCCGGTGCCGAAGACGATGGCGTCGACCTCGTGCTCGCTGCCGTCGGCGGCGACCAGGGTGGAGCCGCGCAGTTCGCGCAGGCCGGAGGCGACGACCTCGGTGTTGGCCGCGGCGAGCGCCGGGTAGTAGGTGTTGCTGAGCAGGATGCGCTTGCAGCCGATCCGGTAGTCCGGGGTCAGCTTGGCGCGCAGGGCCGGGTCGGGAACGCCCTGGGCGAGGTGGCGTTCGGCGAGTTGCTGGACCACGCGCAGCATGCCCGGGCGGCGCACGAAGGCGTCCACCTGGAGCTCTCGGAGGGCGAACAGGGTGCCGCGGCGGATCTTCCCGGTGACCGGCACTCGGTCGTGCAGCCACTTCTCCAGCTGGCTGATCTCGCGGTCCCGGCGCGGCAGGACCCAGGCGGGCGTGCGCTGGAAGACCGTCAACCTGCCGACCTTCGGCTGGATCGACGGGATGATCTGGGCGGCGGAGGCTCCGGTGCCGACGATCGCGACCCGCTTGCCGGTCAGGTCGTAGTCGTGGTCCCAGCGGGAGGAGTGGAACACCTTGCCGGGGAAGGCGCCGAGCCCCGGCAGGTCGGGGATCTGCGGGTCCGCCAGTGGTCCGGCGGCGGAGACCACCGCGTCCGCGGTCCACTGACCGGCCGAGGTGGTGATCCGCCAGCGGACCTGCTCGGCCTCCCAACGCGCTTCCAGCACTTCGGTGTTGAACCGAAGGTGCGGGCGGAGGCCGAAGACGGTGGCGACCTTCTCCAGGTAGGCGCGGATGTCCGGCTGGCCGGAGAAGCTCCGCGGCCACGCGGGGTTGGGCGCGAAGGAGAAGGAGTAGAGATGCGAGGGCACGTCGCAGGCGCAGCCGGGGTAGCTGTTGTCGCGCCAGGTGCCGCCGACCGAGTCCGCGCGCTCCAGGACGACGAAGTCGGTGATCCCGGCGCGGCGCAGCCGGACCGCGGCGCCGAGACCGCCGAAGCCGGAGCCGATCACCGCCACCCGCACGTGCGGGACGGCCTCGTCCGCCGCGGGGGCACCGGACGTGCCGGAGCGGGGGCGCTTGCTGCTGGATGCCATGCGGCCTCCTCCTGAGGGTGGGGCGATGATCTTCGCGCTGCCGTACCGTGGCGCCCGCTCGTGCCGCGCCTCCTGGCGCGCCGACGACGCCGTGCTCGTGCCGTGCTCGACTGCTCTCGTACCGCCCTGGCGCTGCCCTGATGTTGCCCTGATGCGCCCGGGTGAAGCCGCGGTGTCGCTCTGGTGCTGCTCCGCATGGTGCTGTGCGCACTGCCTCGGGCTCCCCGACGACCGGCGTCGGAGCCCCGCTAATCGCGCCAGTAATTACTGGCATGATTGGCAGGGTAGCCCTTGCTGACACCGGATGGAAGAAGCGCGGCCACCCGGATTCCGGGAGCCTTCGGAGGTGACGGACCTATGCTGATCGCCGTGGACAAGGTCAGAGCTGCTGCGGGTGACGGAAAACGCGAGTACCGGGTGGAGGAACTGGCCGAGGCGGCCGGCATCACCAGCCGGACGCTGCGCTTCTACCGCGAGCGCAAACTGCTCCAGCCGCCCCGCAAGGAGGGCCGGATCGCCTGGTACAGCGAGGAGCATCTGGCCCGACTGCGGATGATCGGCGAACTGCTGGACCGCGGCCACACCCTGGGCGGCATCGCCGAACTGATCGGCGCCGGCGAGAGCGGGCGGGACGTCGCCGAGCTGATCGGGCTGGAGGCCGCGATCGTCGCCCCCTGGTCGGACGAGACCCCGGTGCGCCTGGACTGGGACGAACTCAGGACCGTCTTCAACGACCAGCTCACCGAGGAGAACACCGCCGAGTCGATCGCCCAGGGCTACATCACGATCGACGACGACGGGATCACCCACATCAGCCGCCGCCTGATGGACGCCACCACCGCACTCGTCGCCGAGGGCGTACCGCTCTCCGTGGTGCTGGACGCCAGCCGGCGCACCCAGGAGCACGTGGAAGCCATCGCCGAGATCTTCATCGACGTGGTCGGCGAGCACCTGCTCGGCGCCCTCGCCGCCGACGCCCCGCTGCCGCCCGGCGAGGCGGCCCGGCTCACCGAACGCATCCTGCGGGTGCGGCCGCTGGCCCGTACGGTCGTCGACGCGCAGTTCGCCCTCGCGATGGACCGGCGGGTGCCCGCCGAGTACGACGAACTGCTGCGCCAGCGACGGGAGAACGACACCGAGGCGTAACCCCTCCGACGGGAGGGCAGGGATTCCCGCGCCCTGCCCACCCGTTGGAGGAACCGCCGATGCCCAGACCCCTCAGTCGCCGCGCCGCGCTCGGCCTCGCCGCCGGGCTCACCCCGGGCCTCGCGCTCGCCGCCTGCGGACCGAACTCCCCGGCACCGTCCGCCGGTTCGACCGGCGCGACCGGTGAGCCCGGCGCGCCGGGCGGTTCCGGCGGGTCCAGCGGGGCCGGCCCCCGGACCGTCCGGCACGCTCGCGGCGAGAGCACCGTACCGGCCCGGGCCGCCCGGGTGGTGGCGCTCGACACCGACGCGCTGGACTCGGTGGTCACCCTCGGGCTCACGCCGGTCGGCGCGACCACCGTCACCGAGGGCGCTCCCTTCCCCTCCTACCTGCCCGCCGAACGGCTGGCCACGACGAAGGCCGTCGGCGCCATCGGGCAGCCCAACCTGGAGGCGATCGCGGCGCTGCGGCCGGACCTCATCCTGAGCAACCAGGTGCGCGACGACAAGCGGTACGACGAACTGGCGAAGATCGCGCCGACCGTGCTGTCCAAGACCACCGGGCCCAGCTGGAAGGAGAACGTCCGGTTGCACGCCGAGGCGACGGGCCGGCAGGCCGAAGCCGAAGCGGCCGACACGGCGTACCGGGCGAAGGCGCGGGACCTCGTCACCGCACTCGGCGGCCCGGCCAAGGCCGCCGCCACCCGGGTCGAGATGGCTCGTTTCCTAGCCGGCGCACCGACCAGGCTGTACCTCAACGACACCTTCGTCGGCTCGCTGTTCAAGGACCTCGGGCTCGGCCGGCCCGCCAACCAGGACAAGCCCGGGTTCTCGGTCGAGATCAGCCCCGAGCAGGTGGACCAGGCGGCGGCCGACGTCATCTTCTACTCGGTCTACGGGGACGCGGCCAAGTCCGACCAGGGCAGGATCACCGATGGCGCGCTGTGGAAGAGCCTGGACGCCGTCCGCACCGGCCGGGTGTTCCGGGTCGACGACAGCCTGTGGATGCTCGGGATCGGCTACACCGGAGCCGGCCTGATCCTGGACCAGATCCGGAAGGACCTCGCGCCCTGAGCGGCTGCTCACCGTGCCCTCCGTCCTGCTGCTGGCCGGGATGGCACTGCTGTTCGCCGCCTCCAGCGTCCTGCTCGTCTCCACCGGGAGCCCGTGGAGCCCGACCGCTGCCGTGGGCCTCCTCGGGGTGGCGGTCGCACCGCAGATGATCACGATGTTCGGCCTGGTCGAGCGGACGGTGCCGGCCGTCCGGCTGGGCGAGGCGATGGCGGCGCTGGTCAGCGCGCTGATCCTGGCGCAATCGGCCGGCACCTTCCTGGGCGGCTGGGCGACCACGCACTTCGCGCCCGCCGTGCCGTTCGCGATCACCGCGGCCGCGGCGGCGGCCTTGCTGCTCGCCGCGTGCACCGCGACCGAACAGCGCTACCGCCGCCGCACTCCGACAGCTCCGACCGCTCCGACCGCTCCGACCGCTCCGACCGCTCCGACCGCTCCGACCGTCGGTGGGACTGACGGTGGGACTGACGGTTCCGGCGTCCAACCCCGCATCGCTGAGCCCGCGCGCCACGCCCCGCGCACATGACGGCGGGGGCGACGGTGGTCCGCACACCGTCGCCCCCGCCGTGCGGCCCCGCCCGCCGGCACCCACGGTTCGGCAGGGCCCACTCAGGCGGTCGTCAGTTGACGTTGACCGCCGTCCAGGTGGCCGCGACCGCGTTGTACTCGGCGCTGCCGTTGCCGTACAGGTCCGCCGCCGCGCTGAGGGTGCCCGCCCGGGCGCCCGCGTAGTCGGTGGTGGAGGTGAAGTAGACGGTCAGCGCGCGGTACCAGATCTGCGCGGCCTTGTCCCGGCCGATGCCCGCGAGCGAGGAGCCGTCGGCCGTCGGACTGTTGTAGTCGAACCCGTTGATGCTCTTCGCGCCGCTGCCCTCCGACAGCAGGTAGAAGAAGTGGTTGGCCACGCCCGACGAGTAGTGCACGTCGAGGTTGCCCACGCCGGCGGACCAGGAGTCGGCGGACTGGCCGTCCTTGCTGGGCTGGTCCATGTAGCGCAGCGGGGTGCCGTTGCCGTTCAGGTTGATCAGCTCGCCGATCCAGTAGTTCGGCGGGTTGGAGGGCAGGTTGGCGTACCACTCGACCATCGTGCCCATGATGTCGGAGGTGGCCTCGTTGAGGCCTCCGGACTCACCCGAGTAGTTGAGGTTCGCCGTGGCGGCGGTGACGCCGTGGCTCATCTCGTGGCCGGCCACGTCGATCTCGGTGAGCGGGGCGGCGTCGCCGTTGCCGTCGCCGTAGGACATGCAGAAGCAGCTGTCGTCCCAGAAGGCGTTGACGTAGTTGGAGCCGTAGTGGACGCGGCTCGCGGCGCCGACACCGTCGTTGCGGATGCCGTTGCGGCCGAAGGTGCTCTTGTAGAAGTCCCACGTGGTGGCCGCGCCGAACTGGGCGTCCACGGCGGCGGATTCGCGGTTGGAGGCGGTGCCGTCGCCGAAGTTGTTGGAGGTGTTGGCGAACAGCGAGCCGTTGCCGGCGGTTCCGTTGCTCATGTCGCTGGTGGACTGGCCGCCGCGGCTGTCGTCCTTCAGCGAGTAGCTGGAGCCGCTCTGCGCGGTGGTGAGCGGCACCTGGCCGACGAAGACGCCCTTGCCGGTGCCGGCGGCGGTCTGGATCTTCTCGTGGGTGGACAGCACCTTGCCGGTGGCGGCGTCGGTGACGAGCACCTGGTTGCTCGGGGTGCCGTCGGCGCGCACGCCCTCGACGGTGGTCCGGTAGGCCAGGCGCGGGTTGCCGTCGGTCGCCCAGACGACCAGCTCGGCCTTGCCGGTCTGGTGCACGTCGGCCAGCGGGGACTCGTCGGCGTCGAGGGTGACCCCGACGGTGGCCTTGACCGCACCGGTGGCCTGCGTGGCGGCCTGGTCGGCCGGGATCTGCGGGGTCAGGCTCGGCAGCGCGAGCTTGGCGGAGACCGCCTTGTCGACCGACTTGACCGAGCCGTTGGCCTTCTGGTGGACGACCAGGTCGCCGCCGAGCACCGGCAGGCCGGCGTAGGTGCGCTCGAAGCGCAGGTGCCGGGTGCCGTCCTTGTCCACCACGGCGTCCTTGGCGACGAGCCGCTCCTTCTCGCCGAGGGCGAGGGCCTTGGCGAGCGGGCCGGACTGGCCGCCGGCCAGCGCGAGCACGGCCGCGTGCTGGTGGTCGGCTTGGGCTTGGAGGCCGGCGACGGGGCTGGCCTGGGCGGCGGTGCTCACCTGGATCACACCGGTCAGCAGGGCGGTGGCCGACAGTACGGCGACAGCTGCGAGCTTTCGCTTCACGTGCGAGTCCTTCCGGGAAACCGCGTGTGGACGCGGTCGCGCCGCGTTCCGGGGGCCGGGGTCGGCACCTGTGGGGCGGAAATGGGCGCTGACGTGCTGAAACCCCGGGCGGTCGAGCGGCGAGCCACCAAGGGGTGGGGGTGGGGGCTACCGCCGGGGCTGTCCAGAAGCATGACAATCCAGCAGGTGAATTGACAGGTCTACTTCAGCGATTGGCCAGGTCCCGCCAGCTCGCCAGATCCCTCAAGTGGTGGGCAAAACGGGGCAATTCACCGCGCCTTGCAGTGGGTTCCCACCCGAACCACGCCCGACCGCCTGCACCGATGTCCGATCGACCGTCGAACGTCGATTCGGCGCGCGAAGCCGAGCGGGCCGGAATCGACTTTTACATCCCTGTAGAACTTCCAATACGGAATCTTGACATCCGCTTGGCGAGGTCCCGCCACCTGCCGCCCTTGCCCGCCGCCGGGTCATCTGCTAGCGCCACCGGACCTCGTGTTCGCCCGACTCCTCAGCGCAGTCGGCGAGTTGGGCGCGACACCTGGGGGCGCACCGGAGCCGGGGAGACCCCGCGCTCCACAACGGACCCTCCTCCACCGGCATCTGTGATGACGCCCGGTTCCCGCCGCGCCCCGCTCGCCCGCCCCGGCCCCCGGGCGACCTGCCCGTACGGACACCCGGGCCGGGTCGGCACTTGCGCTCAACCGCCGCCCGCGCCGGGCCCGTCCGGTCGCAGAAGCGGCAGCGGCAGCGACAGCGACAGCGACAGCGACAGCGACAGCGACAGCCGAAACGGCAACGGCAACGGCAACGGCGGGATCGGGATCTGGAGCGGGAGAGCGAAGGGGTACCACTCCTCGCCCGGACCGGTCAGCGAGGCCTCCCCGGGAGCACGTCCGGCGCGTACTCCCGCACTGCGGCGAGCAGTTGGCGGATCGACGGGTTCACCATCGGTCGCCCCGCCACGGTGACGGTCGGCACGGTCTCGTTGCCGTCCGCGACCGAGCGGACGAAGGCGGCGGCGTCCGGGTCCTTCCAGATGTTCACCATGGTGAACCGCCGGCTGTAGCGCAGGCGGGTGAAGAGCAGCGCCAGGCGCAGGTTCATGCAGAACGTGCACAGCGGCCGCCAGTAGAGGACCACACCGTCGTCGGCTCCGCCGGTCGCTGTCACTGGAACCGCCATTCCTGGGCCGTGTTGCCGGGGGTGCAGGTCACCATGGTGACCGCGTTCCCGGGGCCGTTGTCGGTCATGCAGCGCTGGTTCTGGTAGTCGGCCAGCGTGTAGGAGCCCTGGGAGGACCCGCTGCGCACCGTCCAGTTGGTCAGGAAACTCAAGCCTCCGCTCAGGGTGACCTTGCCGTCCATGGTCTGGACGAGCAGCGGCCCGCCGCTGTTGCAGGCGTTGAGACTGATCCAGGAGCCGGGGTTGGTCGCCCGCACCCAGCCGTACTGGGACGCACCGCCGACCACGATCGGGTTGTCGCCGCTCAGTTCGTCGCGGGCCATCCCGATCGGGCGACCGTCCTTCACGTTGACGATGGTGGTCCAGGAGGTGCCGCCGCACGACGGCGGCCGGGTGGGGGCCTGCGGAGCCGGCGGGTTGCCGCCGCCCGAGGGCGAACCGCCGCCGGACGGGGAGCCGCCCCCGGCGGGGGAGCCACCGGCCGCGTTCTGGGCCGGGGGCTGCGGGTTGGGATTGGGATTGGGGTTGGCGGGCTGGTTGGCGGTGCCGCCCCCGCCGCCGGACTGGTTGGACTGGCCGCCCGAAGCCCCGCCGCCGGAGCCGCCCGCGGAACCGCCCGAAGCGCCGCCGCCACCGGCCGTGTTGCCGCCGCCCGCCGTGCCCGCGCCGGTGCCCCGGCCAGCCGCGCCTCCGTTGCCGCCCGGCGCGGGGGCCGGGACGGGCGCGCCCGGCTGGTTCGGGGTGCTCGGCTGCTGGTCGGCGGCCGGGGCCGCGACCGGGGTGTCGGAGGGTGTCGGCGTGGCGGGCGGAGTCGTGGCCGGGGCCGCCGGGGTGCCCGTGCCCGGGGTCACCGGGGCCGTCACGACGACGGTCGGCTGGGCGGCGGGCGGCTCGGCCGCGTCCGACCGGCCGGGGCCGCGGTCCACCAGCAGGACGGTCGCCGTGCCCATCGAGATGACCACGGGGACGATCACCGGCACCAGCAGTGCGCGCCGCGACCGGCGCTTGCCCGGCTCGGTCACCGGCTGCGGCCCCACCTTGGCGACCTCGTCCTCGTCCGGCACGGGGCCACCCGACGCCGGGCGCTCGCCCGACGCGGGCTGGTCGGCACCGTCCGCGACCGGCACCAGGGCACCGGCCTTCGCCACGCCGGCACCCCCGGCCACCCCACCCCCGGCCCCTTCACCCGCAGCCGCTCCCCCGGCCGCCGCCCTGAGGTCGACCGTCCCGGTGTCGGCCGGGGCGCCGGCCGCACCCGCCGCAGCGCCCGCGTCCTTCGCACCGATCGCCGCCCGGGCCGCGGCCGCCATCTCGGCGGCGTCGGCGAACCGGTCCTCCGGCTTCTTCTCCAGTGCCTTCGCGACCAGCTCGCGGACCGCCGCGGGGAAGGCCCCCGGCAGCTCCGGCGCCGGCTGGCGGACGTGCTTGAGCGCGACCTCCAACACGCTCTCGCCGACGAACGGCGGCTTCCCGGTGAGCAGTTCGAAGCAGACCACGCCGATCGAGTAGAGGTCGGAGGCCGGCCCGGTGCCCGTGCCCTCGGCCTGTTCGGGGGCCATGTAGAGGGCGGTGCCGACGATCGCGTGCGAGGCGGTGATCTTGGTACTGGCGATCGCCCGGGCGATGCCGAAGTCGGTGATGGTCACCCGGCCGTCCGTGCGCACCATCAGGTTGGACGGCTTGATGTCCCGGTGCACGATCTCCCGGCGGTGGGCGGCGTGCAGGCCGTCCAGCGCGGCGGCGACCAGACCGAGGGCGCGCTCGGGAGGCATCGGGCCCTCCTCTGCGAGCACCCGGTCCAACGGCCGGCCGTCGACCAGCTCCATGACGATGTAGGCGCAGCGGTCCCCGGCGTCACCGCCCTCGCCGCCCTCCCGGCCCTCGGCACCGCCGCCGCTCTCACCGTAGTCGTGGACGTCCACGACGGCCGGGTGGTCGATCGCGGCGACCAGCTGGGCCTCCCGGCGGAAGCGCTGGATGAAGGTGTCGTCCTCGAACAGCGCCGAGTGCAGGATCTTGACGGCCACCGGTCGCGCCAGCACCGTGTCGTCGGCCCGCCAGACCGTACCCATCCCCCCGCCGCCGATCCGCTCGACCAGCGTGTACCGCCCGCCGAGCACGGCGCCCGGACCCCTCATACTCCCGCCCCCATGTGTCATGACCCTCCCCAGCGGGCCGTTCGGCCCCCAGTGTGCCAGAGGGGGTCGAACGGTCAGCAGGCGCTGTCCGGCGAGGCGTTGAGGGCCGCCGCCGTCAGCTGTCCCGGCCCTGCCGGGCGTGCTCGACCACCTCCAGAACGGCAGCGGCGACGGCCTGCGGGTGGTCGGCGTGGACGTGGTGGCCGGCGCCGCGCACCACGATGTGCGACCCCTTGGCCGCGCCGGCGACGACGTGTGACTGGAGGACGGTCCAGCGGGCGCGCATCGCCCCCGGCAGGCCGTCGGTCGCGCTCAGCACCGTCACCGGCACGTCGGGCAGCCGCGCGGCCGCGCGCCGCCGCCGGATCTCGGAGACCGCGAGGACCGTCAGCCGGTTCTCGTCGAGGATGGTCCGCCGCTGGTGGCGATGCGCCTCGACGGCCGCCTCGGCCCTCGCGACGGCTCCCCCGGCACGGCGTGCGGCGGGCGTCATGGCCGCCCGGAGCAGCCCCACCCGCAACAGGACGGCCTCGGCCGCGCGGATGGCCGGTGGCTGGAACTCCTCGTGCGCCGGATCCACCAGGACCAGGCCGGCCACCAGTTCCGGGTGCCGCCAGGCGAGGAGTTGGGCCAGCTGGCCGCCCCAGCTGTGCCCGACCAGGATGGCCGGGCCGGCGCCGAGGTGCTCCACCAGGGCAGCCAGGTCCCCGGTCGGGGACTCCAGCGAAGGACCGGAGACGGGAGCGGGGTCACTGGCACCGAGCCCGGCCCGGTCGTACGCCACGACCCGGCTGTGCGCGGCCAGTTCGGACAGCACCGGCGCCCAGGTCAGCGACGAAGTGCCGCAGCCCGCGAGCAGGACCACCGGCGGGCCGCCGTGCCCCGCCTCCACCCAGCGCAATGCCCGCCCGCCACGGTCGAGTTCGCCCTGCCGGAGCCCGTCGGGGACGCTCTCGGCCAGCGCCTGCGCGATGGCGTCCTGCACGTCCCGCGTGCCCCGCGTGCCCCGGGTGCCCCGTACTACCTCTACGCCCCCCATGCCCCGTGCGCCCTGCGTGTCCCGCGTGCCCCACGGTTCCTGCGCGTTCTGCCTGTTCTCCGTCTTCTGCACGTTCGGTTCCCCCCTGGATCCGTCCGCCCGGTCCCGGCCTGTGGTACCGGGTGACGCGGGTTCGTTGCTCACCACTGCCACGAGTCCCGGGCGCCTCCCCGACGCCCGGCGGGTCGGCCCCCGGCCGGGCCCGGACTCGCTTTCAGGCACCAGACCATGACGGCCCGGCTCCACGCAAGCCCGAACACCTCGCGTCCGTTGTGTGACCGGAGGACGAAGAGGAGGTGCTGTGGCGTGAGGCCGTCACCGGCCCGCGCCCGCACGGCCCAGGCCGGGGCGGCGTCGCTGGCCGCCCCGGCCCTCCGGCGGCTCAGGCCGACAGGGTCCGCTTGAACAGGTCGAGCAGCGCCTCCCAGTGGCGCGCGTCGGCGACGGCGTCGTAGCGGGTGGTGTCGGCCTGGGTGTAGCCGTGCGGGGCGCCCTGGTAGACCTCCTCCCGGTGGCGGACACCGGCGGCGGCGAGGGCCCCGGCGAGCCGTTCGATCTGCTCGGCGGGCATGGACGGATCCTCGTCGGCGTGGCCGAAGTACACCTCGGCGGTGATCCGGGAGGCGCCCAGGTGCGGACTGTCCGGCGCCTCGGTGGCGAGGCTGCCGCCGTGGAAACCGGCCATGGCCGCGATCCGGTCGGGGTGGCTGGCGGCCGTCCGCAGGGCGAGCACCGCGCCGCGGCAGTAGCCGGTGAGGCCGACCGGGCCGTCCTCGACGAGCGGGGACTCGGCGAGCCAGCGCAGGTAGGCGTCCGCGTCGCGGGCGGTCACCTCGGGGGTGAGGGTGGCGAGCAGCGGGCCGATCTGCTTGAAGATCGCCGGGTCCTTCTCCAGGTCGATCAGCGGCGGCAGTTCGACGACCGGCGCGCGGCCGTTCCGGTAGTAGGCGTTGGGGACCAGCACGGCGTACCCGGCCCGGGCGAGCCGGTCGGCCATGTCCTTCAGCTGGGGTCGGAGCCCGAAGGCATCCATATAGAGGATGACGCCGGGGTGGGCCCGCCCGTCGTCGGGACGGGCGAGGTAGGCATCGGCGGTGCCGTCCGCCGTCGGGATGTCCACGGTGGTTCCGCGCACGGTCATGGTGAGAAGTCTCCTTCGGTTCGCGCGGCAGGGTAGCGGGTGGACGCCGCCACCGGCGCGGCGCCCTCGGGGAACGCGGGTGCGGCCGCCCGGCGTTGGGCGTACATGGGTGTGATCGTAGACGTGGCGTGCGTGGCGGCGGCGGTGATCGGGCTGATGCTCCTGATCGCGTGGCAGATCCGGGGCGAGTCGTCGGGGCGTTGGCGGCGCGGCGGCGGGAGCACCGGGGTGGGCCTGGGCGGCGGCCTGGAGGAGTTGCAGGCGCTGTTCAGCCCGGGCAAGCGGGTACAGGTCGAACAGCGGCGGGAACAACTGACGCTGCGGGACGACGCCCAGGTCGGAGCGCCGCCGCACTTCGGCGTGGACCTGGACCGGGGCGTGGCGGTGCTGCGCGGCAGGGACGGGGCGGGCGGCGAGACCGAACGGGGTCGGACAGGCGGTCAGGCTCCCCAGCCACGGGAGCAGAGCACCAGCCGGTAGCCGTCCGGGTCGGATATCGTCACGCCGAACTCCTCCCAGTAGGGATTGTGGGCCCGGACCGGGGTACCGCCGGCGGCCTCCAGCCGGGCGACCAGGGCGTCGTCCACCGGCGCACCGAGGTAGACGACGAACAGGTCGTCGACCGTCGGGGTGGGCTCCAGCGGGTTCTCCGGGTCGTGGGTGAGTTCGAAGTGCCAGGATCCGCCGGGCGGACCGACCATCAGCAGGTCGTGCTCGCCGGGCACCCGCTCGGTGGTGCGCCACAGCACGTCGAGGCCGAGGCCGCCGACGTAGAAGCGCTCGGCCGCCGCGAGGTCGCGCGAGGGCCGGGCGATGCGAACCCGCGTCGTCGAATCGATCATGGCCGCGACCCTAGCCGATGCCACTGACAGCGAACCGTCCCCGACGGTTCCCCCGCACGATCCCGTCGACGATCCCCGCCGGCGATCCGCGGACGGACCCCTCAGAACCGGCGCAGCCGTTCCTCGTCGCCGGTGCGCGGGCAGGTCAGGCAGGCGGCGGCCTCGGGCTTGACGGCGTAGTAGAGGCAGCAGCCGAGCCGGGTACGGGTGTGGTGGCCGCGCCCGTCGGGGGTGTGCAGGCGGCGGAAGTCGGCGGCGCCGGGCAGCGGGAGGGTGCCGCCGGGCAGCACCGCCCCGGCGGCGACGACCGCGGCGTCCTCCTCGCCGAGCATCCGGCCGAGGTACCAGACGGCGGAGGCGAGGTCGTCCGTCACCATGCCCCAGAGCGCGCGGTCGCGGCGCCGGCTGGGGGCGGCGAAGGCAGCGAGCACCGGCTCGACGTGGGCGACCACGGCGGCCCGCAGTTCGGCGCGGAGTTCGTCGTCGCCGGGGAGGGTGACGTGGCCGCGCGGGCGCAGCGCGAGGTCCCCGGTGGGGGCGTGCAGCCAGAGGTCGGCGGGGTCGACGAGGGGGACTTTCCGGGCGAGGTGCCAGGGGCCCGCGATGAGCAGGCACGCGGACCAGACGTAGTGGTGCAGCAGTCTGGAGGCGGTGACGTGCGGGCGGGGGGCACGGCCGTGTTCGGCGGCGATGCGCTCCTCCTCGCCGGCCAGAACGGCGGCCAGGGCCCGTTCGTCGGCGGCGAGTTCGGCCCCCGAGTACCAGCCGTCGGCGGCACGGGGGTCGGGTTCGTCGGCGCCGAGCAGGCGCAGCTCCAGCACCGGGCAGAGCTCGCGCAGGCGCCGGTAGTCGCCGGGCAGGGTGGACGTCGGCGCGACGGGCAGGGGTGTTCCGGGGATCATCGGCGCTCCGTGGATCGACTCCGCATGATCGAATAAGGTGAGGCTCACCTTACAATGCCCCAGGGAGTGCACCACCCGGGGCCGGGCCGGGTGGCGCGACACCCGCGACACGTGGGCGGGGCGACACCCGCGACACCTGGGCGGGGTGACGTTGCGGCGAACGGTCCGACATCGGATCAGACGACCCGAGATTGACGAACTTAGGCAAACCTAACCTAAGATGTCGACTCGTGTTGAGAACCGACCCGCCGGCCACCACGGCCCCGGCGACGCCTCGATCGTCTGCGGTCCAGCGGCCCCTGCTGCTGGTCGCCGGTGTGGGCGCGCTCGTGCTGTGCGCCGCGCTGAGCCTCGCGCTCGGCTCCCGATCCATCCCGCTGTCCACCGTGGCCGACGCGCTCACCGGGGCCGCCCACGGCGGCGACGCCGATGTGGTGACGGGCCTTCGCCTGCCGCGAACGGTGATCGGACTGGCCGTCGGGGCTGCGCTCGGCGTCGCCGGGGCGGTCGCCCAGGGCGTCACCCGCAACCCGCTTGCCTCCCCGGTCACCCTCGGCGTCAACGCCGGCGCGAGTCTCGCCGTGGTCGCCGCGATCTACGCGCTGGACCTCACCCGGCCCGTCGAGTACGTCTGGTTCGCCTTCGCCGGGGCGGCCGTCGCCGCGGTCGCCGCGTACGCGATGTCCCGGCGCGGCGGCGACCTCGACCCGGTCCGGCTCGCGCTCGGCGGCACCGTGCTCACCGTGGTGCTCACCTCCTGGACCTCCGCGCTGATGCTGGCCAGTCACCGCACCCTGGACGAGGCCCGGTTCTGGTTGGCCGGCTCGATCGGCGGGCGGCAGCTGGACACCCTCACCCCCGTGCTGCCGTTCCTGATGCTCGGCCTGCTGGGCGCGTTCGCGATCTCGCCCGCCCTCAACGCGCTGGCCCTCGGCGACGAGACCGCCCAGTCGCTCGGCGTGCCGGTGGCCCGGATCCGACTGGCCGGAGGGCTGGCCGTCGTCCTGCTCGCGGGCAGTGCGGTGGCCGTCGCCGGGCCGGTGGCGTTCATCGGACTGGCCGCGCCGCACCTGGTCCGCCCGCTGCTCGGCAACGACCACCGCTGGCTGCTGCCGGGCTGCCTGATCGCCGGTCCGCTGCTGCTGCTCGCCGCCGACGTGCTCGGACGGCTCGTGGTGCGCCCCTCCGAGATCGAGGTCGGCATCGTGACCGCCTTCCTCGGCGCGCCGCTTCTCGCCGTACTGGCCCGGAAGGTGGCCCGGTGACCGCGCTCGCCGTACCCGTCGGCACGCTCGCCCGCCGCCGGGCCCGCACCGCCGCGTGGTCGGCGCTGGCCGCCGTCGTCCTGGTGGTGCTGACCGGCGTCGCGCTCGGCACCGGACAGGTGAGCCTGTCCGGATGGGACGCGCTGCGCGCCCTGGTCGGGCAGGGCGAACCCGGAAACGTCCTGGTGGTGCAGCAGTTCCGGGCGCCCAGGGTGGTGTCGGCGCTGATCGCCGGGGCCGGGCTGGCGATGGCCGGCTCGATGCTCCAGCGGCTCTTCCGCAACCCGCTGGCCTCCCCCGACACCATCGGTGTCACCGGCGGCGCGTCCTTCGGCGCGGTGCTGATGCTCGCCACCGGCGCCTCCCAGCAGCTGATCCCGCTGGCCGCGCTCGGCGGCGGACTGCTGGCGGCGCTGCTGCTCGGCGGCCTCGCCTGGCGGTCGAAGATGGCCGTCACCCGGCTGGTGCTGGTCGGCCTGGCGGTGCAGCAGGGCCTCGCCGCCGCCGTGAACCTGATGATCGTACGGTTCCCGGCCGAGCTGGCCTCCTCCGCGATGCAGTGGACCACCGGCTCGCTCTACGGCCGCAACTGGACCGAGGTGTGGATCGGCGGCACCGCCATCACGCTGACCGCCCTGGCCGTACTGCTCTGCCAGCGGCGGATCGCGGTCCTCGACCTCGGCGACGACTCGGCCGGCGGCCTCGGCCTCAACCCCGGCCGGGACCGGCTCTGGCTGCTGCTGCTCGGCATCACCCTCGCCTCGCTGGCCGCCGCCCTCACCGGCCCGGTCGCGTTCGTCGCGCTCGCCGTACCGCACCTGGTCCGGCTGCTCGCCGGGCCGCCCACCCTCGGCACGCTCGGACTCACCGCGCTCACCGGCGCCGTCCTGCTGCTGTCCGCCGACCTCCTCGTGCTCCACGTGATCCCCGTCCACGGCCTGCCGGTCGGTGCCGTCACCGCCACGCTCGGCGCGCCCTGGCTCCTGGCGCTGATGATCCGCCAGGGCCGGCCTCCCCAGAGGAGCAACTGATGACGCCCACGACGACCGTCGAGTCCGTCACCACCACCGCCAACCGGCTCGCCGCGCACGGCCTCGACCTGCGCTACGGCGACCGCACGATCGTCGACGGGCTCGACCTCGAACTGCCCGGCGGCGCCGTCACCGCCATCGTCGGGCCCAACGCCTGCGGCAAGTCGACCCTGCTGCGCGGACTGGTCCGGCTGCTCGACCCCGCCGCCGGCACCGTCACCCTGGACGGCTCCGACATCCACCGGATGTCCGCCCGGGCCCTCGCCAAGCGGATGGGCCTGCTGCCGCAGCAGCCCGTCACCCCCGAGGCGATCACCGTCGAGGCGCTGGTACGGCTCGGCCGGTACCCGCACCAGCGGATGCTCAGCCCGTGGTCCAAGACCGACCAGGCCGCCGTCGAGGACGCCCTCGCCCGGACCGGCACCGCCGAACTGCGCGAGCAGCAGGTCGACCGGCTCTCCGGCGGGCAGCGCCAACGCGCCTGGATCGCGCTCGCACTCGCCCAGGACACCGAACTGCTGCTGCTCGACGAGCCGACCACCTTCCTCGACCTGCGCCACCAGCTCGACGTCCTCGACCTGGTCGCCGACCTGCACGCCGAGGCCGGACGCACCGTCGTCATGGTGCTGCACGACCTCGGGCAGGCCGCCCGGTACGCCGACCACCTGGTGGTGCTCAAGGACGGGCGGCTCGCCGCCGCCGGACCGCCCGCCGAGGTCCTCACCGCCGACCTGGTCGAGGCCGTGTTCCAGGTGCCGTGCCGGGTGGTGCCCGACCCGGAGACCGGCACGCCGCTGGTCGTCCCCCGGGCGCGGACCCGGCCGCGCGCCGCCGACCGCTGACCACTGCCCCCGTTCGTCACCCCCGACGCTCCTCACCCTCGACGCTCCGCAACCCGACGCCCGCTCGACCCGATCCAAGGACCCCCATGAACCGCCGCCTCCCCGTCGCCGTCCTCGCCGTCGCCCTGTCCACCACGCTGCTCGCCGCCTGCGGCAGCGACGGCGGGACCAAGCAGAGCGGGGACGCCTCCTCCGCGAGCGCCGGCGCGTCCGCCGGCTTCCCGCGCACCGTCACCCACGCCGCCGGAACCGCCCAGATCAAGGCCCAGCCCAAGCGCGTCGTGGTGCTGGACAGCGGCGAGCTGGACGACGTCACGCTGCTCGGCATCACGCCGGTCGGCGCGGTGTCGCCGCACATGAAGACCGAGGGCGGGTTCCCGAACTACCTCAAGGACAAGATCAAGGACACCAAGGACGTCGGCCCGATGAACGAGCCGAACCTGGAACTGATCGCCTCCCTGAAGCCCGACCTGATCCTCTCCTCCAAGGTCCGCCACGCCAAGGTCTACGACCAGCTGAACGCGATCGCGCCGACCGTGCTCGCCGAGACCACCGGGTTCCCGTGGAAGGAGAACCTCGCCCTCTACGCGCAGGCGCTCGGCAAGGAGGACGAGGCCAAGAAGGCGCTCGCCGACTACGAGGCGCGGGCCACCAAGCTCGGTGAGGCGATCAAGGCGAAGAACGGCGGCACCATGCCGACCGCCTCGGTGGTCCGCTTCGTGGCCGGACCGACCCGCCTCTACGCCAAGGCCTCCTACAGCGGCGTGGTGCTCAAGGACGTCGGCCTGGCCCGCCCGGCCGCCCAGGACGTCGACAAGAACATCGTCGAGGTGAGCGCCGAGCAGATCAACCAGGCCGACGCCGACCTGGTGTTCGTCACCACCGCCGACGACCCGTCCAAGACCAAGGAGAGCGAGGTCCAGCAGACCCCGGTCTGGCAGGGCCTGAACGCCGTCAAGAACAGCAAGGTCTTCAACGTCCCGGACGAGACCTGGATGTCCGGCATCGGCGTCCAGGCCGCCGACGCCATGCTCGGCGACATCGCCAAGGCCGCGGGCGTGGACGCGCCCAAGTAACCGCCGACGGACGACGGCGGGCGGAGGCGGCTGCCGCTGTGGCCGCCACCGCCCGCGGTCACCCCCGTCCGCCACCACCCTCAAGGACCACCACCCCATGCGGCTCTACCTGCTCGCCCTCAACCCCACCGACTCGGTCACCGCCGGCTTCCTGCCCGCCGCCGCCCGGCTCGGGCTCGACGTCACCGTCCTGACCGACCACGCCGAACCCCACCAGAAGGCCTACGCCGACCTCCCGTTCACCGCACCCGCGGTGCTGGAGTGCGACGTCCGGGACTTCCGCGCCGTGATCAGCCTGGTCTCCCGCCACCACGCGCCCGACGCGGTGTTCAGCAACAGCGACCACCTGCAGACCCAGACCGCCCTGGCCGCCGAGTACTTCGGCCTCCCCGCCAAGGACTGGAAGGCCGCACTGCGGGCCAAGGACAAGGGCCAGCTGCGCCGCCACCTCGCCCTGACCGGCCAGGACGCCGTCTGGTCCGCCGAGTTGGCCCCCGGGCAGGACCCGGCCGAGCTGGAGCCGCCGTTCCCGTGCGTGGTCAAACCTCGTGAGGGAGTGGCCAGCGAGGACGTCACACTGGTCGCCGACGCCGCCGAACTCGCCCTCCGCTGCCGGGAGATCCAGCACCGCCGGGCCGGCGCGACGCTGGTCGTCGAGGAGTTCCTGGACGGCCGGCTGTGCACCCTGGAGACGCTCGGCGACGGCCGCCGCCGGCACGTCCTCGGCGGCTTCCGCACGCAGCTCTCCCCGCCGCCGGACTTCATCGAGGAGGTGCTGGAGTTCGTCCCCGCGCACCCCGGCGAGGTGGTCGCGCAGGTGCTCGCCCAACTCGACGCGCTCGGGATCGGACTCGGCGCCTGCCACACCGAGTTCGTCGTGCAGCCCGACGGCCGCGCCCGGATCATCGAGGTCAACTACCGCGCCATCGGCGACCAGTGCGACCTGATGCTCGCCGAGGTCCTCGGCATCCCGCTCTTCGAGCACATCCTCGCCGCCCACCTCGGCCGGGAACTCCCCGCGGACCTCGGCGCGCAGTGCGCCGCGACCCCGCGCCGGGCCCGCAACGAGGTGGTCTGCGCCGACCGCGCCGGCCTCCTCACCGCCGCCCCCGGGCCGTACGACGAGGAGCGCGACGGCGTCCGGCTCGCCTACCGCCCGCTGCGCCCGCTCGGCGAGCGGCACGAGCACTACCGCACCAACCGCGACTACCTGGGCGTGATGTGGGCCATCGGCGCCGACCAGGAAGCCGTGGACGCCGCCGTCGCCCGGTTCCGCGCCGCCAACCGCTGGGAGATCACCCCGTGACCGCCGACGAGCAGCTCACCCTGCGGGTGCTTTCCGCCCTGCTGCGCGAGGACGTCCTCGGCCTGCGCACCCGCGGCGCCGTGGAGGACCGCGCGGACGGCGCCTGGTTCACCGTCGCGGACGCCGAACTCGCCCTGCCCGTCGCCGTCGAGGGCTTCCAGTGCGAGTACGCCGCCCGGCTGCCCCTACTGGAGCTGGCCGGGCGCCGGCTCACCGGCCTGGACGTCATCGTGGCAGCACTGGCCGGCCTGGCCGAGGCCGAGGACCGGCCCGGCTGGGACGCTTTCGCCGAGGAGTGCCGCCAGACCCTCGCCACCATGGAACTGCACGAGCGCGCGCGGCCCGAGGTGCACGCCCGGCTCACCGACCTGTACGGCGAGGACCCGGCCGACTGGACCGGTCTGGCCGCCGCCCTCGGCCACGACACCCTGGCCGCCTACCTCGACCACCCCGTCTACCCGACCGCGCGCGGCCGGTCCGGCCTCACCGAACACCAACTGAAATCCTACGCACCGGAGTTCCACCCCGCGTTCGAGCTGCGCTGGCTGGCCGTCCCGACCGACGCCCTCACCACCCACGGCCGGCGCCCGCTCCCGAGCTGGTGGCCCACTCCGGCCTGGCTGGGCCTTGCGGACGCCTGCCCCGGCGACGGCTGGACCACCCTGCCGGTCCACCCCCTCACCGTCGGCGCCCCGCTGGACGAGGCACTGGAGGCGGCCGGCCTGGCCGACCGCGCGGTGCTGGCCGAACGGCCCTACCTGACCGTCGTGCCGACGCTCTCCATGCGCACCGTCGCCGTCGCCGACGACCCCGCCTGCCACCTCAAACTCCCGCTCGCCACCGCCACGCTGGGCCGGCTCAACCGCCGCACCATCAAGCCCGGCACGCTGCTCGACGGCGCCGCCGGCCAGCGCCTGATCGAGGCCGTGCTGGCCCGCGAGCCGCGCTTCGCCGGCCGCGTCCTGCACGCCGACGAGCAGACCTGGGCGCACGCCGGTCACGAACTGCTGGCCGTCCTGCTGCGCCGCTACCCCGCCGGGCTGGAGCGGGCCGTCACCGTCCCGCTGGCCGCCCTGCTGGCCCCCGCGCCCGGCGGCCGCCTGGTGCTCGACCACCTCGCCGACCGATTCCACGACGGCGACCAACTCGCCTTCTACGACGCCCTGCTGGAACTGCTGCTGGACTGGCAGACCACGCTGTTCGACTACGGCATAGCACTGGAGTCGCACCAGCAGAACACCTCCCTGGTGCTCGACGGCGACGGACTGCGCCTGCTCTACAAGGACGACGACGGCCCGCGCGTGCACACTGCCCGGATGACCGCCCGCCTCGGCGAACTCGCCCCCACCCGGGCCGACTTCGACGACGACCGGATCTTCGGCGACGACGACCGGGCGCTCACCGACCTGTTCACCACCATCACCGGCCACCTGTGCACCGGCGCGCTCGCGTTCGGCCTCGCCGAGCACCGTCGCGCCGAACTCACCGACGTGCTCGCACTGTTGCGAAAGCGCCTGGCCGAGGCGGTGGACCGGATCGGACCGGCCGGTGAGCCGCTGCGGACGGACCTGCTGGAGGCCGAACGCCTGCCGGTCAAGGCCATGGTCAGCGCCGGGACCCTGCTCAGCAAGCAGCGCTCGGGCGCCGCCGACATCAACAAGCACTACACCAGCGGCCCCAACTACCTGCTGGCGAACGGGATCACCCGGTGAGTGTGGAGACCGTTTCGCAGCGGTCCGGCCACGGGACCGACCACTCCGGCGGACTCGGCCGCCGCCAGGTGCACGCCGTCGCCGCCTGCTACTTCGTCGCCTCCTTCGCCGCGCTGGGCCTGCCGCCGTACCTGACCGCGATCCTGCCCACGCTCGGCGATCCGCAGGCCCGGTGGGCCGGCGTGCTCTACATCGTCCCGACGGTCTTCAGCGCGCTCGGCGCACCGCTGTGGGGCCGGCTCGCCGACCGCTTCGGCCGCAAGCGGCTGCTGCTGCGCGCCCAACTCGGGCTCACCGTCTCCTTCCTGCTGGCCGGGGCCGCCGGCAGCCTGCCCGCGTTCACCCTCGCGCTGGTCCTTCAGGGCTTCCTCGGCGGCACCTTCGCCGCCACCAACGGCTACCTCGCCGCCGCCCTCGACGGACCGCGACTGTCCCGCGCACTCACCCTGATGCAGGGCAGCGCCCGGGCGGCCCTGGTGGCCGCCCCGATCCTGGTCGGCGCGCTGTCCCCGTGGATCGACCCGCACCGCCAGTACCTGGTGATGGCCGTCCTCCCGCTCGCCGCCGCGCTGCTGCTGTCCCTGCTGCCCGAGCCGGACCGTCCGGCGGCCGCCCCCGCGTCGGAGGGCCACGCCGAGCGGGCACCCGCCTCCCCGCTCCTCCCGCTCTACGTCTTCGAGTTCGTCTTCGTCTTCGCCACCGTCATCTCCTTCCCCTATCTCATCTCGCTCGCCGAGCAGCGGCTTCCCGGCGTCTCCGGCACCACCACCGGCGTGCTGTTCGCCCTGCCACACCTGTGCTACCTGGTGTTCGCCGCACGCGTCCACACGCTGTTCCAAGCCCGCCCGCACACCGGCATCGCACTCGGCTTCGGCCTCGTCGCGCTCGGCCTGGCCGGGCACGCCGTCGCGTACTCGCTCCCGGTCTTCGTCGCCGTCCGGCTGCTGCTCGGCGCCGGGCTCACGCTCGGCCTGGTCTGCCTCGCCGTGCTCGCCGCCGGAGCGGCCCAAGGGCGCGCACCCGGGCGGATGTTCGGCACGCTCGAACTCGTCTCCAAGGGCGGCGCCGTCGCCGCCGGAGCCGTCGCAGCGCTGGCCAACGGGCAGTTCGGCGCCGCCGCGCCCGTGGTGGCCGGCACCGCCGCCGCCCTGCTGGCCGCCGTCGCGGCCACCGCATTCTCCCTCCCGTCCCTCCGCCAGCGCTGGAGTCGCCGATGACCCCCGAGCCGATCGCCCCCAAGTCGATCACCCACGAGCCGATCAGCCACGAACTGCCCACCGCCGACGACGCGGTGGCCCACACCCTGCTGAACTGCCTGCTGCGCGAGGTCTCCGCCCCCGAGCACCAGACCGCCGTGGCCGACGGCCGCCTGCTGCTGCGCCTGCCCCGGCGCGGCGCCCTGCTGCGGATCGCCCTGCGCCGCACCTCGCTGCTCGGCGCGCACCGCTTCACCGGCCCGGTCGAGATCGAACGAGGCGGCATCTGGGCGGAGTTGGACTGGCGAGAGCTGGCGGAACACGTGCAGGACGAACTGGAGCTGCGCACCGGCACGGTGAACGAGGAGTTCCTCGGCCAGGTCACCTCCAGCCACGACGGCCTCCGGCAGAGCCTGGCCGACCGCCCGGTCTCCGGACCGGACCGCTACCTGGAGTCCGAGCAGGCCCTGCTGTTCGGCCACCGCTTCCACCCGGCGCCCAAGTCCCGCTCCGCCGCCCGGGGGGACTGGCGCGGGTACGCCCCGGAGTCCCGTGCGGCGTTCCCGCTGCGCCACCTCGCCGTCCGCACCGAACTGCTCACCGAGCAGTCCCTGGACGACAGCGCGAGCGCCCTGCTGGACGGCCTCGGCGACGTCCCGGACGGATACCGCCTGCTGCCCGCCCACCCCTGGCAGTACCAACTCATCGGCGATCACCCGCTGTTGCGCGACGCCCTGGACCGCGGGGACGTCCTCGACCTCGGGCCGCGCGGCGAGGAGTTCGCCGCCACCGCCTCGGTGCGCACCCTCCACGGCGCGGACGCCTTCCTCAAGTTCAGCCTCAACGTGCGCATCACCAACTGCCTGCGCAAGAACGCCGCTTACGAGCTCACCGGCGCCGTCGAACTCACCCGGCTGCTCGCCCCCGCCCTCGCCGACCTCGCCCGGCGCTTCCCCGACGCGGCGATGCTGCGCGAGCCCGCGTTCCGCACCCTCGCCCTGCCCGGCGCCGACGGCCGACCCGACCAGGCACTGTACGAGGGCTTCGGCCTGATCGTCCGCGAGGGCTTCGGCGGCGTGCTGCGGCCCGGCGTCACCCCGCTGCTGGCCGCCGCCGTCGCCGACGAGCACCCGACCAGCTCCTCCCACATCTCCCGTCTGCTGGAGGGGAGTTCGGACGCCTCCCGGGCCCTGGACTGGTGGCGGGCCTATCTGGGGCTGCTCATCCCGCCCGTGCTCGCCGCCTACTTCGACCACGGCGTGGTGCTGGAGCCGCACCTGCAGAACGTGCTCATCGGCGTCGACGCCACCGGGCACCCCACCCAGGTGCTCTTCCGCGACCTGGAGGGCACCAAGCTCGTCCCCGAGCACAACGCCGACATCCTGGCCGCCCTCCCGCCCGAAGTCGCCGGGCCGATGACGTACGACGCCGAACGCGGCTGGGACCGGGTGGTCTACTGCCTGCTGGTCAACCACGTCGCCGAACTGCTGGCCGCCCTCGCCGACCGCCACCCCGAGCTGGAGGGCGCCCTGTGGCAGGCGGTCCGGGACACCCTGGAGCAGTACGCGGCAGGCCACGGCCGCCCGCCCCGGCTGCGGGCGCTGCTCGCGGGCGTGCCGCTGCCGGCCAAGGCCAACCTGCTCACCCGCTGGGAGCGCAAGGCCGACCGACAGGCCGGCTACGTCCGCCTGCCCTCGCCGCTCGCCGGATCCGTCCTCGCCCAGGCCGCCCGCGCCGCTACCCCCCTCTCCCTCGGGAGCGCCGCCCGATGACCGAGATCGTCCGCCGGCACGTCGCCGCCCTCGCGCCCGACGCCCTGCCCGCCTACGTCTACGACCTGGCGGCGCTGCGCGCGCACGCCGCCGCCGTCCGGGCCGCGCTGCCCGCGCGGGTCGAGCTGTACTACGCCGCCAAGGCCAATCCGGAGGCGCCGCTGCTGGCCGCGCTGCGCGACGCGGTCGACGGCTACGAGGTCTCCAGCGGAGGTGAGTTGGCGCACGTGCGGGCGGCCGTTCCGGACGCGCCGCTGGCCTTCGGCGGCCCTGGCAAGACGCCCGCCGAGATCGCCGCCGCCGTGGACGCCGGGGTGCACCGCTGGCACATCGAGAGCGAGCAGGAACTGCACCGGCTCGACGCCGTCCTCGCGGACCGGCCGGGCACGGTGGTCGACGTGCTGCTACGGGTCAACCTGCCGGTCGCCACCGGTGCGCTCGACGCGGTGGCACTCGCGATGGGTGGGCGACCGACGCCCTTCGGGCTCGACCCGGACCGCGCCGAGGAGTGCGTGCGCCAGCTCACCGGCGACGGCACCGGCGACGGCACCGGCCCGCTCGGACGGCGGCTGCGTCTGCGCGGCGTGCACGCCCATCTGGCCAGCGGGCTCGCGGCGGCGGAACAACTGGCCGTCGCCGAGCAGATCGTGGCCTGGTCGGCCGCGCTGGCCGAGCGGCACGGCTTCCCGCTGACGGAGGTCAACGTCGGCGGCGGAATGGCCGTGGACTACGACGACCCGGCGAACCACTTCGACTGGACGGCCTTCGGCGAAGGGCTGGCCAAGCTGCTGGACGCCCACCCCGGCCTGACCCTGCGGATCGAACCCGGCCGGGCCCTGACCGCCCACTGCGGCTGGTACGCGACCGAGGTGCTGGACGTGAAGCAGAGCCACGGCGAGGACTTCGCGGTGGTCCGTGGCGGCACCCACCACCTGCGCACCCCCGCCACCCGGGGGCACTCCCAGCCCTTCGAGGTGCTCCCGGTCGACGCCTGGCCGCACCCGTGGCCGCGCCCCGCCGTCGCCACCGGCCGCGCCACCCTGGCCGGCCAGCTCTGCACCCCGAAGGACGTCCTCGCCCGGGCCGCCGCCGACGCCGACGGCCTGCGGGCAGCCGACCGGGTGCTGTTCGCGATGGCGGGCGCGTACGCCTGGAACATCTCGCACCACGAGTTCCTGATGCACCCGCGCCCGGGGTTCCACTACCTGGGCGACTGAGGGCACCCCCGGGACGGCGGGCAGCAGGTAACAGATAACAGCCGACAGATAACAGCTGACAGATAACAGATTTCGAAATCTGTTATCTGTCAGCTGTTATCTGTTCGCCGTTCCCTGTTCGAGCCCCGCCGCCCGCCCGTCCGCGCGCCGGACCCCACCCGTGGGCCCCGCCCGCCCCAGGGGTCGCCGCAGGTCACCTCCGCACACTCGTGCGACAGTGGTAGGCAGCGAAGGGAGCGCGAACGTGCTGATGGACAAGGTGGCGGAGATACTCGCCGAGGCGTCGGCCGAGGTGGTGGAGCCGCGCTTCCGGGCGCTGGCCGCCGGCGAGGTGATGGAGAAGGCGCCCGGCGAGATCGTGACGGTCGCCGACCGCGAGGCCGAGGTGATCATCGCCCGTCGCCTGCGCGAGCTGCTGCCCGTCCCCGTGGTCGGCGAGGAGGCGGTCTCCGCCGACCCCGAACTCGCCCAGGCTCTCCACGACGAGCCCGCCGCCTGGCTGGTCGACCCGGTCGACGGCACCGCCAACTTCGTCGCGGGCCGCCCCGAGTACGCCGTGATGTGCTCGCTCGTCCGCGGCGGAGAGACCGTCGCCTCCTGGATCTGGCAGCCCGCCACCGCCACCGCCTACTGCGCCGAACTGGGCTCCGGGGCCTGGCGCGACGGCGTGCGCCTGACCCGGCCGCCGGCACCGCGCGACGCCGCGAAGCTGCGCGGATCCGTGAAGAGCCGCTACCTCGACCCGGAACACCGCCGGCGTTTGCAGGCCAACGAGTCGGCCTTCGGCGAGGTCTCCCCCGGTCGGCACGCCGCCGGAATCGAGTACCCGGACGTCGTCGAGGGCCGCTTCGACTTCCTCCTCTACTGGCGCACCCTCCCCTGGGACCACGCCCCCGGCTCCCTGCTCGTCACCGAGGCCGGCGGCGTGTCCGCCCGGCTGGACGGGACCCCCTACCGCCCCGAGGCCCCCGGCTGCGAGAACGGCCTCCTGGTCGCCGCCGACCCGGAGACCTGGGAGCTCACCCGCACCACACTCCTGAGCGACTGACCGACCGCAACCACCGCCACACCACCGCCACCGCCGCCACCGCCACCGCCACCGCCACCGCCACCGCGGCAACCATGGTCATCCGGTCGCGGTCATGAATCGGCGCCCTGGTCCTCGGTCCCGAACGGGGCCTGCCCGGGCGCCGGTCGGCCGGCGATGACCGGCGGTGACCGGCGGTGACCGACTCCCCGCAGCGCGCGCCTAGCCGGCCCGGTCCCCCTCGGCCTTCCGCCCGGCGCCCACCACCTCGCGCAGCAGTGCACGGACCTCCCCCGCCGTGGCGTGCGGGTTGAGCAGGGTGAGCTTGAGCCGTACCCGGCCCGGCCCCTCGCCCGGGAGTTCGGTCCGCCCGACCACCGCCCGCCCGGTGCGCAGCAGCAACCGGCGCAGGCTGCCGTTGAGTTCGTCGACGGCAGCCTCGTCGGTCAGGCCCGGCGGCCGGTAGCGGAACAGCACGACGGTCAGTGCGGGTTCGGCGTGGAGTTCGAGCGACGGTTCGGCGCGGACGGCCTCGGAGGCCGACCGGGCGAGTTCGTGGCAGGCGTCGACGAGTCGGCCGAGCCCGTCGCGGCCGAGGGTGCGCAAGGTGACGGCGAGTTTGAAGGCGTCGGCCCGCCGGGTGGTGCGCAGCGAGCGGCCGAGCAGGCTGGGGTAGCCGGCCTGCTCGTCGTCCACGGGGTTGAGGTACTCGGCGCGGCGGGCGAGCGAGACGTAGGTCTCGGTGCGGCGGACCAGGAAGACGCCGGCGGCGGCGGGCTGCCAGCCGAGTTTGTGCCAGTCGAGGGAGACGGAGTCGGCGCGGTCGATGCCGTCGAGGAGCGGGGCGAGCCGGTCGGAGAGCAGCGCGCCGCCGCCGTACGCGGCGTCGACGTGCAGCCAGGCGCCGTAGCGGCCGGCCAGGTCGGCGGCGACGTGCAGCGGATCGATGCCGCCGGTGTCGGTGGTGCCGGCGGTGGCGACGATGGCGATCGGGGTACGTCCGGCCCAGCTGGCCTCGGCCAGGGTCCGCTCCAACTCCTTTGGTTCCATCCGGAGTTGCCGGTCGACGGGGACGGTGGTGACGGCGCGCTCGCCGAGCCCGAGCAGGGCGGCGGCGCGCTGGACGGAGAAGTGCGCGGCCTCGGAGGCGACGACGCACGGCCGGACTCCGGCCGGGATGCCGTCCAATTCGACGATGCCGTCCAGCTTCTGGTCCCGTGCCAGCATGAGTCCCATGAGGTTGGACTCGGTACCGCCGGAGGTGAGGACGCCGGCAGCGCGGGCCGGGTCGTAGCCGACGAGGGCGGCGAGTTCGGCGAGGAGGGCGGTCTCCAGGGCGGTGGCGGCGGGGGCCTGGTCCCAGGAGTCCTGGGAGGGGTTGAGGGCGCTGACCACGAGGTCGGCGGCGGCGGCCACGGCGAGCGGCGGGCAGTGCAGGTGGGCGGCGCAGGCCGGATCGGCGGGGTCGGCCGCGCCGTAGGCGAGGAGTTCGGTGAGGCGGGCGAGCGCGCCGGGCCCGTGGGCGCCGGCCAGACCGTCGGCGACCAGCGCACCGAGCTCGGCCGGACTGCCTGCGGGCAGCGGCCCGCCGCGCAGGGCGATGCCGTGGTCGAGCGCGTCGAGGACGGTGGCCAGCAGCGGTCCGAGCGCGCCGGGCCCGCCGACGCCGCCCGCGAGGGCGTCCAACGGGGCGGGCCCGCCGGGCAGTCCGGCTGCGGCGCCGGAACCCGAGCCGGAACCCGCATCGGAACCACCTCCGGCCCTCGAACCACCTCCGGCCCTCGAACCGCCTCCGACTCCCGAACCACCTCCGACTCCAGAGCCGGCCCCGACTCCGGCCCCGGACCCGCCCTCGGCACCGGAGTCACCACCGGCCCCGGCTCGGGCGCCCGAGCCTCCTCCCGAACCTTCCCCTGAACCGCCATCGCCCCCTCGCCGCGCGCTCATTCGGCGCCCCGGGCCGCGGGAGCCGCGGCGCTCGCCGCAGCGACGGGTTCGACGGCCGCAGCGGCCGCGATCGCGTCGGCCAGCCGGTCGAGCACCGCGGCGACCTGCTCGTCGGTGATGGTCAGCGGCGGCAGCAGTCGCAGCACCGCGTCGTGGCGCCCGCCGAGCTCGACGATCAGCCCGCGTGCCAGGCAGGCCTCCCGCACCCGGCGGGCGAGCGCCGGGTCGGCCGGCCTGGCCCCGCAGGCGTCCGGTTCGGCGGCGGGGTCGACGAGTTCGACGCCGAGCATCAGGCCGCGCCCGCGCACGTCGCCGATCACCGGCAGTTCGGCGGCGAGCCCGCGCAGCCGGGCGGTCATCCGCTCGCCGACGACGGCGGCGCGCTCGGCCAGCCCGTGGGCGGCGACGTGGCGCAGGGTGGCGGCGCCGGCGGCCATGGCGAGGGTGTTGCCGCGGAAGGTGCCGGTGTGGGCGCCAGGGCGCCAGCCGTCGTAGTCCTCCCGGTAGACGACGACGGCGAGCGGCAGGCTGCCGCCGATAGCCTTGGAGAGCACCATGGCGTCCGGGACGATGCCGCTGTGCTCGACGGCCCACATCGCCCCGGTGCGCCCGACGCCGGTCTGCACCTCGTCGACGATCAGCGGGATGCCCCGTTCAGCCGTGATCCGGCGCATCTCGCGCAGCCAGCCGTCGGGCGCGGGGACGACGCCGCCCTCGCCCTGGACGGCTTCGAGGATCATCGCGGCGGGCGGGACGACCCCGCCCGAGGGGTCGTCGAGCAGCCGTTCGACGTAGGTCGCGGCGAGGTCGGCGCCGGCCTCGCCGCCGACGCCGAACGGGCAGCGGTAGCCGTACGGGTAGGGCAGCCGGACGACCTCGCCGCCGCTCGGCAGCGGTTCCTTGACGGCGACGTTTCCGGTGAGCGCGAGGGCTCCGGCGGTCATGCCGTGGTAGGCGCCGGTGAAGGCGAGCGCGCCGGACCGGCCGGTGGCGGTCTGCATCAGTTTGAGCGCGGCCTCGACGGCGTCGGTGCCGGCGGGCCCGCAGAAGTGGATCCGGGCACCGGCGGCGAAGTCGGCCGGCAGGCTCTCGAAGAGGGCGCTGGTGAAGTCGTCCTTCTCGGCGGTGGCGAGGTCGAGCAGGTGCAGCGGGGCGCCGCTGTCGAGGGTGCGACGGATCGCCTCCAGCACCACCGGGTGGTTGTGCCCGAGGGCGAGCGTCCCGGCGCCGGAGAGGCAGTCCAGGTAGCGCCGCCCGTCGGCGCCCTCGACGGTCATGCCGTGGGCCCGTACCGGGACGATCGGGAAGGACCGGGCGTACGTACGGGCGGCGGACTCGCGTACGCGCTGGCGGCGCAGGATGGCCTCGCCGGAGGCCGGGGCACCGGCGGCACCGGCGGCTCCAGAGACACCGACGGCTTCGACACCTCCGACGGCTCCGGCGGCTCCGACAGTTCCGGAGGAGGAGGCCGGAGCCTGGGCGGGAACGGCGGCGAGCGACAAGGCAAACCCCCAGGAGAAGTTAGGTAAGCCTAACTTTATCGCCCCTGACCTGGCGGGATACCCCAGGGGCCCCCAGAACCACCCGAGTGAGTGAACCGCCCCCGGTCCTGCCAACGAGCCACCGGCGAAAAGGTCACGGCCCTCACCCCCGCCGACCCGGAGCCGCCCCGCCACCCTTCCACCGGTAGCAGAGCTCCGGCCGCCCCACGCTCCCGTACTGCGGTTCCCGCACCGCCCGCCCGGTGTCGACGAGGTGTTCGAGGTAACGGCGCGCGGTGATCCGGGAGACCCCGGCGGCGACGCCCGCGGCGGCGGCGGACAGGCCCGTCGCCGTCTCGCGCAGTACGGCGGCGACGGTGTCCAGGGTGGGCGCGCTCAACCCCTTGGGGAGACTGCTGCGCTCGGGCGTGCGGAGCAGGGCGAACGCCTGGTCGACCTCGTCCTGCCCGGTCGCCTCGCCGGTGCGCCCGAGGCTGTCGCGGTAGCGGGCGTAGCGTTCCAGGCGATCGTGCAGGGCGGCGGCGCTGAACGGTTTCAGCAGGTACTGGACCACGCCCGCCGACACGGCCTGCCGCACCATCGCCAGGTCGCGGGCCGAGGTCACCGCGATGACGTCGGTGGTGTGGCCGGCGGCACGCAGCGAGCGGCACAGGTGGAGGCCGTGGCCGTCCGGCAGGTAGAGGTCGAGCAGGGTCAGGTCGACGGGCCTCCCGGCAGCGCGGGCGCGGTCCAGGAAGCGCAGTGCGTCGGCGCAGCTGTGCACCGTCCCGGCGGCGTGGAAGCCGGGTTCGCGCTCGACGTAGAGGGTGTGCGCGGCGGCGGCCACGGGGTCGTCCTCGACGACCAGCACGGAGATCCCCGGCCCGGCGGTCACCTCGGTCATCACGACACCCCTTCCCGTCGGCCCGGCTGCCCCGGCTGCCCCGGCTGCCCCGGCTGCCCCGGCCGGCCTGGCTGCCCCGGCTGGCCTGGCTGGCCAAGTTGCTCCGGGCTCCCGAGTTGCTCCGGGCTCCCGAGTTGTCCCGGCTGCCGCTCACCGGATCGTGCCGGCAGCCCGGCGAGCGGCAGCCGGACGGTGAGCACCGCACCCCGGTCGCGCCCGACCTCGACGCTGCCGCCGTTGCGCCGGGCGGCCTGGGAGACCAGCGCCAGCCCGAGACCGTGCCCGCGCACGTCCTGCTTGGTGCTCCAGCCGCGCCGGAACACGTCCTCGACGGCGGCCGGGTCGATCCCCGCCCCGGTGTCGGCGACGCGCAGCAGCAGGCAATCGCCGCCACCCGGAGCCGCGTCGCCGCCACCCACGCCACCCACGCCACCCACGCCACCGCCATCGATCCGCACAGTGACGGTGACCTCCGGCGGCACCGCACTCTGCGCGGCTCCGGCGATGGCGGCGTCCACGGCGTTGTCGATCAGGTTGCCGAGGACGGTGATCAGGTCCCGCGCGGAGAGCCCGGGCGGCAGCAGCCCGTCGTCGATCCGGCTGTCGTCGGTGAGGGTCAACTCCACTCCCCGTTCGGCCGCTTGGGCCGCCTTGCCGAGCAGTAGCGCGGCCAGTACTGGTTCGCCGACCGCCGCGACCACCCGGTCGGTGAGCTGCTGGGCGAGCGCGAGCTCGGCGGTGGCGAACTCCACCGCCTGTTCGTGGCGGCCGAGTTCGATCAGCGAGACGACGGCGTGCAGCCGGTTGGCCGCCTCGTGCGCCTGCGCCCCGAGGGCCTCGGTGAAGCCCCGAACGGAGTCCAACTCTCCGCTGAGCGACTGGAGTTCGGTGTGGTCGCGCAGGGTGACGACCCGGCCGAGGCCGGTGCCGATGGTGGAGGTGTTGAGCACCACCACCCGCTCGGCGGTCAGGTGCACCTCGTCCCGGACCGGCTCGTCGCCGAGCACGGCCGCGACCAGCGCCCGCGGCAGCCCCAGCTCCACGATCAGGCGTCCCTCCAAGTTGCCGCCCAGTCCGAGCAGTTCACGGGCCGCGTCGTTGCAGAGCACCACCCGGTGCGCGCGGTCCAGCAGGACCAGCCCCTCGCGCACCGAGCGCAGGGTCGCCTGGTGGTATTCGTAGAGGTGGCTGAGTTCGGCCGGCCCCATGCCGTGGGTGTGCCGCCGCAGCCGGGAGTTGGCGAGGTAGGTGCCCACGCCGCCGACCCCGAGCGCGGCCACCGCCACCCCGACCAGGGCGAGCAGCGGGCCGCTCAACTGCGCGGAGATGGATTCCACCGTGAGGCCCGCGCTGACCAGCGCGATCACCTGGTGCCGGTCGTCCAGCACCGGCGTCACCACCCGCACGGACGGCCCGAGCGTGCCGGTGTACGTCTCGCTGCGGGTCTCCCCCGCGAGTGCCCAGTCGATGTGCCCGAGGAAGCGCTTGCCGATCTGCTCGGGCAGCGGGTGGGTCCAGCGCACGCCCTCGGTGTCCATGACGGTGATGAAGGAGACGCCGGTGTCCACCCGCACCTGCTCGACGTACGGCTGGAGCACCGCGGTCGGGTCCGGCGTGGTGACGGCGGCCCGCACGGACGGCGAGTCGGCGACGGCGTGGGCGACAGTGGTGACCTGACGGCGGGCCGCGTCCTCGGCCCGGTCTGCGGTGAAGAGGTACGCGAGCACCGCACCGCCCGCCACCACGGCGGCGACGATGACCACCTGGACGACGAAGAGCTGCCCAGCCAGGCTGCGGACCAGCCCGCGGGGTGCCGGGAGCCGTCGGCGCGAGGGCGTGGGGGCGGTGCGCACGGACATGCCTGCCAGTGTGCACCACACTCCCGGGGTCACCCAGGGGCCCGCGACAGGTCGGCGGCCTGCCGACGACCTGTCGACGAACGCCCCCCAGCCCCGTCGCACCCCACGCCCAGCGGCACCCGGCCGTGAACTCTATGAACGCAAACGTGACCTCCGTCACGCCCAGGCCCGATAGTCAGAGCGGCCCACCACCCGGGGCCGCCAGGACCGCACGGCGAAGGAGCCGCAGATGTCGATCGATGGAGCCGCACCGGCGGGGGGATCCAGACGCAGGGACCGGACCCACTACCTCTACCTCGCCGTCATCGCCGCCGTGGTCGCGGGCATCGCGGTCGGGCTGGCCGCCCCCGGCTTCGCCGTGGAGTTGAAGCCGGTCGGCACCGGCTTCGTCAACCTGATCAAGATGATGATCAGCCCGGTGATCTTCTGCACCATCGTGCTGGGCATCGGCTCGGTGACCAAGGCCGCCAAGGTCGGCAAGGTCGGCGGCCTCGCCCTCGGCTACTTCCTCGTCATGTCGACCGTCGCGCTGGCCATCGGCCTGGCCATCGGCAACCTGCTGGAGCCCGGCGGCGGCCTGCACCTGACCGCCGCGCTCGCGAAGTCCGGCCACGCCCAGGCCGTCGCCGGCGGCGCCCAGTCGACGACCGACTTCCTGCTCGGGATGATCCCCACCACCACGTTCTCGGCCCTCACCGAGGGCAAGGTGCTGCAGACCCTGCTGGTCGCACTGCTCGCCGGCTTCGCCCTCCAGGCGATGGGCCCGGCCGGTGCCCCGGTACTGCGCGGGATCGAGCACGTGCAGCGGCTGGTCTTCCGGGTCATGTCGATGATCATGTGGGTCGCGCCGATCGGCGCCTTCGGGGCGATGGCCGCCGTCGTCGGGGCGACCGGCACGGCCGCGCTGAAGAGCCTCGCGGTCATCATGATCGGTTTCTACGCGACCTGCGTGCTGTTCGTCGTCGTCGTCCTGGGCGCGCTGCTGCGACTGGTCGCCGGGGTCAACGTGTTCGCCCTGCTGCGCTACCTGGGCCGCGAGTTCCTGCTGATCCTCTCCACCTCCTCCTCCGAGAGCGCGCTGCCCCGCCTGATCGCCAAGATGGAGCACCTCGGCGTGAGCCGCCCGGTCGTCGGCATCACCGTGCCGACCGGCTACAGCTTCAACCTCGACGGCACCGCGATCTACCTCACCATGTCGTCGATCTTCATCTCCGAGGCGATGGACAAGCCGATGTCGATCGGCGAGCAGCTCTCACTGCTGGTGTTCATGGTGATCGCGAGCAAGGGTGCGGCCGGGGTCACCGGCGCCGGGCTGGCCACCCTGGCCGGCGGACTGCAGTCGCACAAGCCCGCGCTGGTGGACGGGGTCGGCCTGATCGTCGGCATCGACCGCTTCATGTCCGAGGCCCGTGCGCTCACCAACTTCGCGGGCAACGCCGTCGCCACCGTCCTGATCGGGCACTGGACCGGCGAACTCGACGCGGACCGCGCCCAGCGGGTGCTGGCCGGCGAGGAGCCGTTCGACGAGCGGACCCTGGTCGACGCGCACGGCGGGCCGGTCGAGGCCCCCGAGGCCGTCCCGGCGACTCCGGAAGCCGTCCCCGTCCAGAGCGGTGCGGCTGCGGCCGCCTGAGCGGCCCCCTCATACGCCCCCGGTCCGGCGCCACCACCTCCCCCGGAAACGGCGCCGGACCGGGGGTTCCGCATGCCCGACGGGCCTTCGCCACAAGTACTCACCGGTCCTCACCGGTCCTCACCGGTCCTCACCGGTCCTCGCGGGTCCCCACAGGTCCTCGCCGGTTCTCACAGGTCCTCGGAGCCGCTCACCGCCCAGGCCAGGCCACAGGCCGGGTCCTCCAGCGCGACGTGCAGATGGCGCAGCCCGGCGGCCGGCTCGTGCCAGATGAAGCAGCGCATCCGGGCCACCAGCGCGTCGACCTCCGCCCGGCCCGAACCGTCCGTACCCTTCGCGCCGGCCATCGCGACCAACGCCCGCCAGAGTGCCAGCCGTCCGTGCGCCGAGCCCCGCCCGCGGTCCACGACGGCGGCCTGTACCAGCGCCGGATAGACCAGCGCGAACGGCAGGTACCCGCCGGTGACCCGGGAACTACGGGCCAGTTGGGCGGCCGCCTGCGGCGCCGGGCCCCGGACGCAGACCACCTCCGCCCAGTCCGCCAGTGCGGCCAGCGCCCGGGTCGCCCGCTGCCCGCCCAGCCGTACGCCCGATGCGGGCAGCGTCACGTCACCCAGACCCTCCCGGCTGGCCGGCAGGGTCAGCAGCGCACTGCGCGCGCCCCCGCAGGGCAGGTACTGGCGCACCCGCGCCCCCTCGTCCCAGCCGGCCGCCTCCCACGGCGCCAGCAGCAGCGGCACGCCCTCCGGGTCGGGTTCGGCCCCGTACGAGAGGTCCTCGCCGAGCAGCACCCGGGTCTGCGCGACCAGTCGGCGCACCGGGGCCGGGACGAGCAGCGGGGCCAGCCGCAGCCAGGAATGCCGGGTCGCCAGCACCTCCCAGAGCGGACCGGCGTCATGGTCGGCGACCCCGGCGACCGTCCCCGGGCCGCCGTCCCGGTCGAACAGCCGGACGGCCAGCTCCGGCGGCGCCGAGTAGGCGATCAGGTGGCCGAGCGGCGCGGTCAGCGCCGCCGCGGGCTCCTCCCCGGCGCGCTCCACGGCTGCCGCCCGACCCTGCCGGTAGGCGGTCAGCAGTTCGGGCCAGCGGCCGTCGTCAGCAAGGGCGCGGAGGCGGTGGTCCTCGTACGTGATCACGATTTTCAGCGTACGGGCCGGGGCGGCGCATCAGCTGACTTAGCGTCAGCTCGGTGCGTCGGGTGCCGCTTCGGGCGCCGCCCCAGGGCCCGCGCCGGGCCCCGCATCGGACCCCGCATCGGACCCCGCGCCGGGCGCCGCTTCGAGGGCGGGCCCCGGCCGATGGTCCCGCTCGCCCTCCCGCCCGCCCTCCCGCTCGTGTTCCCGCTCGCGTTCCCGCTCCCGCGCGAGGACCGCGCGCAGCCTCCCGTGGGCGCGGCGACGGGTGACGGCCAGCGTGCTGCGATGCAGGCCCAGCAGTTCGGCGGCCTCGTCGACGGTGTAGCCGTCGAGGTCCACCAGCACCACCACGCGGGCCTGCTTCGCCGTCAGACAGCCCAGCAGCCGGAGCACCTCCCAGCGCGCCTGCAGCTCGGCCATCCCGCCCGACGGCGACTCGACCGGCGGCCGGTCCCGCTCCCGCTCGGCCGTCTCGCACGGATCGGGCAGCACGACCCTCCGCCGTTCCCGGCGCCACTGGTCGCGCAGGATGTTCGCCATCGTGGTGAACACGTAGGCGTAGGGCTGCGGATGGCTCAGGAACCGCTCCGGCCTGCGGGCGATCCGCAGATACGCGTCATGCACCACGTCCCCGGCGGCGAGCCCGCCGGTGAGCGACGCGGCCGCCCGGTGGAGCCTCGGCAGCATTTCCGTGAACACCCGGTTGAAATCGTCCGATTGACGATCGGCAGGCCTCGGACCGAAGTCCTTCCCACCGCCGCCCCCGCGTCCGCCGCCACACCTACCGTCGCATTCCGCCATGCCGCTCTCCCCGGAAATCGGCACTCCGAAAGCCCAGTTGGGCAGGTCACGACCCAAAGAAAAGGTTGTGACACAGCTCACATCATAGGCCGTCGTCTCACTGTCCGCAGTCATTCGTGCGCAATACGTCATCGGCCGGACGGGAAGCCGGAATTCACCCACCCCGTGGATCTGGACGGCCGGGGACGCACTGCCCGATCCGTACCGCTGAGCGAGGAGAAACCGCCATGCGAGGTCACATCGCCAGGAAGATCGCCACGTTCGGGGCGGCCGCCGCGGCCACCCTCGGCGTGCTCGGGACCACCACCCTGCCCGCCGCCGCCGCGCCCACCGTCGCCGCCGCCGACCAGACCATCACCGCCAATGCCGTCGGAGCCTCGCCCGAGGTGACCGCCGCCTCCTACCACTGCGTCATCACCGCGAACTACGGGTGGCGCTGGGAGGGCTACTGCAACGTCTACTCGGGCGAGTTGCGCACCATCACCTACTGTGCCAACGGCACGAGCACCACCGGCCTGTGGATCGGCGCCCGATCCCAGGCCTGGGACGTCTGGGGCAACTGCCCGGGCTCCACCTGGACCAGGATCGTGTTCCAGAGCCGGGGCTGAGGCACCGGCAGAGCCGATCGGGGGCGCCGTCCCGCCGGGGCGGCGCCCCCGCCGCGCACCCGCACCCCCCGGTGGGCGCCGGTCGGCCACACGCCCGGAGAAGCGGCGAACAGATGACAACAAACAGATGACAGATAACAGATTTCATCTTCTGTCATCTGAAATCTGAAACGCTGAAGGCTGAACGCTGAAGCTGTCAGCCGCTACCCGGCGAGCCCCTCGGCTCCCCGCGCCGTCACCCGGATCCGCATCGGGCTCGCCGCGCGGAGCGTGATGCCCTGGGCGAGCGCCACCCGCTCGTCCACCGCCTCCATCTCGAAGTCCCGCAGCAGCACGCCCAGGCTCAGCACCGATTCCAGCATCGCGAAGTGCTGCCCGATGCACGCCCGCGGACCACCACCGAACGGGTACCAGGCGTAGCGGTGCCGGTCCTTCTCCTGCTCGGGCAGGAAGCGGTCGGGGTCGAAGCGTTCCGGGTCCGGCCAGTGCCCCGGGTGCCGGTGGGTGACCAGTGGCGAGACGACGACCTGGGCACCCGCCGGAATCACGTACCCGTCGATGACCGTCTCGGCGACCGCCCGCCGCCCGACCAGGGCCGCCGCCGGGTAGAGCCGCATCGCCTCCTTCAGCACCCGGGTGATGTACGGCAGCGACTCCAGGTCCGCCGCGGTCGGTTCCCGACCGGCCAGCACGGTCTGCGCCTCCTGCTGGGCGAGCTTCCGCTGCTCGGGGTGCTTGGCGAGCAGGTGCAGCGCGAAGGCCAGCGAGGTGGCCGTGGTCTCGTGCCCGGCGAGCAGGAACACCAGTACCTGGTCCCGGAGTTCGGCCGGGTCGAGTTGCTCCCCGTCCTCGCCACGGGCCCGTCCGAGCAGTGTGAGCAGGTCGTCCGCGTCCTCGTCCAGGCCGCCGCGCGCGGCCCGCTCGGCGATGATCCGGTCGCAGACCGCGTACAGGGCGCGCTGGGCCTCGGCGCCGCGCCGGTTCGAGGGGGTCGGCCAGGCGCGCGGGATGCGGATCGCCGCGAAACCCCGGTCCCAGACGTACTCACCGAGCACCGGGAAGCTGCGGTCCACCACCGCCACCGCCTCCTCGACGTCCGCGCCGAACAGGATCCGGGCGACGGCTCGCAGCGCGAACCGGGACATCTCCTCCGCCGCGTCCACGACCCCGACCGGGATCGCGTTCCACCGCTCGGCGAGCGCCCGTGCCTCCCGGGCGACGGCGCCCGCGTAGCCGTCCACCCGGCGGCGGGTGAACAGCGGCTGGACCAGCCGGCGCTGGCGCTGGTAGTCGCCGTCCTGGCTGGTCAGCAGGCCGTTGCCGACGCTGGTCCGCAACTCGTCGTAGAAGGCGTTCTCCTTGCGGAAGTTGGCGGCCTCGCCGCCCAGCACCTGCTGGACGCCCTCCGGGGAGAACACCCCGTAGAACTCGACCCGCAGCCCGGGCGGCCCGACCCGGAACCGGACCACGTCCCCGTGGTCGCGGTGGGCGGCGAGGTAGGTGCGCAGCGGGCGGCGGGTGAGGTCGAACAGCGACCCGACCAGGGGGTTTCCGGCCGGCCCGGGGATGAGGGCGGTGGCGGCGGTCATCGGCACTCCATTCTCCACAGGCGACCCATCAACCTAGCTGACGAGCCATCAGCGCCGGAAGGCGCGAAAGCGCGCGGGAGGGCGCGAGAGGGCGCGACGGGGCGGGGATCACTCGTACTCGGTGCCGCCCCTGCGCGTCAGGTAGGCGTCACCGACCACCTTGGCGATCGCCCGTCCGCCCACCACCGGGCTCCAGCGCTCGGTCACCGGCCGGACCACCACGCCTTCGCGCAGGTGGAGTTCACGCCCGGAGACGGTCTCCTTGCCCTGGGCGAAGGCCAGCACGGTCTCCGGGTCGAACGGCCCCCGCCACAGTTCGGGCACCAGCGGCAGTTCGCCGTCGAGCAGTTCGGCAGCGAGCAGTTCGGCGGCGGAGTACCACCTCAGCTGCCCGTCCACCACGGCCGACACGTCGAACACGGCGTAGCCGGGCAGTTCGGCACGGCCGGAGGCCCCGTACGTCAGGTCCTACACACCGGCGCCGAAGACCTCGCCGAAGACGCCGACCCGCTCGGCGCCCAGCCGCTCGGCCAGTCGGGCCGCCACGGCGGGGAGGTCGTACGCGCGCACGGCCCGCCAGTACAGGTTGCGCTCGTCCTCGACCAGTGAGAGCCCCTGCGCCCCGATGCCCTTGGACGACACCCGGACCTCGCCGGTGGCGGCGGTGTACGTCATCAGGCAGCAGCTGCCGTGCAGCTTCTCGGTCAGCACCACGGGCTCGCCGGGCTCGAAGACGTCGGGGTAGCGCTTGAGGTTCTCGATGTCCACCCAGGGCAGCAGGTCGGGCGCGCTCAGCACGTCGCCGCTCATGGAGGTCGGTACCGGGGGCTGCCACTTGACGACTCCGAGCAGCTCGGCGAAGTCCTCGCCGCGCCCGGCGGCGTCCGCCAGGTCGGTGCCGGCGAGCGCGGCCGGCAGGCAGACGATGCCCTGGGACAGCTCACCGCGCAGCCGGACGGCCCTCACCCGGTCGGACTTGCTGCCGGCCAGCTTGCCCGTCAGGCCCAGCTCCTCGATCAACTCCACCGGGAGGACCGACTGTTCGGGGATGTAGACGGCGTAGTCGCCGGTCCGGTACCTGCCCTTGGCGACCACCGCCCGATAGAGGCCGACCTGCGCGAGCTCCAGTGCGTCGGCGTTCGGGTGCTCCAGGACGACCAGCTTCTCCGCGGTGACGCGCAACGTGGACATGGACGGACCCCTCCTCCTCTTCTGGGCCGTTCGGCCCGGGTGGTGTGTACGGACTGCCGTACGAATCGCCCCCACTCTGTCCGCCCGGCCACCCCCTGCGCGACGTAATTTCCCCGGCGGCACGCTCACGCCGGCCCTCACGCAGGCCGTCACGCCGACCCCCGCAACACTCCGCTCCGGCGCCGTCCGTGCACGTTTGAGCCTTCGCACAGCCGGGCGGAGAGCGCCGCCACACCCCGCCTGTGCGAAGCGACAGAGGACTTATCACTCGCATTTGCGGCACTATGATCACCGTAATGGCCGCACCTGCGGCCTCACTCCGCGCCCCTTCCGGCGCGCGCCCTGGAGGGGAAGCCCCGATGAGCACCCGTACGACCACCCGCAGACTCGCCGTCGCCGCCGCGGCGGCCCTCGTCCTCAGCCTCGGGGCCACCGCCTGCGGCAGCGACGGCGGTGGCAAGTCCGGCAGCTCCTCGGCCGCTTCGACGGCGGGTTCCTCGGCCTCGTCGGCGGCCGGTGGCGACAGCGTCCCGAAGGCCACCGGCGACATCACCGTCTTCGCCGCCGCCTCGCTCAAGGAGACGTTCACCGACCTCGGCAAGAAGTTCGAGGCCGCGAACCCGGGCGCCAAGGTCAAGTTCAACTTCGGCGGCAGCTCCAGCCTCGCCACCAGCATCAACTCGGGCGCCCCGGCGGACGTGTTCGCCGCCGCCAGTCCGGCCACCATGAAGACCGTGACCGACGCGGGCGGCGCGAGCGGCGACCCGAAGACCTTCGTCAAGAACACGCTCACCATCGCCGTGCCCAAGGGCAACCCCAAGCACGTCGCGGGCCTGAACGACCTCACCGCCTCCGGTGTGAAGGTCGCGCTGTGCGCAAAGGAGGTGCCGTGCGGCGCCGCCGCCCTGACCGCGCTCAAGGCCGCCAACGTCAACCTCACCCCGGTGACCCTGGAGCAGGACGTCAAGGGCGCGCTGACCAAGGTCGAGCTCGGCGAGGTCGACGCCTCGCTCGTGTACAAGACCGACGTGAAGGCGGACGCTGGGAAGATCGACAGCGTGGACTTCCCCGAGGCCGACAAGGCCGTGAACGACTACCCGATCGCCGCCCTGGCCAAGGCCCCGAACAAGGACGGCGCCGCCGCCTTCGTCGCGTACATCCAGTCGCCCGAGGCCAAGCAGGTGCTCACCGCGGCGGGCTTCCAGGCGCCGTGAGCGACCGCACCACCAAGCGCACCACCGGCTCCGGGCGCACCACCGGGCGCACCACCGGCACCGGGCCCGGCGTGGCAGGAACGGCGAAAGCCCTGCCACGCCGGCGCCGGCGCACCCACCGCGTCCCGGTCACGCTGCTGCTCCCGGCGCTGCTCGGGCTGGCGTTCCTGATCCTGCCGCTGGTCGGCCTGCTCGTCCGGGCGCCCTGGAGCAGCCTGTCCGAGCAGCTCACCAGCGCCGCCGTCTGGGACGCCCTGCGTCTGTCGCTGATCTGCGCGACGGCGGCCACGGCGGTCTCGCTGGTCCTCGGCGTCCCGCTGGCCTGGCTGCTCGCCCGCACCGAGCTACCGGGCCGACGGGTGATCCGGGCCCTGGTCACCCTGCCGCTGGTGCTGCCGCCGGTGGTCGGCGGCGTGGCACTGCTGCTGGTCCTCGGACGGCGCGGCATCGTCGGTTCCTGGCTGGACTCGGCCTTCGGCATCACGCTGCCGTTCACCACGACCGGAGTGGTCATCGCCGAGGCGTTCGTGGCGATGCCGTTCCTGGTGATCAGCGTGGAGGGCGCGCTGCGCGCCGCCGACCCCCGCTACGAGGAGGCGGCCGCGACCCTGGGCGCCTCCCGGCTGACGGCGTTCCGCCGGGTGACCCTGCCGCTGATCGCCCCGGGTATCGCCGCCGGGGCGGTCCTCGCCTGGGCCCGGGCGCTCGGCGAGTTCGGCGCCACGATCACCTTCGCGGGCAACTTCCCGGGCCGCACCCAGACCATGCCACTGGCCGTCTACCTCGCCATGGAATCGGACCCCGAGGCGGCGATCGCGCTGTCGCTGGTCCTGCTGGTGGTCTCCGTCGCGGTCCTGGTCGGCCTGCGCGACCGCTGGATGTCGACCCCGTGACGGCCCCGCGAGCCCCGGGCCGGAGCCCGGCCACCGCTGCCCCGACCCCCTGGACGCCGCCCCGATGAGCACCTCCCCCACCGACCCCACCGACCCGGCCGACCCGGCCGACCCGGCCGACCCGGCCGACCCGGCCGACCCGGCCGACCCGGCCGACTCGGCCAACCCCACCGACCCCACCTCCACGGCCGCCGCGGCTGCACCTGCACCCGCCCTCGACGCCCGGCTGCGGGTGGAACGCGCCGCGTTCACCCTCGACCTCGCCCTCACTGCCGCACCCGGCGAGGTGATCGCGCTGCTCGGCCCGAACGGCGCCGGCAAGTCCACCGCCCTGCGCGCCCTCGCCGGACTGCTCCCGCTCACCGGCGGCCACCTGCGCCTGGACGGACGCCTGTTGGAGGAGCCCGGGCAACGCGTGCACACCCCCGCCGAGGAGCGTCCCGTCGGCGTGGTGTTCCAGGACTACCTGCTCTTCCCGCACCTCAGCGCGCTCGACAACGTCGCCTTCGGCCCGCGCTGCCAGGGCCGCCCCAAGCGTGCCGCCCGGGCCGAGGCGGCCGGTTGGCTGGAGCGGATGGGCCTGGCCGACCACGCCTCCGTACGACCCGGCAGCCTCTCCGGCGGCCAGGCCCAGCGGGTGGCGCTGGCCCGGGCGCTGGCCGTCCGCCCCCGACTGCTGCTGCTGGACGAGCCGCTGGCCGCTCTGGACGCCCGCACCCGGCTCGACGTACGCGCCCAACTGCGGCGTCATCTGGCCGAGTTCGAGGCCGTGGCGGTGCTGGTGACGCACGACCCGCTGGACGCGATGGTGCTCGCCGACCGGCTGGTGGTGATCGAGGGCGGGCACGAGGTGCAGTCCGGCAGCCCGGCGGAGGTCGCCCGGCGGCCGCGCACCGACTACATCGCGCGCCTGGTCGGACTGAACCTGTACCAGGGCGTGGCCGAGGGCCACCAGGTCACGCTCACGGCCGGCACGGTCCTGGCCACCACCGAGGAGCTGTCCGGCCCGGCCTTCGTCGCCTTCCCGCCGTCCGCCGTGACCCTGCACCGCGAACGACCCCAGTCCAGCGCGCGCAACGTGTGGAAGGTCGAGGTCACCGGCCTGGACCTGCACGGCGACCAGGTGCGCGCCGACCTCGCGGGCGAACTCCCGATGGCCGCCGACCTCACCCCGGCCGCCGTCGCCGAGCTGGGGCTGGCGCCCGGATCCGAGGTCTGGGCCTCCGTCAAAGCCACCCAGACCCACGCGTACCCGGCCTGACCCCGACACCGCGCCGGGCCGCCCGCGTCTCCGCCGAGTTCCTGCCCGCTGCGCTCTGCGCTACTCCGACGGCTCGACGAAGCCCGACTCGTACGCGGCGATCACCGCCTGGGTGCGGTCCCGCGCCCCGAGCTTCGCCAGCACACTGCTGACGTGGGTCTTCACCGTCTGCACGCCGAGGAACAGCAGCTCGGCGATCTCCCCGTTGCTGAGGCCGCGCGCGACCAGCCGCAGCACCTCCGCCTCGCGCTCGGTCAGCGCCGCCCGCTCCATGGTCGCGCGGGCGGCGGGATTGCCGTGGCCGGCCGCGAGGCGGCGGATCGTGGCCGGGAACAGCAGTGACTCGCCCGCCGCCACCAGCCGTACCGCGTGCGCGATCTCGGCCGCTCGGGAGCGCTTCAGCAGGAAGCCGTCGGCGCCCGCGCGCAGCGCCTGGTAGACGTAGTCGTCGTTCTCGAAGGTGGTGACGACCAGGATCTTCGGCGGCTGGTCCCCCGGCGCGCCGGGGCGCAGGAGCTCGCGGGTGGCCGCCAGGCCGTCCAGCACCGGCATCCGGACGTCCATCAGGACGACGTGCGGGCGCAGCGTGCGGGCCAGCGCCACCGCGTCGGCGCCGTCGGCGGCCTCACCGACCACCCGTAGGTCCCCCTGTGCCTCCAGGACGGCCCGCATCCCGGCCCGGACCAGTTCCTCGTCGTCGGCGAGCAGGATGTCGATCATCCCGGCGGAGCCCCTCGACGGTCCGTCGCCCACAAGATCGTTCGTCACGAGCCCAAGCGTAGGGGCAACCGGACGGCGAGCACCCACTCCCCGCCCCCGTCGCCCGAAACCCCGGCGGTGGCCTCCCCGCCGAGCAGCGTGGCGCGCTCCCGGATGCCGCGCAGCCCCTTGCCGCCCTTGCCCGCCGCGCCGCCCGGGAGACGCGCCGGAACGCCGCCGACCGCCGGGCGATTGGCGCAGCGCAGCTCCAACTGCCCGCCCTGAACGGCGATCCGGACGCTGACCGGCTCGCCGGGCGCGTACTTGAGCGCGTTGGTGACACCCTCCTGGACGATCCGGTAGGACTCGCGGGAGAGCACCCCGGGCAGCGCGCCCGCCGGCACCTCGATCCGCGCCTCGACCGGGCTCCCGGCCGACCGTGCGGTGTCGAACAGTGCGGGCAACTGGTCGACACCGGGCTGTTCGGTGGCCGTTCCGTTGCCGGCCGTACCCTCCGGCGTCTCGCGGAGCAGGACGAGGGTGCGTTCGAGGTCCTCCATGGCCCGGCGGCCGGTCTCCTCGATGACTTCGAGCGCCTTGGCGGTGAACACCTGGTCCCCGACCTCCCGCGCGGCACCCGCCTGAAGGACCGTCACCGTCAGTGCGTGGCCGATGGAATCGTGCAGCTCGCGGGCCAACCTGTTGCGCTCCAGCAGCCGTTCGGCGCGCAGCTCCGCCTCCGCCAGCCGCTCCGCCGGGGATGGCCCCAGCAGCCTCACGGCCATGGCGAGTTGGAGGCGCCCGGCGGACACCACCAGCCAGCCGTAGCCGAGCACCAGCACCGGGGCGAGCGGGAGGTACCAGAACGAGTCCGGTCCGGTCAGCAGGTCGTAGCCGCTGGTGAGGCCGAAGGCCGTCGCGAACCCGACCACCGAGCCGAGCACGACCCGCCCGATCAGCCAGCCGGCGGTGCGCCGCCGGTCCGCCCAGGTGCGGGAGGACTCGGCGGCGATGTCCTCCTCGCGGTCGGGCAGCAGCAGCAGCCGCGCCTGCACCCCCTCGGCGCGCCGCGTCGCGGGGACGAGGGCGACCAGGGCGAGCAGGGCGGTGTCCACCGCGGCGCCGGCGACCACGATCTCGCCCAGGCTCTTGTGGTACGTCCCCGGGTAGATCATCAGGACGACGCCCACGAAGATCCACCCGACCAGCAGGTGCAGCAGGCGCGCGTACGTGGCGCCGGCCAGCAGCGGCGCGAGGATCCTGGGCATTCCACCATCCTGCCAGCTCAGCGGTCGGCCCGGGCTCCCCCGCCGGCCTGCCGCCGCCTCCCTCCCGGGAGGGAGGCGGCTCCCGACTCCGGCGGGATCCGCCGGTACGGCCCGCTCCGGTCGAATGTGACCACTAGCCGGACGACCCGGCACCGGAGCACCGAGAGGGGAGCGCGGCCGTGATCGAGATCCAGGGCCTCACCAAGGAGTACGACGGTCGGCGCGTCGTCGACGACCTGTCCTTCGAGGTCCGGCCCGGCCTGGTGACGGGCTTCCTCGGCCCGAACGGCGCCGGTAAGAGCACCACCATGCGCCTGATCCTCGGCCTGGACCGCCCCACCGCCGGTAGCGCCCTGGTCGGCGGCCGCCGGTACACCGAACTCGTCCAGCCGCTACGACAGGTGGGCGCCCTGCTGGACGCCCACGCCCTGCACGGCGGCCGCACCGCCGCCGGCCACCTGCGCTGGCTCGCGGCGAGCAACGGCCTGGCGCCGCGCCGGGTGGACGAGGTGCTCGCCCAGGTCGGCCTGACGGACGCCGCCGGACGGCGGATCCGCGGCTTCTCCCTCGGTATGCGCCAGCGGCTCGGGGTGGCCGCCGCGCTGCTCGGCGACCCGCCGGTGCTGCTGCTGGACGAACCGGTCAACGGTCTCGACCCGGAGGGCATCCGCTGGATCCGCACCCTGTTGCGCGAACTGGCCGCCGAGGGCAGGTCGGTGCTGGTGTCGTCCCACCTGATGACCGAAATGGCGCTCACCGCGGACCACTTGGTGGTCATCGGCCGTGGTCGGCTGCTCGCGGACGCCGCCACCGCCGAGTTCATCGACCATCACGGCCGGACCAGGATCCGCGTCCGGGCCGTCAACTCGGCCAAGCTCGCCGCCCTGTTCGGCGGCGACCTGCTCCGGCAGTCGGACACCGCCGACAACCTCACCGCGACCGAGGTCGACGACGGCGCCTGGGAGGTGACCGGCGCCGAACCCGAGCAGATCGCCTCGCTCGCCGCCGCACACGGCGTGGTCCTGTACGAGATCGCGGTCCAACAGGACTCGCTGGAGGAGGCGTTCATGCGGATGACCGCCGACAGCGTCGAGTACCGCGCCGAGGCCACCGCATGAGCCCCGACTCAACTCTCCGGCACCACCTCTGCGCCTTCGACGCCGAGCGGATCAAGCTCGCCACCCTCCGCTCGCTCTGGATCACCCCGCTGCTCGCCTTCGCGCTCACCGTGGGCACCACCACGGCGATCGGTGCGGCCCTCGGCGGCTCGGAGCACAACCTCACCGACGACCCCGGCGTGGGCGTCTTCTACGGGCTCAACTTCGGCCAGGCCGCGCTGGTCTGTTTCGCGGTCCTGCTGATCGGCCAGGAGTTCAACACCCGCATGATCGACGTCTCGCTGACCGCCGTCCCCCGGCGCGGACGGCTGTACGGCGCCAAGCTCACGCTCGGCGCGCTGGTCGGACTCGGCGTCGGCGCGGCGGGCACGGCGGGCGCCTTCGCCGGGTACGCGGCCACCGTCCCCGGCGACTGGGACGGCCCCGCCTTCGTCCGCAGCGCCACCGCCGGCGTGCTCTACCCGGTGCTGCTGGTGGTGTTCTGCCTCGGCGCGACCGCGCTGCTCGGCAACCTCACCGCCGCCATGGGACTGCTGGTACCGGTCGTCTTCCTGCTCTCGCCGCTGCTCGGCGGCGTCGCCGGGGTGCGGCAGGTGGCCCAGTTCCTGCCCGACCGGGCCGGCCAGTACGCACTGCACTACGCCGACGACCCGCAGGTCTCGTACGGGCACTGGACCGGACTGCTGATCATGGCCCTGTGGGCCGGCGCCGCGGCCTACGGCGGCCTGCTCGCCCTGCGGCGCGCCAAGTGACCACGAACGAAGGGAAGATGACAATGAGCGCGGCCCACGCCCTGCGCGCCGAACGGATCAAGTTCACCACCCTGCCCTCCCAGTGGGCGGCCCCGCTGGTCGCCCTGGTCCTGACCGTCGGGGTCACTGCGGCCGTCAGCGCCGCTTCCGACCCCAAGACCGTGGCCCCCGGCACTGACCCGGCCAACGGGATCTACTACGGGCTGCTCTTCGGGCACGTGGCCGTGGCCTGCCTCGGGATCCTGCTGATCGGGCAGGAGTTCAACACCCGCATGATCAGCACCTCGTTCATCGCCGTCCCCCGGCGCGCTCGGCTGTACGGCGCCAAGCTCACGCTCGGAGCCGGGCTGGGCCTGCTGCTCGGGCTGGCGTCGACGGCGGGCTCGTTCCTGGCCGTCGACGCCACCGTCGGATTGGACTGGTCAACCCCCGGCCTGGCCCGCAGCTTCGTGGCCGGCGTGCTCTACCACCCGCTGCTGGTACTGCTCTGCCTCGGACTGACCACGATGCTGGGCAACTTCAGCGCCGCGCTCGGCCTGCTCGGCCCGATGGTGTTCCTCGGCACCACCTGGCTGGCGGCCATCCCCGGCGTCCGCGAGGTCGGCCAGTTCCTGCCCGACCGGGCCGGCCTGTACGCGATGCACACCCGGACCGAGGCCGGCATCCACTACGGCCACTGGACCGGACTGCTGATCATGGCCCTCTGGACGGCCGCAGCCGCCTGCGGCGGGCTGCGGGCGATCCGGCGGCACCAGGCTTCCGGCGAGTAGCGCCCGACGGCGGGCGGTGGGCCGGTGGCCGATGGCAACAAACAGCGAACAGATAACAGATAACAGATTTCGAAGTCTGTTATCTGTTCGCTGCCATCTGTTCGCTGCCATCTGTCACTCGTCACCCGAGCCAGCCGGGGCGGACCAGGCCGGACTCGTAGGCTAGGACGACCAGTTGGGCACGGTCGCGGGCGCCGAGCTTGACCATGGCGCGGCTGACATGCGTCTTGGCGGTCAGCGGGCTGACCACCAGGCGGCGTGCGATGTCCTCGTTGGAGAGCCCGAGCCCGACCAGGGCAAGCACCTCGCGTTCGCGTTCGGTGAGCATCTCAAGGCCGACCGCCCGCGGCTCCTTCGAGCGGGCGGCGAACTCTCCGATCAGGCGCCGGGTGACGCCCGGCGAGAGCAGCGCGTCGCCTGCGGCAGCGACCCGGACCGCCCGGAGCAGTTCGGCCGGCTCGGCGTCCTTGACGAGGAACCCTGCCGCGCCCGACCGCAGCGCCTCGAAGACGTACTCGTCGAGCTCGAAGGTGGTCAGTACGACCACCCGCACCCCGCCGAGCTCCGGGTCGGCCCCGATCCGCCGGGTGGCCTCCAGGCCGTCGAGGCGGGGCATCCGGATGTCCATCAGCACCACGTCGGGGCGCAGCTCGACGGCGAGGCGCAGGGCCTGCTCGCCGTCGTCGGCCTCGCCGACCACCTCGACGTCGAGCTGGGCGTCGAGCAACGCCCGGAACCCGGCCCGGACCAGCATCTGGTCATCCACCAGCAGCACCCTGATCATCAGTCACCCCTCGTCAGGCGGGCCCGGACTCGGAAGCCCGCGTCGTACGGGCCCGCCTCCAGGGTGCCCCCGAAGGCGGCGACCCGCTCCCGCATCCCGATCAGTCCGGCTCCCGAGCCGCCCGCGTCGCCGCCGCCCACCGGGCCCGGGTCGTCGATCTGCACGGTGAGGCCGTCGGCCGTCCGGGAGAGCAGCACGAAGGCCGTCCGGGCGGCGGAGTGGCGGATCACATTGGTCAGGGCTTCCTGGACGATCCGGAAGGCGGCCCGCTGGACGGCGGCCGGGACCTCCCCGAAGACGCCCTCGGAACGGACGCTGACGGTCAGGCCTGCCCGGCCGGCCTGGTCGACCAGTTCGTCCAGCCGGTCCAGGCCGGGGGCGGGAGTGCGCGGCGCGGTGGCCCCCGGTCCGCGCAGCGTGCCGAGGACCTGCCGGACCTCGCCCAGGGCCTCCTTGCTGGCGGCCTTGATCGTCGCCAGGGCGCTTCTGGCCTGTTCCGGGCGGGCGTCGATGAGTTCGAGCGCCACCCCGGCCTGAACGTGGATCAACGAGATGCTGTGCGCCAGGATGTCGTGCAGCTCGCGGGCCATCCGCAGCCGCTCCTCGTCGACGCGGCGCCGCTGTGCCTCCTCCGCGGCGGCTCTGGCGGCGGCGGACTGCTCGCGGCGGGTCCGGGCCAGTTCCGCACCGGTCGCGATGAGCAGCAGCACCGCCGTGAGGCCCAACTCCTGCCAGGCGTTGGCCTGCCAGCTCTTGGCCCGCAGCCAGTCGTGCGGAACCGCGTAGCTCATCAGCAGCTGACCGGCGTAGAAGGCGCCGCCGCAGGCCCAGGCCTCCCGCCGTTGCCCGCACTGGACCGCGGCGAAGAACGCCACACCAAGGCTGACGAAGACCGGGCCGTACGGGTACCCGGCGAGCAGGTAGCCGATGGTGACCGCCGTGGTGCCGACCATGACCGCCGCCGGGTGGCGGCGGCGCAGCAGCAGCGCGGCGGGGCCGAGCAGGAGCAGCGCGTAGCCGAGGGCGTCGAGCTGGACGCGGTCGGGCTGCCGGTGCCCTGCGCCGACCGTGCCCGCCACCTGGAAGCAGGCGACGGCCAGCGACGAGAGCACGGGCAGGCCCGCCCGGCCGGACCGGTTCCACGGCGGCTTCCACGACGGGCGCAACTCGTTCATGCCGGAAGGCTAGTGCGGCGCGCCACACCCGGGCATCAGCTCGCGGGTGCGGGCGCAGCTACTCCCGCCGTAGTACGCGACTGGCCCGTGGAGGGGGTGCCGCCGTCCCGACGCCACAGCGTCAGGCTCACCGCGACGAACCAGAGGAAGCCGACGTAACGTCCGACCGGGATCAGCAGCGTGGCCGGCTCGGCGACCAGCGAGAGCAGAGACAACATGCTCGCGGCGGACAGGGCCAGTCCGGACCAGGCCACCCAGGCGGGCAGCGCCCGGCTCACCAGCGCGGTGCGCGACACCTGCCACAGGACCACGCCGAGCGTACCGATCGCGGGCGCGGCGCCGGTGATGAAGGCGAGGTCCATGAGGGCGCGGGACACCGGCAGGTCCGCGGCGGTGCCCAGCAGCGACAGGACCCAACCCGCGCTCGCGGACAGCACCAGCAGGACCCCGGACGCACTGCCCGCCGCCCGGACCACACCCGCCCGCACCGGGGTGCCGTAGCGGCCCACGAACTCTGTGAGCCAGGGGACGAACGCCAGCAGCGCCAGCGCCGAGAGCAGTTGGAACAGGGCTCCCACCTGAAGCGAGCGGTGCAGCGCCGCCGGATCGGCGAGCAGGTACTTCCGCACCACGTCGTCACTGGAGTACGGGGTGGCGAACGGCCCGGAGGGCGCGGTGATGCCGCTGATGACGAGGCTGGCCACGAAGAGGAGCACGTACAGGATGCCGCTGAGCGCTCCCGCGGACGACCGGCGGGGCGAGGTGAAGGACGACAAGGTCGACAGCCTCCAGGCAAGGGACGGCGCCGGCTGGAAGGCCCACGTCCGGCGCGGTTCAGTTCACCGCGCCGGCCGCGCCGGGGCGTCCTCCGGAGGAAGGCTTCCGCCGTACGCCCGCGGGGGTACCGGATCGCCGGCCGCCCTCACACGGGCCTGGTGCTTCGGCCGCGGGTCGCACCAAGGGCTCGGCCACCAAGAGAGCATTCGCCTTGTGTCGTGTCAGCAGCTGGTCTGAGACTGGCACTTCGACCTCCTCCCAGCGTCGTACCACCGGGACGCGACGCTACGTCAGCAGGAGTATCCCGACGGCCGCCGCTCGGGCGACGACGGCGTGCAGGCGCGGCGACGAGGATTCCTGGGGTCGGCACGGGCGGCAGGTGCCCGCATCGGCGGATCAGTCCGGGGCGACGCGCCGGCCGCCAGGCCGGCGCCCTCAACCGGCGCGACGCCCGGCCGAAGCCGATGACGCCACGGTCCCCTCCCATGTCTGACGAGACCACGCCGCCCGCCGGCCGATTCACCGTCAACCGAGAACCCACGGAGCCACACCGATGACCACGCCACTGCCCACCTATCCCGATCTCGCGGGCAAGGCCGCCCTCGTCACCGGAGGTTCCCGGGGCATCGGAGCCGAGACGGCAAAGGCCCTGGCCGCCAACGGTGTCAAGGCAGCCGTCGTCGGCCGCGACCGGAGTGCCGTCGACCGGACGGTCGGCGAGATCCGCGCGGCAGGCGGAACGGCGGTCGCGATGACGGCCGACTGCACCGATCCCGCCGACCTCGTGCGGCTGCGTGCACAGGCCGAGCAGTCCGTCGGTCCGATCGAAGTGCTCTGCGCGTTCGTCGGCGGAGGCGGCGACCCGGTGCCGATCGAGCAGATGAGCCTGGAGCACTGGCGCTCGGTGGTCGACCTGAACCTGACCACCACCTTCCTGGCCGTGCAGACCTTCCTGCCCGGCATGATCGAGCGCGGCAGCGGTTCGATCATCACCATGGCGTCCACCGCCGGGCGGCTTCCCGGCGGTGCCGCAGCCTCCTACGCGGCGGCCAAGGCGGGCGTGCTGATGTTCACCCGCCAGGTCGCACAGGAGGTGGGCCGGTACGGCGTGCGGGTCAACTGCCTCGCTCCGTCCCTGATCATGACGGAGAGCCAGCAGGAGCGCATACCCGCCGACAAGCTCCCGCTGATCGTCAGGCAGTTCCCGCTGGGCCGCGCAGGAGTGCCCGCCGATGTCGCTCACGCCGCGCTCTTCCTCGCGTCCGAGTCGTCGTCCTGGCTGACCGGCCTGACGATCGACGTGGCCGGCGGGCGCATCATGCTCTGACGCCGGTGGCCGGCCGCAGCCACCGGCCGGCAACCACGGCGCTCGCCACGAGAGCCTGACGCAGGCCCCCTCCCCCGTCGCCTCCCGAAGGACCCCGTATGACCACCCCCGCCGCGTCCTCCGCGGCAACGCCCCGTCCGGGCGCCCGGCAGCCCAAGAACTTCCGCCTCTCACCGACTGCCCGCAAGAGCGCGGTGGTCGTGCACATCGTCAGCTCGGTCAGCTGGCTGGGCCTGATGCTCTGCCTGCTCACACTCGGCGCGACAGGGCTGCTGACGGACAGCGCGGAGACCCTGCGCAGCGCCTACCGGATGATGCCGCTCCTCGGCGACGCGCTGGTCTTCCCGCTGAGCCTGCTCTCCCTGCTGACCGGACTGCTCCTCGCGCTCGGCACCCCCTGGCGCCTGTTCAGGTACCGCTGGGTTGCCGTCAAGTTCTGGCTCACCCTGGCCGCCACCGCCGCCTCGATCTTCGAACTCACTGCCCGGCTGCACGAAGCGGCCCACCTGGTGGACCAGCACCCCACCGGCACCATCGCGGACATGCACCTCGGATTCACCCGCTACAACCTGGTGATCATCCCGATCGTCGCGCTGTCGGTGTACGTCGCCAACGTCGTGCTCTCCGTCGTCAAACCGTCGGGACGCCACCATGCCCGTTCACGGCCCAGTGGCGGGTGAGCCGAGGCAGGGCCGAGCTCGCTGTCAGACCTCAGCAGTCCCCCGCAATGCCGGGTGGTCCGCGATCACCGTGCAGCTACCCGGCGCGATCTCGGTGAAGCCCGCATCCCGGACCAGCGGCAGACCGCTGGCGACCAGCCCCTCCCACGCCTCCGCCGGGGCCGTCCGCACCGCGAGCGCGAATCCGGCCTCGGCCCACTCCTTGCGCTGCGCCTCGTCCAGCCGCCACCAGGCCAGCTGGGCGGCGTGGCCGGTCTGCGCCATCGTCTTGCCCGCGCTCATCTCCAGCTCCGGGTTGAGCCACAGCACCGGCAACCCGGGCTCAGGAGCGCCGACCTCGGCGGTCTCCTCCAAGTCCGTCCCGGAGACCTGGAGCTTGGCGAGGTCCTTCGGCCAGCCGTCCAACGGAACCGGCGGAAACACCCGTACCTCGGCCTCCCGTCCGCTCACCGTGATCCCCGGCAGTTCGCCCGCCCGGCGCCACTCCCCGCCACGGGCCCGCCGGACCACCTTGCGGATCCGGGCGTCCTCCCAGGCCTCGACCCGCTCCGCCCACTCGCCGTCCGCGTCGGTCACCCGCGAGTCGGACAGCAGGGTGAGCACCGCCCGGGCCGAGGTCTCCAGCGCGTCGGTCCGCCCGGGCGGCGTGGCCTTCTCCAGCCGGACGAGCAGCGGCAGCACGTACTGCGGCCGCGCGTCACGGTCCGCCGGGGCCGGGGCGTCGTCGGCGGCGGCAACGGGCGCCGGAGCGGAATCGGAAGCGGCATCGGGAGCAGGGGTGTCGAACGGAGAAGTCACCCGTCCAGCATGCCAGCCCCGCCACCCCGGTGATCACGCGGTGCCGGGAGCCCCGTACGACCCGCCCCGAACCACCCGAGCCGCCGCCATCTCCACCTCCGCCCCTGCACGCCCCCGCCCCTGCACACCCCCGCCCCCGCACACCTTCGCCCCCGCACACCGCCGCTCAGCGCAGCCGCTGCCGCAGTTCGTCGACGGCCGACCGGATGCCCGCGCTGTAGGCGTCCTCGGGGAGCGCGTCCAGGCTGCGCACGGCGCGTTCCAGCTGCTCGCGCGCGAGGTCGGGCTCGCCGAGCTTGAGGTGGTCCGAGGCCAGGTTGAGGTGCAGCGAGGGGTAGAACGCGCGCACCTGGAGCGCGGACTCGTAGGTCTGGGCACGCTCGGCGGTCAGCGAGTCGGCGGCGGCCAGCGCCCGCCGGTCCCACTCCAGCTCGTCCTGCGGATGGTCCTGTAGGTCGGCCAGGTAATGGGCGAGGACGCAGCGGTGGAAGACGTCGCCCCGCTCGCCGAGCGCCGCCCAGAGCGCCTCGAAGCTGGCCCGCGCCTCGGCCGTCCGCCCGCGCTGGGCGGCCTGCACACCGTCCAGTCCGAGCGCGATCCGGCTGAGCACCTGGTCGTCCCGGCCCTCCGGACCGTCCGCCCTGTCCGGCCCCCCGGGTACCGCACGCACATCAGACGTATCGGACATGCCCGCAGCCTAGTCGCCCACCCGTCGCAGCGCCCGAAGAGCACTTCGCACCATCCCGACCAGGGCCAACCCGGCCCGACGGCCGGTCAGCGCCGGTAGCCGCGCTGCGGGTCCCGCGCCTCCGCGTCCTCGTACGTCAGGAACCAGCCCTCCGGGTGCGTGGCCGCCAGCAGCACCTCGGTGCGCTGCTCGGCGCCCAGCTCCGGGTCGCCGTCGTCCGGTCCGTAGACGCCGAACAGTTCGTCGTGACAGCCGTCCCAGTCGTAGTCGTACAGGTCGGCCGGCAGGCCGCCCATCATGTCGGCCACCGACTCGGGCTGCGCGCCGAGCAGGGCCCGGGCGTCCACCAGGGCCATCCGCAGCCCGATGTCCTCGGCCAGACATCGCGGCAGCGGCCATTCACCGAGCGCGAGGTCGTCGGCCAGGTCGTCGAAGGCCCGGGCCATGGCGCGGCGCCAGTTCCGGTGCAGCCGCCAGGTGCGCTGGGGCAGGCGGGCGTAGACCGCCCAGTCGGCGTCCTCGCCGTCGACGACCGGGTCGTCACCGTGCTCGTCGAAGTCGTCGTAGGCGGCGTCGGCCAGGCCGATCAGCTGGGCGTGCAGGAGGCAGGCGGTGCGCGGGGTGAGGGTCCAGTCCGCGCCGGCGCCGCCGTCCTCGTCCTCGTCGCCCTCCAGCGGGAACAGCTCGGCGAAGTCCGGCGCGAAGTCCTCGGTGACGCTGATCTCCAGCGTGCCGCCGATCGCCTCGACCCCGGGGATCGCGGCCACCAGCCGGTCCGGGTGCAGCAGGGCGCCGAGCGCCGCGTTGGCGTCCTCGGAGACCTCGCGCAGCAGCTCGCGGCGCTGGCCGGCCGGGTCGACGCCCTCGAACACCAGCTCCTCGACGGCCCTGATCGCGGCGGCGCGCAGCGCCGGCCAGTCGGTGATCCGCAGGCCCAGCACCACCGTCGCCTCGATCTCCTGCGCGCCGGAGTCCTCCGCCGCGCCCGGCCCCTGTGGATGATCGCTTCGCTCGCCCATGGGGCTACGGTACGGCCTTTCGGCCGCCCGATCACCGGTCTGAGCCAGCTTCTGGACCCCTTCTCGGCCATCGCCCGGCCCCGCCTCGATCACTCGGACGTACGACACGGCAGGATGGACCCATGGCTGACATCAACGAGTACGGCGGCGGGCAGGGCCCGAACGCCGACGTCCTGGTCGTGACCACCAACGACATCCCCGGCTTCCGGGTCGATCATGTGATCGGCGAGGTCTTCGGGCTGACCGTGCGCAGCCGCCACCTCGGCAGCCAGATCGGCGCCGGACTGAAGTCGCTGATCGGCGGCGAGCTGCGGGGCCTGACGAAGACCCTGGTCGAGAGCCGCAACGAGGCGATGCAGCGGCTGATCGAGCAGACCAAGGCGCGCGGCGGGAACGCGGTGCTGATGATGCGCTTCGACGTGACGGAGGCGGCGGACGTCGGCACCGAGGTCTGCGCCTACGGCACGGCCGCGGTGATCTCCCCGGTCGTCTGACGCGCCGCCCGCGCGGGGCGCCACGCGGCGGGACCGCAAGCACCCGCGGACGCGGGAACACCCGCCGCACCCCCGATGTTTCACCGGCGTGACTGTTTACGGTGCAACCAATGGCGGGCAGCGGCACGCGGACGTCCTGGTAGTGGACGTTCAGGTGGTGGACGTCCTGGTGGTGGGCGCCGGACAGGCCGGACTGTCCGCCGCCTACCACCTCCGCCGCCGCGGCTTCGCCCCCTACCGGGCGGACGCCGACGGCGGCTTCGTCGTGCTCGACGCCAACCCCGCGCCGGGCGGCGCCTGGGCGCACCGCTCACCGTCCCTGCGGATGGCCACCGTGCACGGTTTCCACGACCTCCCGGACGCCGAACTCCCCGCGCCCGACCCCGAGGCCCCGGCGCGCGAGGTCGTGCCGGGGTACTTCGCGGCGTACGAGGCCCGGCACGCGCTCCCGGTCGTACGCCCCGTCGCCGTTCGCGCGGTGCGCGCCGAGTCGGACCGCCCGGACTCCCGGCTGCTGGTCGAGACCGACCACGGCACCTGGTCCACGCGGGCGCTGATCAATGCCACCGGCACCTGGACCCGCCCGTTCCTGCCCCACTACCCGGGCCACTTCGCCGGTCGCCAGCTGCACTACGCCGACTACCGCGGCCCCGGGGAGTTCGCCGGCCGGCGCGTCCTGGTGGTGGGCGGGGGCGCTTCGGCGATCCAGGTGCTGTCCGAGGTGGCGGCGGTCGGCGAGACGGTCTGGGTCACCCGGACCCCGCCCGTCTACCACGAGGGGCCGTTCACCCCCGAGTACGGGCGCGCGGTGGTCGCCAGGGTCGAGGAACGGGTCCGGCAGGGCCTGCCGGTGCGCAGCGTGGTGAGCGTCACCGGGCTCGGCCCGTCCGTCGCCTACCGGCGTGCCGAGGAGCTGGGCGCACTGCACCGCCGCCCGATGTTCGACCGGCTCACCGAGCACGGCGTCGCCTGGGGGGAGGAGGAGCTGGCGGTGGACGCGATCGTGTGGGCCACCGGCTTCCGCCCGGAGGTCGGCCACCTGGCCCCGCTCGGGCTGCGCTCCCCCGGCGGCGGCATCGCGCTCACCGGCACCCGTGCCACCGCCGATCCGCGCATCCACCTGGTCGGCTACGGCCCGTCCGCCAGCACCATCGGCGCCAACCGGGCCGGTCGCGCCGCCGTCAGCGACCTCGTCCACCTGCTCGGCGACCCGGCCGGGCTGCCCGCCCCGGCCGTGGTCTGAAGCAGTCAGGAGGGGAAGGGCGGGGCGGTCGGCCGCTCAGCGGTCGTAGTCGACCGTCACCCGGTCGGTGATCGGGCGGGCCTGGCAGGTGAGGACGTAGCCGGCAGCCAGCTCCTTCTCCTCCAGCGCGAAGTTGCGGCGCATCTCGACCTCGCCCTCGGTGACCAGCGCACGGCAGGTGCCGCAGACCCCGCCCTTGCAGGCGAACGGCAGGTCGGGGCGGGAGCGCTGGGCACCGTCCAGGATCGAGCGGTCGCACGGCAGGGAGAGCGTGCTGCCGCGCCCGTCCAGGACGACGGTGACCTCGCTGTGCGGGCCGTCGGCCGCTCCCGCCGCGCCGTCCCGGTCCTCCGGTCGCTCGGACACCGGCTCGTCCTCGGCGTGGAACAGTTCCTGGTGCACGCGCTCGCCCGGCACGCCCAGCCCGGCGAGCAGCTCCTTCGCCCCCGCGACCATCCCGAACGGGCCGCACAGCCACCAGTGCCCGACGCTCCCGACATCCACCAGCGCCCCCAGCAGCGCCCCCACCCGCTCCGGGTCCAGCCTCCCGCTGAGCAGTTCGGCGTCACGGGTCTCCCGGGACAGGACGTGGACCAGCTGGAAGCGGCCGAGGTAGCGGTCCTTCAGGTCGGCCAGCTCGTCCGCGAACATCACGGTGTCGCTGCGCCGGTTGCCGTACAGCAGGGTGACGGTGGAGCTGCGGTCGGCGGCCAGGACGGACGCGGCGATCGACAGCATCGGGGTGATGCCGGAACCGGCCGCGAGCAGCACGTGCTCGGCCGGAACGCCGAGGTCGGGGGTGAACAGGCCCGACGGCGTCAGCACGTCCACCTCCTCGCCCGGCCCCGCGTCCCGGACCAGCCACCGGGAGAACAGCCCGCCGGGCACCTCCCGGACGGCGATCCGCAGCGGCCCGTCGGCGGGGGCGCAGATCGAGTACGAGCGGCGCTCGTCGACGCCGTCCACCACCTTGCGCAGCGTCAGGGTCTGCCCCGGCCGGAATACGAAGTCCGCCGCGAGCCCGTCCGGCACCTCGAAGGTCACCGCCACGGCGTCGTCGCAGAGCCGCTCGACCCGCTCGATCCGCAGCCGGTGGAAGGTCGGGCGGCGGGCGGGGCGCAGCGTGGACACCGCGGCCTCAGCGGGAGTGTCGGCGTGCGCGGCGGCGGAGGCTTCGGTCTGGGAGGCGGCGGCCTGGGACGCGGCGGGCGAAGCGGCGGGCATTCAGATCTCCTTGACGCGTTCGAACGGCTCCCGGCAGGCGCGGCAGCGCCAGAGCGCCTTGCAGGCGGTGGAACCGAAGCGGGACAGCTCCTCCGTGTCCGCGCCGCCGCAGCGCGGGCAGGGCACGGGGGCGGCTGCGGAAGCGAAAGCGGCAGCGGAGGTGCCGGCCGGAGCGGTGGTGCGGGTGGGACCGAGCGCGAGCGGGACCGGGCCGGCCACGCCGACGGCGGAGGTCGGACGCGGCGGGGCGATACCCGCCTCGACGAGTTTGCGGCGGCCCTCGGCGGTGATCAGATCGGTCGACCACGGCGGATCCAGCCGCAGCCGGACCCGGACGTCCCGGTACCCGGCCGCGCGCAGCCGGCGGTCCACGTCGGCGGCCATCTCGGCCACGGCGGGGCAACCCGAGTAGGTCGGGGTCAGCCAGGCGGTCACCGCGCCGTCGTCCACCGCCACCTCGGCCAGCACGCCCAGGTCGGCCAGGGTCAGCATGGGCAGCTCCGGGTCCGGCACGGCCGCCGCGACCTCCCAGGCCGTCCCGCGCTCCGTCAGCGCCGCGCTCACCACGTCGCCCCCGGGTGCGCGCGGGCCAGCACCTGGAATTCGGCGAGCAGCGGGCCGAGCGCCTCGGTGTGCACGCCGTCCCGGCCGGCCCGGCCGAGCACGGTGGCCAGCGGCCGCACGTCCGGTACGGTCAGCCCGGCCTCGGCGAGAACGGCGCCGAGCGAGCGCAGCACCGGTTCGCGCAGCGCCGCCGGATCGGCGCCCGTCCGCAGCTCCACCGGGTGGGCCGTGAACAGTTCCTCCAGCAGCGGCCAGAGCGCGTCCAGCCCGGCCTGCATCCGCGCCGAGGAGTACGGCGTGCCGTCACCGAGCCGAAGCGTCCAGGCGGTGGCGTACTCGCGGTGGTACGCCAGCTCCTTGACGCCCCGGGCGGCGACCGCCGCCAGCACCGGGTCCGGGTGCGCGCTCAGCGCCTCGTACAGGGCGCAGCGCGCGGTGGCGAACAGCAGCAGCCGGGCGATCGAGTGGGCGAAGTCGCCGTTCGGGGCCTCGACCAGCCGGACGTTGCGGAACTCGTGGTCCTCCCGCCAGTAGGCCAGGTCGTCCTCGGTGCGGCCGGAGCCGTCCGCCTGGCCGGCCCGGGTGAGCAGCAGCCGGGCCTGGCCGAGCAGGTCGAGGCCCAGGTTGGCGAGCGCGACCTCCTCCTCCAGTTCGGGCGCCCGCGTGCACCACTCGATCAGCCGCTGGGAGAGGATCAGGGCGTCGTCTCCGAGCATCAGGCAGTAGGCGGCGAGGTCCGCACCGTCCACTCCGGCGGGCACGGCGGTGTCCACGCCGAGCAGCGGGTCGGCGAAGCCCGTCCCGTACGCCCAGCGGCCCTCGCCCTCGGGGCCGGGCGTGGCTTCGGCGAGGCCGAGGTAGACGTGGTCGGCGGCGTCGACGTCAGCGCCGACCTGCGTGCTGTGGTCCTGCATGGCGGTTCCCCCGTCAGATGTGCGGGACATCCTCGGGGATGTCGTAGAAGGTCGGGTGGCGGTAGACCTTGTCCCCGCTGGGCTCGAAGAACGGGTCGCGCTCGTCCGGGGTGGAGGCGGTGATCGCGTCCGAGCGGACCACCCAGAGGCTGACGCCCTCGTTGCGGCGGGTGTAGAGGTCGCGGGCGGCGAGCAGGGCCATCCGGTCGTCGGCCGCGTGCAGCGAACCGACGTGGACGTGGTTCAGCCCGCGTCGGGGGCGCACGAACACCTCGTACAGCGGCCAGCCGGCCTTGGACTCGGTCACTTTCCGTTCTCCTGTTCCGTGGGCTCGCCCGTACGCCCGGGCTGCCCGGCTTCGACGGGCGGTTCGGATCCGGTGGGCCGCCCGGGTTCGGCGGACTGTTCGGCGCGGCGCTTGGCCGCGTAGGCGACGGCCGCCTCACGGACCCAGGCACCGTCCTCGTGCGCCGTCCGGCGGCGTTCGACCCGCTGGGCGTTGCACGGGCCCTGGCCGTGGATGACCCTGGTCAGCTCGGACCAGTCCGGCTCGCCGAAGTCCCAGCCGCCGCGTTCCTCGTTCCGGCGCAGCTCGGGATCCGGGAGCGTGACGCCCAGGTGCTCGGCCTGCGGGACGGTCATGTCGACGAAGCGCTGGCGCAGCTCGTCGTTGGTGTGCCGCTTGATCCGCCAGGCCATCGAGCGGGCGGTGTTCGGCGAGTCGGCGTCCGGGGGCCCGAACATCATCAGAGACGGCCACCACCAGCGGTCCACCGCGTCCTGGACCATCCGGCGCTGCGCCTCGGTGCCGCGCATCAGTGTCATCAGCAGCTCGTAGCCCTGACGCTGGTGGAACGACTCCTCCTTGCAGATCCGCACCATCGCGCGGGCGTACGGGCCGTAGCTGCAGCGGCACAGCGGGACCTGGTTGCAGATCGCGGCGCCGTCGACCAGCCAGCCGATCACGCCGACGTCGGCGAAGGTGAGGGTCGGGTAGTTGAAGATCGAGGAGTACTTCTGCCGGCCGGAGATCAGCTTCTCGGTCAGCTCGGCGCGGTCGACACCCAGGGTCTCGGCGGCGGCGTAGAGGTAGAGGCCGTGGCCGGCCTCGTCCTGGGCCTTGGCGAGCAGGATCGCCTTGCGGCGCAGCGAGGGGGCGCGGGTGAGCCAGTTGCCCTCGGGCTGCATGCCGATGATCTCGGAGTGGGCGTGCTGGGCGATCTGGCGGACCAACGTGGCCCGGTAGGCGTCGGGCATCCAGTCCCTGGGCTCGATCCGCTGCTCGGCGGCGACGACCGCCTCGAACCGGTCCTCCTGCGCCTGCGCGGGGACCGCCTCGGCCACCTCTGCTGTCACCACGATCACCTCTCGTGTCCCGCGCCGGCGCCCACGGCGCCAACCGACTGACCGTTCGGTCGGTACCATTCTGCGCGGCGAGGTGGAGGGATGGCAAGGGACGCGGGTGAGGGGCGGGGTTCCGGGCGGCGGACAGTCGTCGACGGGCGGGCCACGGCGGGCGGGCAGGCGGGCGGGCGGGCGACAAGCAGATAACAGCTAACAGATTTCATTATCTGTTAGCTGTTATCTGTCAGCTGTTACTTGTCATCCGTCTTCTGTTCTCTGTTCCCTGTTCCCTGTTCCCTGTTCGCCGACAGCCCCCGGCCGCCGGCAGCCCGCTCAACCCTCCGTGCGGTCGCGCAGCCTCGGCAGCGGTACGGCGAGGAGCGCGGCCAGCAGGGCGATCCGGGGTGCCAGCTGGTCGAGCCGGATGTGCTCGTGCCGGGCATGAGCGCCGGCACCGACCGCGCCGAAACCGTCCAGCGTCGGCAGCCCGCGCGAGCCCGGCAGATTGGTGTCCCCCGCACCGCCCGCCGGACCGCCGTCCAGCTGCTGCCCGAGCACCGCGGCGAGTGAACGAACGTGCCGCAGCAGCGGGTTACCGGTGCGCTCGGGCCACGCCGGACGGCTGGACAGCACCTCGGTCCGGACCCTGGCCCCCGGGCGCAGCGCGGTGAGCCGAGCCAGGTTGTCGAGCGTACGGCGCTGCGCCTCGACGGTGGAGAACCGCAGGCCGAGCTCGGCCTCGGCCCGGCCCGCGACCACGTTGGCCCGCGAACCCCCGCTGATCCGACCGGCGTTGAGCTCCGTCCCCGGCTGTCCCGCGAGGCCGCGGACGACGACGAGCTGGTCGACGAGTTCGTCGACCGCCGACACCCCGTCGTGGGCGTCGTTGCCCGCGTGGGCCTCACGCCCGGTGACGGTGAGCCGGACCCGGGTGCTGCCGCGCCGAGCCGTCTTCAACCGGCCGTCGGGGTGCGGAGGTTCGAGCCCGAGGACCGCGGCCGCGCCGCGCAACTGGCGCTCGACCAGGCGCCGTCCGTCCGGACTGCCGACCTCCTCGTCGGAGACGACGACCAGCCGGACGGCGCGGTGCGGCCGCTGTCCGAGGTCGGCGAGCAGGGCGAACGCGCCTTCCAGGATGGCGAGTCCGCCCTTCATGTCGACGACGCCGGGGCCGCTGAGCAGACCGTCCTGCTCGGTGACCGGCCAGTCGGCGAGGGTGCCGACCGGCCAGACGGTGTCGTGGTGGCCGACGATCAACAGGTGCGGCAGCGTCTCGTCCTGTCCCTCCCACTCCAGGACCAGGTGGTCACCGGCCGGCCCGGGCTCGCGTCGCGCGGTGGCACCGGTGGCGCTGAACCCGGCGCTCAACTCCTCGGCGAGAGCGTCGAGTCGGGGCACGTCTCCGCTGGGCGACTCGATCCGGGCCAGGTCCGTGCACCGGCGCCGGACGGCCCCGGCCAGCGTACGGGCACGGGTGCTGAGGGCCTGCGGCAGGCCGGGGAGTGCGGCGGTCGCGGCAGCGGTGGCCGAGGCTGTGACGGTGACCGTGGCCGTGGCCGTGGCATGAGCGGTAGCGGTAGCAGTAGCGGTAGCGGTGAGGGCCTCACCGTCAGCAGCGGCCGGGAGGTCGACGGGGGCGCGGTCCGAGGCAGGGGCGGGCGCGGGGGCGGAGTCACCGTCGGGGGCGGCGGCACTCGGCGCGGCGGGCGACCCGACGATCTGGGGACTCAACGTTCGCCTCCGCGGCCGCCGCCGGTATTCAGCGGCCGGACCGGCCGGCCACCCCAACCCGGCTGCCAGGCCCGGCCGGACCGCGCCGATCGACCGGGATGGTGCCCGGCCCTTCGGAACGGACCGTCTGGCCCAAGTGCGGTGGAACGGCTGGGCGGCGTGCTTGGCATTGCGTCCTCCTCGCTCGATCCGGTGGCCCCGGTCCGCCCGGGGCCCCGTGGACGGCGGCTTCCTGACGGCGGGCGCAACGGGCCGGACCGCCGCAGGGAAGCCGAGATGTGAGCCTAGAAGAACCGTTCGGCTTCCTGCGAGGTGGCCCTGCTCCCAGCGTGCCGGGACCGGGCCCTCAGCCTCGGACACCCGTCGGAGAACAGCGGCGGGCGCGCGGCGCGCGGGCCTGGATCGGCGCGCGGGCGCGGTCGCCGGATCGCGCCCATCTCCACCATGGACCCGCCGCCCGGGTTCGGCAGCGCAAACCGCCAAGGCGCGGGATTTCCACGCCGGATGGGTGACAACGGCTCAGCGCGCGGTACGAACCGGGAGCACGCGACCGGCTCAGGGGGAGCCCGGTCCGACGCCCCGGGAACACTCGCGTGAACACCGGACGACATGACGCCTCACCCACCACCGCGCGCACCACCGGGCATCGCGCATCGGCAGGACCAGCGACCACGCGAGCCACGACGGCACCGCACTATCGCACCATCGCACCGCACCGCCCCACAGCGCCCGGTGCCGGCTCAGGCGCCGTCCCCGACCAGCCCGGAATCGCGCGCGAGCAGCGCGGCCTGGACCCGGTTGCCGACGCCCAACCCGGTCAGGATCCGGCTGACGTGCGCCTTCACGGTGCTCTCGCGCATCCCGAGGACGCCCGCGATCTCCGCGTTGGAGAGCCCGTCGGCGAGTTCGCGCAGCACGTCGGTCTCGCGCGGGGTCAGCCCGGCGACCCGGTTACGGGCGGCGACCGACCGGGGCGCACCGGTGCGGTGGTAGCGGTCGATCAGTCGCCGCGCGGCCGCCGGGTGCAGCATCCCCTGGCCGCCGGCGACGACGTGGACGGCCCGGGCGATCTCGGCGGGCGGGGTGTCCTTGAGCAGGAAGCCGTCGGCCCCGGCGGCGAGCGCCTGGTACACGTACTCGTCGAGGTCGAAGGTGGTGAGCGCGATCACGCGCGGGGCGTCGGGCAGTTCGCGCAGGCGCCTGGTGGCGGCGATGCCGTCGAGCCGGGGCATCCGGATGTCCATGAGCGCCACGTCGATCTGCTGGCTGCGGGCGAGTTCGACGGCCTGCAGTCCGTCGATGGCCTCGGCGACCACGGTGAGGGCCGGGTCCTGGGCGAGCAGGTCGACGAGGCCGAGCCGCACCAGCGCGTCGTCGTCGACCACCATCGTGCGGATCATTCGGCGTCCTTCGGCTGCGGGGTCGGGGAGGGGGCAAGGGCCGGGGAAGGGCCGGATCCGGGGTCGTGTCCCGGTTCTGGGCCTGGTCCTGGGACGGGCCCTGGCGCGGACCCTGGCGCGGTCCGCGGCGGGCGCTCCGGTGCGGGCAGGCGGGCTGCGAGCCGGAAGCCGCCACCACCGTCCGGTCCCGCGTCGAGGTAGCCGCCGAGCGCGTCGACCCGTTCGGCGAGCCCCACCAGACCGTACCCGCCGCCGGTGCCCGGCCCGTTCGGCGACGCCTCCCCCTGGCCGTTGCGGACCTCGACGGTGGTGGCCGGGGCCCCGTAGCGAACCCGGACGGTGACGGGCGCGGCGTGCGCGTACTTGCGGGCGTTGGTCAGCGCCTCCTGGACCAGGCGGTGCACGGCCAGCCGGTGGGTGGTGGGGACGGTCTCCGGGTCGCCGGAGAGGGCCAGTTCGACCTCTTGCCCGGCCGAAGTGGCCTCACCGACGAGTTCGGTGAGGTCGCGCAGCGCGGGCGCCGGGACAGGCACCGGGACGGGCGCCACCCGGGGCGGTGCGGCCGGCACCTCCTCGGCGGCCGGTGCTGTCGGCGGGTCGGCCCGCAGGGCGCCGAGGACGTCACGCAGGTCGTCGAGCGAGTGGGCGGCGGTGGTGCGCAGCAGTTCGAGGCGGTGGGTGAGCCGGTCCGGGTCTGCGGCGACGGTACCGGCGAGGGCCTGGTCGCGCAGCACCCCGGCGTGCAGCACCAGCAGGCTGAGACGGTGGGCGAGCACGTCGTGCATCTCCCGGGCGATCCGGGCCCGTTCGGCGGCCCGGGCCCGTTCGGCGCGCAACTCACGCTCCCGGCGCAGCGCGTCCACCTGCTCGTGCAGGGTGCGGATCAGCACCCTGCGGCCGTGCAGCCACAGGCCGAAGGACAAGGTCGCCGCCTGAACGAGGAGTTGGGATCCGGTGGTGCCCGCCCAGCCGACCAGCGAATCGGCTCGGGTCGCGCCCACCATCGCGATGAGGGCGCCGCCGGCCGCCGCCGGGCCGGTCCGGCCGAGGGAGGCGAGGTAGTAGACGCTGAACAGCCCGGGAAAGGCACGGTTGAACAGGCCGCCGGTGAGCACCGGCAGGACGGCGGAGGCCATCGGGTAGCGGCGGGCGAACAGCAGGGAGAGCGAGGCGAGGACGGCCACGACGGTCCGGGGCAGCCGCAACGGCTCGTCGGCGTGGACCCACTGGGAGAGGCCCTCCTCGGCGGTGAGCGCGAGGATGCCGAGCAGCAGCAGGGTTTCGCTCCACACCCGGCGGCCCGGGCCGTACCAGCCCAACAGGCCTGCGCGCATCGGGCCGCTCCCGTCCTCTCGCATGGGGCTCCCTCCGCGCTCGCTCCGTCCGCCCGTCGTCCGTCGCCTGTCCGTCCGGCTCGATGTTACGGGCGGGCGGCGGGCGGGTGCCCCCTTCTCCCGGGTACCCGCACCCTCGACTTTCGTCGGGGGTGCGCGTCGCTCGTCGGCCGATTCGAGGTGCGGCGGGGCTGCCTAGCGTCGAAGGCATGACCACCGAACAGCTCCGCCCGCGCCCCGACTTCTCTACCCCGCAGCGCAGTTCACGGTCCGCCGGGGACCACCTGCTGTTCCTCGCCGAGGCCCTGCGCACCTTCCACGACACCGGAGCGCTGGCCCCGAGCGGTGAGGACCTCGTGAACGCCCTGGTGGTTCCGGCCACCAGCCGCCCGAATCGGCCGATCTCGGTGCTGGAAGTCGGCGCCGGGACGGGCGTCGTGACCCGCCGGCTGGCCCAAGTACTGCTCCCGGGCGACCGGCTGCACGTCGTCGAGGCGAACCCGCGCTTCGCCGACCGGCTGCGCGAGGACCCGGTGCTGGCCGCACGACGCCCGGGTGTCGCCCTGCGGCTGTCGGTCTGCCGGGTGGAGGAACTGCCCCAGGACCAGACGAACGAGACGAACGAGACGGGCCGAGCCGGCAGGGCCGGCGAGACGGACGAGCGGTACGACGTGATCGTGTCGGGCCTGCCGTTCACCAACTTCGAGCCGGCCCAGGTACGCCACCTCCTCGACCTCTACCTGCGGCTGCTTCTGCCCGGGGGCGAGCTGACGTACTTCGGCTACCTCGGCACGACGACGGCCCGCACCCTGTCCTCGGGGCCCCGGCAGAGCGCCCGCCACCGGGCAGTGGTGCGACTGCTGCGGCGGTTCGAGGCGGCGTACGGGCTGGGTGAGCGCACGGTGTGGCGCAACCTGCCGCCGGCCCGCGCCTACCTGCTGCGGTCACTGGGCGGGCGGGAGGACTGGGGTCCGGCCTCGCCGCCAGAGCCCCCGGCCGACGAGGCCGCAGCCGACGAGGCACTCGCGTACGAGAACCGCAGCCGGGCGGCCGATCGAGTCGGCGGGTGACAGATAACAGGTGACAGCTTTCAGATAACAGATAACAGACGACAGCGAACAGATTTTGAAATCTGTTCGCTGTCGTGCCATAGTGGACCCCGGGTCACCCCACCCATCGCCGCACCCACCCCTGGAGTCCCCGTGGCCACGACCTCCCGCCCCACACAGCGCACCCTCGGCACCTCCGGACCGGTCACCTCCGCCCTCGGCCTCGGCTGCATGGGCATGTCCGACCTGTACGGCCCGGCCGACGAGGCCGAGAGCATCGCCACCATCCACGCCGCGATCGACGCCGGGGTCACCCTGCTGGACACCGGCGACTTCTACGGCATGGGCCACAACGAGCTGCTGATCCACGAGGCCCTGCGCGGCCGCGCCCGCGAGAGCGTGCAGATCAGCGTGAAGTTCGGCGCCCAGCGCGGCCCGGACGGCCAGTGGCTCGGCTACGACGCGAGCCCCGCCGCCACCAAGACCGCCCTCGCCTACACGCTGCGCCGACTGCGCACCGACCACATCGACGTCTACCGCCCCGCCCGCCTGGACCCGAACGTCCCGGTCGAGGAGACCGTCGGCGCCATCGCGGACCTGGTGAAGGCCGGCTACGTCCGTCACATCGGCCTGTCGGAGGTCGGCGCCGACACCCTGCGCCGCGCCGCCGCCGTCCACCCGATCAGCGACCTGCAGATCGAGTACTCGCTGATCTCCCGCTCGATCGAGGACACCATCCTCCCCACCGCCCGCGAGCTCGGCATCGGCATCACCGCCTACGGCGTGCTCTCGCGCGGCCTGCTCAGCGGCCACTGGGACCAGGGCCGCACCCTGGCCGGCACCGACTTCCGTGGCCACAGCCCGCGCTTCCAGGGCGACAATCTGGCCCACAACCTCGCGCTCGTCGAGGCACTGCGCGCGGTGGCCTCCGCGAAGGAGGCGAGCGTCGCCCAGGTCGCCATCGCCTGGGTCGCCTCGCGCGGGGAGGACGTCGTTCCGCTGGTCGGCGCCCGCCGCCGCGACCGCCTCACCGAGGCGCTGGGCGCGCTGGACGTCACGCTCACCGCGGCCGACCTCGCGGCCATCGAGGCGGCCGTCCCCGCCGGCTCCGCAGCGGGCGACCGCTACGCTGCCGCCCAGATGGCGCACCTGGACAGCGAGCACTGACCCACCGGAACCGGCCCGACGGCCGGGGACGGCAGCACCACCCTCGACCGCACGACCCTAAGGACGGACCTCCCCGTGACCACGGACACCACACTCACCGCCGAGCAGATCCTGATCGCGGCGGAGGACGTCCTCAGGCGGTTCGGCCCGGCCAAGGCCACCGTCGTGGACGTCGCCCGGATCCTCGGCGTCAGCCACAGCAGCGTCTACCGCCACTTCCCGAGCAAGGCCGCGCTGCGCGAGGCGGTCACCCAGCGCTGGCTCGACCAGGCGCACCACCAGCTCGCCTTCATCTCGACCGAGGCCGGCTCGGCCGTCGAGCGGCTGCACCGCTGGCTGGTGACGCTGTTCGCGGCCAAGCGGAAGAAGGCGCTGGACGACCCGGAGCTGTTCGCCACCTACATGGTGCTGGTCGAGGAGAACAGCGGCATCGTCGAGGCCCACATCGACACCCTGGTCACCCAGATCGCCCAGATCGTCCAGGACGGCATGGAGAGCAAGGAGTTCAAGCTCGCCCACATCCGCTCCACGGCCCGCGCAGTCTTCGACGCCACCGGCCCCTTCCACGACCCGGCGTACGCGTCCTCGTGGTCCGAGCCGACCATCGAGGACCGCTTCGAGGCCCTCTGGAAGCTCATCCTCGGCGGCCTGCTCGCCAAGTGACGGACCTCCGAAGCCCCGGGCGCCCCTGAACCCGGACACCGACGGCCGGGCTCGCCGACACCGGAGCGAAACCCGGTCGCCGACGGGCCCGGCCGTCCGGCAGACTGCCGCGCACGGTTGATCTCACTTGGAGGACGACATGCGTCCGGCCCGTCCGACCCCTCCGCCCCGTCCGACCCCTCCGCCCCGTCCGACCCTGGACAGTCTGCAGGGGCTCGCCCTCGGCGACGCCTTCGGCGACCGCTGGTTCTCGGCCCCGCTCGACGAGGCGCCCGCCGCGCTGGCCGCCCGCCGGCTCCGCCCGGCGCCCTGGCATTGGACCGACGACACCGCGATGGCGCTGGTCCTCGTCCGCCACCTGGCCTCCTGGGGCGAGGTCCGGCAGGATGCGCTGGCCGGCGAGTTCGCCGAGGAGTACGCCCGCGAGTACGGGCGCAAGTACGGCCCGTCGATGCACCGGGTACTGCGTGAGATCGGCGCCGGCGGGGACTGGCGCGCCATCACCTCGCTTCAGTTCGAGGGTCAGGGCTCGTACGGGAACGGCGCCGCGATGCGGGTCGCCCCACTGGGCGCCTGGTTCGTGGACGACCTGGACGCCGTCGCCCGGCAGGCCGAACTCCAGGCACTCACCACGCACTTCCACCCGGAGGCGGTCGCGGGCGCGGTGGCAGTCGCCCTCGCCACGGCACTCGCTGTCCGCAGCCGGGGCCAAAACCCGCCCGGCCGTGCCGAGTTGCTGGCAGAGGTGGCCGGGCGTCTGCCGGACGGCGAAGTGCGCTCCGGTCTACGGATCGCCGCCCGGCTGCCCGGACACACGAGCGTCCGGCAGGCCGCCAACGTACTCGGCTCCGGGTTCATGATCTCCGCCCCGGACACCGTCCCGTTCGCCCTCTGGTCCGCCGCCGGGCACCTGGACTCACTGCCCGAGGCCATCTGGCACACCCTGGAGGGCTGGGGCGACACGGACACCACCTGCGCGATCGCCGCCGGGGCGGTAGCCGCTCGCACCGGCCTCGCCGAGGTGCCGACCGCCTGGCTGGCCGCCCGCGAGGACCTGCCGGAGTGGGTCGCGGAGGCGTCGACACCGACGCGCTGAGCCGAGCCGGCCGCCCCGTGGGCCTGGCCGGCTCGGCTGTGCGACACCGTATCCGCGTCGGCGCGGGGCCGGTTCCCGGCGCCCGGGCTAGCGTCGGGAGCTGCCGAACACCAGCCGGTAGATGATCAGCAGCACCAGGGCCCCGCCGATCGCCGACACCCAGGTCGCCATGTCGAAGAAGTGCGCCGTCACCGACCTGTGCAGGAAGTGCGAGGCGATCCAACCGCCGACGAAGGAGCCGGCGATACCGATCAGGGTTGTCACGATCAGGCCGCCCGGGTCCTTCCCCGGCAGCAGCAGCTTGGCCAGTGCCCCCGCCAGCAGGCCAAGCACGATCCACGCGACGATGCTCATCTGTCCCTCCCGTCCACGGCGCGGCGGCCCCGTTCCGCCGCTCTGCCAGGAAGGACGCCGCCCACCACCGCCCGGTTCCGGCGCCGCGGGAGCACCGGCCCGAACCGGCCACCCCGGACCGGGCCGCTCCGGGCACGGCACCTTTCCGGCGGGGCACCCGCGCCGGGATACTGCGGCCATGCGCATCCTGATCGCCACCGCCGGATCCCGGGGCGACGTGGCCCCGTTCACCGGGCTCGGCGCCCGCCTCCAGGCGGCCGGCCATCAGGTGGCCGTCGCAACCCACGCCACCTTCGCCGCCTCGGTGCGGACCGCAGGGCTGGAGTTCCGCCCGCTGCCGGTCGACCCGCGCGCCGAACTCGCCTCCGCCGAGGGGCGGCGCCTGCTCCAGGCCGGCACCGGACCTCGCGCCGTCCTGCAACTTCTAAAGCTGGGGCGGAAGTTCATGCCGGAGCTCGCCGACGGCATCGCCGACGCCACGGCACTCGGCACCGACCTGCTGCTCACCACCAGCACCACCAGCCCGCTCGGCCAGGTCGCCGCCGAGGCTGCGGGCATTCCCAGCATCGGCCTACACCTCCAACCCCTCTCCCCCACCAGGGAGTTCGCGCCCGCTGTCACCGGTGCCCGCTCACTCGGCCGCCCGGGCAACCTGCTCGCGGGGCACGCCGTCCAGGTCGCGACCGACCAGCTCTTCGCCCCCGCCGTACGCGGGCTGCGGCGCCGCCTCGGCCTACCGCCGCTCGGTGCCGCCCACGCCAGGCGCAAGTACCCCGTCCTGCACGGGTTTTCGCCCGCCGTGGTCCCGCGGCCCGCCGACTGGCGCCCGGGGCTGGACGTGGCCGGTTACTGGTGGCCGGTACGGGATCCGGACTGGCACCCCCCGGCCCGACTGCTCGACTTCCTCGCCGCCGGACCGCCGCCGGTCTTCGTCGGCTTCGGCAGCCTGGTCGTCCCCGACCCCGCCCGGCTCACCGCGACGGTGGTCGCCGCGGTCCGCGCCGCCCGGGTCCGGGCCGTCCTGCAGTCGGGCTGGAGCGACCTCGGAGCCGGCGAGGCGGAGGACGTCCTGACCATCGGCGACGCCCCGCACGACTGACTGTTCCCCCGCATGGCCGCCGTGATCCACCACGCCGGCGCCGGCACGACCGCCGCCACCCTGCGCTGCGGCACGCCGGCCGTCCCGGTACCCGCACAGCTCGACGCCCCGTTCTGGTCCGACCGGCTCACCCGCCTCGGCGTCTCCCCCGGGCCGGTACCGCTGCACGCCCTCACCGCCGCGCGCCTCGCCGCCGCCATCCGCCAGGCCCTCGACGACCCCCGCTACCGCGACCAGGCCCGGGCGGCGGCCGCCACGCTCGCGGCCGAGGACGGTGCGGCGAAGGTGCTGGCGGCCGTCGACCGGGCAGCGACGGGCGAATGACAGCGGGCAACCGGCAGCGAACAAGTGACAGCAAACAGATAACAGATTTCGAAATCTGTTATCTGTTCGCTGTCATCCGTCCGCTGTTATCTGTTCGCTGTTATCCGTCCGCTGTCACTTGTCAGCCGTCCGCCGCCGTCCGCCCGTGGCGCCCGCCCACCCGCCGGGCACCCGGGACCACGCCCAGCACGAGGTACAGCACCGAGGCCGACCCGAAGCCGACCGCCCAGCCGTAGTCGGCCAGTGGCTTGAACACGGGCAGCAGCCCGTCCGCCGGGAACGGCCCGCCGTACGAGCCGCCGATCGCCAGGACGCCCCCGACCAGCAGCGCCGTCACCGCCCGCCAGTTCCACCCGCCCGCGTACCAGTACGCCCCGCCCGGCTGGTACAGCTCGGCGAGTTGCAGCCGGGTGCCACGCAGCACCCAGTAGTCGGCGATCAGGACCCCGGCCACCGTCCCGAGCAGGCCGCCGACCACACCCAGCCAGGTGAAGATGTACACGTGCGGGTCGGAGATCAGCCTCCACGGGAAGATCGCGATCCCGACGACGCCGGTGATCAGCGCCCCGGTACGGAAGTCGACCAGCCGGGGCAGCAGGTTGGCGAGGTCGTAGGCCGGCGAGACGACGTTGGCGGCGATGTTCACCGACAGCGTCGCGATCAGGACGGTCAGCAGCGCGAACAGGATGCCGACCGGGTTCTCCATCTTCGCGGCGAGTTCGATCGGATCCCACACCGGTGCGCCGTAGACGGCCTGCGAGCCGGAGGTGACGAGGACGGACAGCAGCGCGAAGAGCGTCATCGTGGTCGGCAGGCCGAGCGCCTGCCCGCGGATCTGGGCGCGCTGGCTGCCCCCGAAGCGGGTGAAGTCGGGGATGTTGAGCGACAGGGTCGACCAGAACCCGATCATGCCCATCAGCGCGGGGAAGAAGACCTTCCAGAACCCGCCGCCCCAGCCCAGTTCGGACGGCTGGTCGAGCAGCGGACCGAACCCGCCCGCCTTCACGGTGATCCATGCCAGCAGCGCCAGCGCGCCGGCGATCACGAACGGCGCGGCCCAGTTCTCGAACCGCCGGAGGGTCTCCATCCCACGGGCGATGATGGCCATCTCGATCAGCCAGAACAGCAGGAACGACACCCACTGCGTCCATGGATAGCCGCCGAACTCCGCTGCCGTGCGCCAGGATTCGCCCAGCAGCTTGCCGGCCAGCAGGAAGATCCCCTCGCCGCCGATCCAGCTCTGGATGCCGAACCAGGCGCAGGCCACCGCCGCCCGGATGAGCGCGGGCAGGTTGGCGCCGCGCAGTCCGAACGCGGCCCGGGCGAACACCGGGAACGGGATGCCGTACTTCGTCCCGGCGTGCCCGGTGAGCAGCATCGGCACGAGCACCACGAGGTTGGCGAGCGCGATGGTCAGCACGGCCTGCTTCCAGTCCATGCCGAGCGCGACGAGCCCCGAGGCGAGCGTCCAGGACGGGATGTTGTGGGCCATGCCGACCCAGAGCGCCAGGAAGTTGTAGGTGGTCCAGGTGCGCCGTGCCACCGGGACCGGCCGCAGGTCGCCGTTGGTGAAGCCGTTGGACGGCAACTCTCCTGCGACCGGTTCGAGTTCGACCCGGCCGTCGGAGTGATGCCACTGCCCGCCGCCGCTGGTCGCGGTGTCGGCCATGGGCAACTCCCCTCCGCATGAATGGCGTTACGTCTGAGGTTGGCGGGACAGGTGCGGGATGACGTCGGCCCCGTAGGCGTCGATGGTGGCCTCGACGGCGTCGTGCATGGCGTAGACGGCGAACTGGTCGACGCCCAGGGAGCGGAGGTGCTCCAGGCGGGCGAGTTGGGCCTGCGGCGGGCCGATGAGGCAGAAGCGGTCGACGATCTCGTCCGGCACGAAGGCGGTGTCGGGGTTCCCGGCCCGGCCGTGGTGGCTGTAGTCGTAGCCCTGGCGGCCCTTGATGTAGTCGGTGAGGGCCTCCGGGACGAGCTCGGAGTGTGCGCCGTAGTGGCTGACCAGGTCGGCCACGTGGTTGCCGACCATCCCGCCGAACCAGCGGCACTGCTCCCGGGCGTGGGCGAGCGCGGCGGGCGAGTCGTCGGCGGTCACGTAGGCGGGGGCGGCGACGCAGATGGTGACGGCGTCCGGGTCCCGGCCGGCCTCGGCCGCGGCGGACCGCACCGCCTTGACCATGTACTCGGTGAGGTACGGGTCGGCCAGCTGGAGGATGAACCCGTCGGCCTGACGACCGGTCAGTGCAAGCGCCTTCGGCCCGTACGCGCCCATCCAGATGGGGAGTTGGGCGCCTGGGCCGACCCACGGCAGGTGCATCTCGGTGCCGTCCACCTCGACCGTCCGCCCCTCGGCCAGCTCCTTGATGGCGTGCATGGCCTGGGAGAGCCGGGCGAGGGTGGCGGGGTGGCGTCCGGCGACCCGCATGGCGGAGTCGCCGCGGCCGATGCCGCAGACGGTGCGGTTGCCGTACATGTCGTTGAGCGTGGCGAACAGGGAGGCGGTGACCTCCCAGGTCCGGGTGGAGGGGTTGGTGACCATCGGTCCGACGGTCAACCGCCGTGTCTCGGCGAGGATCCGGCTGTAGATGACGAACGGCTCCTGCCACAGGACGCAGGAGTCGAAGGTCCAGCCGTGGCTGAACCCGGCCTGTTCGGCGCGGATCATCCGGTCGATGAGCAGGCGGGCGGGCGGGTCTGTCTGCAGGACGAGGCCGATGTCCATGGTGGCTCCGGGGAGGGTGGTTCCGCCGCCCGGGCGGTCGTGCGCACAGGCCCGGGCGGCGGCGCGGGAGAGTGGTCAGGTCAGGTACTGGCAGGTGTCGCGGCGCAGGAACGTGCCGTGGCCGGCCCGGCCGAGCCAGGTTTCGCCGTCCAGCACGACGGTGCCGCGCGAGAGCACGGTGCGGGCGCGGCCGGTGAGTTGGCGGCCCTCGTACGCCGAGTAGTCGACGTTCATGTGGTGCGTGGCGGCGGAGACGGTCTGCACGGCGGTGGGGTCGTAGACGACGAGGTCAGCGTCGGCGCCGGGCGCGATGGTGCCCTTGCGCGGGTGCAGCCCGAACATCCGGGCGGGCGTGGTGCAGGCGATCTCGATCCAGCGCCGACGGGTGATGTGCCCGTCCACGACGGCCTGGTGGAGCAGGTCCATCCGGTTCTCCACGCCGGGCAGGCCGTTGGGGATCTTCGAGAAGTCACCGCGGCCGAGTTCCTTCTGCCCGGTGAAGCAGAACGGGCAGTGGTCGGTGGAGACCACCTGGAGGTCGTTGGCGCGCAGTCCGCGCCAGAGCGTCTCCTGGTGCTCGCGCGGCCGAAGCGGCGTGCTGCACACGTACTTGGCGCCCTCGAAGCCGTCGGCACCGGTCTCGGCGAGGTTGTCGGTGGAGAGGAACAGGTACTGCGGGCAGGTCTCGCCGAAGACGTTGAGCCCGACGTCGCGGGCCTGGACGAGCTCGGCGAGGGCGGCGGCCGCGGAGACGTGGACGACGTAGAGCGGGCTGCCGGCGACCTGGGCGAGCTTGATGGCCCGGTGGGTGGCCTCGGCCTCCAGGAGTTCACGGCGGACCTCGCCGTGGTAGCGGGGTGCGGTGTGCCCGGCGGCGAGGGCCTGTTCGACCAGGACGTCGATGGCGATGCCGTTCTCGGCGTGCATCATGATCAGCCCGCCGTTGACCGCGCCGCGCTGCATGGCGCGCAGGATGCGGCCGTCGTCGCTGTAGAAGACGCCGGGGTAGGCCATGAAAAGCTTGAAGGAGGTGGACTCGCCGGAGTCGACGAGGGCGTCCATCTCCTTGAGGACGCCCTCGTTGACGTCGGAGACGATGGTGTGGAAGGCGTAGTCGACGGCGCAGTTGCCGTCGGCCTTGGCGTGCCAGGTGTCCAGGCCCTCGCGCAGCGAGCCGCCGACGGACTGCACGGCGAAGTCGACGATGGTGGTGGTGCCGCCCCAGGCGGCGGCCCGGGTGCCGGTCTCGAAGGTGTCGGAGGCCGAGGTGCCGCCGAAGGGCAGTTCCATGTGGGTGTGGGCGTCGACGCCGCCCGGGATGACGTAGTGGCCGGTGGCGTCGATGACGGTGTCGGCGCTCCAGGCCTCGGCGGCGGAGCCGCCGGTGGTGGCGAGGGCGGCGATGCGTTCGCCCTCGATGAGGACGTCGGCGTGGAGTTCGTCGGCGGCGGTGATGACGAGGCCGCCGCGGACGATGGTGCGCTGGTGCGGGTCGCGGGTGGTCATCGCGCTGCTCCTCAGGCCTCGGCGAGCGGTCCGTAGGCGTCGGGGCGGCGGTCCCGGTAGAACGCCCACTGCTGGCGGACCTGTTCGATCAGGCCGAGGTCGAGGTCGCGGACGACGAGCTCCTCCTCCTTGTCGGAGGCGACGTCGCCGACGAACTGGCCGCGCGGGTCGACGAAGTAGGAGGTCCCGTAGAAGTCGTTGTCGCCGTACTCCTCGGTGCCGACGCGGTTGATGGCGGCGACGAAGTACTCGTTGGCGACGGCGGCGGCGGGCTGTTCCAGCTGCCAGAGGTAGGCGGAGAGGCCTCGGCTGGTGGCGGAGGGGTTGTAGACGATCTGCGCTCCGGCCAGGCCCAGGGCGCGCCAGCCCTCGGGGAAGTGGCGGTCGTAGCAGATGTAGACGCCGACCTTGCCGACGGCGGTGTCGAAGACGGGCCAGCCGAGGTTGCCGGGCTTGAAGTAGTACTTCTCCCAGAAGCCCTTGACCTGCGGGATGTGGTGCTTGCGGTACTTGCCGAGGTAGCTGCCGTCGGCGTCGATGACGGCGGCGGTGTTGTAGTAGACCCCGGCCTGTTCCTCCTCGTAGACCGGGACGACGATCACCAGGCCGAGTTCACGGGCGAGGTCCTGCATCCGGCGGACGGTGGGGCCGTCGGGGACGGCTTCGGCCCAGCGGTAGTGCTCGGCTTCCTGGACCTGACAGAAGTACGGGGCGTTGAAGACCTCCTGGAAACCGATGATCTTCGCGCCCTGGGCGGCGGCCTCGCGGGCGTACCGCTCGTGAAGGGCGATCATGCTCTCCTGGTCGCCGGTCCAGCGGGTCTGGACGAGCGCGGCACGGACGATCTGCGACATGGATACCTCCGCAACTCCGCCGCCCGGCCATGGGGTCGGGCCTGCGGTCTGAGGGTTGACGGGGCGGGCGGGTCTCGTCTGCGGACCGCCGGGGATCCGCAGGGGTCTACGTGCGTAGAAAGCGGTCTGTAGACCGTAGGCCGGGCCTCGGTGGCCTGACAATACGTTGGCGGTAACGCATCTGGGGCGATCTCGTGACGCGGACACGCAGAGGGTTCTGGATGGGATGAAACGATCATTTACCCCGCGCGTGGGGTCCTTACGCATGCGAGTGCCGTTCGGCGGTTCCGGTCCAGAACGGCTCGACGGCCGGTCGGCCGGGGGTGGAGCAGTGCGGCGCAGCCGGCGGCGGCCGGCCCCATCCGGCTTGACTTCGTCCGGTTGGCTCGGGAAGGATCCGGCGCATGGACACCGGCACCACTCTGGTCTGCCGCCTGCACGTCGATCTGCGACGCCAGGCGAGTTCCATCTGTGCCTGTTGACCTTGACTCTCCCCGCTGCCCCCGCCCTGTGACGTCCACCAGGGCCCGCGCCGCACACCCGCACCCAGCGTTCTGATTCCCGCCCCGCCCGGCGCATCCGCGCGTGCCGTGCCGCTCCGTCGGCCCGCGCCCTCGCCCGCCGCCGGACCAGGGCGCACCCCGCCGACGTTCCCGCTGCACCCGAGGACGCCCCCATGAGCCTGAACCTCGCCCCCGACGAACCCGCTGCCGCCCAAGCCCCGGCACCGGCACCGGCACCGGCACCGGCCAGAACAGCCAAGGCCGCCGCCACCGCCACCGAGGAGACCCGCGCGCCGCTCACCCCGAGCGCCCTGCGCACCGTCGTCCGCGAACTGGCCGAACAGCCCGACCAGTGGATCCACCTCGTCCGGCTCTCCACCGAGGAGCGCTGGTACCGGCGGCTGGTGGCCGACGACGACCACGAGGTGTGGCTGATCAGCTGGCTGCCCGGCCAGTCCACCGGCTTCCACGACCACGGCGGCTCGCGCGGCGCGTTCACCGTCGCCCTCGGCGAGCTGGAGGAGCTGTCCCTCGGCGGGCCGGAGCAGGGCCTGCTGATCCGCCGGGTCCCGGCCGGCACCGCCCGCGCCTTCGGCCCCGAGTACGTGCACGACGTGCGCAACACCGCGTCCGGCCCGGCCGTGACCCTGCACGCCTACTCGCCCCCGCTGGGCTCGATGGCGCACTACGACCTGCGGGCCGGCGGGCTCGTCCGCACCTCGGAGGAAGGACCGGAGCAATGGTGACCACGATCGACGACCTGGTGGAGCGGGCCCGCGAGGGGGTCCACCGTCCGCGTGCCCGGGAGGCGTACCAGTCGCAGCTGGACGGCGCGCTGCTGGTGGACATCCGTCCGGCGGCGCAGCGGGCGGCGGAGGGGGAGATCCCCGGCTCGCTGATCATCGAGCGCAACGTCCTGGAGTGGCGGCTGGACCCGACGGGCAGTCACCGGATCCCCGAGGCGTCGGGTTACGACGTCGAGGTGATCGTGGTCTGCTCGGAGGGGTACGCCTCCAGCCTGGCGGCGGCCTCGCTGCGCGAGCTGGGGCTGCACCGGGCGACCGATCTGGACGGCGGCTTCGTCGGCTGGGCGGCCTCCGGGCTGCCGACGCGCCGGAGCGGCTGAGAACCTGGAGGGCCGGGGCGCTCGGCGGCTGACGGGCTGATCGTCCGGGGCCCGAGCCCTCGACCCGCCGTCAGGGTGTCCGTGTCCCGCCCCTCTGACCTGCCGGAACGTCGGGCGCCCGGTCGGCCGGGGCCGTCCGGAGGCGGGGTCCGGGCCCCGTGCCGGGTGGTAAGTGAGAGACAGGAGATGATGCAGGTCATAGTCTGATCAGAGTTTCCGCCGGTCCGAAGCTGGGCAGCCACGCGGGCGGAAGAACGCCCGGGCGGTCGATCCGACAGACGCCGTCACGGCAGCGGCCGGTACGGCCCACGCCGTCGCCGCTTGTCGACGAACCGCCATCAACCGTACGACCGAAACAGGCGCCGCCTCCCCGGGGCGCCCTGACGAGGAAACTCCCCGTGATCAGATTCGAGGGCGCCGGCAAGCGCCACCCCGACGGCACCATCGCCGTCGAGGGCCTGGACCTGGACGTCCCGACCGGTCGGATAACCGTCCTGGTCGGACCGTCCGGGTGTGGCAAGACCACCCTGCTGCGCATGGTCAACCGGATGGTCGAGCCGACCTCGGGCCGGGTGCTGCTGGACGACACGGACGTCGCCGAACTGGAGCCCGCCAAGCTGCGCCGTGGCATCGGCTACGTGATCCAGCAGGCCGGCCTGTTCCCGCACCGCAAGGTGATCGACAACGTCGCCACCGTGCCCTACCTGCTCGGCTGGGACCGCAAGAAGGCCCGCGCCCGGGCCGCCGAACTGCTCGAACTGGTCGGGCTCGCTCCCGAGACCGGCAAGCGGTACCCGTTCCAGCTGTCCGGCGGCCAGCAGCAGCGGGTGGGCGTGGCCCGCGCCCTCGCGGCCGACCCGCCGGTGCTGCTGATGGACGAGCCGTTCAGCGCCGTCGACCCGGTGGTGCGCGCCGGGCTCCAGGAGGAACTGCTGCGGCTCCAGTCAGAGCTGCACAAGACGGTGCTGTTCGTCACCCACGACATCGAGGAGGCCGTCCGGCTCGGCGACCAGGTGGTGGTCCTGCGCGAACACGGCCGGATCGCCCAGCTCGCCGACCCGCACACCCTGCTCACCACCCCCGCGGACGACGGCGTGGCCGCCTTCCTCGGCCGCGACCGGGGCCTGCGCGGCCTCGCCCTGCGCCCCGCGACCACCGTCGCCGTCCGCCCGGTGGCCGACGGGCTGCGCTACGGCGGCTGGGAGCTGGCGCTGGACGACGAGCGCCGCCCGATCGGCTGGATCGACCGCGACGCCGCCACCGCCGAGCTGCACCCGGTCTCCGGCTACCGGCCGGACGCCGACACCCTGCGCACCGCGCTGGACGCCGCCGTCCTCTCCCCCGCCGGGGCCGCCGTGGCCCTGGACGCCGACGGCCGGGCCACCGGCACCGCGAGCCGCGAGGCCGTCCTCGCCGCGCTGTCCGCCCCTGTGGCCGCCGCGGCGGCCGACGCAGCGGGCGGTGCGGGAGCCGGTGGCCCTGTGGACGCGGCGGGCGGTGCGGCAGCCGGCGCGGCGGCCGGTGACCTCACGGACGGGGCGGCCGGTGGACGGTGAACCGATCGTCCGCTGGTACTGGATCGGCGACCACCTCGGCTACCTCGGCGACCTGCTCGCCGACCACGCCGTGATCGCCCTGGTCCCGGTGCTCATCGGCCTGCTGCTGGCCGTCCCGCTGGGCCTGGCCTGCACGCGCTTCCCCCGGCTGTACCAACCGCTGTCCGCCGTCTTCAACGTCGTCTACGCGCTGCCCTCGCTGGCCGTGTTCGTGGTGCTCATCCCCTACACCGGCCTCGCCACCCAGGCCACCGTGATGATCCCGCTCACCTTCTACGCGCTCGCCGTGCTGCTGCCGACCACCGTGGACGGCCTGCGCGCCGTCCCGGACCCGGTCCGGCAGGCCGCCACCGCGATGGGGTACGGGCCGTGGCACCGGCTGACCTCCGTCGAGCTGCCCGCCGCCGTGCCGTACCTGATCGCCGGGCTGCGGGTCGCGGCGGTGTCCAGCATCTCGCTGGCCAGCGTCGGCGCGCTGATCGGGCGCGGCGGGCTCGGCTACCTGTTCATCGACGGCTTCCAGCGCACGTTCCCGACCCCGATCGTGGCCGGCATCGCGCTGATCGCCGCCCTCGCGCTGGCCGTCGACCTGCTGCTGGTGGGCGCCCGCCGGCTGCTCGCGCCCTGGGCCGTCCGGGAGAAGGGAGCCGGTTCGTGAACTGGCTGAACTGGCTGGGCGACTTCTTCTCCGCCCCCGACCACCGCAGCGGCCCGGACTCGATCGTGCACCGGATCACCGAGCACCTGGTGCTCTCCGGCGAGGCCCTGCTGTGCGCGGCGCTGCTCGCCGTGCCGCTCGGGCTGCTGATCGGTTACACCGGGCGCGGCGTCACGCTCGTGACGGCCTTCGCCGGTGCCACCCGCGCCCTGCCGACGCTCGGCCTGGTGACGCTGGCGGTGCTGCTCGGCGGGGTCGGGGACACGGCCGTGCTGATCCCGCTGGTCGCGCTCGCCGCGCCGCCGCTGCTGGTGGCCGCCGTCGAGGGGGTGCGCGGCACCGACCCGGACGTCCGGGACGCGGCGCGCGGCATCGGGCTGACCCACCCGCAGGTGCTGTGGCAGGTCTGCCTGCCGTCCGGGGCGCCGACCCTGCTGGCGGGCTTTCGCACCGCGACCGTCCAGGTGATCGCGACCGCCACCGTGGCCGCGTACGTCGGCCTGGGCGGCCTCGGCCGCTACGTCATCGACGGACTGGCCACCCGCAAGTACGCCGTCACCGTCGGCGGCGCGCTGCTGGTGGTGCTGCTCGCGGTCGGCGCCCAGCTGTTCTTCGCCCTGCTCGCCCGGTACGCGCTCCCGCCCGGGATGCGCGCCCAGCGCCGGGCCCGCTGAACCTCGTTCCCCATCCTCTCCGGAAGGACATCTGTCACCATGTCGACAAACCACGGAAGCAGGCGCGCCGTCGTCCTCGGCACGCTCGCCGCACTCGCCCTCGGCGCCACCGCCTGCGGCTCCTCCGGCGGCGGCGACCCGCTCGGCGGCGGCTCCGCGGCGGGCTCCCCCGCCGCCTCGGGCGCCGGCGCCGGCTCGACGGTGGTCGTCGGCTCGGCGAACTTCCCGGAGAACGTGCTGCTCGGCTCGATCTACTCGCAGGCCCTCAAGGCCAAGGGCGTCAAGGTCGAGGAGAAGTTCAACATCGGCAGCCGCGAGGTGCTCTACGGGCAGCTCCAGAGCGGCAGCCTGAGCGTCCTGCCCGAGTACAACGGCTCGCTGCTCGCCTACCTGGACGCCAAGTCCACCGCCGCCACCACCGAGGAGGTGAACGCGGCGCTGGCCAAGACGCTGCCCGCCGCGCTGGGGATCCTCGACTCATCCCCCGCCGAGGACAAGGACTCGCTCAGCGTCACCCAGGAGAACGCCGACAAGTACGGCCTCAAGAGCATCGCCGACCTGGCCGCCAAGGCGGGCGAGTTCACGATAGGCGGTCCGCCGGAGTTCAAGTCCCGCCGCGAGCAGCAGCTCAAGGACGTCTACGGGCTGAACTTCAAGGAGTGGAAGCCCACCGGCGACGCCACCGCGAACGCGCTCAAGGACGGCACCATCCAGGTCGGCAACGTGTTCACCACCGACCCGAAGATCGTCCAGCTGAAGCTCGTCCCGCTGACCGACCCGAAGAACCTCTTCGGCGCGCAGAACGTCACCCCGCTGGTCAACAAGGCGAGCGTGAACCCCACCGCGACGGCGGCCCTCAACGCGGTCTCGGCCAAGCTCGACACGGCGGGGCTGACGGCGCTGATGAAGCGCGTCGCGATCGACAAGGACGACCCGTCGGCGGTGGCCAAGGACTGGCTGAAGGCCAACGGCCTCGGCTGACCACGCCTCGGCCGGCCCCTTGGCCGTGCCCGGTCGCGCCCCGGCCGTTCCTTGCTGGCGCCTCGCCCGCGCCCCGGCCGTGCCTCGCTGGCGCCTCGCCCGTGTCTTGCGAACGCGGCGAGTCGGCGGCCCGGGAGGTCACCCTCCCGGGCCGTCCGCGCTCGCGGGAGGATCTTCCCTTCGGCGCCGCGGACATGACAGTGTGACGCCATGCGCACTCGTCTCCTCGCCGCCACCCTCACGGCATTCGCCGCGGTGAGCCTCGCTGCCTGCTCCAGCTCCGGACCGGGCCCCCACCCGGCCACCGCCGCGGCCGGCTCCCCCACCACCCCGGCCGCCGCCTCGGCTCCCGCCCCCGGCACCGCCTCGACGCCGCCGGCGCCCGAGTCGCCCTCGGCCTCCGCGCCCGACCCGGCCGCCTCCCCCTCGGCGCCCGCGCCCGACAGCCCCTCGGCCCCCGCCCCGGACTCCGGTTCCCCCGGAGCCCCCGCCCCGGCCAAGCCCACGCCCCCCAGCGACGCCGGCCTGCCCGGAAAGCCGGGCACCGACCTGACCGGCAAGCTGGTCGCCGCGCTGGACGCGATCGACCCGGCAATCGTCGGCGGCAAGCCGGACCAGGCCGTGGACCGGGCCCGGAACCAGTGCCAGGCGCTGTTCCAGTTCCCCAAGGACAAGTCCAAGCTGGTCGAGCTGGCCAACCAGCGCTTCACCTCGCCCGACCACCCGCAGGGCTTCGGACCGGACACCGCCGCGAAGATCAACGACGCGCTGCGGACCACCCTCTGCCCGCCGCCGGCGTGACCCGGAGCGTCCACCCGAACCGCCCGGTGTCCTGAGCACCGGGCCGCCGTGGCCGCGCTCCCGCCGACGGGCGCGCGGCCACGGCACCTTCGCTCTTCGGCGGATCCGTCCTTCGGCGCATCCGCCCTTCGGCAGCGCGGCCGACCCGCCCCACCGGCCACCTCCGCCGCACCGCCCACCTCCACAGCCCCGGCCGCACCGCGCACACCCGGCCGATCGGACGGCCCTTCGGCCACGAGGGCGGTGTGTTGACGAACTGTTAGGTCTCTTGACAGACCAGTGGTCTAGTCCAACCATAAGCATGTCGATCCGACCGGGATGCACTGTGGGGGTGTGACCACCGGCGGCTGAGGCACTGCCCTGCCCTGCCCTGTCCCGCACCACCCCCGCTCCGTACGGCGTGCGCACACGCGTACCCGCCACCCGCCTCCGCGCGAGTCGGTGGGCTTCCGCGCGCCCGCACATCCGGACACCCAGCAGTCCCGCACGTCAGCACACCCGCACGTCCGCACACCCGCACGTCCGCACACCCACACGTCCGCACGTCCGGGCCCGCGCAGCCGACCCCACACAGCCGTCGCGCCCCGATCATGCGCGCATCCCCAACGTCCCGCCCCACCACGTATGTTGGAGAATCCATGCGTCTACGCAGAACCATCCAGGCGGCCCTGACAGCCTGTGCCACGCTGGCCGCCTCGGCCGGCCTGGTCGCCGCCGGGACGGGCTCCGCCCAGGCCGCGACCCCGCTCCCCAGCCGGGTCTTCGCCCCCTACTTCGAGTCCTGGACCGGGCAGAGCCCCGCCGCCCTGGCCGCCCAGTCCGGGGCCAAGCACCTGACGATGGCGTTCCTCCAGGCCGCCACCAAGGGCTCCTGCACCCCGTACTGGAACGGCGACACCTCCAAGCCGGTCTCCTCCTCGACCTTCGGCGCCGACATCGCCACCATCCGGGCCAACGGCGGGGACGTGATCCCCTCCTTCGGCGGCTACACCGCCGACAACACGGGCACCGAACTGGCCGACAGCTGCACCGACGTCAACCAGATCGCAGCAGCCTTCGAGAACCTCGTCACCACCTACGACGTCAGCCGGATCGACCTCGACATCGAGGACAACTCGCTGACCAACACGGCCGGAATCGACCGCCGCAACAAGGCGATCAAGATCGTGCAGGACTGGGCCGCCGCCAACGGGCGGAACGTCCAGTTCTCCTACACGCTGCCGACCACCACCACCGGGCTCGCCTCCAGCGGTCTCGCCGTGCTGAAGAACGCGGTCAGCAACAACGCCCGGATCGACGTCGTCAACATGATGACCTTCGACTACTACGACGGCGCCACCCACGACATGGCGGCCGACACCCAGACCTCCGCGCAGGGCCTCTACAACCAGCTCGCCAAGCTCTACCCGTCCAAGACCCCCGCCCAGCTGTGGGGTTCGATCGGGATCACCGAGATGCCCGGCATCGACGACTACGGCGCGGCCGAGACCTTCACCGTGGCCAACGCCACCACCGTCTACAACTGGGCGGTGTCGAAGGGCATCAACACGCTGTCCTTCTGGGCGCTCCAGCGCGACAACGGCGGTTGCCCGGGCAAGGCGGGGGACGACTCCTGCTCCGGCATCAGCCAGAACACCTGGGACTTCACCCACATCTTCGCGCCGTTCACCAGCGGCTCGACGGTGACCAACGACTTCTCCGTGGCCGTCAACCCCAACTCCGCGACGGTCACCGCCGGTTCGTCCACGTCGGCGGCCGTCGCCACGGCAGTGACGGCGGGCTCGGCGCAGAGCCTCAACCTGTCGGTCAGCGGCGCCCCGGCCGGCGTCACCGCCACCGTCACCCCCGGCAGCGTCACCGCCGGCACCGGCGCCACCCTCAACGTCACCACCACCTCGGCGGTGGCGCCCGGGAGTTACCAGCTGACGGTCACCGGCAGCGCGGCCTCCGGCAGTCACACCGGCGTCTTCACCCTGAACGTCACGGGCACCCAGCCCGGCAACGACTTCTCGGTCGCGGTGAACCCGAACTCCGGTACCGTGGCCGCTGGTTCGTCCACGTCGGCGGCCGTCGCCACGGCAGTGACGGCGGGCTCGGCGCAGAGCCTCAACCTGTCGGTCAGCGGCGCCCCGGCCGGCGTCACCGCCACCGTCACCCCCGGCAGCGTCACCGCCGGCACCGGCGCCACCCTCAACATCGCCACCACCTCGGCCACCACGGCGGGCAGCTACCCGCTCACCGTGACCGCCACCGGGCCGTCCGGCACCCACACCGCCACGTACGCGCTGACCGTCACCGGGACGACCCCGCCGCCGACCGGCCTGGTCAACGGCGGTCTGGAGACCGGCAGCCTCGCCCCGTGGACCTGCCAGAGCGGCGGCGCCGTGGTCTCCACCCCGGTCCACTCCGGCTCCTACGCGCTCCAGGCGGCGGCGACCGCCGGCCAGACCGGCGAGTGCTCGCAGACCGTCACGCTGAAGGCCAACACCAGCTACACGCTGAGTGGCTGGGTGCAGGGCAACTACGCGTACCTCGGCGTCAGCGGTGACGCCACCGCCAGCTCCTGGACCAACGCCTCCGGCTGGACCAAGCTGACCGTCCCCTTCACCACCGGCGCCTCCGGCACCGTCACCGTGTACCTGCACGGCTGGTACGGCCAGGGCAACGTCTTCGGCGACGACTTCTCGATCGCCTGAGCTGCGCGCGACGCCCGACGCCCGACGCCCGACGGCTGACCGCTGACGGCTGACGGCTGACGGCTGACGGCTGACAGGGAACGAATAACAGATAACAGCTGACAGATTTCATCATCTGTCAGCTGTTATCTGTTTTCTGCCTGTTGTTCGTCGCCGGCCGGCGGCCGTCAGCTCCCGGCCACCACCTCGACCTCCGCCGTTCTCATCCGCCCGGGCCGACACAGCGTCACGTACGCCGCCATCGCCAGCACCCCGCTCGCCAGGACGACCACCGCCAGCAGCACCGCCGACGGCCGGCCGCCGAGGCTGCTCAGCGGTGCGACCACCGCCCCGCACAGGAAGTTGCCGGTGCCGAGCAGCGCCGACGCCGTCCCGGCCGCCCGCGGCTCGACCAGGCTGAGCGCCTGCGCGGCCGTGTTCGGCAGGACCACACCCATGCTGCCCATCATCACGAACAACGGCGGGCAGAACCCGACCAGCCCGAAGTCCCAGACCGCCGTCAGCAGCACCAGCGCCACCCCGGCGACCACCGCCGTCGCCAGCCCGGCCAGCATCAGCCCCCGCGGGGCGAAGCGGCGCGCGAGCACCCGTCCGTTCAACTGCGTCATGACGACGATGGCCAGCGAGTTCGCCCCGAACAGCAGGCTGTAGGTCTGCGGCGAGACCTGGTACACGTGCTGAAGCACCGTGGACGACCCGCTGATGTAGCCGAACAGCGCACCGAAGGCGAAGGCGCTGGTCAGCGCCAGCCCGAGGAACGGCAGGTTGCGCAGCAACCGCCCCATCGTGCGCAGCGCCGCGCCCACCCCGCCGGTGCCCCGGTTCTGCGTCGGCAGGGTCTCGCGCAGCGCCCCGAAGGCGGCCAGGGTCAGGAGCAGCCCGAGCGCGGTCAGCGCGCCGAAGGTGCCGCGCCACGAGGTGAACCGCATCAGTTGCGCGCCGAGGATCGGGGCGAGGATCGGCGCCAGCCCGGATATCAGCGCGATGGAGGCCAGGAACCGCAGCATCGCGACGCCCTGGAAGCGGTCCCGGGCGACGGCCCGGCCGATGACCAGCCCGGCGGATCCGGCCGCGCCCTGGATGAAGCGGGCGATGATCAGCACCGTCAGGCTCGGCGCGATCACGCACACGACGCTGGCCAGGGTGTAGAGGACGAGCCCCGCGAGCAGCGGCGGGCGGCGGCCGTAGCGGTCGCTGAGCGGTCCGAAGAGCAACTGCCCGGCCGCGACCCCGAACATGGAGAAGGTGAGGGTGAGCTGGACGGCGGCCGGTTCGGCGACCAGGTCGTCGGCGATCTCGGGCAGCCCGGGCAGGTAGAGGTCGGTGGTGAGCGGGCCGAGCGCCACGAGACCGCCCAGGACGGCGATGGTGGCCCGGCCGGGGCGGGACTGGCCGGTGGTGGGGGCGGCGGAGGGAGCGGTCGACGTGTCGCCGGCAGGGCCGACGGTCGGGCCGGGCATGGGGCTCCTCACGGAACGGGGAACGGGACGGGACGGCAGCGGGACGGGTTTGTCCACGCTCCGTCCTATCGCAGCCCCGGCCGTTTCCGACAGCGGGGGCCCTCCCGCTGGTCCACCGTCGGCCACACCGACGGCACCCGCGCACGACGACGGCCCGCCCGCACCTGTCGGTGCCCGGCGGGCCGGTCGGAGCCTGACGGCGTACTCGGAGCCTCACGGCTTGCTCGGTGCGGGCACCCGGCGCGGTGCGCGGAACCCGGCGCAGCGCAGGGTGCCCGGCTCAGTGCAGGGTGCCCGGCTCAGTGCAGGGTGCCCGGCTCAGTGCAGGGTGCCCGGCTCAGTGCAGGGTGCCCGGCTCAGTGCTTGGTGGGCCGCTCCGCGCGCAGGGCCGCCTGCACCGCCGCGCCGTCCTGCCACGCGTAGAGCTGGTTGCCGGTGAGCGTCACGTTGTAGTGCCCGCAGGTGCCACTGGCCTTGGCCGCGACGCCCTCGGGGAACCAGCCGGCCTTGAGCGACAGCGGCACCGAGTGCGCGGACTTGCCGGGCAGGCCGGTGCTGCAGCCGACGGGCAGCCGACCTTCCGGGAGGGTGGCGCGCAGCAGGCGGTCGTCGCCGGTGGTGGACATCAGGTACTTCACCGAAGAGGCGTTGTCGGGCAGCCAGGTCGGCATCGAACGGCGCTCGGCCTTGGCCTGGCTGCCGGTGTCGTAGGTGGCCTGCTCCTGGTGGCGTCCGTCGTACCACTCGGACACCCTCGGGCCGATTGCCACGGCCGCCACGGCGACGGCCATGCCGGTGCCCGCGACTCCCAGTGCGACCTTGCTCACGATGCCCTTCATGCCCGTCTGTCCTCTCCGTCTCCGGTTCCGGTCCGGTCGGCGAGGTCTGCCGTCCGGGTGTATCCATCGTGGCCCTTGCCGTCCCTCCGGAGCGTCACCACGAGGTCGCGATCTTGTCTCCATCCCACGGGGTACCGTCTCCACCTTCAGAGGTATGTCCAGCGACCCGGTCTCGGGGTTACACGGTGGGGCGCCCAGGCTGGCACACCGTCTTCGAGTGCCGCCCGGGCCTCGATCGAGCGTCACTCAAGCCGGCCTCCGGCGCAGCCCGGCCTGCTGCACCCGGATGCATCAGCGCGCCCCTGAGGCGTCGTCGGTCCCGGGGTCGTCGACGGTGCCGGCCCCGGTCGGATAGCTGGTCGGATACCTGGTCGGATCGCTGGTCAGAGCACCGACCGGACCGCCGATCAGAGCTCCGGTCAGATCGGCGCCGACACCGTCTCCGGCACCGGCACCGGCCGGGCGACCGGGAAGGGCCGGCCGTCGAGGGTCCAGTGCGGGTCGATGGGGCGCAGCAGCGAGGCGTACACCTGGGCGGCGACGTCCGGGTGGCGGATCTCCCCGGTGGGCGGGCCGGCCGGGATGCCGTGCCCGGCGCAGGCGACCCAGGCCGTGCGCTCCTCGACGGTGCGGCCGCCGTGGCCGCCGGCGTCGACGTGGCCGTGGTCGGTGACGACGATGACGGTCCACTGCTCGTCGGCGTGGTCGGCGCGACCGCGCACGGCGTCGAGCAGTCGGCCGAGCCGTTCGTCGGCGGTGCGCATGGCCGCCCGGTACTCGTCGCCGCAGCCGAGGAAGTGGGCGGTCTCGTCGACGGCGCCGAGGTAGACGAAGGAGGCCTCCGGGTCGGCGGTGCCCAGGACGTGGACGGCCTCGCGGGTGACCTCCTCGTCGACGGCCTCCCAGGCTTCGGGGGTGTCCTCGGCCGGGGCGATGTACGAGAGCCGGCCGGGGGCGCGGAACAGCGGGCCGCCGGACTCGTTGATCATCAGCGGGTCCCAGCCGGCCGCGACGAAGGTGCGGCGGCGGTCACCGCGGGCGAGCCGGGTGGCGAAGTCGGGGAACACGTCGAGCCGGTTGCCGCCGAGGTGGTTGCCCCAGACGCCGTGCTTGGCGGGCTCGACGCCGGTGACGATGGTGGCCCAGCACGGCCCGGACATGGTGGGCGTGGTGTCCGCCACGGTCACCGGCACCAGGAACCCGGCCTCGGCGAGCTCCTGGAGGCGCGGCATCGGCACGTGCTCCAGGTAGTCGTGGCGGACGCCGTCGATCCCGACGACGAGCACCCGGGGGCGGGGCCACTGGGCAGCGGACATGGCGGGGGTTCCTTTCGGTCGTGCACACCCGGCCGCGCCCGCCGAGGGCGCCGCCGACCGCGCCATGCTCCACCGCCCGCCGTACCGTCCGGCATCCGCCCGCCGAACGCGGGGTGTCCGCCGGGTGTCAGGCGGCCGTACGGACGAATCGGCGGTCGACTCGGGCGAGTTGGGAGACCGGTCCGGCGGCGCGCAGCACGACGTCCAGGACGCGGTCCGGGTCGGCGGCGTAGCAGTGCGCGAACCACGGCAGGTTCGCCTCGACGACGGCCCAGTGCTCGACCGGGTCGTAGGGGTCCGCGATCGGGCCGACGTCCAGGGCGACGGCGCTGGGCAGGGTGTCGCCGACTGCCGCGAGCAGGCGCCGGGCGAAGGCGCCGGCCTCGGCGTTCAGCGGCGCCGGGTCGAGCCGGCCGAAGCGGGCGTAGCGGCTACCGGTGAGCACCTCGCCGTCGCGGACGAACAGCCGGTACTCGGCGGCGAAGGTCACCGGCTCGCTGACCAGGACGGGCGTGTCGGGGCCGATCCGGTCGCCGGTGCGCGGCAGGCGGGTGCCGTCCGGGTAGACCGCGGGCGGGAGCGACTTGTCGGCGGGTGGCTTGACGAACGCCGGGCGGCGCAGCGTCCACGCCTCGGCGAGGGTGGTGAGCTCGATCCGGCGCCGGGTGAACTCCTCGGGCAGGCGGGTGAGCCAGTCGTCGTCGGGTTCGAGCAGGGCGAGGCCGAGCGGTCCGGCGATCCGGGCCGCGGAGAGCGGGCCGCCGTACCAGTGGACGGGCCGCCCCGCGAGTCGCTCGACCGTGGCCGGGCCGTCCAGGACGGCGGTGTCGAGGCCGCGCCGGGCGGCGGCCTGGGTGAGCAGCGCGGTGGTGCTGGTCCGCTGGGCGGAGCTGAGCAGCACGTGGTCCGAGCGCACCTCGCGCGCCGTCGCTGCCGAGTGGGGCACGGTTGCGGGCGCCCCGCCCGGGCGCACCTCACCCGGGCCCGGCGCGGCGGGGCGCGTCACGGCTGGGGGCGGAACTCGTGGACGACCTCGATGCGGCCGACGATGTTCCGGTTGAACTCCGGCAACTCCTCGGCCGGGACCCAGAGTTCGAGGATCGTACGGCCGCCCGCCCGCTGCACCGGATAGCGGGCGAGGAAGGCGGTGTCGACCTCGAAGCGGGTGACGTAGCCGACGCCGGAGGCGGGGACGTTCCAGTCGCGGGCGATGCGGATCGCGTAGTCCTCGTTGAGGACGGGGTAGAAGATCGGCTGCTCGGGCAGCCGGGGCGGCCAGGCGCGCCGGCCGGACGCCTCGACCAGGGCCAGTTCCTCGGGGCCGGTGGGGCGCCAGAGGGTGGTGGTCGGGGCGGTGCCGGGCGCGGTGGGCTTGCTGTTCACGGTGGGCACGGTAGCCGGGCCGCGACGGTCCCGGCCACCGGAATTCCCGAGGTGGACGGCCCGTCAGTGGTAGGCGGACTCGCCGGTGATGGCCTCGCCCAGGATCAGGGTGTGGATCTCGCTGGTGCCCTCGTAGGTGAGCACCGACTCCAGGTTGTTGGCGTGCCGCAGCACCGGGTACTCGGTGGTGATGCCGTTGGCCCCGAGGACGGTCCGGGCGCTGCGGGCGATCTCCAGCGCCGTGCGGACGTTGTTGAGCTTGCCGAAGCTGACGTGCGGCGGGCGGGCCGCGCCCTCCTCCTTGAGCCGACCGATCCGCAGGGCGACCAGGTAGGCCTTCTCCACCTCCAGCATCATCTCGACGAGCTTGTGCTGGGTGAGCTGGAATCCGGCGATCGGGCGGCCGAACTGGATCCGGCTCTTCGCGTAGTCGAGGGCGGCGGTGTAACAGTCGCGGGCGGCGCCGACGGTGCCCCAGAGGATGCCGTAGCGGGCCTCGTTGAGGGAGGAGAGCGGTCCGCGCAGGCCGGTGACGCCCGGCAGGACGGCGTCGGCGGGCAGGACCACCTCGTCGAAGGCGAGTTCGCTCGTGACGGAGGCGCGCAGGGAGAGCTTGCCGTGCACGTCGGTGGCGGTCAGGCCGCGCGATCCGCGCTCGACCAGGAAGCCGCGCACGCCCTCCTCGGTCTGCGCCCAGACGACGGCGACGTCGGCGATGCTGCCGTTGGTGATCCACATCTTGCTGCCGGAGAGCACCCAGTCGCCGCCCTTGCGCACCGCGCGGGTCCGCATGTTCGCCGGGTCGGAGCCGAAGTCCGGCTCGGTGAGGGCGAAGCAGCCGATCAGCTCACCCGCGGCCATGCCGGGCAGCCAGCGCTGCTTCTGCTCCTCGGAACCGAAGGCGTGGATCGAGCGCATCGCGAGCGAGCCCTGCACCGAGACGAAGCTGCGCAGCCCGGAGTCGGCCGCCTCCAGCTCCATGCAGGCGACCCCGTACGCCACCGCGCCGGCGCCCGCGCAGCCGTAGCCGTCGAGGTGCATGCCGAGCACGCCGAGGGCGCCGAGTTCGGGGGCGAGTTCGCGGGCCGGGAAGACGCCGCGCTCGAACCAGTCGCCGATGTGCGGGCGGATCCGCTCCTCGGTGAACCTCCGGACGGTGTCGCGGATCAGCCGCTCCTCGTCGGAGAGCAGGTCGCCGACGGCGAGCAGGTCGGACGGGTCGATCCGGGTCGGCTTCGTCATCGAAGCTCCTTGTAGTGTCGGCGGGATATCGACGGGATCCCGGTCTCGGCGCGGTACCGGCGAGTATGGCGCAACCGCCCGGACGGTGGGCGGGCGCGAGCGAGTGAGGAAGACGACATGGCGGGCGAGGCGTACGCGGTCGGTCAGGTGACGGCGGAGGAGTTGGACGGCGCGGCGGAGGAACTGGCCGGACTGCTGGTGGACACCGTCCACGGTGGCGGGTCGATCGGCTTCCTCGCGCCGCTGGGGCGGGCCGAGGCCGTGGCGTGGTGGCGGGCGCTCGCCCCGGAGGTCGCGGCGGAGCGGCTGCTGCTGTGGACGGTCCGGGCGGAGGCCGACGGGCGGCTCGCCGGGACGATCCAGCTGCGCCCGGCGGTGCCCGCGAACGGGCGGCACCGGGGCGAGGTCGCCAAGCTGATGGTGCACCCGGCGGACCGGGGGCAGCGGCTGGCCGGGCGGCTGCTGGCGGTGCTGGAGGAGCGGGCGGCCGAGCTGGGGCTTCGGCTGCTGGTGCTGGACACCGAGACGGGCAGCCCGGCCGAGCGGCTGTACGAGGCGGCCGGGTGGACGCGGGTCGGTTCGGTGCCGGACTACGCGACCGACCCCTCGGGGCGCGCGCACCCGACGACGATCTTCTTCAAGGCGCTGGGCGGCTGACGGACCGCCCTTCACCCCACCCCGCACAGCCGCAGCAGCGCCGTCGTCGCCGCGCCCGCGACCACCACCGCCGGAAACGGCGCCCGCCGCAGCGCGAGCACACCGGCGACCAGGACGCCCGCCGGGCGGGCCCAACCGGCGAAGCCCTGGCCCTGCGTGAGGGCGCCGGTGGCGACCAGGGCGACCAGCAGGACGGCCGCGGCGACGGCGAGCAGGTGCCGCACGCGCTCCGAGAGGGCGAGCCGGTGGCCGAGGAGCGGCCCGGCGAGGCGGAAGGCGTACGTCCCGACGGCCAGCAGCAGTACGGCGTACAACGGCATCACCGGGCTTCCTCCCGCTCGATCACCGGGACGCCCGGTTCCTCGACCGGCGCCCCCTTCCGCGACTCCCACGACTCCCGCGAGTTCTGCGGCTCCCGCACCTCACGACCCTCCCGCACCTCACGACCGTCACGACCGTCACGGCCCTCGCAGCCCTCGCGACCCTCGCGCGTTCCGGGCCGCCCGGCGAACAACAGCCCGACGAGGGCGAGCAGGACGGGCAGCCCCGCCGGGACGAACGGCGTGGCCGCGACCGCGACGACGGCGCCTGCCACGGCGGCGGTACGGACGCGGCGGTCCGCGAGCGAGGGCAGCACGAGCGCGAGCAGCACGGCGGGGAAGGCCGCGTCGAGGCCCAGCGCGTCCGTGTCCCCGATCAGCCCGCCGGCCAGGGCCCCGAGGACCACCGAGACGTTCCACACCACGAACAACGCCAGTCCGCAGAGCCAGAAAGCGGCCCGTCGCCGTCGCCCGTCGTCCTGCCGCAGGACGAACGCGGCGGTCTCGTCGGTGATCAGCTGCGCGCCGAACACCCGCCGCCACCACGGGCCGTCGAGCACGTCGGCCACGGCGAAGCCGAAGGGCAGCAGCCGGGCGTTGAGCACCAGTCCGGTGGCGACGGCGGCGAGCGCACCGCCGCCGGACAGCACCACGCCCACCGCCGCGAACTGGGAGCCGCCCGCGAAGACGAGGACGGAGAGCGCGACCGGCACCCACAGGGGCAGGCCGCCGGAGGCGCTGATCGCGCCGAAGGAGGCGCCGACGAGCGCGTCGGCGAGGCAGACGAGAGCGATGTCCCGAAGGGTGGCACGCTCCAGTGTTCGGAGTATCGAACGCATGTCCACCAGCCTGAACCCATCGCCCGCCGTTCGTCAAGGCGAACGATTGGGCCGACAGGACGAACGGCGGGCGGATGCGGACAGCCGCCCTCACGAGTGGCAGCATGAACGGCACCAGCCGCACGGGAGCCGGAGAAGGAGCCAGGAGAGCGTGAGTGGCAAGCATGAGTGACCGGACCACCCCGAGCGCGGGTTCCGGCGCGGACCTGATCGGCCTGATCTCCGTCTCCATCCGGCGCGAGCGCGAACGCGGCGGGCTGTCGATGGCGGAGCTGGCCCGGCGCGCGGGCATCGCCAAGTCGACGCTCTCCCAGCTGGAGTCGGGCGCGGGCAACCCGAGCGTGGAGACGCTCTGGGCCCTCGCCGTCGCACTGAACGTGCCGTTCAGCCGCCTGGTCGACCCCCCACGCCCGGCGGTCAAGGTGATCCGGGCCGGCGAGGGCCCGGTGACCCACTCCGAGCGCGCCGACTACGCGGCGACCGTGCTGTCCTCCTGCCCGCCGAACGCCCGGCGCGACATCTACCGGATCGAGGCGCAGCCGGGCGAGACCCGGGCCTCCGACCCGCACATGCCCGGCACCGTCGAGCACGTGCTGGTCGGCTCGGGCCGGGCGCTGGCCGGGCCGGCGGAGGCCCCGGTCGAGCTGGGCCCGGGCGACTACGTGAGCTACCCGGGCGACGCCCCGCACGTCTTCCGCGCGCTGGCGCCGGACACCCTCGCGGTAATCGTCATGGAACACATCTGACGATCCGTCGAATGCGCTCCGCTACTTCAACAACCCGTCCAGGAAGGGGTTCCCGAACACCCGGTGCGGGTCGTGCCGGTCCAGGACGGCGACCGCCTCATCCCAGCCCGGCCCGCCGCCGTCGCGCAGGCTCGCGGGGATGACCCGACCGATCAGGTCCGGGTCGGACCAGGCCGCGTCGGCGGTGTACGCCCAACCCTTGGACCACTCGACCCGCAGGCCCGCCCGGGTGCCGTCGAAGGTGTGCAGCAGCCACTGCTCCAGGTCGCGGGCGAAGCGTTCCAGCCCCGGGGTGCCGGGGAAGGCCAGGACGTCGAGCCAGACCGCGGTGTCCCACTCCGGGCGGTCCGCCCGAGGACGCAGCGCGGACAGCAGCGGCGGCCGCGCGCCGGGGACGCCGGAGGAGGTCGGGTCGTCCACGCCGGTGACCCGGATCTCCACCGCGCCGTTCACCGGGAACTCCCCCCGGGCCTGGTAGTCGGCGAGCAAATTCCGGTAGTAGGCGGCGAATTCGCTGACCACCCACTGGAGGTCGGCACGCTTGGCGAGGATCGCGTAGCCGTTGGCGGTGACCCGCAGGGTGGTGGGCCGGACGTACTGCAGCAGGCTGCGCGACGGGCCCCAGAGGTCGGAGCGCAGGCCGCCGGCGAGCAGGTGGGTGATCAGGTCGCCGCTGAGCAGGTCGCGGAGCAGCCCGCCGGAGAGGAGGACGTCCGTGAGGTCGCCGGTGAGCGCCACCTTGGCGATCAGGTACTGGAGTTGGCCGAACAGCGGGGCCGATCCCCAGGCGCCGGCGACGATCTTGCCGGCGAGCCGGGCGACCGGTTCCGGAATGCTGTCCGAGAAGGGGTAGTTGTAGGGCTGGTCGACGGGCAGGGCGCCCAGCGGTTTGGCCGGGGCGACGCTCCAGGTCTTCAGCCAGGGGTACTCGGTGTAGGCGAACCAGATCGCCTCGACCCGGCCGTCGCGCTCGACGAAGTCGGCGAGGGTGCGCGGGCCGCCACCGCCGAGCAGGCCACCCAGGAGCCCACCACCACCGCCTCCGGTGCCGGGGCGGGCGAACAGTTCGGTGGCCGGGATGTCGAGACGGCTGACGCAGCGCAGCGGCCGGTCCGCGCCGGCCCGCAGCACGACTTCGGTGAGGAAGGCGCGGCCCAGGTGCACGAGGAAGGCGGCGCTGTCGGCCTCGGCGCGCTCGAAGGTGCGCAGCGTGTAGCGGCCGGTGGCCGGGTCGAGGACGACGGCGGTGAGCCGGACGACCTGGTTGCTGACCGAGCCGTAGCCGTGCCCCTCCGGCCGGAGTTCGTGGGCGGCGGGTACGGCGGTGCCGTGGCCGCCGATGGCGAGCACCCCGCCGACGGTCAGTTCGCCGGGTGCCGGGCACGCGGTCAGGCCGAGGCCCCGGTCGGCCAGGTGGGCGAGCAGGTCCTCCATGGTGGCGCCGGTCTGGACCCGGACGGTGGTCGGCGAGTCGGCGGTCATCGCGGTGAGGTGGCGGCTGGTGTCCACGAGCAGGACGCGGGCGCTGTCCGGGGTCCCGTTGGCGACGGTGAGCGGCGCCCAGGTGTGCCGGTAGCCGGTGGCGCGCAGGCGCCAGCCGTTGGCGTGCGCCCAGTCGGCGAGCGCCGGTACCTCCTCCGGTGTGCGGGGCGCGCAGGTCCACAGCTGGTCGGTGCGGATCTCGCCGGACCAGTTCTGGAAGACCCGCTGGTACAGCTCGGTGCCGGCGGGCAGGCCGGGCGGCACCGGGGTGGCCGCCTCGGCGCTGTCCGGGCCGATGGTGCCGCGCAGCAGCCAGGCCGCGCCGCCCAGGGCGGCCGAGGCGCCGAGCATCTGCCGCCTGGTGAGCCCGCCGCCCCTGGCGTTTCCACGGCCCTTCCCGTGGCCCGTCTCCGGAGCCGCGCCCGGGGCCGTCCTCGACTCCACCCCCGGGTCCGTCCCCCCGCGGTCTTCCGTGCCCCCGGCCATGCCCCGCCCTGTCGTCGTCATGAGTCCGCCCCCACTAGCCGGTCACCCGCACCGAGCGGCGGTGATGCCGCACGGCGATGATGCCGAGCAGCGGCGATCAGGGTGGGGCCGGTGTGAATCCGGCCCAGGCAGGAGCGTACGAAGTGGCGTACGGCAGTTTGAAGCACTCCACGCAGCTATTCATCCATTCGGGTGATCATGCCCCGGGCCAGTGGCCGCTCCAGGGACAACGCGGAGCGGTACGTGCGTCCGCCCCGGCCGCCTCCCTCCCGGCTGCCACGCGAAACCCTTGTCCACCGCCCGGACCTGCGCATACGTTGATCTTTTCCACCTCGCGCCCGGAGGCACCGCCATGCCCGCACCCCTGATCGCCGCCACCGCCACCGTCACCGTGGCCGTCGCCCAGCCCGCCTGCGCCGACGCCGGCCGCCCGGACACCCTGGCCGTGAACGTCGAACGGCACGCGCAGGCGGTACGGGAGGCCGCCGCGCGCCTGGTGGTGTTCCCCGAGCTGTCCCTGACCGGGTACGACCTGGCCGCGCCCGCGCTCGGCCCGGCCGATCCGCGCCTCGCCCCGCTGGTCGCCGCCTGCGCCGCGACCGGCACGACCGCCCTGGTCGGCGCGCCGGTCACCGAGCCCGGCGGGGGCGAGTCCATCGCCACCCTGGCCGTCACCGGTGAAGGCGCCGTCGTCGCGTGCCGGAAGACGCGGCTGCACGGCGCCGAGCACGACCGGTTCACCCCCGGCGACGGACCCGCCGTCCTGGAACTGGACGGCCTGCGGTTCGGCCTCGCGATCTGCGCCGACGCCGCCGATCCCACGCACGCCGAGGAGACCGCCGCGCTCGGCATCGACGCCTACGTCGCCTCCACCCTGTACGGCGCGGGGCCCGCGCAGGCCGCCCGCCGCGACGGGCACCTCCGCGACCGCGCCGCCGCCCACGGGGTGTGGGCCGTGCTGGCCACTTCTGCCGGGGCGAGCGGCGAGCAGCCGCAGACCTCGGGCGGCTCCGGCTTCTGGGCGCCGGGCGGCGCCCTGGTCGCCCAGGCCGGCACCGCGCCGGGCGAACTCGTCCGCGCCGAGCTGCCCCGGCGGTAACGACGGGGGCGGCCCGGCGGACGCGGCGGTAACGACGGACACGGCCCGGCGGACGCGACGGTGACCACGGACACGGCCCGGCGGACGCGGCCCGACCGTCACCGTGGACGCGGCCGGGCCGGAACGGCGAGCGTGGCCGGGCTGCGACAACCGGATGCGGCCGGGAGGAAATACCCGGGGCCCACGCGCGGCTGTGGTGATCGGAGACCGCTCGGGGCCGGACCACCGGCCCGTTCAGGAGGTGCAGCGCGTGATGGGTGACGAGCAGGAGAACCAGCGGGAGTACCGCGTCGAGCACGACTCGATGGGCGAGGTCCGGGTGCCGGCCGCCGCGAAGTGGCAGGCGCAGACGCAGCGGGCGGTGGAGAACTTCCCGGTGTCCGGCCAGCGGCTGGAGCGCGCGCACATCGCCGCGCTGGCCGGGATCAAGGCCGCAGCGGCCCGGGTGAACGCCCGCCTCGGCGTCCTGGACGAGGACACGGCGGCGGCGATCGCGGCGGCGGCCGAGGAGGTCGCCGAAGGGCGGTGGGACGACGAGTTCCCGGTGGACGTGTTCCAGACCGGTTCGGGCACCTCGTCCAACATGAACGCCAACGAGGTGATCGCCACCCTGGCCGCCGAGCGGCTGGGCCGCCCGGTCCACCCGAACGACCACGTGAACGCCAGCCAGTCGTCCAACGACGTCTTCCCGTCCTCGATCCACATCGCCGCCACCGCCGCCGTCACGCACGACCTGATCCCGGCGCTGGAGCACCTGGCGGAGGCGCTGGAGCGCAAGGCCGCCGAGTTCGCGCAGGTGGTCAAGTCGGGCCGGACGCACCTGATGGACGCCACGCCGGTCACCCTCGGCCAGGAGTTCGGCGGCTACGCCGCCCAGGTCCGGCACGGGCGGGAGCGGCTGCTGGCGACGCTCCCCCGGGTCGCCGAACTGCCCCTCGGCGGCACGGCGGTGGGCACCGGGATCAACACCCCGCCGGGCTTCCCGGCGGCGGTGATCGAGGAGGTCGCCCGCACCACCGGCCTGCCGCTCACCGAGGCGCGGGACCACTTCGAGGCGCAGGGCGCCCGCGACTCCCTGGTCGAGCTGAGCGGGCAACTGCGCACGGTGGCCGTCGGATTCACGAAGATCGCGAACGACCTGCGGTGGATGGGCTCGGGCCCGCGCACCGGCCTCGGCGAGATCAACCTGCCGGACCTGCAACCCGGTTCGTCGATCATGCCGGGCAAGGTCAACCCGGTGCTCCCGGAGGTGGTGCTGATGGTCGCCGCCCAGGTGGTCGGCAACGACGCGACGGTCACCCTGGCCGGCGCGAGCGGCAACTTCGAGCTGAACGTGATGCTCCCGGTACTCGCCCGCAACGTGCTGGAGTCGGTGCGGCTGCTCGCCAACAGCGCCCGCCTGCTGGCGGACCGGACGGTGGACGGCATCACCGCCAACGTCGAACGGGCCCGGGAGTACGCGGAGTCCTCCCCCTCGGTGGTCACCCCGCTGAACCGCTACCTCGGGTACGAGGAGGCGGCGAAGGTCGCCAAGCGGGCGCTGGCCGAGCGGAAGACGATCCGACAGGTCGTGCTGGAGCACGGCTACGTGGAACAGGGCAAGCTCACCCGTGCGCAGCTCGACGAGGCCCTCGACGTCCTGCGGATGACCCGCCCGTGACGGCCACCGACCCGCCCGTGACGGCCGCGGCTCCCTGACGACGTGCGCCGGGGCGCGGAGGACGGTTCGGCCCTCCACGCCCCGGACACGGGCTGTCAGTGACGTCAGCCCTTGGCGCGGCCGGCGCGGCCGAGTCGCATCGCTGCTCCGTTCGCCGTGATCGTGGCCATCGAGATCGCCGCGAGACCGAGCAGGAACATCACGGCACCGACGATGACGCAGGTGACGATGTTCCTGCCCTGCGCGGCCGATCCGGAGACGAGCCAGGGGGAGACGATCGTCCACGCGCCGAGCACGGTGGCCGCCCAGGCCCTCGCGTGGGTGCGCTCGTAGGCCGACCCGTATCCCGCCATCAGCACGCAGTAGGCCAGGCCGACGATCAGGCAGGTCACGGTCAGCGTGTTGAAGGCGGTGAAGCCGACGATCCATGGCGATGCCGCCAGGAAGAGGCCCGCCAGCACGGCCAGGGCCTCCGTGGCCTGGGCGCGCGGGGTCGAGGTGATCCGCTCGTAGTGCTCCCGTAGTTCGACGATGTCCGGGTGATGCTCCATGCCCATCGGAATCTGGGTAGACACCGATACCACCTCCTATGGTTCGGAACATGGAGGGCGCATGCCCCGTACCCATTCTGGCGCTTCTCCGACGATTTGCGCCTTTTGGCCGTAAATGCTCGATAACCATCCGATCACGCCGGTGACCTGCGTCTCACCACTCCGGACCCCCATTGCCTATGCAATTCGTTGCATAGGAGGATGCCGAACATGGCACTGGAGCACGCGATCCTCGTCTCACTGCTGGAGCAGCCTGGCTCGGGCTACGAACTGGCCCGGCGCTTCGACCGCTCCATCGGGCGCTTCTGGACCGCCACCCACCAGCAGATCTACAAGGTGCTGCGGCGGATGGAGGCCGACGGCTGGGTCGCCGCCGAAGAGGTCGCCCAGGACGGCCGGCCGGACAAGAAGGTCTACTCGGCGGCCGACGCCGGACGGGCCGTGCTCGCCGGCTGGCTGCGCGAACCGGTCGAGCCGGAGTCCGTCCGACACGAGCTCGCGGTCAAGATCCGCGCCGCCGCCTTCGACGACCCGGCCGCGCTGATCTCCGAGGTCGAACGGCACCGCGAGAGCCACGCCGCCCTGCTCGCCCGCTACCTGCACGGCGAGCAGCGCGACTTCCCCGACCTCACCGCGCTCGACACCCAGCAGGAGCTCCAGCACGTGGTGCTGCGCGGCGGCATCGAGTACGAGCGGATGACCCTCGCCTGGCTCGACGACGTGCTCGCCACCCTGCACCGCCTCGCCGCGGATGGCAGGTCACAGATGACGGGTGACAGATAACAGAATCTGAACGCTGAAATCTGAAATCTGTCAGTTGTCATCTGTTCGCTGTTCGCCGTCACCCGCCGGCCACCACCCGCCGCCTCCTCACCCGCCACCCCTCACCCTCGACCCCTCACCCTCGACCCCCGGGAGCCCGTGATGCTCTTCAACCCGCGTACGTACGACCCCGCGCAGTTCGACGAGCCGACCCGCCGGCTGCTGCGCGCGACCGTGGACTGGTTCGAGTCCCGCGGCAAGAAGGCGCTGATCGACACCTACGTCGACCGCACCTGGTACGCCGACTTCCTCGAATTCGCCGCCAAGGAGGGCCTGTTCGCGGAGTTCCTGACCCCGTCCGCGGCCGACCCGGGCAAGCGCTGGGACACCTCCCGGATCGCCGAGCTGAACGAGATCCTCGGCTTCTACGGCCTCGGCTACTGGTACACCTGGCAGGTCACCATCCTCGGCCTCGGGCCGGTCTGGCAGAGCAAGAACGAGGCCGTCCGGGCCCGCGCCGCCAAGCTCCTGACGGAGGGTCACGTCATGGCGTTCGGCCTCTCCGAGCGCACCCACGGCGCCGACATCTACTCCACCGACATGATCCTCACCCCGGACGGCGAGGGAGGTTTCACCGCGACCGGCTCCAAGTACTACATCGGCAACGGCAACGTGGCCGGCCTGGTCTCGGTGTTCGGCCGCCGCTCCGACGTCGAGGGCCCCGAGGGCTACGTCTTCTTCGCCGCCGACAGCCGCCACGACGCGTACCACCTGGTCAAGAACGTGGTGAACGCCCAGATGTACGTCAGCGAGTTCCGGCTGGAGGGCTACCCGGTGCGCGCCGAGGACGTGCTGCACACCGGGCAGGCCGCCTTCGACGCCGCGCTGAACACCGTCAACGTCGGCAAGTTCAACCTCTGCACGGCCTCGGTCGGCATCTGCGAGCACGCGATGTACGAGGCCGTCACGCATGCCCACAACCGGGTGCTGTACGGCCGGAAGGTCACCGACTTCCCCCACGTGCGACGGGAGTTGACCGACGCGTACGCCCGTCTGGTGGCGATGAAGATGTTCAGCGCGCGGGCCGTGGACTACTTCCGCACCGCCTCCCCCGAGGACCGCCGCTACCTGTTGTTCAACCCGATGACCAAGATGAAGGTCACCACCGAGGGCGAGAAGGTCATCGACCTGATGTGGGACGTCATCGCCGCCAAGGGCTTCGAGGCGGACACCTACTTCGACAAGGCGGCGAAGGACATCCGCGGCCTGCCGAAGCTGGAGGGCACCGTCCACGTCAACCTGGCGCTGATCCTCAAGTTCATGGGCAACTACCTGTTCGCCCCGAGCGACTACGCTCCGGTGCCGACCCGGCTGGACGCCGCCGATGACGCCTTCCTGTTCCGCCAGGGCGCGGCCCGCGGCCTCGGCGCGATCCGTTTCCACGACTGGCGCACCGCGTACGACCGCCACACGCAGCTGCCGAACGTCGCCCGCTTCCGCGAACAGGCCGACGGCTTCTGCGAGCTGCTGCTCAGCCACGCGCCGAGCAAGGAGCAGCAGGCGGACCTGGACTTCCTGCTGGAGATCGGCCAGCTGTTCGCACTGATCGTCTACGGCCAGCTGGTGCTGGAGCAGGCGGAGCTGACCGGCCTGGACGAGGACGTCCTGGACCAGATCTTCGACGCGCTGGTCCGCGACTTCTCCGCGCACGCGACCGAGCTGCACGGCAAGGCCTCGACGACCCCGGAGCAGGCCGCCTGGGCGCTGGCGAACGTGCGCCGGCCGGTCGCCAACGCGGAGCGGGCCGCCGCCGTGTGGGCCCGGGTCGAGGAGCTGTCGGGCGCGTACGAGATGCGGCCGTAGCCGCCGCGCGGAACGTGGAACGACCCCGGGGGTGCGGACCGGGGGCACGGGCCTGAACCCCCGGTCCGCACCCCGGTCCGCACCTCCGGCCCACGCCCCCGGTGCCCCGTCTCCTCGGTGCCCCGCCCGGTGGCGCCCGGACGTACCGTGGAACACGGAGGGCGCGTCATGCACGGCACCGGGACCCACTTCACCGACCGGACCGACGCGGGCCGGCGGCTGGCCGCCCGCGTGGGCCACTTGGGCGGCGCCGACACCGTGGTGGTGGCGCTGCCCAGGGGCGGGGTTCCGGTGGCCGCCGAGGTGGCGGCCGCGCTCGGCGCGCCGCTGGACATCTGCGTGATCCGCAAGCTCGGCGTGCCCTACCAGCCCGAGCTGGGCATGGGGGCGATCGGCGAGGACGGCGTCCGGGTGCTGAACGAGCAGGTCATCCGGCTGGCCGGGGTCGGCGACGACCAGCTGGCCGCCGTGGAGCGGCGCGAGCGCACCGAGTTGGAGCGCCGGGCCCGCCGCTACCGGGGCGGCCGCCCGCCCACCGACCTGCGCGGCCGCACGGTGATCGTGGTGGACGACGGCGTCGCCACCGGCTCCACCGCCCGGGCCGCCTGCCGGATCGTCCGGGCCCGGGGCGCGGCCCGGGTGGTGCTCGCCGTCCCGGTGGCCCCGGCGGACTGGACGGAGCGCCTGTCCGAGGTCGCCGACGAGCTGGTCTGCGTCGGCACACCGTCGCCGTTCTTCGCGATCGGCGAGTTCTACGGGGACTTCGCGCAGACCGGCGACGAGGAGGTCCTGCGGCTGCTCGCCGAGGCCGCGGGCGGGCGGCGCGCGCCGGGGCCGGTGGACGTGGACCGCGAGCTGGTCCTGCGCGCCGCCGGTGTGCGCCTCGCCGGCCGCCTGACCGTCCCCGCCGCACCGAGCGGCATCGTGCTCTTCGCGCACGGCAGCGGCAGCGGCCGGCGCAGCCCGCGCAACCGTCACGTCGCGCGGTACCTGAACCGCTCCGGGCTGGCCACGCTGCTGTTCGACCTGCTCACCGAGGCCGAGGAGCCGGACCGCCGCAAGGTGTTCGACGTCGGTCTGCTCGGTGACCGGCTGACTGCCGTCGCCGAGGAGCTGGGCCGGCTGGAGGAGACCCGCGGCCTGCCGCTCGGCCTGTTCGGCGCCAGCACCGGCGCCGCGGCCGCCCTGCACACCGCCGCCGCGCTCGGGCCCGCCGTCGGCGCGGTGGTCTCCCGCGGCGGGCGCCCCGACCTCGCCGGTCCCGACGTCCTGGGCCGGGTGAGCGCCCCGACGCTGCTCGTGGTCGGCGGCCTGGACACCACCGTGATCGACCTGAACCGGCGGGCCCGGGCCCGGCTGCACTGCGTGAGCGAACTGGCGGTGGTGCCGGGTGCGGGCCATCTGTTCGAGGAGCCGGGCACGTTGGACCAGGTCGCCGAGCTCGCCGGGGCCTGGTTCCTGCGCCACCTCCCCCCGCTCGGGACCGCCCAGGACCCGGTGTCGCGGGCCCCGTGAACCGGTCCCGATCGGCAGCACATTTTGCGCAGCCGAATGCGGGATTTCCTGATCAGCTTGTACACATTGAACAGTGAAATCCCGACCTGTTGCCCAGCCACCCGGACAGGAGCAAGCTCTCCGCCAGCCGCACCGCCCACCCGTTCGCGGCGCGGCCGCCTCAAGCGGACGCCTCAGAGCCGAGGCCAAAAGTGGAGGAACGACCGATGACCCCGCAGTCCCACGCCCTTGAGCTGACCCCCGAGGAGCGCGAGGCCGGCCTCGACGCCGACCAGCTGCGCCGCCTCGTCGGCCTCGTCGAGCACGACCCGGCCACCGACCCGTTCCCCGTCACCGCGCAGGACGCGGTCGTCTTCGTGGTCGGCAACGCCACCCAGACGGCCCAGTTCTACCAGGCCGTGTTCGGCATGGAGCTGGTCGCCTACTCCGGCCCGGAGACCGGCCGCCGTGACCGCAAGGCCTTCGTGCTCCGCTCCGGCTCCTGCCGCTTCGTGATCAAGGGCGGGGTGCTGCCGGACAGCCCGCTGCTGGACCACCACCGCCGCCACGGCGACGGCGTCGTCGACCTGGCGCTGGAGGTCCCGGACGTCGACAAGTGCATCGCGCACGCCCGCGCGACCGGCGCCACCGTCTTGGAGGAGCCGAACGACGTCTCCGACGAGAACGGCACCGTGCGCCGCGCGGCCATCGCCACCTACGGCGAGACCCGCCACACCCTGATCGACCGCTCCCGCTACCACGGCCCCTACCTGCCGGGGTACATCACCGCGCAGAGCAAGGTCCAGCGCCCGGAGGGCTCGCCCAAGCGCCTGTTCCAGGCCCTCGACCACGCCGTCGGCAACGTCGAGCTGGGCCGGATGGACGAGTGGGTGTCGTTCTACAACCGGGTCATGGGCTTCGTGAACATGGCCGAGTTCGTCGGCGACGACATCGCCACCGACTACTCCGCCCTGATGTCCAAGGTCGTCGCCAGCGGCAACCACCGGGTGAAGTTCCCGCTCAACGAGCCGGCCATCGCCAAGAAGCGGTCGCAGATCGACGAGTACCTGGAGTTCTACACCGGCCCCGGCTGCCAGCACATGGCGCTCGCCACCAACGACATCCTCACCACCGTCGACGTGCTGCGCTCGCGCGGCGTGGAGTTCCTCGACACCCCCGACTCGTACTACGACGACCCGGAGCTGCGCGCCCGGATCGGCAAGGTGCGGGTGGACATCAACGAGCTGAAGTCGCGCGGCATCCTGGTCGACCGCGACGAGGACGGCTACCTGCTGCAGATCTTCACCAAGCCGATCGGCGACCGCCCCACCGTCTTCTACGAGTTCATCGAGCGGCACGGTTCGCTGGGCTTCGGCAAGGGCAACTTCAAGGCGCTGTTCGAGGCGATCGAGCGCGAGCAGGACGCCCGCGGCAACCTGTGAGTGCCGGGGAACTCTGAGCACGGTCGGGCGTACCGTGAGGACGGTCGGCTGAGCACGGTCGAGGAGGAGCAGGGAGATGGCGTACTACCGGCAGCTGGGCAGCATCCCGCCCAAGCGGCACACCCAGCACCGCACACCCGAAGGCGGGCTGTACTACGAGGAGTTGATGGGCGAGGAGGGGTTCTCGTCGGACTCCTCGCTGCTCTACCACCGGGGCATCCCCTCAGCCGTGGTGAACGCGGTGCCGTGGGAGCTGCCGGACCAGTCCACGGTGCCCAACCACCCCCTGCTCCCCCGCCACCTCAAGCTGCACGAGCTGTTCGCGGACCAGGAGTGGAAGTCCGCGGACGTCGTCGGCAGCCGCCGCCTGGTCCTCGGCAACGGCGACGTGCGGATCTCGTACGTCGCCGCCGGGGCCCCGAGCGAGCTGTACCGCAACGGACTCGGTGACGAGTGCGTGTACGTGGAGTCCGGCTCCGGCACGGTCGAGACGGTCTTCGGCTCGATCGAGGTCGGCCAGGGCGACTACGTGATCATCCCGCGCGCCACCACCCACCGCTGGGTGCCGGCCGGGGACGAACCGCTGCGTGCGTACTGCATCGAGGCGAACAGCCACATCACCCCGGTCAAGCGCTACCTCTCCAAGTACGGGCAGCTGCTGGAGCACGCGCCGTACTGCGAGCGGGACTTCCGCGGCCCGGTCGGCCCGCTGGTCGTCGACGCCACCGGGGACGCCGCCGGAGACGTCGACGTGCTGGTCAAGCACCGCGGCCCGAACGGCGTCTCGGGCACCCGCTACACCGTGCCGCACCACCCCTTCGACGTGGTCGGCTGGGACGGCTGCCTGTACCCGTACGCCTTCAACATCCGGGACTTCGAACCGATCACCGGCCGGGTCCACCAGCCGCCGCCGGCCCACCAGGTGTTCGAGGGCAACGGCTTCGTGATCTGCAACTTCGTTCCCCGCAAGGTGGATTACCACCCACTGTCGATCCCGGTGCCGTACTACCACGCCAACGTGGACAGCGACGAGGTCATGTTCTACTGCGGCGGCGACTACGCGGCCCGCAAGGGCTCGGGCATCGGCCAGGGCTCGATCTCGCTGCACCCCGGCGGGCACACCCACGGGCCGCAGCCCGGCGCTTACGAGCGCAGCATCGGCGTGGAGTTCTTCGACGAACTCGCCGTCATGGTGGACACGTTCCGCCCGCTGGAGCTCGGCGAGGGCGGCCGGGCCGGCGAGGACGGCGACTACGCCTGGACCTGGGCCGGGCGGGGGCCCGGGCGATGAGCGCCGCCTCGTCCACCGCGCCCGACTCACCGGCCACCGGGGCGATCCCCGAGCTGTTCCACGGGCTCTTCGACGACGCCGCGGTGTTCCCCCCGGGGAACCTGCCGGTCGCCGAGGCGGTGCCCGCGCACCGCGGGCACCGCGCGGCCTGGTACGCCGAGGCGGTCGGCCCGCTCCTGTGCGGGGCCGGCCGGCTGGGCGAGTTGGCCGCGGCGGTGGCGGGCGGTGCGCCGCTCGGGGTCGGGCTCGTACTGCCGGGGGGCAGTGCCGAACTCGGCCCGGCGCTCGCCGCCGCCGCGTCCTTCGAGGTGGCCGGCGTCGAACTCGCCGTCCGGGACGCCGCCGAGGCGGTCGCCGCCCTGGACCGGCTGCTGCCGCCGGACGTCCCGGCCGCCATCGAGCTGCCGCGCGAACTCCTGCGCGGCGACGGCCTGGGCGAAGTGCTGGACGTGCTCGTCGACAGCCCCTACCGGGCGAAGTTCCGCACCGGCGGGGTGGTGGCCGAGGCGTTCCCGGACGAGGAGGAACTGGCCGCCTTCCTCACCGGCTGCGCGCTGCGCGGACTGCCGTACAAGTGCACCGCCGGACTGCACAACGCCGTCCGGCACACCGACCCGACCACCGGCTTCGAGCACCACGGCTTCCTCAACGTGCTGCTGGCCGCGCAGGAGACCGACCGGGCCGCAGCAGCGGCGGTGCTGGCGGAACGCGACGGCGCGGTGCTGGCCAAGGCCGTCCACGCGCTGACCGATCGTCAGGTCACGGTGATCCGGAACTCGTTCACCGCGTTCGGCACGTGCAGCATCGCCGAGCCCCTGGACGACCTGGCCGCGCTCGGCCTGCTGCCGTCCACGTCACAGCCCCAGGAGGACCGTTGAGCACCACCCCCCGCAGCTGGCTCGCCAGCGCCCAGGACTCGCCGTTCGGCGTGCACAACCTGCCGTACGGCGTGTTCACCGCCGCCGACCAGCCCGGCCGGCGGCGGATCGGCGTGCGCGTCGGGGACTTCGTGCTGGACGCCGCGGCGGCCGCCCGGGCGGCCGGGGCGCCGTCCGTGCTGCTGGCCGCGGACTCGCTCAACCCGCTGCTGGCGGCGGGGCGTTCGACCTGGACGCAGGTCCGGGCCGACCTCACGCGGTGGCTGACGGACGAGTCCTACCGCGAGGCGCTGTCGCCTGCGCTGCTGCCGGCGGGCGAGGTCCAGCTGCACCTGCCGTTCGAGGTCGCCGACTACGTCGACTTCTACGCCTCCGAGCACCACGCCACCAACCTGGGCCGGATCTTCCGCCCGGGCTCGGAGCCGCTCACCCCCAACTGGAAGCACCTGCCCATCGGTTACCACGGGCGGGCCGGCACGGTGGTCGTCTCCGGCACCCCGGTGGTGCGGCCCCACGGGCAGCGCAAGGCCCCCTCCGACCCGGCGCCGTCGTTCGGGCCGACCCGGCGGCTGGACATCGAGGCGGAGGTCGGCTTCGTCGTCGGCACCCCGTCCGAGCTGGGCCGACCGGTCGTCCTGGACGACTTCCGCGAGCACGTGTTCGGCGTCTGCCTGGTCAACGACTGGTCCGCGCGCGACATCCAGGCCTGGGAGTACGTGCCGCTCGGCCCGTTCCTCGGTAAGTCCTTCACCACCTCCGTCTCCCCGTGGATCGTCCCGCTGGACGCCCTGCAGCACGCCCGGGTCGCGCCGCCCGAGCGCGACGTCGAGCCGCTGGCGTACCTGGACGACCGCGGCGGCGAACCGTGGGGACTGGACCTGGCGCTGGAAGTCCGGCTGAACGGGCACCTGGTGTCCCGGCCGCCGTTCGCCTCGATGTACTGGACGGCACAGCAGCAGCTCACCCACATGACGGTCAACGGCGCCTCGCTGCGCACCGGCGACCTGTTCGCCTCGGGCACCGTCAGCGGGCCGGAGCCGGAGACCCGCGGCGCGCTGATCGAGCTGACGTGGAACGGCGAGGAGCCGCTGAAGCTCCCGGACGGCACCACCCGGACGTTCCTGGAGGACGGCGACGAGGTCACCATCACCGCCACCGCGCCGGGGCCGGACGGCGCCGTCATCGGGTTCGGCGAGGTGACGGGGCGGGTCCAGCCGTAGCCGGTCCACAGCCTCCGGTCCACAGCCTCCGGCCGACAACTGACGGCGAACGGATGACAGATAACAGCTGACAGATTTCATCATCTGTCAGCTGTTATCCGTTACCCCCGCCCCCTCCTCGAACTCCCCCCCCCGCGCACCGGACGCACCGCGCCTACAGGCCCGCCCCACCGGTGGCGTCGATGACCCGGCCGGTGACCCAGCGGGCGTCATCGGAGGCGAGGAAGGCGACGATGTCCGCGACGTCCTCCGGTTGCCCGACCCGGCCGAGGGCCGCGAGCGAGGCCGCATGGGCCTCCGCCTCCGCGTTGCCGCGCAGCCAGCCGGCGTTGACGTCGGTGTCGACGACACCCGGCGCGACCGAGTTGGCGGTGATCCCGCGCGGGCCGAGCTGCTTGGCGAGGTTGAGGGTGAAGGTGTCGAGCGCCCCCTTGGTCGCCCCGTAGGCGATGATCTCCGGCATGGCGAGGCGGGCCGCGCCGCTGGAGACGTTGATGATCCGGCCGCCGTCGCGCAGCCGGTGCAGTCCGTGCTGGACGACGAAGAACGGCGCACGGACGTTGACGGCGAAGACCTCGTCGAAGCCCTCCTCGGTGAGCGCGGCGAGGTCGGCACTGCGCCCGATCCCGGCGTTGTTCACGATGATGTCGACGCCGCCGTCGGGCGCGTGCGCGCCGATCCCGGCGTCGAACGCCTCCCACAGCGCGGCCGCGTCCCCGTGCCGGCCGAGTTCGGCGGGCAGCGCGAAGGCCCGGCCGCCGTCGGCGCGGATGCCCGCGACGACCTCGCCCGCCGCCTCCTGATCGCGGGCGTAGCCGACGGCGACGGTGGCGCCGTCGCGGCCGAGCCTGCGGGCGATCGCCCGGCCGATCCCCCTGCTGCCCCCGGTGACCAGCGCGGTCTTGCCCTTGAGTGCCTGCCTGCCCATGACTGAGCCCCTTCCCGCTTCGCCCACCCTATTTGTTGAGTGGTCGCTCAAGAAAGAAGCTAACACACTTGTTGAGCGGGTGTTCTAAAATTCCGGCATGACCGAGAACCCGACGCGGCCCCGGCGCGGACGACCACCGACCTTCGACCGGGGCGAGGCGCTGACGGCGGCGACCCGGCTGTTCTGGGAGCGCGGCTACGAGGCCACCTCCGTCACCGACCTGACCACCGCCATGGGCATCCGGCCCGGCAGCCTCTACGCCGCGTTCGGCGACAAGCGCTCGCTCTTCGATGAGGTCGTCCGCCACTACGGCCACTCCCCCGTCGGCGCGTTCGCGGAGGCCGCCCTACAGGAGGAGACCACCGCGTACGCGGCCTTCGCCCGGATCCTGCGCGAGGCGGCGGCCATCTACCCCGACCCCTCCCACCCGGCCGGCTGCCTGGTGATCAGCGCCGCCACCAACGTCTCCCCGCAGGACGCCGAGGTCCAGGCCCACCTGCGCGATCTGCGCAACCGCAACCTCCACGCCTTCGAGACCAGGCTGCGCACGGCCCAGGCGGACGGCGAACTCCCGCCCGACGCCGACCCGCACGCGCTGGCCGGCTACTTCGGCACGGTCATCCAGGGCATGTCGCAGCAGGCCCGGGACGGCGCCACCGTCGCCGACCTGGCCCGGACCGCCGAACTCGCCCTGCGCGCCTGGCCGTAGGGCCCCGAACCGGGCCCGGGCGGCCGGCCGGCGGGCCGCGAGGACGGCCCGCCCCCCGGTCAGGTGATCACGGCTCCGCGCCGCCCCGGTACGGTGGGCGACAGGAGTCGTCAAGACCGAGGAACGACCGAACGACGGGAACGGACCCGATGAGCGCAGAGGTGGCGGAGGTCCAGGTCTCCCTGGACGGCGGGGCCGGACGGATCGTGCTGAACCGACCGCGGGCGCTCAACTCGCTGACCCACGGCATGATCACCACCGTCCACGCGACGCTGGCCGGATGGGCCGCGGACGACCGGGTGCGCACCGTCGTCCTGACCGGCGCCGGCGAGCGCGGCCTCTGCGCCGGGGCCGACCTCCGCGCACTGCACGACGACGCCAAGGCCGGCGGGGCCGGCACCCGGGCCTTCTTCCGCGACGAGTACCGGCTGAACGCGCTGATCGCCCACTACCCGAAGCCGTACGTCGCGGTGATGGACGGCATCACCATGGGCGGCGGCATCGGCCTGTCCGCCCACGGCGCGGTCCGGATCGTCACCGAACGTTCCACCGTCGCCATGCCCGAGACCCGGATCGGGCTGGTCCCGGACGTCGGCGGCAGTCGGCTGCTCGCGCTCGCCCCGGGCGAGTTGGGCACCCACCTCGGCCTCACCTCGGCCTCGATGGGCCCCGGTGACGCGCTGCTGTGCGGGTTCGCGGACCACTTCGTCCCCTCGACGCGGATCGCGGCGCTGCTCGACGCCCTGGCCGAAAGCCCCGACCCGGCCGCCGTCGTCGCCGCGCACGCCGAGCCCGCGCCGGGGGCCCCGCTCGCGGAACAGCGCGGCTGGATCGACGCCTGCTACGCGGCCGACAGCGTCGCGGAGATCGTCGAACGACTGCTGGACTCCGGCGTGGCGGAGGCGAAGGAGGCCGCGGAGCTGGTCCTCGGCAACTCCCCCACGGCCGTCACGGTGACCCTCGCCGCGCTGCGCCGGGCCCGCACGCTCCCCTCCCTGGAGGCCGTGCTCGACCAGGAGTACCGCGTCTCCTGCGCCGCGCTGGGCGGGCACGACCTGGTCGAGGGCATCCGCGCCCAGGTGATCGACAAGGACCGCACCCCGCACTGGTCCCCGGCGACGCTCGCCGAGGTCGGGGAGGCGGACGTCGCCCGCTTCCTCGCCCCTCGCGTGGGCGACGAGTTGGGCCTGGCCTGACCGGGCGGCGGCGCCGGCCCCGCACCGCCACGCGTCATGAACCACGCGTCATGAACCACGCGTCATGAACCACGATCAAGGAGCCCGCATGACCCGCCCGAGCCCTCCGCCGCCTGCCGGGGACGCCGACCCGCTGTCCCGGGTGCCGCTCGGCGAGCAGGTGCGCGGACTGCTGCTGGAGGGCCTGCTGAACGGGCGCTGGCAGCCCGGCGACCGGATCGTGGAACGGCGCCTGGCCGCCGAGTTGAACGTCAGCCAGGCGCCGGTGCGCGAGGCGCTGCGCTCGCTGCAGTCGCTCGGGCTGCTCGACGCCGAGCCCAACCGGGGCGTGCGGGTGCGCGAGATCAGCCCGGCCGAACTGCGCGAGGTCTACCAGGTGCGGGCCGCACTGGAGCGGCTGGCCGCCGAGTCTGCGGTCATCCGCCTGGCCGGGGACACCGCCGCCCTGGAGCGGCACGCGGAACGGATGGCGGCGGCGGCCGGGGCGGGTGACGCGCTCGGGCAGGCCCGGCACGGCGTGGCCTTCCACCGCGAGATCGTGGCCGCCGCCGGCAACGGGGCGCTGCTGCGGACCTGGGAGGGGCTGGGCGTGGAGGTGTGGACGGTGCTGTCGCTGCACCGGGTCCGCCCGGAGCTGCACGAGAACGCGGCCGACCACGCTCCGCTGATCGAGGCCTTCCGGCGGCGAGATCCGGAGGTCGGGCGGCTGTTGGCGGAACACGTCCTGGAGTACGCCGACCGCTCCGCCTGAGCGGATCCGGGCGGGGTCCTGGCCCGGGATTGTAGTTCGCATAAAGATGATCGATCATCGCTCACATTACCCCCCGGTAGCGGTTGACGCGCCGCCGGATCACTCCCTACCGTCCATAGAGACCTTCCATGGAGAGAAATGTCATTCCGCATCCCGGAATCGACACTCTGAAGCACCGGCAAAGGGGAACCATCCGTGTCCCAGCTCGACCAGCTTCCCGACCACGACCCCGAAGAGGTGGCGGAGTGGCGCGCCTCCCTGGACGCCGCCCGCGACTTCGGCGGAGCGCACCGCGCCGCCCACCTGCTGCGCCGCCTCGTCGAACACGCCGAACTGCGCCGGCTCGACGTCCCGCCGCTCCTGGACACCCCGTACGTCAACACCATCCCGACCGGCGCCGAGCCCGAGTTCCCCGGCGACGAGGCGATGGAGCGCCGGATCACCGCCTGGAACCGCTGGAACGCCGCCGCCATGGTGACCAGGGGCAACCACCGCGGCGGTCTCGGCGGGCACATGGCCACGTACGCGTCCGCCGCCTGGCTGTACGAGGTCGGCTTCCAGCACTTCTTCCGCGGCAAGGAGGCCGACGGCTCCGGCGACCAGTTGTACGTCCAGGGCCACGCCGCGCCCGGCGTCTACGCCCGCGCCTTCCTCGAAGGACGCGTCGGCGAGGCCCAGTTGGACCGCTTCCGGCAGGAGGCCGGCGGCGGCGGCCTGCCCTCGTACCCGCACCCGCGCCGGCTGCCGTGGTTCTGGGAGTTCCCGACCGTGTCCATGGGCCTCGGACCGCTGTCGGCCATCCACCAGGCCCGGTTCAACCGGTACCTGACCGCGCGCGGCATCAAGGACACCTCCGGCTCGCACGTCTGGGCGTTCCTCGGCGACGGGGAGATGGACGAGCCGGAGTCGACCGCCGCGCTCGCCCTGGCCGCCCGCGAGGGGCTGGACAACCTCACCTTCGTGGTCAACTGCAACCTCCAGCGCCTGGACGGACCGGTACGCGGAAACGGAAAGATCGTCCAGGAGCTGGAGCGCCAGTTCCGCGCCGCCGGCTGGAACGTCGTCAAGTCACTGTGGGGCGAGGCCTGGGACGACCTCCTGGCCCGCGACACCACGGGCGCGCTGGTGCGCCGGCTCGGCGCGGTGCCGGACGGACAGTTCCAGACCTACGCCGCCTCGGACGCCCGCTACGTCCGCGAGCACCTGTTCCAGGCCGCGCCCGAGCTCCGGGCGATCGCCGAAACCGTGGACGACCAGCGGCTGTTGGAGATCGTCGCGACCTCCCGGGCCGGGCACGAACCGCGCAAGGTGTACGCCGCCTACCGTGCGGCGCTGGAGCACCGGGGCGCCCCCACGGTGGTGCTGGTGCAGACGGTCAAGGGCTGGACGCTCGGCCCCGGCTTCGAGGCCCGCAACGCCAACCACCAGATGAAGAAGCTCTCCGGGGCGGAGTTCCGGGCGATGCGCGACCTGCTCGAACTTCCCATTCCGGACAGCGCCTTGACCGGCGAGCTGGTCCCGTACGCGCACCCGGGCCCGGACTCCCCGGAGGCCCACTACCTCCGGGAGCGGCGCGCCGCGCTGGACGGCCCCGCGCCCGCCCGCCGGGTGCGCTTCACCCCGCTGCCCGAGCTGCCCGCGAAGCCCTTCGAGACGCTGCTCAAGGGCTCCGGCACGCAGGAGATCGCGACCACCATGGCGTTCGTCCGACTGGTCAAGGACCTGATGCGGGACAAGGCCACCGGCCACCGCTGGGTGCCGATCGTCCCGGACGAGGCACGCACCTTCGGCATGGAGTCGCTCTTCCCGAGCGCCGGCATCTACTCGCCGCTGGGGCAGACCTACGACCCGGTCGACCGCGACCAGCTGCTCCACTACAAGGAGTCGGCGACCGGCCAGATCCTCAACGAGGGCATCACGGAGGCCGGTTCGATGGCCTCGCTGACCGCCGCCGCGACCGCTTACGCCACCCACGGCGAGCCGGTGATCCCGTTCTACATCTTCTACTCGATGTTCGGCTGGCAGCGCACCGCCGACCAGATGTGGGCCCTGGCCGACCAGTTGGGCCGGGGCTTCCTGATCGGCGCCACCGCCGGACGCACCACGATGACCGGCGAGGGTCTTCAACATGCCGACGGACACTCGCAGTTGATCGCCTCCACCAACCCGGCGGCACTGTCCTACGACCCCGCCTTCGGGTACGAGGTCGCGGTGATCGTCCGCGAGGGCCTGCGCCGGATGTACGGCAGCAGCCCCCGACACCCGCACGGCGAGGACGTGTTCTACTACCTGACCGTCTACAACGAGCCGCTGCCACAGCCGCCGCTGCCGACCGGCACGGATGTCACCGACGTCACCGACGTCACTGACATCACCGACGGCATCCTGCGCGGGCTGTACCGCTACCGCCCGGCGGATCCCTCCCCGGACGGCGACGCGCCGCGGCTCCAACTGCTCGCCTCGGGCACCGCCGTTCGCTGGGCACTCGCCGCCCAGCAACTGCTCGGCGAGGACTGGGGCGTGGCGGCGGACGTCTGGTCGGCACCCTCCTGGACGGAGCTGCGCCGGGAGGCACTGGACTGCGACGCGGCCAACCTGACGCAGGCTGCGGCCGGTACGGGTGCGGCGGCGCGCGTCCCCTACGTGACGCGGGCACTGGCAGGGGCGCCCGGGCCGGTGCTGGCGGTCAGCGACTGGATGCGCGCGGTGCCGGACCAGATCCGCCCGTGGGTGGAGCAGGACTGGACGTCGCTGGGCACGGACGGCTTCGGCCTCTCCGACAGCCGGGACGCGGCGCGCCGGCACTTCGGCGTGGACGCCCAGTCGGTCGCGGTGGCGGCGCTGGCCGCGCTGGCGCGCCGGGGCGAGGTCAAGGCGGAGACCGTCCGGCAGGCGGCCGAGCGCTACGGGGTCCGCTTCTGACCCCTGGCGGCCCGTGTCCGGAGCCCTGGGCCCCGGCTCCGCAGCGGGGAGCCGGACCCGTGACGACCGTCTCGCATACCAAGACTGGCGCGAGGCGGGGCGCGTCGTAGATCGTTGGATGGTCAGGGCGCGCCCGCGCGGCGCCGAGCAGCGGAATGGGAGTCAACGGCGATGACCGAGACCGAGACCTACGAGACGATCCTGGTCGAGCGCAAGGGCCGGGTGGGACTGATCACGCTCAACCGGCCGAAGGCGCTCAACGCGCTGAACACCCAGCTGATGAACGAGGTGGTCGCGGCCGCGACCGCCTTCGACCGGGACCCGGAGATCGGCTGTCTGGTGATCACCGGCTCGGAGAAGGCGTTCGCGGCCGGCGCCGACATCAAGGAGATGCAGGGCAACCGGTTCCCGGACGTCTACCTGGACGACTGGCTGGGCCCCTGGGACCGGCTCGGCGCGCTGCGCAAGCCGGTCGTGGCGGCCGTGGCCGGGTTCGCGCTGGGCGGCGGCTGCGAGCTGGCGATGCTGTGCGACATCCTGCTGGCGGCGGACACCGCGAAGTTCGGGCAGCCGGAGATCAAGCTCGGCGTGATCCCGGGCATCGGCGGCTCGCAGCGGCTGACCCGGGCGGTCGGCAAGGCGAAGGCGATGGAACTGTGCCTGACCGGCCGGATGATGGGCGCCGAGGAGGCCGAGCGGGCCGGCCTGGTCTCCCGGATCGTCCCGGCGGACCAGCTGCTGGCCGAGGCCCTGACGGTGGCCGAGACCGTCGCGGCGATGTCCACCCCGGCGGCCGTCATGCTGAAGGAAAGCGTCAACCGCGCCTTCGAGACGACCCTCGCCGAGGGCGTCCGTTTCGAGCGTCGGCTGTTCCACGCGGCGTTCGCCACGGCGGACCAGAAGGAGGGCATGGCGGCGTTCGCCGAGAAGCGCCCGCCGTCCTTCACCAATCGGTGACCTGGCCGCTCACGACTGACAGCTGACAGGTAACAGCCGACAAGCAACAGATAACAGCTGACAGATTTCGTCATCTGAAATCTGTCAGCTGTTATCTGTTAGCTGTTACCTGTCGGCTGTTACCCGTCGGCCGCCATCACACCTCGTCCACCAGCGCGGTGTTGAGCCGGGCGAGCCCGCTACGGGTGGCGGCGACCACGATCTGGTCGCCGGGGGTGAGGCGCCGGGTGCGGTCGGGGAAGTTCCACTGCAACTGCGCGCTGCGGGCGAACCGGACGGCGATCACCCGGACGCCGCCCGGGTCCTCCAGGTCGTGCCGGTTCATCCCGATCAGCCCGCTGCCGTCCTCGACCGTCAACTCGGCGATCAGCAGCACGTGCCGGAACACCGACAGCATCCCGCGCACCTCGCGCCCCATCAGGGCGGCGGCGAAGGCGGGTGCGGCCAGGTACGAGACCGAGCGCGAGGCCGCGTTGTCCAGCGTCGCGTAGAAGTGCCCGGCGAAGTTGTCATCGAACAGCCGCACCACCACGCGGACTTCGGGATTCCCGTGGCGCGCCTCCAGGGCCGCCTCCAGGTTGGTGGCGTCGTCGCCGCTGACCGCGACCAGCGCCCGACTGTGCTTCAACCGGGCGCGGCGCAACTGCTCCTCGAACGGGCCGTCGCCCAGGACCACCGGGATGCCGAGCGCCCGGGCGGCGGCGATGCCCCGGGCCTGCGGGTCGCGCTCCATGCAGACCACCGGCACGCCCAGTTCGTGCAGTTGGGCCGCGACCCGGGTGCCGACGTTGCCGAGGCCGACGACGATCACGTGGTCCCGGGTGCCGGCCCCGGGGTTGCGGGGCTGCCCGCGCCGCCCGGAGCCGAGCACCTCGACCGCGATGGCGGTGGCGACCGGGGCGAAGGTGATCCCGCAGATGGTGATCACCACCTGTGCCACCCGCTGCCACAGCCCGCCCGTCCCGGTCCCGGCGGCGATGTCGGCGAGTTGGTCGGGCTGGGCGGCGCCCGCGAGGTCGAGTAGCGAGATGTAGAGGGTCCAGCCGAAGTTCCGGTTCAGGTACCAGAGAACGCCGAAGGCCATCAGCACTGCGGCGAGGGCGGTGAGCAGCACCAGCCGCATCCGGGCGCTGGTGAAGAAGCGCATCATGTCGAGCAGCCGCCAGCGCGCCCGCCGCACCCAGCTGATCGGTTCCCTGGGTTCGATGCGCAGCGCTTGGAGGGCGGCCACGCCGCCCGGCTCCTCCTCGGGCACCGGCTCCGGCTCCGGCTCCGCGTCGCGGCGGACGCCACCGGGGCGGACCGGCCCGTCGTCGCCGAACTCGCTGGCGAGCCGGACGAAGTCGGCCGAGTCGCCGCGCTGTTCGGGCAGCAGGCGGATCCTGCTGAGGTCCTGGCGGTCGATGTGGTCGGCGACCACGCAGATCCGGTCGGAGGTGATGGCCTCGTCGAAGGCGATGTGCAGGAAGCGTCCGCCGATCTCGACCGAGTTGGGCCGCCCGAGCGCCGCCGCGGCGAACGCGGGTGCGGCGGTGGCGGAACCTGAGAGCGCGGCGCCGTTCCTGAGCAGCCGTTCGATGTTCTCGCCGAGGCGCTGGTTGAACATCCGGAGCACGATCCGGATGTCCGGGTTGTGGCCTTGGGCGCTGAGCGCGGCGTGGATGTTGTCCTGGTCGCTGCCCTCGACGAGGGCGAGGCCGCGGGCGGTGTCGATCGACACCTCGCGCAGCGCCTCGTCGGTGATGCTGGCGTACTCGACGACGGCGGCGACGCCGGGGAGTTGCTCGATCTGCGGCGCGTGGTCGCGGGTGCGATCGGCGACCAGGACGACGACCGGGACCTCGTAGTGCTCGACGAGTTCCAGGACCAGCCGGTGGGCCAGTGCGTTGCCCCCGCAGACGATGTAGTGCTGACTGACCGGCTCGACCGAACGGGTCCCCCACCCTTCAGAAGTCATACCGCCGGATGATATCGACGGCAGGCGGCCGGACGGTGTCGTTCCGGCGACCGGAAGGCCACCGGAGCCGCTCCATCGAACATTCGTCTCCTCCCTGCTCCCTCTCCCGTCCCCCTTCCATCCCCCTCCGCCACCTCTCCTCCCTCTCCTGTCTCCGTCCCCCGAACGGCCGTACCCGACGCGCCGGTCGGCGGTGGCCCGGCCAGTCTGGGGTTCGACCCCTGCCCGTCCCCGGCCCCGAGGAGTGCACCACCGTGGTTTCCCCGATCATCACCCCCGACGGTTCCCCGGTCCAGGGTCCGCTCGGCCAGCTCGCCAAGGCCGCCTGGCAGGTCCTGCTGCTCGCCGGAATCGTCTCGCTGGCCCTCGGAATCGTCGTCTTCGTCTGGCCGAAGGAGACCCTGCTGGTGGTGGGCGTGCTGTTCGGCCTCTACCTGCTGGTCATCGGCATCGTGCAGCTGGTCGCCGCGTTCGGCACCCACGCGACCACCGCACTGCGGGTGCTGGCCTTCATCAGCGGGGCGATCTGCGTCCTGCTGGGGCTGCTCTGCTTCCGCAGCGCGGCGCAGTCGCTGGTCCTGCTGGCGATCTGGATCGGCATCGGCTGGCTGTTCCGGGGCATCACCCAGCTCGCCGCCGCGGTCTCCGACCCGGAGATGCCGGCCCGTGGCTGGCAGGCCTTCGCAGGAGCGGCCAACACGGTGGCCGGTGTGCTGCTGCTGGTCTGGCCGGTCGGTTCGATCGCCGCGTTGACCGTCCTGGCCGGCTGCTGGCTGCTGATCCTCGGGCTGATCGAGATCGTGACGGCCCTCCAGATGCGAGGCCGGGCCAAGCAGATCCCGGCGGGGGTCTGACTTCACGGGCCTGACTTCACGGGCCTCACTCCGCAGCTAGCTAGCGCGTCGGCGCGTAGCCGATCCGGAACGTGGCGGCCTCCAGCCGTTCCGGCGTGAGCCGGACGTCCGTCAGCCGCTCGGCCAGCGCGAACGCGGCCTCGGTGTGCAGGTCGTGACCCTCCCCGTCGAGCTGGAAGCCGCAGGCCGTCAGCAGCGCGGGGACACCGGGGGCGTCGGCGTCCGAACCGTGCCGCTGGGTGGGGAACAGCGGCTCGAACTGAAGCCGGCAGCTGCCCTGCTCCCACCAGTTGAAGTGGTCCACCGCGACGGCGTTCCGGAAGTGCGAGACCAGCCGGGTGCCGTCGGCGAGGCGGCGGATGACGTCGGGCAGGCTGCCGAGGTAGCCGAAGACCTCGACGACGACGGCCCACCCGTCGAGTTCGGTGACGGCGACGAGCAGCCGGTCATCCTCCGGCTCGATCCGGGCTTCCGCCTCCTCGTCCTCCCCGTCGTCGAAGGTCTCCCAGGCGGCGACCACGGCGTCCAGGCCGGTGACCTCCCGCCCGGGCAGGGCGCCGAAGCGGCGCAGCAGTTCGTCGGCGGTGATCCCCTCGACCAGCGTCAGGCAGTGGGCTGCCCCGGGGATGGGGTAGCGCTGCTCGAACCAGGTGTAGTCGGTGGCGTGTGCAGTCATGCGCCGATGCTGCCAGCCGCCGGTGACACCGCCGGTCGGGGCGGCGGTTGCGCGGCGTCCTCAGAGCCAGACCGGCGCGTCCGTCCCCCAGCGCCCCGGCGGGCGGGACCAGTCGGTGGGTGCGCCGGTGTAGGCGATGGGCGGCAGGGCGTGGCGCAGCCGTCCGTAGGCGGAGTCGGTCTCGGCGAGCCACCGGGCCGGGTCGTACGCCCCGGTGTCCGGAGCGCCGTCCGCCGGGGCAGCAGGGGCGGGCGCCTCGGGCGGGATGCCGTGCAGCAGCCACGAGGCCGTACCGGCGAGGGAGAACCGCAGGTGGCGGCCGCCGGGCCGACCGGTGCGCTGCTCGGTGAGGGCGCGCAGGACGGCGGCGGCGACGAGGTAGCCGGTGCCGTGGTCGAGGGCCTGGGCGGGCAGTACGCCGGGGCGGCCGTCGGGGCCGGCCTCGTGGGCGGCGATGCCGACGCCGGCCTGGACGAGGCTGTCGAAGCCGCGCCGGCCGGCCCAGGGGCCGGTCCAGCCCCAGGCACAGAGCTGCGCGACGATCAGGCCGGGGTGGCGGGCCGACAGTGCGTCGGGGGCGAGGCCGTGCGCGTCGAGGGCGCCGGGGCGGTAGCCGGTGACGAGGACGTCGGCGGTGGCGAGCAGGCCGTCGAAGACGGCGCGGTCGGCGGGATCGGCGAGGTCGAGGCGGGTGGAGCGCTTGCCGAAGCCGGTGTCGGCGTGGGCGTCGTCGGCCTCGGGGAGCTGGGGCGGGTCGACGCGCAGGACGTCGGCGCCCAGCAGGGCGAGGGTGCGGGTGGCGACCGGTCCGGCGATGACCCGGGTGAGGTCGAGGACGCGGATCCCGGCGGCGGGCCGCTCCGGGCCGGCGTCGCCGAGCGGGCGGACGGGCGCGGTGCCGGTCACCCGGCTCTCCACCAGGGGGTGCATGGTGGCACTCACCGGCGCGACGGCCACGGCGAGCGCCCCCGCTTCGAACGCCCGCTCCTGGACCTGCTCCGCCGGCAGTCCACCCAGCAACTCGGCGACTTGTTCGGGCCCGGCGTCGGCTGGCAGGTCCAGGGCGGCGAGCAGTCGGGTGCGGTGGTGCGGGTAGTTGGCGTGGGTGCGGACCCAGCCGTCGGCGGTGCGCCAGAAGCCGGAGTGCGGGGCGAAGCTGACGGGCGTGCGACCGTCGACGGTCAGGTGGCGTTCGCTGACGAAGGCGGTGGCGACGGCGCCCTGGTCCACCCGGACGGCGGGGACCGGACCGCCGGCACGGTGGGCGGCGAGTTCGGCGGCGGCCAGCGAGCAGGCGGCCACGGTGGCCCGGGCGAGCCGGCGCACCGGCAGGCCGGAGGGCAGGACGTCGCCGGGGCCGTGGAAGGAGACCCGCCCCAGCAGGTCGGCCGATCCGCCGAGGGCGGTCCAGAGTTCGGCGGTGGGCCGGTCCGCAGGTTCCCCGCCGGGGGCGGGCTGTTCGGTGGACACGGCCTGACCGGTGGAGGCGGGCTGATCGGCGGGCGCGGGCTGATCGGTGGACACGGCCTGACCGGCGGGCGCGGGCTGATCGGCGGGCCGGGTGCCGGGGAAGGTCGGACGCTCTGTCATGCCCGGCATTGTGCTCCCGTTCTCAGGCGCTCGCCGTGACGCCCGCCACCAGCATCAGCAGCACCGCCGAGACGAGGGTCATCCGGCGCGCCGCGCGCGGGGTGCCGCCGAGCCGTCCGCCCAGGCGTCCGCTGGCGTGCGCGACCAGCCCGTACACGACGGCGCAGGCCAGCACGTTGAGCGAGCCGAGGGCGAGCACCTGCCCGCCGACCGGCAGCGCGGCGCCCGGCTCGACGAACTGCGGCACCAGGGAGAGGTAGAGCAGCAGCCCCTTGGGGTTGAGCAGGGCGGTCAGCATGCTCTGGCGCAGCACGGTCGCGGTGGGCTGCGGCTTGGGCTCGGTGAGGGCCGTGGCGCCCCCGCCCTTGCGCAGCGCGAGCAGCATGGTGACGGCCAGCACCAGCAGGTACGCGGCGCCGGTGAGGCGCAGGACGGGCAGAGCGGCGGGGACGGCACGCAGCGCGGCGGCCAGGCCGGCGCTGGAGAGCAGGGTGTGGACGGCGTAGCCGGCGCAGACGCCGCCGACCGCGGTGAAGGCGGCGCGCCGGCCCTGGCCGAGGCCCCGGGCGGCGATGTAGAGCCAGTCGGGCCCCGGTGTGCAGACCAGCAGCAGGTCGACTCCGAGGAAGAGGAGGAGGGCGTGGGTGTCCATGGGTGGCGGTGACCTGTCGTGCTCGTTCGGGCGGGTCCCGGCCGTTGGTCCGGTGATCCTCGCGGCACCTGTCCGGTGCGTTCGGTCACTGAAGGTAGCCGGATAGCCCTGGCACGCGATGGCCACTTCCTGCTCGCCCGGCCCGCGTTTTGGCAGAATATTGCGCCATGGACCGAATCGACCGCAGAATCCTCCGCGAGCTCCAGCAGGACGGCCGCCTGACCAACGCCGACCTGGCCGCCCGGGTGGACCTCACCCCCTCCCCCTGCCTGCGCCGGGTCCGACAACTGGAGCAGGACGGCGTGATCCGCGGCTACCGCGCGCTCCTGGACGGCACGACGGTCGGACGCGGCTTCCAACCCTTCGTCACGATCACCATGCGTCACGAGGATCAGGTGACGGTCGCCGAGTTCGAACGCCGGGTGGCGGAGCTGCCGGAAGTGGTGGAGGCGCACCGCCTCTTCGGGGAACCCGACTACCTGCTGCGCATCGCGGTGGCCGACATCGCCGCGTACGAGCGCTTCATCACCGACGTGCTCTCCGGCCTGCCGGGGATCGCGCAGGTCAACTCCCATCTGACGATGAAGCAGGTGAAGGCCGACCGGGGGCTGCCGATCGGCGGGTAGGGCGCGAACGGGGGCTCGGAGGGCTGGAGGGCTCGGAGGGCTCGGAGGGCTCGGAGGGCTCGGAGGGCTCGGAGGGCTCGGAGGGCTCGGAGGGCTCGGAGGGCTCGGAGGGCTCGGACGGTTCAGAACGTGAAGCGCAGCGACCGGACCCGGTGGTCGAAGTTGGACGGAACGATGTCCGGCTCGCCGACCGACCGCACCTCGGGCAGCCGGGCGAACAGCTCGCGGAACAGCACCTTCATCTCCTGCCGGGCCAGGTGCGCCCCGATGCAGTAGTGCGGCCCTCCGCCGCCGAAGCCGAGGTGGGGGTTGGGCGTGCGGGTGATGTCGAACGCGTCCGGGTCGGGGAAGACCGTCTCGTCCCGGTTGGCCGAGCCGAAGAACAGTGCGACCTTCTCTCCCGCGCGCAGCAGCGGGCCCCCGGGGCCGCCGAGCTCGTGGTCGACGGCGAGGGTCCGGCGGAAGTGGATGATCGGCGTGGCGTGGCGGATGATCTCGTCGACCGCACCGCCGAGCCCCCCGTCGAGGTCTGCGAGCAGCAGGGCGCGCTGCTCCGGGTGCGCGGTCAGCAGGTGCAGGCCGTGGGCGAGCGCGTTGCGGGTGGTCTCCACTCCGGCCACCAGCAGCAGGGAGAAGAACGCGCCGAGCTCGCGTCCGGTGAGCCGACGGCCGTCCACGTCGGCGGTGACCAGGGCGGAGATCAGGTCCTCGGTGGGCCTGCGGCGGCGCTCACGGCCGATCGAGGCGACCATGCCCTGCATGCGGGCCAGCGCCAGCAGCCCGCGCCCGGGCATCCGGATCCGGCGGCGCAGCGGGCGGGCCACGCCGATGTTCTCGGAAGCGTGGTTGACCTGGTCCAGGATCATTCGGCGCGGGTGTTCCGGGATCCCCATCATGGTGCAGATCACCTGGAAGGGGAGCTCGGCGGCCACGGAGGTGACGAAGTCCTCCGGCCGCCTCCGCTCGACGTCGTCGACCAGGCGGGTGGCGACGCGGCGGATGTCCTCCTCGACCTGGCCGAGCAGCCGGGGGGTGAAGGCTCGCGAGACGATCCTGCGCAGCTGGGCGTGCCGGGGGTCGTCGAGGTTGACCATCGAGTCGCCGAACACCAGCCGGACCCAGCGGGGCGGTTCCGGGGTGGTGACGCCGGGGCCGCTGAGGAACACCGCGGGGGTGCGGCTGGCCTCGACCACGTCGGCGTGGCGGACCAGCGCGTGGAAGCCCCGGCCGGTGGCGGGATCTCCGAAGAACACCGGCGCGGGGAGTCGGCGCAGTTCGGCGAAGGCGGCCGCGCGGGCGGGGGCGGGCAGCTGCCAGAAGCGGGGGTCGGCGAGGTCGGCGGCGGGGGCCGCCAAGCCGGTCGAGGTCTCCATGGCCGGGCCTCCTGCTTCGCGTTCGGGGTCCGCCCGGCGGCCACCATCGGTACCGGGGTGTGCACATTTAGTGAGCAAGCGGGGAGCGATGTCAAACCGCGTCGATGGTCGTACGAACGGGTTGGTGCGGCGGCCGGACCGGGCGTCTCGACGCGCGGCGGCACGGGGCCGGGCATGGTCTCACGGGGTGGAACCGGCCAATACCGGAGGGTGCGGTCCGGGCCGGGCGGGACGGGTGCGACGATGAGTGCCATCGTGATGACCGACCGGATCCGCCTGCTGCGCGCCGTGGTCTTCGCCGCGCTGTGCGTGGCGCTGGCCGCCGCGGCGCACGTCGCCATGGCCGGAGCCGGGGTCTCACCGCCGGTGCTGGCCGGCGCGTTCGGGGCCGTCCTCGGTCTGACCTGGCTGCTCGCCGGCAAGCGGCGCGGGCTCGGCGCGATCAGCGCCTGGATGGTCGCGGCGCAGAGCGCGCTGCACCTGCTGTTCGAACAGGCCGCGGCGCTCGGGCGGGGAGGCGGCGGTCTCGGCCGGCTCGCCACCACGGACTGGGCCTCGCTGCTGCTCTGCAACCCCGAGCGGATCCCCGGCGGGCTCTCCCCCGTCGAGCTGGCCCGGATGGCGGGCCTCGACCCGGACGTCCCGCCCGCCGCCAACGGCCTGCACGCCATGGCTGGCATGCACCACGGGACGGCGGCGGCGGGTGTGGTTTCCGCCCCGGTATCGGTATCGGTACCCACGTCCGCGTCGGTCTCCATGTCGGTCTCCGCGTCCGCTTCGGCTTCGGCTTCGGCTTCGGCTTCGGCTTCGGCCGATGGGACGGCGCTGGACGTGGCCGGGATGGCGGGGATGCCCTCCGGGACGACACACGGCATGGCACACGGGATGGCGCACGGGATGTCCCTCGGGATGATCGCCGCCCACGCGCTCGCCGCGCTGGCCTGCGCGCTGCTGCTGTGGCGCGGGGACGCCGCGCTGGTCCGGCTCTTCGACCTGCTCGGCGCGCTCGGCACCGTGGTCGCGGGAGTGCTGGTGCTCCCGCTGTTGGCGCTGTTCGCGCGCCCCTTCGGCTACCGCCCGCCGACTGCGCCCCGGCCCACCGGCGGCCGGACCCGGCCATCCCGGTCGGTGCTGCTCACCCATGCCGTGGTCCGGCGCGGCCCGCCGGCGCTCGCCCTCGCCTGCTGACGCGCCCGCCGCCCCCACTCCTCCGCCCACCGCCCCGGCAGCCCACCGCCGCCGGGGACCGCAGGGCCCACGGGGTTCGCTCGGCGGGCAGGTCGCCCTGCCGCTCGGCCGTGCCTTCGCCGCCGTGCCGCCAGGGCCCGGGCCCGCGCCCGCCCGCCGTCTCCTCCGTGGAGGCGCCGTGGGCCGCGCGGAAGTCCCATGGACCGCCGGCGGCGCCGCCTCGGGTGGCGCCGCTCCCAGCCCTCCCCTCAGGACCTTCGCATGCCTGACTACGACGGCGCACCGGCTTGGGCCGGCGCCACCGTCCTACCGCTCCACGGCCTCCGGCCCGTCCGGAGCCTGACCGCCCCCGAGCCCCCTCACGCCGAGCCCGTCCAGCAGGCGGGCCGACCACTCCTCCGACGGGCCGGCGGCGGCGCTCACCCGGACGCGGCCGCGCAGTTGCTCGGCCCGCTCCAGCCACGCCCGGCAGCCGGCGCAGCGCGCGACGTGCCCGTCCAGCCGGCCAACCGGCAGTCCGGTCGGTTCGCCGTCGAGCCGGGCCGACAGGGCGGTACGGAACTGCGCGCATCTCATACGACCATCGTCCCGCACTATCCTCGCGGTGGGACCAGCCGGGTGGGAGGCCGCCGTGGATGACGAGCAGCTCACCGCGCTCGCGCTGACCGCCCGCGCGGGCCGGGCCCCGGACGTCGAGGCCTTCGTCCGTGCCACCCAGCGGGACGTCTGGCGGTTCGTCGCGCACCTCACCGACGTCCAGTCCGCCGACGACCTCGCACAGGAGACCTTCCTGCGCGCGCTGCGCGGCCTGCCCGCGTTCGCCGGCCGCTCCTCGGCCCGCACCTGGCTGCTGTCGATCGCCCGGCGCACGGTGATCGACCGGTACCGGACGGCCGCCGCCCGACCGCGCTGCGCGGCGCTGCCGGACTGGCAGGAGGCGGCGGAGCGGCAGGGGGCCGAACCGGCGGCCGGGTTCGAGGACGGCGTCGCGCTCGGGGACCTGCTCGACCGGGTGCCCGCCCAGCGGCGGGAGGCCTTCGTGCTCACCCAGGTGGTCGGCCTGAGCTACGCCGAGGCGGCCGAGGTCGCCGGTTGCCCGATCGGCACCGTACGCTCCCGAGTCGCCCGCGCCCGGGAGGAGCTGATAGCCCGGCTCCGCGCGGCCGAGGGCGGGGAACTCGCAGCGGCCTGCTGAGCGGACGGACGGCAGGTGGCGGGTAACAGATGACAACTAACAGATAACAGATTTCGAAATCTGTTATCTGTCAGTTGTTAGTTGTCTGTTGTCTTCTGCCCGCCGCACGCCACCTGCCACCCCCACCCGCCCATCCGTCCGCCCATCCGAAAATTCCCCCACATGTTCGGAACTGGAGCCCCCGCGCCTCCGACTGCTGTACCGGACCCCGCCGCCGAGGCGGTGTCCGGGACAGCAGCCGGGCAACGGAGGGACTCCATGGCAGCGCAACAGCCACTGGCCGCCGCCACACTGACGAGCCGTCAATCCGATGCAGCGGACCGGTGGATCCTGGTCGTGGCCGCCGGGCTGCTCTCGTTCGTCGCGATGCTCGACATGAACGTGGTCAACCTGGCCCTCACCGACATCTCGGCCAGCCTGCACGTGTCCGCCGGGGTCGCCCAGTGGGCCACCCTCGGCTACCAACTCCCTCTGGTGGCGCTCCTCCTGCCCGCCGGGCGCTGGCTGGACCAGGTGGGCACCCGCTCGGCGCTGCTGCTCGCCGTCAGCTGCTTCGCCGCGTGCAGCGTGCTGGCCTCCCTCGCCCCCTGGGCGGGCTGGCTGATCGCCGCCCGGCTGCTCCAGGGCGCCTTCGGCGCGGTGCTGTTCGTCCTGATGCCGGTGCTGGCCGCCACCTCCGTCCGCCCCGAGTCCCGCGGACGGGCGATGAGCGTCCCGGCGACGCTCGGCCCGCTCGGCGCCGTCACCGGGCCGGTCATCGGCGGCCTGCTGCTGGACCACTTCGGCTGGCGGGCGGTCTTCCTGATCAAGCTGCCGGTCTGTCTGGCCGCCGTGCTGATCGTGCGCCGGTACGCCCCGCGGCGGGGCCGCCTGCGCCCGCCCGACCGGGCATCACTCGGCGACGCCGCCCTGATAGGCGCGGCCGTCGCCGCCGTGCTGCTCGCACTGACCCTGGCCCCGGAGGCACCGCTGTGGCTGCTGCTGGCGCTGCCCGCCGCCCCTCTGGTGCTGGTCTGGCTGCGCCGCCCCGGGGGCAGGCCGGTCGCCGAGGTGCTGCGGGCCGCCGGAACCGTCGGGGTCAACGCGTCGGTGCTGGCCCTCGCCGCCGGCTTCGCGGCCTGCCACAACCTGCTCGCCCAGCACCTGCGCGGCCCGGGTGGCGAGAGCGCCACCGCCACCGCGCTCACCATGCTGGCCTTCCCGCTCGGCATGGTGCTGGCCGGCCGGGTCGGCGGGCGGCTGGCCGACCGCTGGGGCGCCCGCCCGACCGCGCTCGCCGGCGCCACCGTCACCACCCTCGGCCTGGCGCTGCTCGTCCCGCTGGACACCGGCTGGTCCGCGGCCGACGTCGCCTGGCGGCTCGCCCTGGCCGGTGTCGGGATGGGCCTCAACGGCGGCCCCACCCAGGCCCTGGTGATGACCGCCTCGCCCCCCGGGAAGCTCGCCACCGCGGGCTCCGCCGTCCAACTGGCCCGCAGCCTGGGCTTCGCCCTCGGCCCGGCCCTGGCCGGCGCCGCCGCGCTGGCCGGCGACCGTGCCACCACCGGCACCCGGGCGGGTATCGCCATGGCCGCCCTGGTCGCGGCGACGGCCGTGGTCCTGCTCGCCCTGCACCGCCGTCCACGGACCTGAGACCGCCGGACCGCGTCTCCCCGACTCCCCTCGCCCGCACCCCGGGGCCCGTGCCCCCAGAGCCCGCACCCCGTCATGCCCGCACGACCGGAGGAACACCGCAGATGACCGACACCGTCCACGACCCGGCGCCGGCCCACCCGGCGGACGAGCCGCGCTGCCCGTACGGGTACGACCAGCTCCCGGACCCCGTACCGCTGTACGGCCCCGCGTACAAGAGCGACCCGTACCCGCTCTACCGGCGGATGCGCGAGGCCGGGCCGGTGCACCGGGTGGAGTTCCCGAGCGGCATCCACGCCTGGCTGGTCACCGGCTACCAGGCCGCCCACGAGGCCCTCAACGACCCCCGGTTCGGCAAGAACCACGCGCTGGGTAACGAGAACTGGCGCAAGCTGGCGTCGATCATGCCGGAGCCGCAGCACTCCCAGTTGCAGGTCCACCTGCTGCACCAGGACCCGCCCAAGCACACCACGATGCGCAGGCTCGTCCTGGACGCCTTCGCGCCGCGCCGGGTGGAGTCGTTGCGCCCGCGCTTCCGGGAGCTGGCCGACGCACTGGTCGACGAACTGCCCGAGGCCGGCGGCGCCGACCTGGTGGCCGGCTTCGCGGCACACTTCCCGTTCCGGGTGCTCGCCGAAGTGATCGGTCTGCCGGCCGAGTTGGCGATGCGCTTCGACCGCGACTGGGGCAAGGTCGTGCAGCCCGTCGGCCCGCACGACCCGGGTCGCCCGGCGTACGAGGCGCGGCTGCGCGGCCTCCAGACGTACATCGCCGACGTCGTCGCCCACAAGCGCGCCGGGAACCCCGCCGATGATCACGACCGGCACGACCCGGCCACGGCCGGCGCCGACCTGCTGGGCCGCCTCGTCGCCGCCCACGACGCGGGCGAGTTGAGCCGCGAGGAACTCGACTCCATGGTGTTCCAGCTGCTGGTCGCGGGCCAGGAGCCGGTCACCAACCAGATCACCACCATGCTGATCACCCTGCTGCGCCACCCCGACCAGCTCGCCCGGCTGCGCGGCTCCCTCTCCGAGGGGCCCGCCCACGACCCCGGCCTGCTGGCCCGCGCGGTGGAGGAACTGCTGCGCCACGACGCCGCGTTCGAGCTCACCACCTGGCGTTTCCTCGCCGAGGACGGAGACCTGTTCGGGACCACCGTCCCGGCCGGCGACTCGGTGATCGTCTCGCTGTGTGCCGCCAACCGGGACGAGACGCGGTTCCCGGACGCGGACCGCCTCGACCTCGACCGCACGCCCAACGCCCATCTCGCCTTCGGCCACGGCATCCACTACTGCCCCGGCGCCGCCCTGGCCCGGGCCGAACTCCAGACCGCCATCGCCACCCTGCTCACCCGGCTGCCCGGGCTGCGCCCGTCCGAGGCCCCCGGCGAGGGCCTGGACTCCCTCGCCTGGATCCCCGCCGTCCTGGCGCGCGGGGTCAACCGGCTGCCCGTCGGCTATGACCGGCGGGTCTGAGCCGGGGCCCTCGGCCACCGCACGAACACTTCTCGGCCGCCCGCCGACGTCCACCCGGCGTCCGCTCCACGCCCGCACCACCTTCCACGGAGGACCACCATGCCGCCCGCCGGCACCGTTTCCACCCGCCACCACCACACCGCACCCGGGCCCACACCCGCGCCCGAGCCCGCGAACACCGGGGGCGGCGCCGACCCGCAGTCCGACCCGCAGTCCGCCGCGCGGCTCGCCGCCCGGATCCTCGGCCTGCTGCTGCCGCACCGCCGCGCCTCCGACCCGGGGCTGGACGCCAGGCCCGAGCATTTCCCGTTCCAGATAGCCCAGTTGACGGACTTCATCACCGCCGGCGACCCGATCCTGTTCACCCTGCCCGGCTTCCCCTGCAAGTCACCGAATCCCGCGAAGGTGCTCAGTCACCTGCCCGACGAGGGCGAGCGACTGTCGCTCACCTTCCTCGACGGGCTCTGCGCGGAGATCAGCGGGTACTACGAGCCCGGCGCGCGGATCCTGATCTGCTCGGACGGCCACATCTTCGGCGACCTTGTCCACGTCCCCGACGACCACATCGACGAGTACTCCGACGAGTTGACGGCGATGATCGCACGCGAGGACCTCTCCCACCTCGCCACCTTCGACCTGCGGGACGTCCTCGGCGACCTGCCGTACGACGACAAACGCGCCCGGGTGCACGCCCAGTACGCGCCGAGCGTCGAGGAGTTGCGCGAGCTGGTGCTGACGGACGAGGAGACCCTGCGGCTCTACCGCGGCATCACCCGCTTCCTGACCGACGACACCGTCGGCTTCACCGGCACCCGCTCCGCCCTGCAACGCGACTGCCGCCGCCGCGCGTACGGGGTGATCCAGCGCAGCCGCGCCTGGGGCGAGTTGATCGCCGAGCAGCACCCCCGGTCGGTCCGGCTCTCCATCCACCCGCAACCGGCGGGCGCGCCGAAGTTCGGCATCCGGCTACTGGAGGCCGCCGACGCCTGGATGACGCCCTGGCACTCATCGGTACTCCACCGTGCCGACGGGGACTGGGAGTTGCTGCGCAGCGAGGACGCCGCGCAGCGCGGCCGGCTGGTCGAACTCGACGGCCGGCCGAGCCACTACGAGGCGTTCTGACGCGCGGGCCCCACCTCGGCAGCCTGCACCCCCTCGACCCCCGCCCCACCAGCGTCCGCCCCGGCCCCGGCACCCTCCACCGGGGCCGGGGCGGTCGGGACGGCCGGCGTGCGGTGGTCGAAGGCGATCAACGGGTCGCCGGTGAGCGGGTGTTCCACCACCGCGGCCCGGACGCCGAAAACCTCGGCCAGCAGCTCCGCGGTCAGCACCTCGCGCGGCGCCCCGGAGGCCACCAGGGCGCCGCGGTGCAGGACGTGCAGCCGGTCGCAGACGGAGGCGGCGGCGTTGAGGTCGTGCAGCGCGACCAGGGTGGTGCGGCGCTGGTCCCGCAGCAGGGCGAGGAGTTCGACCTGGTGGCGGACGTCCAGGTGGTTCGTCGGCTCGTCCAGCACCAGGACGTCGGGCTGCTGGGCGAGCGCGCGGGCCAGCAGCACCCGTTGCCGTTCGCCCCCGGACAGTTGGGCGAAGCGGCGGTCGGCGGCGTCCGCCATGCCGACGCGTGCCAGCGCGTCGGCGGTGATCCGGTGGTCCTCGGCGTCGTCGGCGGCGAACGACCGCTTGTAGGGGGTTCGGCCCATCGCGACCACTTCGCGGACGCTCAACTCGAAGTCCCCGCCCCGCTCCTGCGGCAGCGCGGCGATGTGCCGGGCGGACTGCGCGGGGCGCAGCCCGGCCAGGTCGCGCCCGGCCAGCAGCACCCGCCCGGCGCTGGGCCGCAGGTGCCGGTAGACGGTGCGCAGCAGGCTGGACTTGCCGCTGCCGTTGGGCCCGACCAGGCCGGCGATCTCCCCCTCCTCGGCGACCAGGTGGACGCCGGCCACCACCGCCCGCCCGGACAGGGTGACGCTCAGGTCCTCGACGGCGATCCTCACGTGCGCTCCAGTCGTCGGTCCAGCAGGTAGAGCAGGGTGGGGGCGCCGAGGACGGCGGTGACCACGCCGATCGGCAGTTCCTGGCCGTCCAGCGCGGTGCGGGCCACGGTGTCGACCACGACCAGCAGCAGCGCGCCGGTGAGCGCGGACAGCGGCAGCAGGCGCCGGTGGTCGCCGCCGACGAGCAGACGGCAGACGTGCGGCACCATCAGTCCGACGAAGCCGATCGCGCCGGAGACCGCGACCAGCACGCCGGTCAGCACGCTGGTGACGACGAAGACCTCCCGGCGCAGCCGGGTGACGTCCACGCCGAGCCCGGCGGCCGTCTCGTCGCCCATGAGCATCGCGTTGAGCCCGCGGGCACGGGCCTGGAGCAGGGCCAATCCGAGCGCCACCGCGACGGCGGGGACGGCGAGTTGGGCCCATACGGCGCCGCCGAGACTGCCCATCAGCCAGAACAGCACGCCACGGGTCTGCTGCTCGTCGCGGGTCTGCAGGACGAGGTAGCTGGTGATGCCGCCGAGGAACTGGGCGATGGCGATGCCCGCGAGGACCAGGCGCAGCGGGGAGAAGCCGCCGCCGCGCCGGGCCGCCAGCCAGACCAGGGAGAACGCGGCGAGCGCGCCGGCGAAGGCCGCCAGGGAGACGGTGAGGCCGAGCGCGCTGCCGAAGGCGAGGTCGAGGCCGAGCGAGGTGCCGAGGACGATCGCGGCGACCGCCCCGAGGGAGGCGCCGGAGGAGATGCCGAGCAGGTAGGGGTCGGCGAGCGGGTTGCGGACCAGGGCCTGCACGGCCGTGCCGACCAGGCCGAGCCCGGCCCCGACCATCGCCGCCAGCAGGGCGCGCGGGACGCGCAGCTGCCAGACGATGAGGTCGCGGGTGCCGGGTTCGGGGGCCCGCCCGGTGAGGTGGTGGGCGACCACCGACCAGACCTCGCCGGGCGGGATGTCCACCGCGCCGAACGACACGGCGGCGGTCAGCGCGAGCACCAGGGCGGCGGTCAGCGCGACGGCCAGCGGCCCGGCCCGCAGGGTGCGGGCCGGGCGGGGCTCGTCGCGCCGTTCGGCGGAGACGGCCGACGTCACCGGCTACTGCCCGTTCTTGACGAGGTCGGGGTGGACGGTGGCGGCGATCTGCCGGACGGCGTCGGCGTTGCGCACGCCCGCGATGGTGGTGACCTCGGAGCCGAGCCGCACGAAGTGGCCCTCCTGGACGGCCTTCAGACCCTGGGTCGCGGGAAAGCCACGCAGGAACGCCTCGGCGTCGTCGAAGGCCTTGCGGGTGGCCTCCTCGCTGCCCCGGTTGCGGACGGCGAGCTGGATCCAGTCCGGGTTCTTGGCGACGACGTCCTCCCAGGAGCCGGGCTTGAAGTCGGCGTCGCAGTCGGCGAACACGTTGCGGGCGCCGGCCTGGGTGATCACCGCGTTGGCGACCTGCCGGCCGCAGACCGCCACCGGCTGCTTGGTGCCGGCGTCGAAGTCGAAGACGAAGTAGCCGGGCCGCTGCGCCTCCGCGACGCCGGCGAGGGCGGTGCGCACCTCGCCGATCTGCTTCTCCATCCCGGTGACGAGTTCCTCCGCACGGGCGGCCGTGCCGGTGACCGCGCCGAGGCGGCGGATGTCGTTCTCGACCCCGGACAGGTCGGTGCGCGGCGCCTTGGCGGCCTTGGGGGTGCCGGCGCAGGCGGTCGAGAGGAGGTAGACGTGCTGGATGCCGGCCGCCGCGAACTCCTCCTCGCTGGGCCCGGTGGCGCCGCCGCCCATCATCGGCATCGCGCCGAAGGTGTCGACGTACAGGTCGGCGCCGGAGCCGAGCAGCTTCTCCTTGGGGATGGCCTTGTCGCCGAGCACCGGCACCTTGGCGCCCTGTTCGGCCAGGGCCGGCGGGAGAGTGCCCTTGCCGGGCGGGAAGCCGGTGCCGATCACCCGGTCGCCCGCGCCGAGTTGGAGCAGTATCTCCAGGGCGGCGGCGTTGCTGGTGACGATCTTGGCGGGGGCCTTGGCGATGGTGGACTCGCGGTCCGCGCAGTCGGCCACCTTGACGGGGTAGCCGCCGGCCGGGGCGGTCTGGGCGGCGCCGGCCGCGCCGCGCTCTCCGCCTCCCCCGCCGCCGTTTGCGGCGCCGTTTCCGGCGCCGCTTCCGCAGGCCGTGGCGAACAGGGCGACGGCGGCCGCGATTCCGCAGACAACGCGAGGGCGCATGACAATTCTCCTGGTCGGTGATCGTGCTCGGGGCCCGTCCTGCGAACCCGGACCAGGTAGTCGGCCGGACCGTCCGGGGGGTTCCCGGGGATTTCCGCACCGCCCGGCTCCCGTTCACCCGCCGGCCGCTGCCCGTTCGCCGCCCGTCCGCGAACCCCCGGCGTAGGGTGGCCGGATGGCCGATCCCACCGTCCTGCGGGACGATCTCGACCTCCCCGTCCGGTTCGGCCCGCGCCCGCCGCGCCGGGTGGTGTCGTTGGTGCCGTCACTGACCGAGGCGGTCGCCGCCACCGCACCCGGGCTGCTGGTCGGCGCCACCGACTGGTGCAGCCATCCGGCCGACCTGGCGGTCACCAGGATCGGCGGCACCAAGAACCCGGACGTGCCGGGCATCCTCGCCCTCGCCCCGGACCTCGTCCTCGCCAACGACGAGGAGAACCGGCGCCCCGACCTGGACGCGCTGCGGGCGGCCGGCCTGCCGGTCTGGGTCACCGACATCCGCACCCTGGACGACGCGTTCCGCTCGCTCGACCGGCTGCTCACCGCCGCCTGCGCGCTCCCGCGCCCGGACTGGCTGGACCGGGCCGAGGCAGCGTGGGCCCGGGTCCGGCTCCCGCCGGACGGCCCGCGGGCGATCGTTCCGGTCTGGCGCCGCCCGTGGATGGTTCTGGGCCGCGACACCTTCGCCGGGGACCTGCTGCGCCACCTCGGCCTCCGGCTCGTCCACGCCGGGCACGCCGAGCGCTACCCCGCCATCCCGCTGCCCGAACTGCTCGCCTGCCGACCCGGGTTGGTGGTCCTCCCGGACGAGCCGTACCGCTTCACGGCACAGGACGGCCCCGAGGCGTTCCCCGGCGTCCCGGCGGCGCTGGTCAGCGGACGCCACCTGACCTGGTACGGACCGTCCCTGGTGACGGCGCCGACGGTCCTCGCGCACGCGTTGAACCACCCGTTCGTACGGGGCTCGAACGGCACATCGTAGGATGACCGCCACTCACCGGGACCGCCGGTGACGAGTGGGGGGAACCACAGTGGCAGTCAGCGCATCCCGGAGAGCACTGGTCATGGTGTCGGCCGCAGCAGTCTCGACGGCCGTCCTGGCCGGCTGCGGCACCAAGCACGCCGACAACCACCAGAACAGCGCGCCGGACACCACGGCGGTCGCCGCCACCGGGACGCCGACCGAGACGCCGAGTGCGAGCCCGTCCGCGACCGCCACCCCGACGCCGACCGCCTCCCCGACGGCCAGCGCCTCCCACAGCCCGAACCCGTCCGCGAGCAAGTCCAGCAAGCCCGCCCCGACCACCCCGGCCCCGACCGCCACCAAGCCCGGCGCCCCGAGCAGCCCGCCCGCCGCTCCCACCACACCGCCCCCGGTCGCCAAGCCCGCCGTCGTGGCCCCCGTGCCCGTCGCCAAGCCCGGCCCGGTCGCTCCCCCGCCGCCGCCCGCGCCGCCGACCCCGCACGTCCCGCCGCTGCAGAGCAGCTGCCAGCCCAGCAAGCCCCAGCCCGACGAGCCCAAGGAGGCCGTCGGCGCGGCCCTCGCCACCGCCGCCGGCCAGGCCCGCACGCTCAACCTCAGCAGCGGCGGCACCGACAAGCTCCCGCCGCTGCCCGTCAACCTGGTCAAGGCGATCGCCTGGCAGGAGAGCGGCTGGCAGTCCGGCATCCTCGCCTGCGACGGCGGGATCGGCACCATGCAGATCATGCCGAACACGATCAGCTGGATGAACAGCAAGTTCGGCACCACCTCCGACGCGAAGACCCTCCCCGGGAACGTCCAGCTCGGCACCCAGCTGCTCGACTGGCTGGTCGCCTACTACGGCGACTCCTCCTTCGACGGCAAGTACGACCTCTCCCCCGACCCGGCCACCGGCAAGACGCCGCTGCTCGACCTCGTCATCTCCGCGTACAACGCCGGGGCGGGCAACGTGCACTACAACACCGTCACCGACCCGGCCACCGGCCAGGTCGTCGGCAGCCTGGTCATCCCCAACCCGGGGTACGTGGCCAACGTCAAGGCGCTGATGACCGGCCAGCCGTGGACCAAGACCGGCTGACAAACCCCCGAACCCGAGCGGGACGGCGGAAGGGCCCGGAACGCGATCTCGCGTCCCGGGCCCTTCGCCGTTGTTCCCCGCTGGTACGTCAGCCCCGCGCGGCGGTGACGGCGGCGCCCAGCGCCTCCTTGATCCGCGGCCCGAGGCGGGCGAAGCCCAGCTCCTTCATCGCCGCCCGCAGCAGTTCCTCCTCCGTACGCTTCACACCGTCACCGTCCACCCACCGGACGACGGCGAGCAGCTCGTCGGCCGAGTAGGCGGTCACGGGCCGGCCGGGCGTGAAGTCCGGCTTCTCGGGCCGGCCGGCGGCGACGGGCGCGGGCTCGACGACCTCGACGACCTCGGCCACCGGCTCCGCAACGGCGGCGGGCTCAGCAACCGGCTCGACCTCGGCCACCGGCTCGTCGGCCTCTGCCACGGGAACCTCGACCACCTCGACCTCGGCGACCGTCTCGGGCTCCGCAGCCGACTCCACCTCAGCCACCGGCTCCGCAACGGCGACAGCAGGCGCCTCCTCGACGGCCTCGGCCTCAGCCACCGGCTGCACGTCCTCAATGGCCTCGGTCGCTTCAACCGACTCCACGACGACAGCGGCGGGCGCGTCCTCGACGGCCTCAGCCTCGACCACCGGCTTTACGACAACGGCAGGCTCAGCAACCGGCTCAGCCTCGACCACCGGCTCCACGACAGCGGCGGGCTCAGCAACCGGCTCGACCTCGGCCACGGGAACCTCGACCGCGTCGACCTCGGCAACCGTCTCAGGCTCCGCAGCTTCCTCGACCTCGGCCACCAGCTCCGCAACGGCGACGGCGGGCGCCTCCTCGACGGCCTCGACCTCGGCCACGGGAACCTCGACCGCGTCGACCTCGGCAACCGTCTCAGGCTCCGCAGCCGGCTCGATCGTCTCCGGCTCGACGACGGGCGTGTCCTCCAGGAGCGGAGCTTCCTCCGCAAGCTCGACCTCGGTCTTGGCGTCGGCCACGGCCTCGACAGCGGAAACCTCGACGGCGGCCTCGGCCTCCGTGGTTTCCGCGGCCTCCGCCAGGGCGGCGGTCGCGGCGGCCACGAGGTCGTCGGCGGCCGGGGACGGTGCCGGGAGGGAGACCACGACAGCGGACGGGGCTTCCTCCGTCACCTCCTCCTCGGCTGCCTCGGCCGTCTCGACCACGGCCTCAGCCTCGCCCGAGTCTGCTTCCGCTTCCGCGTCCGCGTCGGTCACCGTCTCCTCGACCGAAGCCGGAACCGGAACCGAAGCCGGAACCTCGACGGCGCTGCCCTCCCCCGCGAGCCCATCACGCTGGCCGCCGGCCAGGGCCTGGCGGGCGGCGAACGCGGCTTCGGCGGCGCGGCGGTCGGCCCGGGCGGCGGCGAGTTCGGTGAGCAGGTCGCCGAGGCCGGCTTCCTCCAGGGTGGTGCGCAGCCCGCGGATGGTGGGCAGGCGGTAGAGCGTGCCCTCGTCCGCGGCGAGCCGCTCGACGAGGTCGACGAGCTCGGCGAAGGCCAGCCCGTCGAGGTCGTGGTCGGGGAGCAGCCGGGCGAGGCCGCGCAGTCCGGTGTTGATCGCCTCGAAGGCCTGGGCGGTCCGCTCGACCAGGGCGCCGTCGGCGGGGACGACCGGCAGGGTGCCGGCGGGGGCGAGGGCGGCCCAGGCGCGGCGCTCGACCTCGGCGGAGGCGAGTGCCTCGTGCAGGTCCTCGCGGCGGATGCGGCGGTCGGCGGCGAGGGCCGTGGCCTGCTTGCGCAGGGAGCGGGCGCGCAGCCAGGAGAGCTTGACGCCGTTCTCGCGGCGCCAGGTGCCGTCCGCGGTGGCGGCGGCGAGGGCGCCGAGGTCGGCGTCGTAGGCGGCGGTGGTGAGGGTGGCGGAGGTGCGGTGGACGCGCTGGAGCATCTCGACGAGGAGTGCGGCCTTGGCGACGGTGTCGGGTTCGTCGAGCTTGGCGTCGGCGGCGAGGACGGTGACGGCGTCCCAGGTCTGGCGGAGGTCGCGGCCACGCAGTTCGGCGAGGGCGGTGGAGCCGGCCCGGGCGTCCTCGGGGGTGGCGACGGTGTCGACGGCCGCGTACCAGGCGTGGGTGTCGGCGGTGAGGGTGAAGGCCCCGAGTTCGGCGTAGCGGCCGAGGTCCTCGCGGAGGTCGGTCTCCGCCGTGGTGGCCTTGGCGTCCTGGGGGTCCTTGACGTCTGCGGCGTCGGCGACGTCCGCCGGGTCGGCTGCGTCGGCGTTGCGCGAGTGAAGCACTGTCATGTGAGGTCCGGTTCTGGGCGACGACGGCGGGGCTGGCGGCGAGGGGGCGGCGGACCGGTTGCGCGGGGTGCCCCGGGGGCGGGGCTGGGGGGCGCGCGGGCGGGCCGCCGGTTGTGGACGCCCAGAATACGGGTGCCCGTTCGAGCCTTGCACGCACCCACCGCCCGACGGGCCGGTGTCGTGTGCCATACCCCCCGCCTGGCCGCTACCCGGGAGGGCCGCACGGGTGGTGCGACGTTGGGCCGGACGGGTACTGGGGCCCGTGGCCGTCGGGCCGGGCGGGCCGGGCGGGCGGGGCCCCCGGGCGGGCCCCGGGCCGCCGCGGCCGGTCCAGCGGGACGGCGCGGAGCCGTCGGCCGAGGGGTGGGCGGTATCCGGCGCGGCCGAGGGAGGCGAGGTCGACCGGCGCGAGGTACTCGTGGAGCGCGGTGCGGTGCCACCATGCGCCGGTTTCCCGCAGTTCGCGCCAACTGGTGAACCGGTAGAGGTAGAGGGTCGCCCGGACGTGGGTCGGCGGGGTGCCGGGAAAGGGGTTGTGGCGCAGCAGGCGGAGCGTGGCGGGATCGCCGGCGAGCAGGCGCGCGACGAAGGGCAGGAACCAGGGGCGGGCGTAGGCGGGTGAGATGCCGGCGAACCACATCAGCCAGTCGAGCCGCAGGTGGTAGGGGGCGTACTGGCGCGGGAGACGGCGCACGTCGCCGGGTTTGCCCTTGAAGCCGTACTCGTGCCAGACGGTGTGCGGGGTGAGGGTCGGTTCGTCGGTGCCTTCGACGACGACCTCCTGGCGGATGCGGCTGATGCTGCCGAAGGCGCCGTAGGTGTTGACGAGGTGCAGCCGGTTGAAGGAGCGGTTCATGGCCTGGCGGCGGGAGACGAGGTTGCGGACCGGCCAGTAGCTCAGGACGGCGACGGCCGCGGTCAGGGCGATCACCAGCGCCTCGAACCAGACGGGCGCGGCGGGGTGGACGCGGGCGTGGACGGGCAGTCCGACGCGGGCCGGGTCGACGGCGGCGAGGGCGAGCGTGATCGTGAGCCAGTTGAGCCAGGCGAAGTTGCCCGAGGCGATCAGCCACAGCTGGGTGGCGACGACGGCGCAGGCGGCGTAGCTCGCGACCGGCTGCGGGAGGAGGAGTCCGACGGGGACGACGAGTTGGACGAAGTGGTTGGCGGCGACCTCGACGCGGTGCAGCGGGTCGGGCAGGTGGTGGAAGAACCAGCTGAGCGGCCCGGGCATGGGCTGGGTCTCGTGGTGGTAGCGCAGGCAGGTGAGGTCGCGCCAGCAGCGGTCACCGCGCAGTTTGATCAGTCCGGCGCCGAACTCGACCCGGAAGACCAGCCAGCGCATCAGCCAGAGCACCAGGGTGGGCGGCGCGGTGTCGGCGTTGCCGAGGAAGGCGGCGAGGAAGCCGGCTTCGAGCAGCAGCGACTCCCAGCCGAAGGAGTACCAGGTCTGTCCGACGTTGACGATCGAGAGGTAGAGCCCCCAGAGCACCGCCCACAGCAGGACGGACGCCCAGAGCGGGACGGCGTCACCGAGTCCGGCGGTCACGGCGGCGGCGAGCGCGGCGCCGCTCCAGGCGACGGCGGCGAAGAAGCGGTCGCTGTAGTGGAGGTGGAACAGTCCGGGCGCGTGGCGGAACGGGACCCGGGCGGTGAAGCGGGGCACCGGCAGCATGCCGTCGCTGCCGATGAGGGCGCGGAACTGTGCGGCGGCGGCGAGGAATCCGATCAGGTAGAGGCCGGCGAGCAGGCGTTGGACGAGCAGTCGGCTCAGCCAGTGGTCGGGGGCGGCGAACCAGTCCATGCGGCCCATGCCTACCATCGGCGGCCGCCGGGCGGGACGCGGCCGGGGTGCGGGCGGGGACGGTTCACCCGCTCGGGCCCGCACCCGGACGGCACCGTGGCGGGGAGCCTCTCCTCGGGGGTGAGAGGCGCCCCGCCACGGTGGTGGGTGGTGCGCGGTGGTGCGGATCGGCGGGCGGTGGTGCGGATCGGGACGGCGACGCCGCACGCGGACGGCGGGTCGGCGGCTCAGTTCGGCAGGACGAGTCCGGACTCCCCGGCGATGCCCGGGCGGCCGACGGGGGTGGCGCCGTTCTGTTGGAGCCGGTCGACCAGCAGGGCGGCCAGCGTGCCGAGTTCCTCCTCCGTGCGGGACTGCGCGGTGACGTCCATGCCGACGGTGAGGACACCGTTGACCTGGCCGGTGCGCGCGGCCCGCAACGGGGTGCAGGTGAAGCTGAAGACCTGCTGGCCGCGCTGGGCGTCGGGGCGGCCTGACTGGATCCGGACGTCGTTGAGGACGGTGCTGCGCCCGGTGTGGTAGGCCTCGACGATGGCCTGCTGGAGGCCGGCGGCGCCGAGCTGCGGGTAGGCCAGGCCGATCGCGCCGTACGCCACCGGGGCGCCGAAGGTGTCGGCGTGCTGGGCGTTGGCGTAGCGGATCTCCTGACCGGGGCCGTCGGTCAGCATGATGGGGAACGGGGAGCCGTCGAAGGCGGCGAACATCTCCTGCTGCTGGGCGAGCAGGTTGTCGCGCAGCCGGATCTCGGAGAGCAGCGCCTCGGCGAGGTGCTGGATGTCGCGCAGCCGCTCGCGCCCCCACTGCCGGGGTTCCCGGTCGAGGACGCAGACGGTGCCGATGACGGTGTTGGTGTCGTCGACGAGCGGGGCGCCGAGGTAGGCGCGCACGCCCAGTTCGTCGACGACCGGGTTCCCGGAGAACCGGGGGTAGGCGAGGATGTCGTCGAGCGCGAGGGGGGAGCGCTGGGCGACGACGTGCGGGCAGAAACCGTGACTCAGCGGCATCTGACGGGTGGGCAGGTCGAAGGCGATGCCCCGATCGGCCCAGGAAGCGCCGTCGTCGACCGCGACGTCGTTCGAGTTTGGCGGAATGTAGAGCCCCCGGAACATCTGGCGCTCGTCGTTGATGAAGTTGACCATCGCGATGGGAGCGCGGGTGATGCTGGCAGCCAGGTGGGCGAAGCGGTCGAAGGCCTCGTCCGCGGACGGTTCGTTGAGACCAAGGCTGCGCAGCCTGCGGGTCCGCTCGGACTCCCCGGCGGCACCCGGGAACTGGCCTTGAGTGCTCATCACATCAGTCATGGCGCACATGTAATCAGACATCCGGGCGGTTCGGTGCTCCCGGTCCGGCTCATCGCCGTTGCTGATGGACAGTCAAAGCCGCATGTGAGCGGCCGCTCAGCAGGTTGCCGCGGCGGGTCAAGATCACTTCCCACTCAGAGCCATGGCAAAACTCCTCAGCGTAAGGACGGGCCGATTTCCGCCAATTCAAGATCGACTCTGGGTCAGCACAGGAGGCCCATACGACAATGAGCCCTGCCGAAGACACGGGCGGCATTCCCAACCCCTGGGAAGCCGCCCCGAGTTCCGCATGCACCGATTGCGACGGGGCAGTCGGCCGCCACCACCTCGAACCCCCACTCATCCCCGGGGAGCGGCTGGAGCGACTTCGACAGCACGGACGGAGGCACGGCACATCCACTGACACGAGAGGACCCCAGCATGGCGATGGACTACTTCACCGACGAGCGCCACGAGAGTCTCCGAGCGGAGGTCCGGGAGTTCGCGGAGAAGGAGGTACGCCCGCACGTGGCCCGAATGGAGGCCGAACGGACCGTCGAGTTCGAACTGTCGCGGGAGATCGCCCGGCGGGGCTGGATCGGGGTGACCATTCCGCGCGAATTCGGCGGACTGGGGCTGGGACACCTCGCCAAGACCGTCATCGTGGAGGAACTCGCCCGGGTCAGCGGCGCCATGGGCGCGGTGGCACAGGCCTCACAGCTCGGTGTCGCCAAGGTCATCCACTTCGGCTCGGACGTCCAGCGGCGCAAGTGGCTGCCGAGGTTCGCCTCCGGCGAGTCGCTGCCGACCATCGCCGTCACGGAGCCGGAGTGCGGCGGCCACGTGCTCGGCATGTCCGGCACCGCCCGCCGCGAGGGCGACCAGTACGTGCTCAACGGCCGCAAGTGGTTCGTCGGCAACTCCCACATCGGCGACGTGCACGGCGTGGTCCTCCGCACCGGCGAGGGCAGCAGGGGCCTGTCCGCGTTCCTGGTCGAGAGCGAGCGCCCCGGCTTCCGCGTCGGCGAACTCGGCTCGCAGAGCGGCCTGCACGGCTTCAGCTTCGGCGAGATCGTCTTCGAGGACTGCCGCATCCCCGTCGGCAACCGGCTGGGCCTGGAGGGCCAGGGCCTGGACGTCGCCTACTCCTCCTCCACCCTCTACGGCCGGCTCAACCTCGCCGCCGTCGCGCTCGGGATCCACACCGCGATCGTCGAGGACACCGCGCGCTTCGCCGAGGAGCGGGTGCTCTACGGCAAGCCGATCAGCCGCCTGCCCAACATCGCGCTGAAGCTCGGCGAGATGCAGTCCAGGCTGATGACCGCCAAGCTGGCCGCCTACCACGCCTCGCACCTGCTCGACCACGGCAAGGCCTGCGATGCCGAGCTGATGAACGCCAAACTCATCAACACCGAGTACGCGCTGGACTCCGCGCGCAACGCCATGGAGATCCACGCCGCCCGGGGCCTGCAAACCGAGTTCAGCATCGAGCGCTACCTGCGCGACGCCACCCACGTCTACCCGCCGGCCGGGACCTCGGACGTCCAGCGGCTGCGGCTCGGCCAGGTCGCCTGCGGCACCTACGGCAAGCAGTGGTCGGCGGAGCTGTCCGACCTGGCGAGCTGGGCGTGGACCGAACTGTCCCAGCGGGAGGCCGCCGTGGAGCTTCAGGCCATCGGCGGCGGGCAGGTGGTACCGATACCGCTGGCGGGCTGAACCGGCGCTGCGCACCGACGGACCGGCGGACCTGTACACCGACCGACCGACGGACCTGCGCACCGGCGGACCGGGCTGTCGGACCGGGCTGTCGGACGAGGGCGAACGTTCGGCGCGGCGGTGAATTGACCTGTTCCTGACGACTCTCCGGGAGGTTCTCCCGGCCCCCGGAGAGTCGTCCGCGCACCGTCCAAGCGCCGCCCGCGGCCGACGTGAGCTGCGACGTTCCGCCGGCGGACACTCCTTCCGGGCGCCTCCGCCATCGCCATCACCCGTCCACATATCGTCAGTTGATGTTGCGATGAGGGCACTTGGGACTGATACCGTTCCTGCCGTCGGCGGCCGTGCTGCACCCCCGCCCGGGCGATGACACCGCGTCACCCCGTCCGGCCACCCCGGCCGTGGCGCCCTGAAGCCCCGGCCGGACCTCGTTCAGGCCGACCAGCCGTTCGGCCCAGCGACTCGGCCCTGCACCAAGGAATCAGATGCCAGGCATATCGGCCCCCCGCACGGCCCACCGCGCCGGCCGGTCCGGCTCGCTCCGCAGCTCGCTCCTCGCCCTCGTCCTGGTCCCCAGCCTGGGCCTAGCCGCCGCCTGGGGCTACGCCGCCTACCTGCTGCGCGGCGCCGAACACCGCACCGCCGTGATCGCCGGAAGCGCCGTCGTCGCCCTGGTCCTGCTGATCAGCCTGGTCCACGGCATCCGGACCGCGCGAACCCTGTCCGCCCGCCTCGGCGCACTGCGCGCCGACACCCTCGCGCTCGCCCAGGACGAGATCCCCGAGGTCGTCGGACGGCTGCGCGCCGGGGAGCCCGTGCCCACACCGCCCGCCTGGTCGCCGTCCCGCCGGACCGGCGACGAGGTCCAGCAGACCTCCGACGGCCTCGCCGCCGTCCGCCAGGCAGCCGTCGCCGCCATCATCCACCAGGCCCAGGGCCGCGAGGGGACGAAGAAGGTCTTCCTCAACATCGCCCGCCGCACCCAGATCCTGATCCACCGGCAGATCAGCATGCTCGACGCCCTGGAACGCGAGCACGAGGAACCCGAGCTGCTGCGCGAACTGTTCGCGGTCGACCACCTCGCCACCCGGATGCGGCGCAACGCCGAGAACCTCGTCATCCTCGGCGGCGCCCTGCCCGCCCGGCGCTGGCGCAACGCCGTGCCCATGGTCAACGTGCTGCGCAGTGCCGTCTCCGAGACCGAGAACTACGCCCGCGTCGTCGTCCAGGGCGTGCCGCGCGCCTCACTCAGCGGACAGGCCGTCGCCGACGTCATCCACCTGATCGCCGAACTCATCGAGAACGGCACCACCTTCTCCCCGCCGTACACCCAGGTGCAGGTCTCCGCGCAGGAAGTCCCCAAGGGCCTGGCGGTCGAGGTCGAGGACCGCGGCCTCGGCATGGGCGAGGACGAGTACGAGCGGCTCAACGACTACCTGGCCAACCCGCCCGAGCTGGACGTCTCCGCCCTCGGCGACGACCTGCGCCTCGGCCTGTTCGTCGTCGCACGGCTGGCCGCCCGGCACGACATCCAGGTCACCCTGCGGCCCTCGCCCTACGGCGGCACCCGGGCCGTGGTGCTGGTGCCGTCGGTGCTGCTGGAGCAGGCCGAACAGCCGGCCGCCATGGCCGGGCTGCCGTCCGGCGCGCGGGTCACCCGGACCCCCGTCCCCGAGCCCCTGCGGGCGGCGGGCGGCAACGACCCCGGCAGTCCGGACGGGGGGCTGACCGGCGCGCTCGGCGGGCTGATCGGCACCGGACCGGGCGCTCCGGCGCCCGGGGCCGAGCCGGGTGCGCCCGGCGGGCCCGGCGGGCCCGGGGCTGGTGGTGTCGCCGGCGGCCTGGTGGCGCCTGGTTTCCCCGGCGTGCCTGGTGTTCCCGGAGCTCCTGGCGTGCCCGGTGCGGGTGGCAGCGGTGTGATCATCGGCGAACTGCTCGCCCAGTACCCCCTGGAGGGCGGCCCGGCCGGGGGAGCCGCCCCCGGCCCGGCCAACGGCGGTCTGCCGGTCGGTGCCGAGATACCCGGCCTGCCCGGGGCCGTGGTCGTCCCCCGGCCCGTTCTCCCGCGCCCGTACGAGGTCCCGTCCGACAGTTCGCCCGGTGAGCCGTCGGCCGACGGCCGTGCTGCGGACGTGCCGGCCGGAACCACGGCCGGGACCACGGCCGGGCCCTTCTACGGTGCCACCGCCGAGCCCCCTGCGCCCGCGCACGAACGCGCCCAGGAGGAACAGTTGCACCACGGACCGGACGGCGAACTGCGCACCCCGCGGGTCCTGCCGCAGCGGGTCCGCAACGCCAGCCTCGCCGAACAGCTCCGCGAGGCCCACGCTCCCGGCGCCATGCCGCCCCCCGTGGTCGGCCCGCCGACCCAGGCCGGGCCCTGGCACGGAGCCACCGGGGCCACCGGAGAAACCGGGGCCGCCAGGGCCGACGACCCGTCGCCACAGCGCTCCCGCACCACCATGGCCGCCATCCAGCGCGGCACCCGGACCGCCCGCGCGGCCGACCCCGACGCGCCGACCATCCCCACCGCCCGCCAGGCGCCCGCCGCGCCCAACTTCCCGGCCGCACCTTCCGCCGCCCGGGAAGCCTCCGCCGTTCAGGAAGCCAAGGAACAGCAGTGATGACGCAGCACACCGACACCCAGCGCGACCTCAACTGGCTGCTGGACCAGCTGGTGGCGCGGGTACCCGAGACCCGGCACGCCATCGTCCTCTCCGAGGACGGCCTGCTGGTCGGCATGTCCCAGGGTCTCGACCGGGCCGACGCCGAACACCTCTCCGCCGTCGCCTCCGGCCTGCAGAGCCTCGCCCGCGGCGCCGGCCACCGCTTCAACGGCGGCCGGGTCCGGCAGACCGTGGTCGAGATGGACCAGCTGTTCCTGTTCGTCACCACCGCCGGGCAGGGCGCCCGGCTCGCCGTCCTCACCAGCGAGCAGGTGGACGCCGGGCTGATGGCCTACGAGATCAACATGCTGGTCAAGCAGGTCGGCCAGTACCTCACCGCGGCGCCGCGCAGCGACGCAGGCCAGGCCGGCGCGGGCGGCGGTGCGTGACCGCCGACGCCGACGAGGCCTGGTTCTACGACAAGGACGCAGGCCATCTGGTCCGCCCCTACGCGATCACCAACGGGCGCACCGGCCCGGTCCGTGACGGATTCGCGCTGATCACCCTGGTGGTCACCTCCGACCCGAGCACCGACACCAGCCGGCTCACGCCCGAACCGGCCGCGATCCTCGACCTGTGCCGCGAACGCCCGCTGGCCGTGGCCGAGATCGCGGCCACCCTCGACCTGCCGGTCAGCGTCGTCAAGGTGCTGCTCGACGACCTCGCCGAGGCCCGGCTGATCCTCACCCGCGCCCCGGTCCAGCTCGCCGAGGCGCCGGACATCTCGCTGATCCAGGCCGTGATCGAGGGCGTCCGCCGGCTCTGACCCTGCGGACCCGACCGCCCCGCACCTCTCAGTCCCACTCCAGGAGACCCGAATTGACGACCCAGAGCCTGGTGCCGGGCGCGGTCAAGATCCTCGTCGCCGGCGGCTTCGGCGTCGGCAAGACCACCATGGTCGGCTCGGTCAGCGAGATCGAACCGCTGCAGACCGAGGAGCGGATGACCCGCGCCAGCATCGGGGTCGACAGCCTCGACGGCGTCCAGGGCAAGTCCACCACCACCGTGGCGATGGACTTCGGCCGGATCACCGTCCGCGAGGACCTGGTGCTCTACCTGTTCGGCACACCCGGCCAGTTCCGGTTCTGGTTCATGTGGGACGACCTCGCGCTCGGCGCCCTCGGGGCGATCGTCCTCGCCGACACCCGGCGGCTCGAATCCAGCTTCGCCGCCGTGGACTTCTTCGAGCAGCGCGGCATCCCGTTCGCGATCGGCGTCAACTGCTTCCACGGCCGCCGCGACGCCAGCCCCGAGGACGTCCGGCGCGCCCTCGACCTCGACCCCGAGGTCCCGATCGTGCTCTGCGACGTGCGGGAACGGGCGTCCAGCAAGGAGCTGCTGCTCGCCTTGCTCGACCAGGTGCACCGCAACGCCCTGTCCGCCGGGCGGCGTTGAGCGTCCGGTCCGCACGGGCTTGCCGGCTTGCCGGGGCCGGCGCCGACCTTGATGTCGGGGTCGGGGTCGGGGGCCAGGTCAGGGCCGGGGTTCAGGCGTTGGACGGGGTTCAGGCGTTGGACGGGGTTCAGGCGTTGGCCAGGGTTCAGGCGTTGGACGGAGTGCGGCCGGTGAGCCCGGCCGGGTCGTCGAGTCCGGAGAGCGCGTGGACCAGCGGTGCCAGCTCCGGCACCTCGGCGGACTGCGCCAGCGTCGCCTCCAGGGTGGCGTCGTGCACCGGGCGGGCGGCCGTCAGCAGGGCGCGGCCCTCCGGCGTCAGCTCGGTGTAGATCCCGCGCCGGTCGTCGGCGCAGAGGTAGCGGCTGAGCAGCCCACGGTCCTCCAGCCTGGTCACCAGGCGGGTCGTCGCGCTGCTGCTCAGCGCCGCGGCGCGGGCCAGCTGCTGCATCCGCATGTGCCACCCGTCCTGCCGCGACAGGGCGTCCAGCACCGTGTACTCGACCACCGAGAGCCGGTGCTCCGCCTGCAGCGCCTTCTCCAGCGCCGCGTCGATCAGCCCGTGCAGCGCGGCGAGAGTCCGCCAGCCACGGGCCCGGACCTCGGCCGCGTCGTCGCGGATACCCATAGCTCGCCTTCCCTTCCACGTCCCTGCACGTCTCGCGACGTCTTCCCTGCGACAAGTATGCCAGCCGACGCGGATTAGCTGTCTATGCAAATACTTTTGCTTATACCTCCCCCTGATGCCGGTCCAGAACGGGCTCCCCGGCCCAGGCGGCGGCGCAGAGCGCGGCGGCCAGCTCCTCCGCGTAGCAGGCGGCCGCCAGCCAGGACCCGGCAAAGGCGTCGTGGTCGTCCGGGACCACCCGGCCGAACACGTCGCGGCGCCGGTCGGCCGCGGCGGCCCGCAGGGCGTCCAGGAGCTCGGCGGCCGTCACCAGCCCGGCGGCGCGCAGCAGGCTCCCGTCGGCGGCCGCCGTGGCCGCGCTCGGGGCCAGGGCGTGGCGCCCGGTGGTGACCGCCTGCTCGACCCGGCGGCCGAGCACGTGGACGGGTGGACCGTACGGGGCCTCGCTCGGGAGACCGGCCGGGAAGCCGGGCCCGGCATCGGCGGGTGCGGCGGTCCGGAGGTCGGCGGTCCGGAGGTCCGCGGTCTGGAGGCGTTCGAGGCCGAGATTGACCCGGTCGGCCCGGTCCGCGGGGACGGCGAGCGAGGGAAGGCCGGGGACCTCGGGGACCGTCGAGGGCTCCGGGGGTGTGCCGATCGCGAGCAGGCGAAGCTCTGGCCGGTCCGATCGCTCCAGACGGCCGATCACCCGCAGCCGCAGGCCGGGCGCGGTGGCGAGCAGTGCGAGGTTCGCCCGGAAGGCCAGCCCCGGGTGCTCGTGCCCCGTGCACAGACCGACCACCAAGCCGCCGTCGGCACCGTCGGCACCGCCCTCGCAGCGCGCCAGCAGCCTCGGCGCCCCGCCCGGGCCGGCCGGAGCCGGGCCCAGCAGAGTCACGTCCAGGAACAGCAGGTCGCTCCCGGCCGGACGGCCCTCGTACGGCAGCGGCTCCGCCGCGAGCGCCCGCGCCACCTGGGCGGCCGCCGGTTCGGCCCAGAGCGCGGCCACCGGCTCCGCCGTCCACGCCGCGCCCGCCGCCCGAACCGCCCGGACGGAAGCACCCGCGCCCAGCCGCCCGGCGGCGGACCGGGTGGCGCCCTGGACGGCCAGCCCGGCACGGCTGAACTCCCGGTGGCTGAGCGGGGCCTCCCCCAGCCGGACCGTCCGGTTGCCCGCACCGACCGCCTGCGGGGCCGCGGCCGCCACGTCACCGTGCGGCATCACCTCGGCCACCGTGCTGAGCCGCCCCCCGGCGTCCACCGCCCAACTCACCACTCCCGCATGCGTGGCCGTCAGCACCGGCTCGGCGAACAGCCCGTACAGCCGCAACCCGCCCTCCTCGCCGTACGCCTGGCGAGCGGTGCCGCGCAGCTCGGCGACCGGGCCGCAGCCGGTGCTCAGAGCGGTGGTCAGGTCCAGCAGCTCACGCAGACCGGCCACCAGGTCCGCCAGCCGGTGGTCCGGCGCCCCGGACCGGGCCGCGCGCACCCTCGTCACCACCGCGACCGCCGCCGCGGCCGGGCGGTACAACCCCGCCAGCCGCGCCCGGTGGGCCGCCCGCAGCAGCTCGGCCTGCGCGACCGCCCCCGCGCCGCTCACCCCGGCGGCCAGCACGGCACACCCGGCCCGGTGGAGGTGGCGGGCCGCCGCCACCTCCACCGGGGTGGGCCCGGCCTCGGGCTGCGCCTCCTCCGAGGACGCTGGGGCGACCTCGGTCGGCGTGACCTCCTCGGTCTCCTCGGCCAGCTCGGCCAGTTCGGCCAACGGGCAGAGCGTGACCGCAGCGGCCCGGTGCACGCAGGCCGGGGCCAGCAGGCAGCCGCAGCGCACGTCGGCCGCATCCGCGACCACCGCGCCCGGGGCGTGCAGCACGAGCGCCGTCTCCTCATCCACCTCCACCCGCCACTCGTCACCGCAACGGATCACCGGCCGCTCCGCCAGCTTCGCCGCCGCGCCGTCCAGCCGCTTCTGCAACCGGGCGCTCAACCCGGCCACCACCTCCGCGACCACCTCCGGCCGGACCACCGGCCAGCCGCTCGTCCGCTCCGTCACACTCATCGCACCTTCTCCCCCACCCAGCGGGCCAGTTCCAGCGGGCTCAACGCCGCCACGGGCATGCCGGCCGCGACCAGCTGGCCCGCGACCGCCTTCGAATAGCGGGCCGTCCCCGTGTCGTCCAGCGCCGCGCAGCCGAGCAGGTGCACACCGGAATCCACCAGTGCCCGGGTCTGGGCCAGCAGGCCGCCCACCGGACCGCCCTCCTCGAAGTCGCTGACCACCACGACCAGCGTCCGGGACGGCACCGTCACCAGCTTCCGCGCGTACCGCAGGCCGCCCGCGATGCTGGTGCCACCACCGATCCGCACCTCCAGCAGCACACTCAGCGGATCCTCCACCCGCTCGGTCAGGTCGACGATCTCGGTGGAGAACGCCACGAAGTGGGTGCTGAGCGAAGGCACTCCGGCCAGGATCGACGCCGTCAGCGCCGCCCAGACCGTCGACGCCTCCATCGACCCGGAGACGTCCACGACCAGGATCAGCCGCCAGTCGGCCGACTGCCGGGCCCTGGTCCGGAACACCGGGCGCTCGGGCACGATGAGTGTGCCGCCGTCCCCCGACGGGCGGGCCGTGGCGAGATTGGCGCGAATGGTCCGGTCCAGGTCCAGTCCGCCACCCGGCCGACGCGTCGGACGCGGCACGCTGATCCCGGTCAGCGCCGGACGCAGCCTGGTCGCCAACGCGCTCGTCAGCTCGTCCACCAGACGCCGCACCAGCGGACGCAGCCGCGCCACCCTCGCCTCCGGCAGGCCGCCCGCATGCTCCAGCACCGTGCGCAGCAAGTCGACCGACGGGCGGACGGCGCCCGGCTCGATCGCCTCCAGGACGTCCGTCCGGCCCTGCGCCACGGCGGCCGCCAGCACCTCCTCCCGGACGCCCGGCCCGAACAGCGCCGACAGTTCCTCGGCCCACTCCCGCACCCCCGGGAAGGGCGCCTCGCGGCCTCCTCGCCCGGACCGCCCGTCCAGGCCCGGGCCGGAGCCCTCGCCTCGCCCGCTGCCGTACAACTCGTCCAGGGCGGTGGCGAGTCGGGCGCAACGCCCGTTCAGGCCACCGCTGCCGGGGCGGCCGAGGAGCAGCCGCCAGCGCTCGGCCGGGGCGAGGGCGTGCCGCGTGGCGACGGGTGCGGAAGGGAGAGGGTCGACGTGGTGCGGAGGCTCGGGCACCGGGTCGTCCCCGGGCGCCGGCAGCAGGCCGCGCCGGGCCAGCGCCGCGCGGGCGGCCAGATCCGCGCGGACCCAGCCGGCCACCACCGCCGGTGGGACGTCCTCGGGCAGGCTCGCGAGCCGGGTGCCCAGGCGTTCCTCGACCAGGACCAGCAACCGGTCCCGGGCGGCCGGACTGAGCGTGTCGAAGCCGCCGCGCAGCGCCGGCAGCCGGTCCAGGAAGGCGGCGTCGGGCAGCGAGGTGATCCGCTCCAGCACGGGCTCCAGCGCCTCCGGCGCGGCGGCGAACAGCCCCTCCGCCGCCGTCAGCAGGCCGACCAGCCCCCGACCGAGCGCGTGCCGGGCCTCCGGACCGGTCGCCCCGTCCACCCACGAAGCCGCCCGCCCGCCCAGCACCTCCGCCCGCTCCCGGCCCACCAGCACCCGCACCGCTCCGGCCGCACCTCGCACCAACGGACTCCCCCGGTCCGCAAGTTCGGCCAGCACGTGCCCCAGCCGCAACCCGCCGTCCAGGTCCGCCCGCCGCGCCAGCTCCACCAGCGCCCGCGCATCCGCCGGATCGTCCGACCCGCCCAGCCCCTCCAACTGCCGTACGGCTGCCACGGTCAACACCTCGCCCACCGCCCCCAACCGCCCCGCCCGCACGGCCGACGACCCGCACGCATCGGGTGCATCGGGCAAGGGTGCGGAGCCGTCGGAGCCGTCGGGGGTGTCGGGTGAGGGGTATCCCGGGAGGTGGCCGGCGGCGAGGCGGTCGAGGAGGGCCAGGGCGTCGAGGAGTTCGGGGAGGGTGCCGGAGGACGGGAGGACGGCGGCGAGTTGGGTGAGGCGGGTGTCGGCGAGGGCCGGGAGGCCGCAGGCGGCCGCGTCGGTGAGGCCTTGGAGGACCTCGCGGGCGGTGGGACCGTCGGCCTGCTGTTCTCGGCGGAGGCGTTCGCGCAGGGTGCCTTCGGCGGCCTGCGCGGGAGTGACGCCTCGGGTGCCCGCGACGGTGAGCATCGCGGCAGTGGCCGGGGTCCAGTGGAGGCTCCAGCGCGTGCCGATGGTTTCGGTGCCGCCCGCGCCGGTGGTGGTGACGGGGTCGGCGTAGGGGACCCCGCAGGTGGTGAGGCGGTGGAGGAGGATCTCGCGGCGGCGGTCGAGGGGGGTGCGCAGCGGGTCGAGGCGGAGTTCGCGGGGCTCGGGGTCGGCGGGGCCGGGGAGGCCGAGGTCGGCGAGGAGGGTTTCGACGGCGGGGGCGAGCCCGCTGCGCGGGGCCGCGGGGGTGGCGCGGCCGGTTCGGGTGCCGACCAGGACGCGTTCGAGCGCCCGGGCGACGGCCCGGCCGCGGCCGAGGGGTTCGCCTTGGGCGAGGACGGTCTGGACGGCTTCGACGAGTTCGCCGCGGCCGGGGGCCGCGTGGCCGCGCAGGCGGGCGAGGTCTCCGGCGAGGCGGACGATCTCGCGGGCGTCGGCCGGGCCGGAGGGGTGGTCCTGGCTGCGCAGTGCCTCGCAGATCCGGACGGCGGTGGTGGTGAGTGCCCGGGTGAGGCGGTCGGGGTCGCCGCCGGCGTCGAGGACGGTGTGCTGCCACTCGGGATCGCGGATGCCCGCCGGATAGCCAGAGCGGGCGTCGAGCAGCGGGTACGTGTAGGGGATCAGGGAGAGGGCGTGCCCGAGGTCGTCCGGGTGCGGCGGTTCCTCGGTGGCGGCGGGCCCGTCGAGCAGGGCGGGCGCGTGGAAGGCACCGACGACGACGGCGACCCGGCGCCCGTCGGCCGCCGCGGCCTGGATCCGGGCCCGCATCCAGGCTTCGCGCCGCAGGTCGTACGGGTCGACGCCGGAGCCGGTCTCGGCGTCGCGGCGCAGCGCCCAGCCGACCAGCAGGGCGGCGCGCCGGACGGCGTCGGGGGTGGAGCCGGGGGCTGCGGTCTCGACGAGGCGGTCCCACAGGTCGTCGTCAAAGGCGCGCCCGGTGAGGCGGTGGCGCAGCGCGTCGGCGACGCCGGGGGTGCCCGGGGCGTCGGCGACGGGCTGTCGTTCCCCGCGGAGCGTGGTGCGGTGGGCGAGCGGGAGGTCGCAGGCGAGCGTCTCGACGCCGTTGCGCCGGGCCCAGCGCAGGGCGACCAGCTCCGGGGAGAAGTCGGCGAACGGGTAGAAGGCGAGCCGGCCGGGGCCGGAATCGGCCGCGGTGCCCCGACCGCCCTCGCGGCCGGCCGGGGCGGCCGCGAGGGCGACGGGGGCCTGAGTGGCCTCGTCCGCCAGCCAGCCGAGCCAGGGCTGGAACTCGGCGGGGAGCTCGACCAGCACCACCTCGGGCTTGGCGGCGTTGAGCAGCGCGGGGAGGACCGCGCTGAGCGACGGCGCATGGTGCCGCACGCCGATCAGGTAGGGCCCGGGCCGGCCGGTGCCGGAGGCCGCCAGCTGGTCGGCCGCGGCCCGGACGGCCTGGCGCGGGTCGCCCAAGCCGCCCAAGCCGTCCAAGCCGTCCAGGTGGTCAGGACCGAACGGACGGGCGGGGCCGTCCTGGTGGTCGCGGCCGGCCTGGCGATCAGGGCTGGCCGGGGCGGGCGTCACCGTGCTGGTCATCGCCTCATGCCTCCAGGGCCGAGCGAAGGTCCCACAGGGTGCGCCAGGTGCCGGCGCCCTGTTCGGCGCGCCGGCGGACCGGTCCGTCCCAGTAGCCGAGCAGCCGGGCGGCGTCGGCCGGGTCGTCCTTGCGCACGACGCCGATGAGCTGGCCGGGGAGGCGGCCGAGCAGGTCGCCGCCGTCGGGCAGGTAGGCGGCGGTGACACCGAGCGCGGTGGCGACCGAGACGGCTTCCGCGGTGCTCATCACGGTGGACGGGCGCTCGACGTCCCAGCCTTCGGTGGAGCGGCCTGTGCGCAGGTCGCGGAAGGCGGTGACGAGGGCCTCCAGGACGGCATCGTCCACCGCGTAGGTGGCTCCGGCCCGGGCGACGGCGACGGTCGACTGCCGGCGGACGAGTTCGACCTCGGCGGCGAGGCTGGCGATCGGGCCGACCGTCTCGAAGTTGAACCGCCGCTTGAGCGCCGCGGACATCTCGCTGACGCCCTTGTCCCTCAGGTTGGCGGTGGCGATCAGGGTGAAACCGGCGGCGGCGTGCAGCTGTCCGTCCGGGGTGCCGGCCAACTCGGGGACGGCGACCCGCCGTTCGGAGAGCAGGGAGACCAGCGCGTCCTGCACCTCGGGCAGGCAGCGGGTCACCTCCTCGACGCGGGCCACCGCCCCGACGGTCATCGCGGTGAGCACCGGGGAGGGCACCAGGGCGTCCCGGCTGGGCCCCTTGGCGAGCAGGAGGGCGTAGTTCCAGCCGTACTTGAGCTGGTCCTCGGTGGTGCCGGCGGTGCCCTGGACGGTGAGCGCGCTGGTGCCGCAGACGGCGGCGGCGAGCAGTTCGGAGAGCATGGACTTGGCGGTGCCGGGCTCGCCGACGAGCAGCAGGCCGCGCTCCCCGGCGAGGGTGACGACGCAGCGTTCGACGAGGGCGCGCTCGCCGACGAACTTCTGCTCGATGGCGAGGCCGCGGCGGCCGGCCTTGAGCTTCTCGCCGTCGCTGCCCATGACGAAGGTGACGACGGCGCGCGGGGTGAGCCGCCAGCCGGGCGGGCGCGGGCCGGTGTCGTACGCGGCCAGGAACTCCAGTTCGGCGGCGTGTTTCTCCTCGGGCGGGATGATCTGCCGGCTCGCGGGGGCGGCGTCGGCACTCACCGGTGTGCTGCCCGTCGGTGTGCTGTTGGTCGGTGTGCTGTTCGTCGGCGTGGCGCTCATCGGCGGGCCTTCCTGCGCTTGCTGGTCTGGAGCTCTTCGTAGCCGGGGGCGTCGCCGTCGAGGGTCCGCTGCCAGGCCCGGGCGAACAGCTCCGGGACGGGCAGGTAGGGCAGCGAGACGCGGTGGGTGGGCAGTTCGTAGAGCGCGGCCTTCCAGGTCTCGGCGGGCAGGGCGGGGGCCTTGGCCTCCTGCCAGCCGCCGGGCAGGAAGAGGGTGCGGCCGGCCCGGGCCCGCTTGGCCTCCAGTACCAGGTCGGTGGCGGCGAGTTCGGCGCGGGCGCGCTTGAGCCTGGCCGGCTTCCAGCCCGTCCAGCGGGCGATGTTGCGGTCGGTGGGGTCGGGCAGGGCCAGCAGTTGGAGGTAGAGCACCGCGGCGTCCTCGCCGAGGCCGTGGGCCCGGGCCGCCTCGGCGACCAGGTCGGGGACGGTGAGCTGCGGGTGCTGTAGCCAGGCCGCGGCGTCACCGGCCGCGGCGGCGGGGCCGGCGGCGGCGGCCGCCAGACGCTCCACTTCGCCGCGCAGGACGGCCTCGATGGCGCCCCGCTCGGTTTCCAGCCAGTAGCTGGCGCCCAGCCCGCCGAGCAGTTCGAGCACCGGGTCCTCGGGGCCGGTGAGCCCGGCCGGGCGCAGCCAGACCCGCTCGTACTCGCCGTGGTAGGGCGTCAGGACGAGGGCCGGGCCGCAGTCGACCAGTCCGTTCGGGTCGACTCCGCCCGCGGCCGGCAGGCCGAAGTGGGTGCGCAGGACGGCCGACATCGAGGCGCCCTTGGTGGTGTGGACGAGGTGGAAGTCGAGCAGCAGGTCGGGGTCGGCGAGGCGGCTTCGCAGCGCGGCGGCGGCCGCGGGCAGCAGCGGGCGCAGCGGGCTGTCGGCGGGCAGGTGGTAGGCGAGCCAGCGCAGGGCGTCGACGGCGTGGCCGAGGTCGCCGGAGGCGGGTGCGGCGCTCTGGTCCTCGGCGAGCAGCTGGGGGGTGGACCCGCCGTCGTCGCTGAGCCGGAAGGCCGTGGTGCCGGTCAGCCAGGGGGTCTGTGCGAGGTTGAGCACAGCCTCGATGTGTTCGATCCGCGCGCCCGTGACGGTGGCCTGGGCGGCCTCGGGGAGGGTGACCAGCCGGCCGAAGTGCCGGATCCAGGCGGCGGCGCCGGCGTCGACGTCGGGGCCCTCCGTCCAGAGGGTCTTCGGGTCGGCGGGCAGCAGGGCGCCCCAGACGTCGGCGAGGGTGGTCCGGTCGCGACCGCGCAGCCAGTCCCGGGCGGCCTTGGCCTCGGTGGACTTGAGGCCGTACTCGGCGAGGCGGTCGGCGGGCAGGACGGCGCTGTGCCACTGGAAGAGCCCGGGCGGCGGGCTGAGCAGCAGGGCGGCGCGGGCGGCACCGATCCCGGTGAGCCCGCCGAAGGCGACGGCACGGGCGGGCTGCCAGGGGGCGCCGCCGTGCAGCACGGCCGCCTGCCGGAGCGCGGCGATCCAGGCGGCGTCGACCCGCTCCTCGGTGCCGCGTTCCTTGACGGTGGTGAAGTGGGCGACGGGGCCGAACGCGCCGCTCGGGTCGTGGTCGACGGCGTACCACTGCTCCGTGCCCTCGTGGTGCCGACGGTGGCCGAGGATGACGACGGTGCGGTCGCCGTGGCGCAGCACCTGCCCCTCGCGGGGGACGGCGGGCCGGCGGCGGTCGGCGCGGTCGGCGGGTTCGCCGAGGACGATCTCGCGCAGGGCGGCGCCGCGGTCGGCGAGCACTCCCTCGGTCAGTTCGCCGAGGAGCAGCACGAGGCTGGCGCGGTGGGCCGGTTCGGTGAGCGGGGCGGCCACCGCGTAGGCGAGGGTGTCGAGACGGCCGAGCAGGTGGAGCCAGCCGTGGTGGGTGTCGCCGTGTTGCAGGGTGACGGTGGCCGGGGTGCTCCAGCCCTCGCCGGTGGCGGTCGGCGGGTCGGCCAGGACGGCGGTGACGGCGCGCAGGTTGGTGAGCACCCGCCACCGGTCTCCGTCGCCCCAGTTGGGGCCGAAGCAGGCGACGTCGGGCAGGAGGGTGGTGACGGCCTCGCGCAGTTCGTGGTCACGGCCGTGCTCGGGCCGGTACTCGGCGGCCTCGGCCTTGGACGGCTTCTCGGCCTCCGGCTGCGGGACGAACCGTGCGGTCCGGTCGAGCAGGTCGGCGGCGGTGCGGGCGAGCCCGGCGACCCCGGCGAGCAGCAGCGGGTGGCTGATGCCGGGCAGGACGGTGCCGACCGCCTGAACGGGCAGGGCGCGGCGGGCGCCACCGGAGCGGGCGAGCGGGCGCCGGACGCCCTGGACGGTGATCCAGCGCTGCTCCTCCTCGGGCGCGGGCCGGCTGTCGGTCGGCCAGGCGGCGTCGATCAGGCGGGCGGCCTGCTCGGTGTCGACGCCACGCAGGACGCGGGAGCCTGCCTCGTCGCGGGGCCGCAGGGCGTGCCAGTGGTCGAGCGGGGGGACGAGCCCGGTGCCGGCGGCGGCGAAGTCCCCCGGGCGGCAGGGGCGCAGGTCGGCGGTGCGGTCGGTGTCCGTGGCCAGGTCGGGCAGGGTGAGGGCGAGGCCGCCGCGCTGCGCCTCGGTGACGACCGGTCGGGCCTGGCCGGGGAGGGTGAGGCGGCCGACCGGGACGTGGTCCGGGTGGCCGTCGGTGATCGGCAGGACGATGGCCTGTCCGTCGGCGGTCGTGGTGGTGACGGCGCGGCCGGGGTCGATCCGGACCCAGCTGCCGAGCACGGTGCCGTCGGTGCCGAGCGGCGTCTGCTCCAGGCCAGGCTGGAGCGGCAGCAGTCGGGCGCGAGCAGCGGGCAGCCAGCCTGCGGCCGCGGTGGCGGCGATCACCGGTGGTTCGGCGGCGCGACCGAGGGCGCCGGTGTGCGGGTCGAGTTCGCGCAGGACGGCGCCGTCCTGGCCGTAGCGCAGCGTCCAGTGGCCGGTGCCGTCGCCGAGGACCCGGTGTTCGCCGGGCATCCGGGTGTCGCCGGGGTGCAGCGGGCGTTCGCCGGTGGTGCGGCCGCCGCCGGGCAGCGGGAGGGAGGGGGGCTCAGGATCCCGGTCGCCGTAGTAGTAGCCGGCGATGGTCTCGCCGGTGAGTTCGATGACCTCGCCGGGCCGGCTGGACCAGTAGGCGTGCTGCTTTCCGTCCTGGTACCAGGCGACGAGGAGTTCGCCGTCGACGAAGCGCAGCCGGGGCTGGTTCCAGCGTTCCTTCGCCGGGGGCAGGCGCAGGGTGTGCTCCAGCAGGACGCCCTGCGGGCCGACCACGACGGCCTGGTCGTGGCGGGCGAGGATCAGGTGCGGCCAGGCGTCCTCGACGATCAGGCCGGTGAGGCGCCCGCCGTTGAGGCCGGGGGTGTCGGGCGACTCCGAGTCCGGCCCGGCGGAGTCGGGGTCCGCAGGGTCCACGGGCTTGGCGGGGTCGGTCGGGTCGGTCGGGTCGGTCGGGTCGGCGAGCTTGGCCAGGGCCTCTTCCAGGGCGGGCCAGCCGAGTTCGTCGAGGATGCCGACGCCGAGCGCCCCGGCGAGCAGGGCGGTGACGTCGAGGGCGGCGATCCGCTCGGCGGCGGCCGGGGCGACGGCCCGCACGGCGGTGCGGTACGGGCTCAGCGACTGCACCAGGTCGGCGGCGCCGGCCAGGCCGCGGGCGGCGGTCAGCTCGTCGGCCCGGAGTTCGGCCCACTCCTCGAACAGGCGGCGCAGCAGCGGCAGGGCGGGCACCTGCCGCTTGACGGCGGTGTCCCAGGCGGGCGCGGTCGCGGCGCGCAGGGCGGGCCGGAAGCGCGGGTCGGCGGCGACGGCCGCGAGGCCGGTGCTGTCGGCGCCGCACTGATCGACCCAGTCCTTGAGGTCGAACCGGTGGGTGGCCGACGGGTCGGCGACGGGCACGCCGTGGGCGAGCAGCTGGTCCAGCAGGTCGAGTTGGGTCTGGCTGCGGCGGACGTCGGTGTACAGGTCCACCGGGACTCCGTCGGCCCGCAGCCGCTCGGCCATCCGGCCGGCCAGGGCGACGGTGGCGGCGCAGCTGGGCCGGGAGCGCCAGCCGCGCCCGAGGTGGTGGCACCAGCGCCGGAGCCACGCTGCGGCAGGCTCGGAGCCCTCGGCGCCCTCGGGGCGCGGGCCGGTGAGCAGCTGCTCGGCCCCGGTCTCGGCGAGCAGGCCGAGCCAGGTGGTGTCGTTCAGGGCGGCGTCGGTGCCGGCCGGGTCGGGCATCAGCTCCAGCAGCCGGGCCCGGACCGCCGGGTCGCGCCGGCCGAGTTCGGTCAGGGAACCGTGCCAGGACTTCCAGAACGCGCCGGGCGCCCGGTTGACGCCCGGGGCGGCCAGCAGTTCGGCGAGCAGCGCCTGTTCGTGCTCGGCGCGGTCCAGCCCGGCGGCCTTGATCAGCGCGCGGGCGTCCTCGGCGACCCCGGCGTAGGGGGCCATGCCGGCGGCGGAGCGCTCGGTGCACAGCTGGCGGAAGCGCTGCCAGGCGGTCAGCGCGTCGAGCCGTCCGGCGAGCTCCTTGACGTACTGGCGCAGGGACTTGACGGTGAGCGCGCCGGCCAGGGCGAACTCCAGGAAGACGGCGCGCAGCCGCTCCTCGTCGACCGTCAGGCGGTAGGTGCGCTCGGCCTCGCGGGCCTTGCCGAAGTAGCTGGCGGCGTAGGTCTGGTTGCCGTGGGCGAGGAAGATCCGGCCGACCTCCTCGCAGAAGGTGGGCAGGAAGTGCGGCACGGCGCGGCCGAGACGGGCGGCCAGCGCCTCGAACCCGTCCTTGGCGGTGCCGGGCTTGGACCGGGCCTGGCGGGAGAGCCGTTCCATCTCCTTGACCAGGGCGAGCGCGTGGTGCCCGTTGGCCGGGTCGTGGACCAGCGCCCAGGCGGGGAAGCCGAGCGCCTCCTGGCGGACCTGGCCGACCTCGGCGGGCGCGCCGTCGGGGACGAGCCCGAGGAAGTCGACGGCGAGGTCCTCGGCCGGTCCGAGCGCACCGGGGACCAGCCGGACGATCCGGCGCCCGTCGAGCACGGGGTGGGTGTAGGCACGGGCGGTGAGCACGTCGGCGGCGCTGTCGGGGCGGCCGGCGCCGGGCAGGGTGCCGGGCGGGAGCACGGCCCCCGCGTCGAGCAGCCGCTCGTGCGGCCCGGTGTCCTGGGCGGCCGCCCGGTCGGCGTCCTGAACGGCCCTCTGGTCGAGTCCGGTGGCGGTCATGCGGCGTCCTCCCCTTCGATGGTGCGGCCTGCGTACAGTGCGGCGGCCATCCGCATGCCCTCGGACCAGGCGATCGGGCCGACCTCGGCGAGCGGCAGCACCCGGCCGTCCGGGCCCGCCCAGCTGAGCGCACCCGTCTCGCAGGCGTCGTACTCGTAGTAGTCGCCCACCCAGACGCGGGCCTCGACGGTGCGCCCCGCCTCCACCACGGGCTGGACGGCGGAGCCGCCGCGCACCCGGTGGCCGAGCCGGGCGCAGCGTCCGAGCAGCTCGCGCAGCTCCCGGTAGCGGCCGCCGGCGTAGGTGGTGACCTCGGTGCCGGCCGGCAGTTCGTCCGGCCGGTGCCAGACCTCCCGGTAGAGCTGCGGCACTCGCTGGGAGACGCCGAGCTCGACGGCGAACTCGCGCAGGTCGTCGAGGTCCGGGAGCAGCACGGGGTGGGGTATCAGGATCTCTCCGCCGGTGAGCCGGACGGTGTCGCCGTCCAGGTCCACCAGGCCGATCCCGCGCTCGGCGTCCGCACCGCGCAGGAAGCCGGCGACGGCGCCGTCCGAGCCGGTGACCACCAGGTCGCGCAGGACGGCCTGCCAGGCCTCGTCCGCCCAGACCGCGGTCAGCACGGCGGCGGGCACCGGCAGCGAGCGCACCATCCACCGCTCGACGTCCTCCTGGCAGCGCCGCTCGTGCGCGGCCAGCCACTCGGTGAGCTGCCTCAGCTGGACGACCACCGGATCGTCACCGAGCTTCGACGGCAGGGACTTCAGCTCGCGGCCCGCCGCGTTGCGGCAGACCACCTTGCCCTCCCCGTCGAGCGCGACGCGGTACCCTCCCGCGCCTGTTTCCACCCATGCCACGGACGTCTCCTCCCACCTGCCGGTCAGCGATGCGAGGAACGTAGCGAGGCCCACTGACAAAGCGGCAGCCGGAGAGGCCGCTCCGCGGCTTCCTGGGCGCAAACCCGTCGAACGAGTGAACGGGGCAGACGGCACGCCGCCTGCCCCTCCACCCGCCTCCCGTCGCGCGCCAGGTCATGCCTGACGCATCGTCAACGCACCGGCGCCGCACGGGGAACGATCACCGGCGCGCCGTCCCCGGGGGCGGCGAGCACGTCGCTGTCGATGTCGTACAGCGCGCGCACGAGCGGTGCGTCGACCACCTCGCGGGGCGGGCCGCAGGCCACCACCGAACCGTCGCGCAGGGCGACGACCAGGTCGGCGTAGCGGGCCGCCGCCGCGAGGTCGTGCAGCACCATGACGACCGTCCGCCCGCCGGCGGCGACCTCGCGGACCAGTTCCAGCACCTCGACGGCGTGCCCGAGGTCGAGCGCGCTGGTGGGTTCGTCGAGCAGCACGACGGGCGCGTCCTGGGCGAGCACCATGGCGAGCCAGCAGCGCTGCCGCTGGCCGCCGGAGAGGCGGTCCAGCCGACGGTCGGAGAGTTCCTCGACGCCGGTGGCGCGCAGCGCCCCGGCGGTGAGCCGCTCGTCGTCGGCCGACCACTGGCGGAAGAGCCCCTGGTGCGGGTGGCGGCCGTAGCGGACGAGTCCGGCGACGGTGACCGCCTCGGGGGCCTGCGGGCTCTGCGGGAGCAGCGCGACCCGGTGCGCGGCCTGGCGCGGCCGCAGCCGCCAGACGTCCTCGCCGCCGACCAGCACCCGCCCGCCGTCCGGCCGGTGCAGCCGGGCGACGGCCCGCAGCAGGGTGGACTTGCCGCAGCCGTTCGGGCCGACGACGGCCACCACCCGGCCGGCCGGGACGGTGAGGTCGACGCCGGCGAGCACCGGGCGGCCGGGGCCGTAGCCGGCGGTGAGGCCCTGGATCGTCAACTCCATCGGGGGTTCCTTCGGTTGGAGGGGGCTGCGGGCCGGCCGGGCAAGGTGCCGGCCGACCGGGTACGAGCCCGAGCGCGGACACGGGCCCGAACAGGGCCCGAACGCAGGCACGACCCCGGACAGGGCCCGAGCGCGGACACGGGCCCGAACGCGGACCGGTCAGGAGGCGGCGAGCGCCTTGCCGATGTCGCCGATGACCACGTCGGCCGCGAGCGGCCCGCCGCGGGTGGACCAAACCGAACCGTCCACGGTGACGGCGTGCTTGTTCTTCACCGCGCCCAGCTCCTGGTAGGCGGGCTTGGACTGGACGTCCTTGAGCGCGGTCTTGCCGTCGTCGGTGAGGGTGGACAGGAACAGCCAGTCGCCGTCGATCTCGGCGAGCTTCTCCAGGCTGAGCGCCGGGCTGTGCGCGTTGCCGTCCTTGTCCTGCGCGGCCGGGCGGGTGAGGCCCATGTCGAGGGCGACGCCGCTGGCGAACTGCTTCTTCTCCATCCAGCTCGGCCCGGTCGGGTTCCAGCGGACGATGGAGACGGCCGCGCCCTTGTTCTTGCCGAGGTCGCCACCGGCCTTGGCCGCCTTGGCCTCGTAGTCGGCGATCACCTTGTTGGTCTGGTCGAGCTTGTTGACGGCGTTTCCGATGCCGCGGAAGGCGAGCTTCCAGTCGTCGGTGGGCGCCATGGTGACGAGGGTGGCGGGGGTGATCTCGCGCAGCTGCTTGAGCATCTGCTCGTCCTGCATGTCGCCGGCCAGGATGAGGTCGGGCTTGGCGGCGATGACCTTGTCCATCACGGGCTGCAGCAGGTTGCCGACCACCGGGACGCCCTGGACCTTGTCCTTGAGGTAGGCGGGCGGCTCGTTGAGCCCCTGGCCGTTGGTGATGCCGACGGGCTTGACGCCGAGGGCGAGCACCGCGTCGAGGTCCTCCTGGGTGAGGGTGACGATCCGCTGGGGCGCGGCGGGGATCTCGACGGCCTTGCCGGTCGCGTCCTTGACGGTGCGCTTGCCGCCGGCCGCGTCCGCCGCCGGGCTGCCGGCGGCGGCGGAGGAGCCGCCCGCGGAGCCCGAGGATCCGGAGGAGGACCCGGAGGAGCCGCACCCGGCGAGCAGGAGGGCGGCCGCCCCGGTGACGGCCAGCGCCCGGGCCGCGCGGCGGCGGACGGGGTGGAGCGGGCTCTGGGCGAACGGCATGGGTGCCTCCGGGCAGCGGTGGTACGGGGGTTGGGCGGCGTCCGGGCGACCCGGCACGGTGACGGTGCCCACAGGACGATGCGCTCATTAGGTTAGCCTTACCTTATGACATTGTCGCAAGTGGGCGCCCCCGGGGAGTCCCGCACCGAGCCGGACGCCCCGCCGCCGCCGACGCCACCGCGCGGGGACGGCCGCCGGGCCGCCTGGCCGATCGCCCTCGTCGCGGTCGCGGTCCTGCTCGCCCTCGCCGCGCTCTCGCTGTCCGTCGGCGCCGGGGAGGTCGGCCCCGGGCGGGTGCTGGACTACCTGCTGGACCGCCACGGCGCCCGCGCGGACGGCCGGCTCGCCCTCGTCGTCGGCGACCTGCGCCTGCCCCGCACGGCCACCGCCCTGCTGGTCGGCGCCGCGCTCGGGGTCGCCGGGGCGCAGTTGCAGTCCGTCACCCGCAACCCGCTCGCCGAGACCGGACTGCTCGGCGTCAACGCCGGCGCCTCGTTGGGGGTCGTGCTCGGCATCGCCGTGCTCGGCATCCAGACCTCGTACGGGTACCTGGCCTTCGCCTTCGGCGGCGCCGTGCTCGCCAGCACGCTGGTGCTGCTCATCGCGGGTGCCCGGGGCGGGTCCCCGATGCGGCTGGTGCTCGGCGGCTCGGCGGTCGGCGCCACCTTCGGCGGGCTCACCGGCGTGCTGATCGTCAACTCTCCCGAGGCGTACGACCGGTACCGGGTGTGGGTACTCGGCTCGCTGGCCGGGGTGGAGGGCTGGACGACGCTGCGCCAGCTCGCCCCGGTGCTCGGCGTGGGCTTCCTGCTCGCCCTGCTCGCCACCCGGCCGCTCACCGCGCTCGCGCTCGGCGACGACCTCGCCCGCGGTCTCGGCCACCGGCCCGGCGCCACCCGGGCCGCGGTCGCCTTCGCCGTCACCCTGCTGACCGCCTCGGCCGTCGCGCTGGCCGGCCCGATCTCCTTCCTCGGCCTGCTCGCCGGGTTCCTGGCGCGGGCCGTCGCCGGCCCCAGGGTCGGGCAACTCACCGTGCTCGCAGGTCTGTTCGGTGCCGCCGTGCTCACCGGGGCCGATGTGCTGGCCCGGGTGGTGGCCCGCCCGTTCGAGGCGCCGGTGTCGGTGATCGTCTCCCTGGTCGGCGCCCCCGCGCTGATCGCGATCGTCCGCTCCCGCCGGACCGCCGCGCTCGGCATGGCCGACCCGGCCGAGCCCGCCCCCGTCCGGCGGTCCGAGCCGCCCGCGCCGAAACCCGACCTGGTGCTGCGGCGCGGCGCCTGGTCGCTGCTGCTCCCCCGCCGGGCGCTGCTCGCCTCGCTCGCCCTGGCCGCGGCGCTGCTCGCCGTCGTCGTCGTGTCCGCCCACGCCGGGCAGAGCGAACTCGGCCTCGGCCGCACCCTCCAGGCCGTGTTCGGCTACGGCGACCGGCTGGACGTGCTGCTGGTGCAGAAGTTCCGGCTCGGCCGGATCGTCGCCGGGCTCGCCGCCGGCGCCGCCCTCGGCCTGGCCGGCTGCCTCACCCAGACCCTCGCCCGCAACCGCCTCGCCACCCCCGAACTGCTCGGCGTCAACGACGGTGCCACCGCCGCCGTCCTGATCTCCGCCACCGTCTCCGGCACCTTCGGCGCCTGGTGGGCCGGCCCGCTCGGCGCGCTGGCCGCCGTCCTGGTCGTCACCCTGGTCTCCGGCGGGCTCGGCGCGCAGGGCTACCGGGTGCTGGTCGTCGGCCTCGCGATGTCCGCGCTCGCCTCGGCCGTCATCCAGGTCGCGCTCGCCCGCCGCTCGCTCAACTCGGCCGGTTCGCTGTACGTCTGGACCTCCGGAAGTCTCAACGGGCGGGACTACGCCGTCGCCACCCCGGTCCTGATCGGGCTGGCCGTGCTCGTACCGCTCGCGCTGGCGGTGGCCCGGCGGCTGGCGGTGCTGCGCTTCGACGACAGCGTGGCCGCCTCGCTGGGCGTCGACCCGGGCCGGGTCCGGCTCGGCTGCCTGCTGCTGGCCGTCGCGCTGGCCGGGCTGGCCGTCGGCGTGTGCGGGCCGGTCGGCTTCGTCGCGCTGGCCGCGCCCGTGATCGCCGGACGGCTGGCCGGGCCGGCGCGCGTGCCGGTCCTCGGCTCGGCACTGACCGGCGCCGTCCTCGTCGTGCTCGCCGACACCGTGGGGCGGGTGCTGATCGGCGGGGTGGAGATCCCGGTCGGCATCGTCACCACCGTCCTCGGCGGCCCCTTCCTGCTCTGGGTGCTGCTCGGCCGCAAGGGCACCCCCGCTTAACCTCCCCGAGGAGTACCGCAGATGGAAACCCTTCCCCTCGTCGAGCCCGATCCGGCCGACCCCGCCTACCGCCTGGTCACCTTCGTGCACGAGGACGCGTCGTGCGACGGCGTGCTCGCCCTCCTGCACACCGTCACCGACAAGGACCGGCACGACGGCGACCTCTCCCCGCACCTGATGACCCGCCGCGACGACGGCCGCTGGTCGATCACCTACCGGCTGCGCGCCGACCACCGGGCGTCCTACCAGCTGTACCCGTTCCGGGGGGACGCCCCCGGCACCGCCCGGGCGGACTGGCTGCGCGTCCTCGACCACGCCCGCCCCGACCCGCACGACGCAGCCCCCCGGCTGCCCGCCCGCGACGGGCGCCACCCGTCGTCCGTGCTCAGCCTGCCCGACGCCCCCGCCCAGCCGTACGTCCGGCGGCGCGACGGCGTGCCGCGCGGGCGGACGGTGGCCCACGAGGTGGCCGGGCGGCGGGTGGACGTCCACCTCCCCGCCGGGGGCGGGCCTTCCGCCGGTGGCGGGCCGTTCGCGGTGGCCGTGCTGCTGGACGGCGAGATGTGGGGCGAGGTGCTGTCGGTCGGCGACACCCTCGACAACCTGGCGGCGGACGGCGCCATCCCGCCCACCGTCGCCCTGCTCGTCCACACCATGGGCCCCTGCCGACCCGACGACCTCAGCTGCAACCCGGCCTTCGTCGACCTCCTCGCCGACCGCCTCCTCCCCTGGGCGGCGGCGGAGTTCGGCACCACCACCGACCCGGCCGCCACCGTGATCGCCGGCCAGAGCGCGGGCGGCCTCACCGCCGCCTTCGCCGCGTTCCGGCGCCCCGACCGCTTCGGCGGCGCGCTCTGCCAGTCCGGTTCCTTCTGGTGGCCGGACGAGACCGAGTTCGACGAGGGCAGTGAGTGGCTGACCCGCCAATTCGCCCGCGAGCAAAGGCGGGAGGCCCGGTTCTACGTCGAGGTCGGCCTCCAGGAGTGGATGCTGCTCCCGCAGAACCGCCACCTGCGCGACGTCCTCACCGCCCGCGGCTACGACCTCGCGTACCGCGAGTTCAACGGCGGCCACGACTACGCCTGTTGGCGCGGCGGGCTGGCGGACGGGCTGGCGCACCTGCTCGGGGGTGCCTGACGGTCCCCACCGGGTCGGCGGACCGGCGCGCCGCGACGGGGGCGTGCTAGCGTCCCGGTGGCGGCGCGCCGGTGACCGCCCCGGACGAGATGTGCGCCGTACCCGGCCCGCCAAGACGACGCACCGAGGGAGACGTCATGGCCGCCGGTGCCCCGATCGCCCGTCCGCTCGACGTGCGGTGGATCCACGGGTCCCCGTCCGCGAAGCACAACACGGACCCGGACATCCAGGTCCACGCGTACGACGAGCACACCGTCATCCTGCGGCAGAACAAGGCGGTCGACTACGAGGCGCCGTTCCTGTTCCTGCTGTTCGGGGGCGAGCGGGCGGTCCTGATCGACACCGGGGCCACCGCCTCCGCCGCGTACTTCCCGCTGCGCACCGTGGTCGACGGACTCATCGACCGGTGGCTCGCCGACCACCCCCGCGACGGCTACGGACTGCTCGTCCTGCACACCCACCCGCACGGCGACCACGTCGCGGGCGACGGGCAGTTCGCCGACCGGTCCGCGACGACCCTGGTCGGCGCCGACCCGGCCACGGCCTGGCCGTACTTCGGCTTCGACCAGGACCCGGACGCCGTCGCGCGGGTGGACCTGGGCGGCGGCCGGGTGCTCGAATGCCTGGCCACCCCGGGCCACCACCCGGCGGCCGTCACCTACTACGACCCGTGGACGGGCCTGCTGCTCACCGGCGACACCGTCTACCCGGGCCGCCTCTACATCGACGACTGGCCGGCCTTCACCCGCACCGTCGACCGGCTGATCGACTTCGCCGAACGCCGCCCGGTGACGCACCTGCTCGGCTGCCACATCGAGATGACCCGCACCCCCGGCGTCGACTACCCCATCCGCACGACCCACCAGCCCGACGAGCCTCCCCTGCAGCTGACCGTCGGACACCTCCGGGCCATCCGCACCGCACTCGCCGACCTCGGCGACCGGCCGCGCCGGCACGCCCTGCCCGACCTGATCCTCTGGCCGAGCGCCTGAGCCCGGAAGGCCGCGTCCACCGAACTGACGCCGCACCCCGCGATCGCGGGGTGCGGCGTGGCTGTTCAGTCGGCGGGGGGTGGTCCCGGCGCCTCCCGGGGGAGGCGGGTGGTGAGGAGGGTGCCGGCGGCGACCAGCGCGGCGGTGAGCAGGAGGGCCAAGCGGTAGGGGCCGGGTGAGCCGCCGCCGGTGTCCAGGGCACCGATGAGGGCGGCGGTGGCGGCGATGCCGAGGGCGCCGCCGAGGGTGCGGACGATGGTGAACAGGCCCATGGCGCGGCCCATCGCGGGCCCGGGGACGTCGGCGAAGCCGGCGATCTGGACGGTGAGCACGGCGGTGCCCAGGACGAGCCCGACCGCGAACATCAACGCCCTTACGGCCCAGGGGTTCTCGGCGAAGCCGAGGGTGGCCAGGACGAGTGCGGCGAGCAGCAGCGCGGGCAGCGCGAGGCGGCGGGGGCCGAACCGGGGCAGCAGGCGGTCCACCACCTGGGAGGCGGCCATCAGGCCGATCGCCTCGGGGAAGACGCTCAGCCCGGCGTCGAGGGCCGAGGCCCCGAGGGCGGCCTGGTAGAGCAGCGGGAGGACGAACAGGGCGCCCATCAGGCCGGCCGAGGTGAGCAGGGCCAGCCAGGTGGCGGTGCCGAAGGTGCGGTCGGCGAGCTGCCGCAGGTCCACCAGCGGTTCGGCGGCGCGGAGTTGGTGGCGCACGGCGATGCCGAGCAGGAGGAGACCGGCCACGCCGCTGAGCGCCACTCCCGGCGAGGACCAGCCGTGCGCCGGGCCGAAGCCGAGCGCGTAGGTGAGCAGTCCGAGGCCGGGCGTGGCGAGCAGGAAGCCGGCGGTGTCGAAGCGCCCGGCCGGGGGCTCGTCCGCCGCGCGCAGGCCGATGAGCCCGGTCACGACGGCCGCGACCCCGATCGGCACGTTGACCAGGAACAGCCAGTGCCAGGAGAGGTGTTCGGTCAGGAGGCCGCCGAGCGGCGGGCCGAGGGCGGGCATCAGGGCGGTCGGGACGATCAGGATCCGGCTCAGGCCGGCCCGCTCGTGCGGGGCGAAGGCCCGGAACAGCAGGGTCATCCCGACCGGGGTGAGCAGCCCGCCGGCCACGCCCTGGACGGCCCGCGCGGCGGCGAGCGAGCCGAGGCCGGGGGCGGCGGCGCACAGGGCGGAGGCGAGGGTGAACCCGGCCAGGGAGCCGAGGAAGACCCGTTTCACGCCGAACCGGTCGCCGAGCCAGCCCGCCACCGGCAGGCCGACGGCGAGGCCGACCAGGAAGGCCGTCTCGACGGCGTTGGCGGCCGAGACGGGCCGCCCGAAGTCCTCGGCGATGGTGAACAGCGCGGGGTTGACGATGGTCGAGTCCAGGCCGTTCATGCACATCGCGGCGGTGTAGACCACGACCACCGCGGCGCGCCCCGCGAGCAGGGGGCGCGCCGGGGCGGCCTCGACGGCCGGAGGGGTCACAGGTCGGTCCAGTGGGCGGTGATCCACTGCACGGCGTCGGCGCGCTCGCACGGGCCGTGGGAGACGTTCCAGCCGGCCGGGACGGCGGCGAAGGCCGGCCAGAGCGAGTGCTGGCCCTGGTCGTTGACGAGGGCGAGGAACTCGCCGTCGCCGTCGAAGGGGTTGGCGGGGGCGTCACTCATCGGAGGACTTCTCCAGGTGGTCGGTGATCACGCGGGCGATGTGCGCGATCGGGGCGGGCAGGGTCATGTCCTTGTGCGAGCAGGCGACGTCGGTGTTGTCGATGCGGCCGGACACGTACGGGGTCCAGAGTTCGGGCACCAGGGTCTCGTCGATGGTGTCGACGGTGGCGCGGAAGAACAGCACGTCGCCGTCGAAGGGGCGGTGGTCGTGGCCGCGGACGAGGTGGTTGGTGTTGAGGTAGATCCGGTTGAGGGCGGCCACGGTGGCGTCGTCGAGTCCGGCGAGCGGGCTGCCCTCGCGGCGCAGCAGCTCGGTGACGGCGGCGAGTTCGAGTGGCCGCCCGGCGAGGTCCTCGGGGCCGTAGCCGCCCATGGTGAGCAGCGCCTCCAGCGCCTCGGCCTGGTCGGGGACGGGCAGGTCGCGGAAGCCCTCGGCGGGGTAGGCGTCCAGGATCGCGAGCAACTCGACCGCGTGGCCGAGGTCCTGGAGCCGGACGGCGACGGCGTGCGCGATGATCCCGCCGGTGGACCAGCCGAGCAGCCGGTACGGGCCCTCGGGCTGGACCTCGCACAGCCGGTCGACGTAGTGCGCGGCCAGCTCGTCCAGAGTCTGCGGCAGGGGCCGGGCCGCCGTGGCCGCGCCGACGCCCTGGGCCTGGAGGCCGTAGATCGGCAGGTCGGCGGGCAGGTGGCGGATCAGGCCGGTGTAGCACCAGCTGAGGCCGCCGGCGGGGTGGACGGCGAACAGCGGGGTACGGCGTCCGGGCGCGGCGGGCCGCAGCGGGAGCAGGACGTCCAGCGCGTCGGCGCTCTGCGAGCCGGCCGCCAGGGCCGTGTCGAGGGCGGCGACGGTGGGCGACTGGAACAGGGTGCCGATGCCGACGTCCAGGCCGAGCAGTTCGCGGATCCGCCCGGCGAGGCGGACGACCAGCAGCGAGTGGCCGCCGAGGGCGAAGAAGTCGTCGTCGACGCCGACCGCCGCGACGCCCAGCACCTCGGCGAAGAGTTCGCACAGCTGCTGTTCGCGCGGGGTGCGCGGCGGGCGTCCGGCGCCGGTGGCGGGCGCGTCGGGGGCGGGCAGGGCGCGGCGGTCGAGCTTGCCGTTGGCGGTGAGCGGCAGCCGGTCGAGCAGGACGACGGCGGAGGGCACCATGTGGGCGGGCAGTTCGGCGGCGGCGTGGGCGCGCAGGTCCTCGGGGGTGGGGGCGGCGACGGCGCTCGGGTCCTCGGGGCTCGCCGTGGTGACCGCGTAGCCGACCAGTCGCTTGTCGCCCGGGGCGTCCTCGCGGACGACCACGGCGGCGTCGGCGACGCCCTGGTGGGCGGCCAGCACGGCCTCGATCTCACCGAGTTCGATCCGGAAGCCGCGCAGCTTCACCTGCTGGTCGGCGCGGCCGAAGTACTCCAGGACGCCGTCGGCGCGGCGGCGGGCGAGGTCGCCGGAGCGGTACATCCGGGTGCCCCGTTCGCCGAACAGTTCGGCGTACGGGTCGGCGACGAAGCGTCCGGCGGTGAGGTCGGGGCGGCCGAGGTAGCCGCGGGCCAGGCCGGCCCCGGCGACGTACATCTCGCCGGTGACGCCGGGCGGGACGGGCTGGAGGTGCTGGTCCAGGACGTAGACCCGCAGGTCGGGGATGTTGACGCCGATGGTGCTGCTGCTTCCGGCGGCGGCGGTGGCCCGGTCGAGGGCGATGTAGGAGACGTGCACGGTGGTCTCGGTGATGCCGTACATGTTGACCAGGGTGGGCGCGTCCTCCGGGTGGCGGGCGTACCAGTCGTCGAGCCGGGCCAGTTCGAGCGCCTCGCCGCCGAACACCACGTAGCGCAGGGCGAGTTCGGATCCGGGGCGGTCCCGGTCGGCGGCGCTGAGCTGGTAGAAGGCGGACGGGGTCTGGTTGAGCACGGTGACGCGTTCGCGGGCGAGCAGGTCGAGGAAGGCCGCCGGGTCGCGGCTGACCAGGTGCGGGACGACGACCAGGCGTCCGCCGTGCAGCAGGGCCCCCCACAGCTCCCAGACGGAGAAGTCGAAGGCGTAGGAGTGGAAGAGGGTCCAGACGTCGTCGGCGCCGAAGCCGAACCAGTGGTCGGTGGAGCTGAACAGCCGGACCACGTTGTGGTGGGTGACGGGGACGCCCTTGGGCCGGCCGGTGGAGCCGGAGGTGTAGATGACGTAGGCGGTGTCCTCGGCGCGCAGCGGGCGGGTGCGCTCGTGCTGGGCCAGCGGGGTGGCCGGGTGGGTGGCCGACTCCGGTCCGTCGACGAGCAGTTGGGGCACCTGGTGGGCGGGCAGCCGGGGCGCGGTGGCGCGGTCGGTGAGCAGGGCGGCGGGGGCGGCGTCGGCCAGCATGTAGGCGAGGCGGTCGGCCGGGTAGTCGGGGTCGAGCGGCAGGTAGGCGGCGCCGGACTTGGCCACCGCGAGGAGGGCGACGACGAGTTCGAGCGAGCGCGGCAGGGCGAGGGCGACGATGGTGCCGGGGCCGATGCCGTTGGCGGCCAGCAGCCGGGCCAAGCGGTCGGCGCGGGCGGCGAGTTCGGTGTAGTCGAGCTGATCGTCACCGCAACTGACGGCGACGGCCCGCGGGTTGGCGGCGGCGGCGGCCTCGAACAGCCCGGCCAGGGTGGCGTCCGGGGCCGACGTGTGCGGGGCCGACGTGTACGGGGTGCCGTTCCACTCGACGAGGGCGCGCAGCCGCTCCTCCTCGCCGATCAGCGGGAGCCGGCCGATCGCGGTGTCGGGGGCGGTGGCGGCGGCGGCGAGCAGCCGGGCGAGGCGGGTGGCGAGCCCTTCGACGGTGGCGGCGTCGAAGAGGTCGGTGCGGTACTCCAGGAAGCCGCCGATGCCGCCGTCGGGGAGCTCGCCCGCGTTGAGGGTGAGGTCGAACTTGGCGGTGCCGCTGGGGACGGCGGCGATCCGGGCGGTGAGGCCGCCGCCCAGCGGGTGGGGCTCGTCGGGGCGGCTCTGCCAGGCGAGCATCACCTGGAACAGCGGGTGGCGGGCGAGGGAGCGCGGCGGGTTGAGCTCCTCGACCAGACGGTCGAAGGGCAGGTCGGCGTGCTCGTGGGCGGCGAGGACGGTGCCTCTGACCTTGCCGAGCAGCTCGCGGAAGGTCGGGTCGCCCGAGGTGTCGGTGCGCAGGACCACGGAGTTGACGAAGTAGCCGACCAGGTCAGCGGTCTCGGGGTCGTCGCGGCCGGCGACCGGGGTGCCGACGGGGATGTCGGTGCCGCAGCCGTGCCGGGTGAGCAGGGCGGCGAGTCCGGCCTGGACGGCCATGAAGACGGTGCCGCCGGCCGCCCGGGCGAGCGCGGCGAGGGCGGCGTGGGCCTCGGCGTCGAGGGTGAAGGGCACGGTGGCGCCGTGGTGGCCGGCGACGGCGGGGCGCGGGCGGTCGGTGGGCAGTTCCAGCTGGTCGGGCAGGCCGGCCAGGGCGGTGCGCCAGTACTCCGACTGCCGCGCGGCGAGCGGGCTGGGCGCCTCGGCGGTGCCGAGCAGCTGCCGCTGCCAGGCCGTGTGGTCGGCGAACTGCACGGCGGGCGCCGGGAGTTCCGGTGCGCGGCCGGCCAGCCTGGCGGTGTAGGCGGCGGACAGGTCGCGGACCAGCGGGGTGGTGGAGGCGCCGTCGCTCGCGATGTGGTGGAGCAGCAGGAGCAGGGTGTGTTCGGCCGGGCCGTGGGTGAACAGGGTGGCGCGCAGCGGCGGCCGGCCGGTGAGGTCGAAGGCGTGCCGCACGGCTTCGGCGAGCTCGGTGCCGTCGTGCAGTTCGACGGGCTCGGCGGGCAGCACCCGCTGGTACGGCGTGCCGTCCGGCTCCTCGCCGTAGACCGTGCGCAGCACCTCGTGCCGGGCGGCGAGGTCGCCGAGGGCGAGGGTGAGGGCGGTCCGGTCGAGCGGGCCGGTGAGGGTGAGGGCGAGCGGGATGTTGTAGGTGGGGCTGGGGCCCTGGAGCCGGTGCAGGAACCACAGGCCGCGCTGGGCGGGTGACAGCGGCATCCGGTCGGTGCGCGGCACGGGCACCAGCGCGGGGCGGGTCTCGGGCTCGCCGCCGGGGTGCGCGTCGAGCAGGGCGGCGAGAGCGGCCGGGGTCGGGTGGCGGAAGACGTCGGCGAACCCGACGGCGGCGGCGAAGGTCTCGCGCAGCCGGGCCGCGAGGCGGCCGGCCAGCAGCGAGTGGCCGCCGAGGTCGAAGAAGGAGGTGTCCCGCCCGGGCGCCTGCGGCAGGTCGAGGACGTCGGCGAACAACCCGCAGACCAGTTCCTCCTGCGGCGTGGCCGGGGCCGTGCCGGGCTCGGCGGCGGCCGGCTCGGGCAGGGCGCGGTGGTCGAGCTTGTCGTGGGCGGTGCGCGGCAGTTCGTCGAGGACCAGGACGGCGGCCGGGACCATGTGTCCGGGCAGCCGGGCGGCGAGGGCGGCCCGCAGCGCGGCCGGGTCGAGGGCGACGCGGGGGGCGGGGGCGGGTTCGGCGCTGTCCTCCGGCTTGGCCTCGGACTCGGAGACCGCCTCGGAAACCGCTTCGGAGGCTGCCTCGGGAGCCGCCTCGGAGAGCACCTCGGGCACGACGTAGCCGAGCAGCCGCTTGCCCTGCGGACCGGAGCGGGCGATCACCACGGCCTGGGCGACGCCCGGCAGTTGGGCGAGGACGGCGGCGATCTCGCCGGGCTCGATCCGGAAGCCGCGGATCTTCACCTGGTCGTCGGCGCGGCCGAGGAATTCCAGGGTGCCGTCCGGTCGGCGGCGGGCGAGGTCGCCGGTGCGGTACATCCGGTCGCCGGGCGGGCCGAACGGGTCGGCGAGGAAGCGTTCGGCGGTGAGGTCGGGGCGGCCGAGGTAGCCGCGGGCCAGGCACGCCCCGGCGACGTACAGTTCGCCGGCGACGCCGTCGGGCGCGGGGCGCAGCGAGCCGTCGAGGACGTAGGCGCGGGAGCCGCGCACCACCCGGCCGACCGGGGCGCCGTCCGGGCCGGGCGTCCAGGCGTAGGCGTCGACGGTGGTCTCGGTCGGGCCGTAGAGGTCGATCGGGTGCAGGCCGGGTGCGGCGGTGAGGCGCTGCCAGAGGGCGGGCGGGGTGGCCTCGCCGCCGACCGCGATGACCGCCGGGCGGTGCCACTCCTCGTCCAGGATGCCTTCGGAGAGCAGGACTTCGAGGTAGGAGGGGGTGACGTCGAGGTAGTCGACGCGTTCCCGGTGCAGGTGGCCGGCCAGGGCGGCCGGGTCGCGGTAGGTGGCGTCGTCGAGCAGGTGCAGCTCGTGGCCGTGGACCATCCACAGCACCGGGTCCCAGGAGGCGTCGAAGGCGAACGAGGCGCTGTGCGCGACGCGCAGGCGCTCGCGGCCGGTGCGGCGCACGGCCGGGGCGATGTGGTCCTCGCCGTGGCCCGCGTACAGGTTGGCCAGCGAGGCGTGGGTGACGACGACGCCCTTGGGGCGGCCGGTGGAGCCGGAGGTGTGCAGCACGTAGGCGGCGTGGTGGGGCCGGGGGGCCGGGGGTGCGGTGGCGGGCTCGGCGTCCGCGTCCCCGGGCAGCACGGCGGGCAGGCCGGCCGGCAGGTCCAGTTGGGCGAGGGCCTCGGCGGTGCCGACCGCGCAGACCGGGCGGGCGTCGTCCAGGACGGCGGCCAGGCGCTGCCGGGGGTGCGCGAGGTCGAGGGAGACGCAGGCGCCGCCGGCCTTGAGCACGCCGAGCATCGCGATCAGGGTGTCCACGCCGCGCGGCAGGGCGAGCGCGACGGGCGCACCGGCGCGCACGCCGAGGGCGTTCAGGCGGTGGCCGAGGCGGTTGGCGGCGGCGTCCAACTCGGCGAAGGTGAGGGCGACTTTGCCGCTGCGGACGGCGACGGCGGCCGGGGTGCGGGCGGCCTGCGCGGCGAACAGCTCGGGCAGCGTCCGGTCGAGCGGCGGCTCCGCGCGGCCGGCGGTGGCGCGGCGCAGGCCGTCCGGGTCGAGCAGGTCGATCCGGGCGATGGGCGTCTGCGGGGCGGTGAGCAGCAGGTCGGCGAGGGCGTCGAGGTAGCGCAGCAGCCCGTCGCGGTGGGCCGCGAGTGAGGCGGCGTCGTGGCGGGCGGGGTCGGCGTCCAGGACGAGGCGCAGCGCGCCGTCGGGGGCGGGCGAGACGCCGACGGCGAGGTCGTCGACGGGCCCGGCGGCGAGGTTGCGGACGACGCCGGGCAGGCCGGCCAGGTCGAGATCGCCCTCGAAGGCCTTGATGTTGACCATCGGGCCGAACAGGGCGCGCCGCTCGCCGGTCAGCCCGAGGTCGCGGCGCAGGTCCTCCAGCGGGTAGCGCTGGTGGCGGCGGACGGCGCGCAGTTCGCGGACCACCCGGCGCAGCAGCGCCTCGGCGCTGTCGGCGGGGCGGACGGCCAGGCGCAGCGGGAGGACGTTGGCGGCGGCGACGGGGGTGCGCAGGGCGGCCGGTCCGCGGCGGTTGGCGAGCGGCAGGCCGAGCACGACGTCCTCGGTGCCGGCCAGGCGGTGCAGGTAGCCGGCGGTGGCGGCGAGGAGCAGTTCGGCCCAGGTGGCGCGGGCGGTGGCGGCGGCGCGCTCCAGCCGGTCGCGGGTGCCGGCGGGCAGCTCGGCGGTGAGGCGCAGGGGGGCCTGGGCCGGGGTTGCGGACGGCGCGGGCGCCGGGCTGCCCGGCAGGGTCGCCGGGGTGTCGGCTCCGGCCAGGCGGTCGGCCCAGTAGGCGCGGTCGGCCGGGTACTCCTCGCCGTCCCGGTAGGCGGCCTCCTCGGCGGCGACCTCGGCGAGGGTGGCGAACGGGCGTGCGGCGGGCTCGGTGCCGGTGGCGTGCGCGGTGTACAGCTCGGCGAGGCGCTCGCCGAGGAGGTTCAACGCGTAGGCGTCGACGGCGAGATGGTGGATCCGCCGGTACCACTGGTACCGGTCGTCGGCGAGGCGGATCAGCGCGTGGGTGAATAGCGGGCCCTCGGCGAGGTCGGCCGGGCGGGCGAGGTCGGCGCGCATCCAGGCCTCGGCCTCGGCGGCCGGGTCGTGCGCGGCGCGCAGGTCGAGGTGGTGCAACGGCCAGCGGCGGCCGGGGCGCGGCTGCTGGCGGGGCGTGCCGTCCGGGCCGGTGACGACGACGGCGCTCAGTGCCTCGGCCTCGTCGACCGCCTGCCGCAGCGCGTCCTCGAACCGGGCCTCGTCGAGCGGGCCGGTGATCTCGACGGCGTCGCCGGTGTTGTAGACCGGGCTGTCGGGGTCGAGTGACTGCGCGTACCAGATGGCGGCCTGGGCGGCGAGCAGCGGGACATCGACGGCCTGGGTTTCGACGGCAGGCATGGTTCGGGGTGCTCCTCGGGGTCCGGCGAACGAAACGCCTAGTTAGGTTAGCCTAATCTAACTTCATATGATCTGGTCAACGGCCCCCCAGCGCGGGGGCCCTGACATCACGGAGGCGCCACCCATGCCCCTGACCGCGACCAAACAGGCCGTCCGCGAACGCGTCCACGCGCACCGCGCGGAACTGCTCGCGCTCAGCCACCGCATCCACGCCCACCCCGAGACCGCGTTCGAGGAGCACCGCGCGGCCGCCTGGTGCGCCGAACTCCTGCGCGCCCACGGCTACGCCGTCACCGCGCCCGCGCACGGACTGGACACCGCGTTCACCGCGAGCCTCGGCAGCGGGCCGGTCACCGTCGCACTCGTCTGCGAGTACGACGCGCTGCCCGGCCTCGGGCACGCCTGCGGGCACAACCTGATCGCCGCCGCCGGCCTCGGCGCGGCACTCGGACTCGCCCCGTACGCCGACCAACTCGGTCTCACCGTACGGGTGATCGGCGCGCCGGCCGAAGAACGCGGAGCCGGAAAGGCGCTCCTGTTGGAGGCGGGCGCCTTCGACGGCGTGGACGCGGCGATGATGGTGCACCCCTGCCCGGTCGAGGTCGCCGACTTCCGCTCCTTCGCGCTCGGCACCCTCTCCGTCCGCTACACCGGCCGCGCCGCCCACCCGAGCCTCAACCCGCACCAGGGCCGCAACGCCGCCGACGCCCTCACCGTCGCCCAGGTCGCCCTCGGGCTGCTGCGCCAGCACCTGCCGCCGCAGTGGCGGGTGCACGGCATCACCACCGCCGCCGGCACCGCGCCCAACCTGATCCCCGACAGCGCGAGCGCGGAGTACGAGATCCGCGCCTCGGCGGCCGAGGACCTCGCGCAGTTGCGGGCCCGGGTCGAGGACTGCTTCCGGGCCGGGGCGCTCGCCACCGGTTGCGAGGTGACGCTCGACCGGCCCGAACCGGACTACCTGGACATGCGCTCCGACCCCGCCCTGCTCGCCCTCTGGCGGGCCAACGCGGCGGCGCTCGGCCGGCCGGAGCCGGTCGAGAGCGGGCCGTTCGCGTGCACCGACATGGGGAACGTCTCCCACGCCGTGCCCGCCATCCACCCGGTGCTGGACATCACCGGTGGTGCCTGCGCCCCGCACGAGGCCGCGTTCGCCGAGGCCGCGGTGGGGGCGGAGGCCGACCGGGCGGTGCTCGACGGCGCGGTCGCCATGGCCTGGACGGCGGCCGACCTGGCGGCACACGCCTGACAGCCGACGCGTGCCGACCGACGGCCGCCGATCGACGACTGACGACTGACAGATGACAACTTTCAGATAACAGATTTCATCATCTGTTATCTGAAAGTTGTTCACCGAACGTTGTCATCTGTTCGCCGCCCTCGCCCCGCCCCCGTCAGCCGCCCAACAGCGCCGCCGACGACGCCCGCACCGCCGTGACGCCCAGCTCCCTCACCAACTCCCCGACCTCGCCCGGCCGCTGCGGGTCGGCCAGCACCACGGCGGCGCCGGTCCGCAGCGGCCAGAGGAACTCCCAGAGCGGCAGGCCCAGTTGCAGCACCCGGTCACCCGGGCCGAGCGGGTGGGCCGCCTGGAGCTCGCGCACCCGGCGGTCGGCCTCGGCGTGGGTGAGCCGGACGGCGTCCGGTCGCCCGCCCGGGCCGTACCCGACGCAGAGCAGGTGCTGCGGCGTGAGCGCCCGGGGCGGGTCGGTGGCCAGCTCGCCGTCCACGTCCAGCCCGGCCAGCGCCTCCGGCACCCCCTCCCCCAGCACGCAGACCGGCGCGGTCTCCGCGAGCAGCCGCTCCCGGCGCCCGGGCGCGTCCGCCGGGTCCAGCGGCAGGTACGCCGCGCCGGACTTGGCCACCGCGAGCAGCGCGGTCAGCAGCTGCGCCGGGTGGCGGGCCGGCGCCAGGCCGACCACCGCCCCCGGCCGGGCGCCGCGCGCGGCCAGGGCGCGCGCCAGCCGGTTGGCCGCGGCGTTCAGGTCCCGGTACGTGACGACCGCGCCGCCCGCGAGCAGCACGGCGGGGGCGTCCGGGGTCCGGGCGGCCTGCGCCTCGACCGGCCCCACGACGGTGGTCGGCGGGTACTTCGCCGCCCGGTCCGTGCGCGGGGGCGCCTGCGGCCCGGGGGCCTCCAGCAGCACCGTCTCCATCAGGCCGCGCCGAGCAGTGCGGCCCAGGCCTCGACGGCCGGGCGCTCGGCCAGTTGCACGAACGCCACCTCGGCGCCCTCGGCCCGCCAGCGCTCGGCGAGCGCCATCAGCCGGACCGAGTCCAGGCCCCAGTCGGCCAGGTTCTCGTCCAGCGGGACGTCCGCCGGGTCCTCGCCGAGCAGGTCGGCGACCTCGGCCCGGATCCGCTCCACGGTGAAGGCCATGCCCGTCACTTCCCTTCCAGCATCGCGAGGACGGCGTCGGTGGTGGTGACCTGCCCGCAGCGGCCGGCCACCCAGGACAGCGCCGCGCGGTGCTCGTCCGGGCCGAAGTCGGCGACCGCGTCGGCCACCACGAAGGCCGGCAGGTCGCGCATCCAGGCGTCGCAGGCGGTGGCCTGCACCCCGATGTGCGCGTACACGCCGGTGATCACCAGCTGGTCCCGGCCCTGTTCGCGCAGCAGCCGGTCCAGATCGGTGCGCACGAAGGCGCTGTACTTCCACTTGGTGAGCAGCGTGTCGCCCGGTGCGGGGGCGACGGCGTCGGCGATCGCCGTCGCGCGAGGGTCGTCCGGGATGCCCGGGCCCCAGAAGTCCTGCTGGAGGCCGCGTTCGGCCGGGCTCTGCCCGCCGGGCTGGGCCGAGTAGAGCACCGGTATGCCGTGGGCGCGCGCCGCCTCGGCCAACCGGCCGACGTTCCCGAGGAGTTCGGGCACCGGCGCGGCGGCGGCGTCGAAGGCGTCCAGGAAGTGGTTCTGCAGGTCGTGCACCAGCAGCACGGCGCGGTCCGGGTCGACCGTCCACTCGACCCGGTTGGCGGGCAGTTCGGTGGCGGCGGGCAGGGGATAGGAGGGAATGCGGGGCAGGCCCACGGTGGTCTTTCCTTCAGTGAGTAGGGAGTGCGGCCGCGATGGCGGCGCGCAGGTCCTTCTTGCTGACCTTGCCGATCCCGGTGGCGGGGAAGGCGTCGACGAACTCGACCCGGTCCGGCACCTTGTACTCGGCCAGTCCGCGCTGCCGTACGAAGCGCTTCAACTCGATGCTCTTCGGCGGCTGTTCGCGATGCTCGGTACGCAGGACGACGTAGGCGCAGGTGCGTTCGCCGAGGTAGGGGTCGGGCATCGACACCACCGCCGCGTCGTGCACGGCGGGGTGGGCGAGCAGGTGGTTCTCGATCTCCTCGGCGGCGACCTTCTCGCCGCCCCGGTTGATCTGGTCCTTGGCCCGGCCCTCGACCACCAGGTGGCCGGTCGGGGTGCGGCGGACGAGGTCGCCGGTGCGGTAGAAACCGTCGGCCGTGAAGGAGTTGGCGTTGTGCTCGGGCGCGTTCCAGTAGCCGCGGATGGTGTACGGGCCGCGGGTGAGCAGGTGGCCGGTGGCGCCGTCGGGCAGGTCCTGGTCCTGGTCGTCGACCACCCGGACCTCGTCGTCCGGGGAGATCGGCCGGCCCTGGGTGGTGGTGATCAGCTCCTCCGGGTCGTCCAGGCGGGTGTAGTTGACCAGTCCCTCCGCCATCCCGAACACCTGCTGGAGCGTGCAGCCGAGCACGGGGCCCACCCTCCGGGCAGCCTCGGCGCTGAACTTGGCACCGCCGACCAGCAGCACCTCCAGGCTGTCCAGGTCCCCCGCGCCGGGGCCGCCCGCGTCGCGCTCGGCGGCGTCCAGCCAGAGCAGGGCCAGCGGCGGCACCAGCCCGGTGATGGTCACGCCCTCGCGCTCGATCAGCGGGAAGGCCGTCTCCGGGTTGGGGCGCGGGCACAGCACCACCCGGCCGCCCGCGTACAGCGTGCCGAGCGAACCGGGCGAGCTGAGAGGGAAGTTGTGGGCGGCGGGCAGCGCGCACAGGTAGACGCTGTCCTCGTCGAGCGCGCACAGCTCGACCGAGCCGCGCAGCGAGTAGATGTAGTCGTCGTGGGTGCGCGGGATCAGCTTGGGCACGCCGGTGCTGCCGCCGGAGAGCTGGAGGAAGGCGACGCTCCCGGGCTCCGGTTCCTCGGACGGCCCGGGCCCGTCGCAGGGCACGTCCGCCAGCCGGAGGTGCTCGCCCGGGTCGTCCCCGGCCACCAGGACCAGCCGCAGCGCCGGGCTCTCCGCCTTGACCCGGGAGGCCAGTTCGCGGTAGTCGAAGCCGTTGTCGACGGCCGCGACGACGTAGCCGGCCGCCCCGGTGAAGGAGCAGAAGTAGCCGATCTCGGTGGCGCGGTGGGCGGGCAGCGCGAAGACCGGCAGCGCGCCGATCCGGAACAGCGCGAAGACCACCTCGAAGAACTCGGCCACGTTGGGAAGTTGGACCACCACGCGGTCGCCGCGCCCGATCCCCCGGGCGAGCATCCCGGCGGCCATCCGGTCGGCGCGGCGGTCGAGTTCGGCGTACGTCCAGCGCCGCCCCTCCCCCGCCGGGTCCACGATCGCGATCCGCTCGCCGTGCGCGGCGGCGCGCTCGCGCAGCATTCGCCCGAAGGTCTCGCCGCGCCAGTACCCGGCGGCCCGGTAGCGCTCGGCGAACTCGGCGGGGTACGGGGTGAAGGCGGACTCCTGAGCGGAGGCCCGGTCCACAACGGCGGACTGGCCCTGCGTCGGAAAGCTCTCCGTCGCCGTCACTGCGACACCCCCGCGGCGTCCAGGAAGGTGCGGAACTTGGCACTGGTCTCGGCGAGTTCGTCCTCGGGCCGGGACCGGTCGACGACGCCCGCACCGGCGTACACCCGCAGGGTCCGCTCGTCCGCCTCCGCGCAGCGGATGGTGACCACCCACTCGCCGTCGCCGTCCGCGTCACCCCAGCCGACCATGCCGGTGTACAGGCCCCGGTCGAAGGGCTCGACCTCGCCGATCACCCGCCGGGCGACGGCCGTCGGCGTGCCGCAGACCGCCGGGGTCGGGTGCAGGGCGGTGGCCAACTCCAGGGCGGAGACCGCCGGATCGGCCAGTTCGCCGGTGATGGTGGTGGCCAGGTGCCACATCGCGGCGGTGCGCACCAGGGTCGGCCGCGCCGGCACGTCCAGGGTGCGGCAGTACGGCGCCAGCGCGGCGCGGATCGCGTCCACCACGACGGCGTGCTCGTGCAGGTCCTTGGGCGATTCCAACAGCGCGGCGGCGCGCCGGACGTCCTCGCCGAGGTCGGCGCTGCGCGGCACCGAACCGGCCAGCGGGTTGGCCAGGACGGCCGTTCCGCGCCGGGAGAGCAGGAGTTCGGGGCTGGCCCCGATCAGCGTCCGCCCGCCGCCGGCGGGGACGGCGAAGGTGTAGCCGCCCGGGTCACGGCGGCCGAGCCGCTGGAGGATCGCGGGCAGGTCCAGCGGGCGGTCGGCGCTCAGCTCCAGCGTGCGGGCCAGCACGACCTTGCTCAACTCGCCACCGCGCAACCGCTCGACGGCCGCCGCGACGCCCGCGCCGTACGCGGCCGGCTCGGGGATCGGACGCACCTGCCAGTCGACCTGCTCGGCCGGCGGCGCGGGCAGCGCGATCAGCGGGTCGTCGCGCAGCGCCCCGGCTCTGCGGACTCTCTCGGGGACGGCGAGTTCGACCCGGCTGTCGTGGTCGAACGCCACCGCGCCGACCACCAGCGGCCGTTCGACCCCGGCACGACGGGCCTCGGCCAGCGTCGCGGCGACCCGGACGGGCAGCGGGCGCCCGTCCTGCGGGACCCGGGCGTGCACCCCGGCGGTGAGCAGGGTGCGGGTCGGCGAGGCGAAGAACGCCTCGTCGGCCGCGGCCCGGTACTGGCCGAGCAGGCCGCTGGCCGCGCCGATGACGGCGTGGTCGGGGGCCGGGGCGGAAGCGTCGGCGGGCCCGGCGGGGGCCGGGGCAGCGGGGGCGGGGGCGGCGTGCTCGACGACACCCCCGGCGGGGGCGTGGTGCACCGTGGTCACCGTGAAGTCTCCAGTCTGGGACGGTCTGGACGGTCTGGACGTCGGGGAGGAAGGTCGGGGAGGAAGGTCAGGGAAGGAGGTCAGGGCATGGCCGACGCCCGGGGGTTGCCCGGGGCGCGGAGGGGAGCGGAGGGAAGCGGCGAGGAAGGCGTGGGGACGGCGAGGGCGTTCAGGCGCGCAGGGTCGCGCCGCCGTCGACGTAGAGGTCGTGCATGGTGATGTGCCGGGCCCGGTCGGAGGCCAGGAAGACCACCGCCTCGGCGATGTCGGCGGGTGCGGCGATCCGCCCGAGCGGGATGCCGACCCGCCAGGCGCCCAAGTCGCCGTCGATGACCCGCCGTTCGGCGGCCTCGGCGTCCTCGCCCCAGAGCGCGCGCTGCATCCCGGTGTCGGTCGAGCCGGGCGAGACGATGTTGCACCGCACGCCGGAGCGGGCGAGTTCCAGCCCGAGGCAGCGGGTGAACATGGTGGCCGCCGCCTTGGACGCCGCGTACGCGGCCATGCCGGCGCGCGGCACCCCGGCGGCGTTGGAGCCGACGGTGACCACCGCGCCGCGGCCGCGGCCGGCCATCCGGCGGCCGACCGCGCGGCCGGTGTGGAAGACGCCGGTGGTGTTGACCGCGAAGGTCTCCGCCCAGTCCTGGTCGGTGAGTTCGACGACGGGTGCGGTGCGCAGGATCCCGGCGACGTTCACCAGCGCGGCGATCGGCCCGAGTTGGCGCTCGATCAGGTCGACCGTGTCGTCCACCGCCCGGCCGTCGGCGACGTCCAGGACGTACGGGTGCACGGCGGGCGACTCCGCCGCGAGGGCGGCGAGCGGGCCGGGGTTGCGGTCCACCGCGGCGACGACGGCACCCTCGGCGACGAGCGCCCGGGCCACGGCCGCACCGATGCCCTGCCCGGCCCCGGTGACCATCGCGACGGCACCGGCGAATTCGGACTTTTGCACGGACATCCCCTCCGACCAGCAATATTAGGTAAGCCTAACCTAACACATATGTTCGGCTGCGCCGATGCCCTGTGCAGTCGTCAACTCGCCGCCACCCCCTCGACTCCGGTCCGATCGCCGCCGTTTCCGGGCGCACCGGCACGAGACGTTTCGTCTCGCCGAGACCATGGACCGAACCCCCCACGGCCGCGGTGCCGCGGCGGCTGGAGGGCGGCGAACTGCCGGACGGCGACCGGGAGCTGAGGACGGCTCCCGGTCACTCACGAGAGGGCCACGCGCCCCCGGAGGCGGATCAGCCCGTCGCGCCCGCAGAGCCCGTCGCGCCCGTCGCGCCCGTCGCCGGAGCCGACGGAGCCGGAGCCGACGGAGCCGCCGGGGCCGGGGCGAGGCCGGTGCAGCCCCGGAGGGCGTCGCGGCGCTTGCGGGCCGCCTCGGCGGTGGCGCCGGTGGCCGGGACGGGGACGCCCTTGTCGTCGATGGTCGCCGGGGCGAAGGCCTCGCCGGTGACCTTGCCGTCGCGGGTGAGGGTGAGGGTGGTGACGCCGGTCTCGTTGGAGAAGGCGTAGTTGGAGGTGCCGTACCAGAGGAAGTTGCCGAAGCCGTAGCCGATGTACGTGTTGCCGAGCATGCCCGAGCCGACCATGGTGTGGGCGTGGGTGCCGACCACGGCGGTGGCGCCGGCGGTGGCGAGCTTCTTGGCGATGGCGGTCTGCGGGCCGGTGGGGCAGGCCTTGCCCTCGTCGCCCCAGTGCAGGTAGACGAGGACGACGGGCGCCTGCTGCTTGGCCGCCTCGACCGCCTTGACCAGCGCGGGGACGTCCAGCGCGGAGGCGATTCCCGGCTTGTTGGCACCGGCCCGCCACTTCTGGTTGGTCAGGTCCTCGACCTGGCTGGCGGCGACGACGGCGACCTTCACACCGCGCACGGTGGTGACGTACGGGGCGTACGCCTCCTTGGCGTTGCGGCCGACGCCGACGACCGGGATCGGCGAGGAGTCCTTGGCGGCAAGGGTGTCAGTGAGGCCGTCGGCGCCGAAGTCGACGGCGTGGTTGTTGGCCATGGAGACGACGTCGACGCCGGAATCCTTGAGCGCCGAGAGCGCCTTGGGCGAGGTGCGAAAGGTGTAGGTCTTCGGCTCGGGGGCGCCGCGCCCGGTGATCGCCGTCTCCAGGTTGAGGACGGACAGGTCGGCGTCGGCGAGCGTCCGGGAGAGCGGGCCGAGGGCCTGCTCCGGCGGCTGGACGGCGAGCCGGGCCTCGGTGCGGCCCTCGAAGTGGACGTCTCCGGCGAACGCGACGGTGATGCTGCCGTCGGGCCGGGGCGCGGCGTTCTTCCCGGCGGCGGTTCCGGACGGCGTCGCACCCGGGCTGGTGGACGCGCCCGCCGCCCCACCCGAGGAGGCCGCGGTCGAGCCGGGCGCGGCGGCCGGCGCCGGGGCGGGGTCGTCGGGCCCGCAGGCGGCGACGGCGGTCAGGCCGACGAACAGCGCGACGACGGCCGCGGCACGGCGCATGAGTGGTTCCCCCCGGGTCGATCCAGAAGCGGTCAGCCTACGGCACGGGTTCCGCACCCATCCGCCTCGGTTCCGCAACATTCCGAGCACAACACCGGCGGGCCGGACACCCACCTCCGAACACCCACGGCCGGCCACCAGCCCCCGAACACCCGCGTCCGGCCACCAGCCGCCGAACACCCACGGCCGGACCCCCACAGCCGGACACCAAAGGCTGGAGCACCGGGCGCCGAGGACTGAGCGCCGCCCCGGCGCGGTAGGAGATGCTGAACCGCCCCCGTCCACCAGAGCCCGGAGCCGCACCCACCCCATGGACGACACCGATACCACCGCCTCCGCCGGCCCCGCCCCCACCGGCCGCCCACCAGCCGACTTCACCCCCGCCGAGCGCGCCCGTGGCCGCGCGCTGCGCCGCGCCCAGCTTCCCTGGGCACTGGGCGGCCGGCTGGCGGGCCTGGCGCTCACCCTGCTGCTCGGCCTGACCCCGGCCGGGGCCGGCCTGGTCTCGGCCGTCGGCGGCTGGTTCGGCGGCTCCCGGACGGCCGGGGTGCTGGCGGGAGCGGCGGCCCTGGTGGTGCTCGGCCAGGCGTTGCAGCTGCCGTTCGGCGCCCGGCTGCGGGTGGTCCGGGCCCGGTACGGGCTGGTGACGCAGGGCTGGGCCGGCTGGGCGGTGGACGCGCTGCGCGGCCTGGGGCTGGCCCTCGTGCTGGTCCTTCCGCTCGCGCTCGGGCTGTTCGCGCTGACCGCCTGGTCGCCGCGGCACTGGTGGCTGCCGGCGGCGGGCGCGGCGGCGGTGCTGACGGCGGCGCTGTCCTTCCTGCACCCGCTGCTGATCGAGCCGGTCTTCAACCGCTTCACTCCGATGCCGCCGGGCCCGCTGCGCAGCGCCCTGCTGGCGCTGGCCGAGCGGGACGGCGTACGGGTGCGGGACGTCCTGGTGGCGGACGCCTCGCGGCGGACCACCGCGCTCAACGCGTACGTGTCGGGGCTGGGCGCGACCCGCCGGATCGTCGCGTACGACACGCTGCTGTCGACGGCCACGCCGCGCGAGGTGGAACTGGTGGTGGCGCACGAGCTGGGCCACGTGAAGCACCGGGACGTGCCGTTCGGCACCTTGCTGGGCGCGGTGGGCGCGGCCGCGGCGGTGGCCGTGCTGGGGGTGCTGGGCTCCTGGCGGCCGCTGCTGTCGGCGGCGGGGGCGGCGGATGCGGCCGATCCGCGGGCGCTGCCGCTGCTGGCGGCGTGCGCGGCGCTGCTGGGGGCGCTGTCGGGGCCGGCCCAGTGCGCGGTGAGCCGCCGGATCGAGGCCAGGGCGGACCGGCACGCGCTCGAACTGACGTCGGACGCCGAGCAGTTCGTCGCGATGCAACGCAGACTGGCTTTGGCGAACGTCTCCGATGTCGACCCGCCGAGGGCGCTTGAGCTACTGTTCGCCACTCACCCGAGTGCGACCCGCCGGATTGCCGCCGCCCGCGCCTGGCAGGCCACTCAGGGACAGGGAGGCCCGGAGCGGCGCGCGAACCCGGGGGAATCCGTTGTATAGTGCAACAAATATCGAGGAGGTAGGAACGCCCGTGCCCGGCCGCCAGTCGTCCATCGACGCCATCCAGCGCGAGCTGACCGCCTTCGCCCGGCGCGCCCGGCACAAGGCCTCCCAGCTGCACCCCGACCTCTCCCTGGTCACCTACAGCATCCTCGACCTGATCACCGAGCGCGGCGGCTGCCGGGCCGCCGACGTGGCCGCCCACTTCATGCTCGACAAGTCGACCGTCAGCCGCCAGGTCACCGCCCTGGAGAAGCTCGGCCTGCTGCGGCGCGAGGCCGACCCGGACGACCAGCGCGGCCAGATCCTGCGCGCCACCGAGGCCGGGCTCGCCCTGCTGCAGGACGCCAACGAGCAGCGCCGGCTGGCCTTCACCGCCCGCTTCACCGACTGGTCCGACGAGGACGTCGCCCGCTTCGCCGCCTACCTGGCCCGCTACGGCGAAGAGGGCTGAGACCCCTGTACGGGGTGCGCCCGGGGGTCTCCGGGGTGCACCCGAGGAGCGCCCGGGGTGCGCCCCACCGCCCCGACGGTGTACAGAGGAAAGGTGCCACTCCGGCAGCGTCCCCGTGACCCGCAGCCCCGCGACCGCCGCCGCCCCCGGCGGCCCGACCGCCGCGCGCTGACGGCGCTGTCGCTCGCGCTGATCGTCGTGATCACCGTCGTCGACATCCTCTCCCCCGCGCAGATCCACCTCGGCCCGCTGCTGATCGTCGCCCCCGCGCTCACCGCCTCCTACGCCGGCGCCCGGGCCACCGCCGGCGTCGCCCTGCTGGCCCTCGCCGCGCTCACCGTCATCGGCATCACCCGGGACGGCCTCACCAGCGCCAACATCGAGACCCAGCTGGGCGCGCAGGTCGTCGTCTCCGCCCTGATCATCGGACTGCGGGCGCTGCGCGAACGGTACGAACGCGAGCTGGCCCAGGTCCGCTCGGTGTCCGAGGCCGCCCAGCGGGTCCTGCTGCGCCCGCTGCCGGACCGGATCGGGCCGCTGCACCTGGCCTCCGTCTACCTCGCCGCCGAGGCCGAGGCACAGGTCGGCGGCGACCTGTACGCGGCCGCCCGCACCGCCACCGGCACCCGGCTGCTGGTCGGCGACGTCCGCGGCAAGGGCCTGTCCTCGCTCGGCGACGCGGCCCTGCTGCTCGGCGCCTTCCGCGCCGCCGCCCACCTGCACACCGACCTGCCCGGGCTCGCCGCCTACCTGGACGGCAGCGTCTGCTGGGACCTCGCCCAGCTCGGCGAGCAGGCCCGCCGGCGCCGCCTGAGCGGCGAGGACCCGGACGAGGCGGCCCCGCCGGAGGACAGCGGCGAGTCCTTCATCACCGCCGTCCTGCTCGACATCCCCGACGACGGCACGGCCGTCCGGCTGATCGACTGCGGTCACCCGCCCCCGCTGCTGCTGCGCCCCGACGGCATCACCACGCTGGCCGCCCGCCACCCGGCGCCGCCGCTGGGCCTGGGCGAGCTCGCCCCGGCCCGGTACGAGGTGGAGACCTTCCCGTTCCACCCCGGAGACCGGCTGCTGATCTACACCGACGGCGTGATCGAGGCCCGCGACGCCGGCCGGCGCTTCTACCCGCTCACCGACCGCGTCACCGCCTGGCAGGACGAACGCCCGACCGCCCTGCTCCACCACCTGCGCCGCGACCTGCTCGCCCACGTCGGCGGCCGGCTGGACGACGACGCGGCGATGGTCATCGTCGAGCGGCTCCCCCGGCTTCCCTAGCTCCCCTGGCTCCCCCGGCTCCCCCGGCTCGCCCGGCTCCCCTGGCTCCCCTGTCGCGAACACCGGGGGCTGACGGCTACTGCGCGAGGTAGCCGCCGTCGACGGGCAGCACCGCGCCGGTGATGAAGGAGGCGTCGTCGGAGGCGAGGAACAGGACGGCCGCCGCGACCTCCGCCGGGGCCCCGAGGCGGCCCATCGGGTGGCGCTTCTCGATCGCGGCGAGGTACTCCGTCCCGCCGGGTTCGTCGTACAGGCGGGCGACGCGGTCGGTGGCGATGGTGCCGGGGGCGACGGCGTTGATCCGGATGCCGCGGTCGGCCCATTCGACGGCGAGGTGCCGGGTGAGGCCGGAGGCGACGAACTTGGCGGGCCCGTAGACCGCCTGGCCGCGCTGGCCGGCCTCGCCGGAGATGGAGGAGACGCAGACGATCGCCCCACCCGGCCGTTCCTGGGCGGCCATCGCCTGGATGCCGTACTTGCAGGTGAGGAACATGCCGCGGCCGTCGACGGCCATGACCTGGTCCCACTCCTCGGCGGTGGCCTCGGTGACCTCCATGAGCGGGATCACCCCGGCGTTGGCCACCAGGACGTCGAGGCGGCCGTGCCGTTCGACGGCGGCGTCGACCATCCGGCGGGCGTCCTCGTCGCTGGCCACGTCGCCGACCACCGTGCTGACGGCGTGCGGGAAGCGGTCGGCCAGCCGGCGCAGGCCCTCGACGTCGATGTCGGTGCCGACCACCGACGCGCCCTCGCGCACGAAGCGTTCGGCGACGGCCCGGCCGATGCCGTTGGCCGCACCCGTCACCACGCAGGACCGCCCGGCCAGGCGGCCCGCCGACACCCCTGATGCGTTCTCAGTCACCATGCCACCGGACTCTACCGATTCCGCGCCAGGAAGCCCGGTGCATGGACCAGTTGACCAGTGCACCGGGCCGGCTGCCGGGGTCGTCGAGGACCCCGGCAGCCGTGGCTCAGACCGTGAGCACGATCTTGCCGCGCAGGTGCCCGTGCTCGCTGAGCCGGTGCGCCTCGGCCGCCTCCGCCAGCGGCAGCACCTGGTGCAGCGGCAGCCGCAGGGTGCCCGCCTCGTGCAGCGCCAGCACGGCGGCGTAGGCGCGCTGGTGGTAGGACTCGACGCCCTCCGCCCCGCCGCTGAAGCGGACGCCGTACTCGGCGGAGCCGGCGAAGTCGACGATCGTCACCACCCGGTCCGCGGAGCCGGTCAGCTCGATGGAGAGCGGCAGCACCCCGCCCTTGCCCGCCGCGTCCAGCGCCCGGTCCACCCCGCCCGGGGCGGCGGCCCGCACCCGGTCCGCCAGGCCGTCGCCGTAGGCCACCGGGATCGCGCCCAGCTCGCGCAGGTAGCCGTGGTTGGCCTCGCCGGCGGTGCCGACCACGGTGATCCCGCGCGCCCGGGCCAGTTGCAGCAGCAGGGTGCCGACCCCGCCGGCCGCGCCGTGCACCAGCAGCGTCTCGCCGGCCCGCACGCCCAGGACGCCGAGCACCCGCTCGGCGGTCTCGGCCGCCACCGGGATCGCCGCGGCCTCCTCCCAGCTCAGCGAGGCGGGCTTGCGGGCCAGCAGGTCGGCGTCCACGAGCGCCTGTTCGGCGTACGCGCCGCCCATGACGGCGCCGAACACCTCGTCGCCGGGCGCCCACGCGGTCACGTCCGGGCCGACGGCCTCCACCGCACCGGCCAGCTCGTAGCCACCGACATGCGGGAAGGAGACCGGGAAGGCCGCCACCATCGAGCCGCTGCGCACCTTGTGGTCCAGCGGGTTGACGCCCACCGTGCGGACCGCGACCCGCACCTGGCCGGCGCCCGGGGCGGGCAGCTCGACGTCGGTCGGGCGCAGCACGTCCACGCCGCCGTACTCGGAGAAGGCGATCGCCTTGGTCATGGAATGTCCTTGCGGGTTCGGTGAGTTGTTTCTTCCGACGGCTCCATCCTGGATCGTCCGGGGTGGTCGCCAGGCCCGCCTTTCGGATGGTTCCACCTGTCCGAACGGCCAGGCTGCCACCGCGGCGCCCGGGCTAGGCTGGCCGGTATGGGCGACGGCATCGGCGTTGGCAAGGGTGTGCGCAACGAGACGGGCGAGGACGTGGACGGCAGGGACCTGGACCACGGGAACGGGAACGGGAACGGCGCGGACGAGCGGTGGCGGCAGCACTGGGGCCGCCCCGAGGAGGCGCTGGCGCGGGCCGTCGAGGTGCTGCGCACCCCCCGGCCGCACCTGATGGACCGGCTCTCCGAGGTGGTCGCCACCCTCGTCCCGCACGTGGCGATCGCCCAGCTCAGCGGCATCTGCACCTATTCCCCCACGCTCGCCTTCGGCCCACCCGAGCTGACCGCCGCCGTCAGCGGCCTGGAGCTCGCCAAACTGGCCGAGACGACCACCTCGGCGACGGCCGACGGCCGGGCCTGGCAGGGCGAGGCGCAGCTGGCCGGGCGGGCGAGGTCCGTCGTGGTGGTCACGGCGTCGGCGTCGGACGCCACCACCGCGGTGCTGGTGCTGGTCCGGGACGGCGGCGCCGACCCGGTGGCGGCCGGGGCGCTCGCCGTCCTCCAGCAGCTGTGGGACTTGGTCACCACCCACTCGCACCACCGCGCCACCGACGCCGGCCCCACCCACGCGGTGGCCTCCCGGGCCTCCGCCAATGCCCGCGCCCGGGCGATCGCCGAGTTCACCGGCTCCCACGGCGCGGCGCTCACCGCGATCCTCGCGCCGCTGCGCTCCGCCGCGCTGGACGACGCCACCGCGCGCCGCGCCGCCACCGAACTGGCCGTGACGGCGCTGCTCGACCTTCGCCGGGGCGCCGACCTGGACCGGGCGCTCAGCGAGGAGCCCGCCGACGCCGCGTTCGCCCGGCTCGACCAGCAGTTGCGCCCGCTGCTGCGGCACACCCGGGTGCGGCTGGACGTCGCGCCGCCGGCGGAGGCAGGCCGGTCCGTGCCGGCGGACACCGCGCACGCCGCCCGGGACGCCGTCCGGGCGGCCGTCCTCGTGATGCTGGAGCAGGACGCCGTGACCAGGCTGCACGTGAGCTGGCGGTTCACCGGCGACACGCTGCGGGCGGTGGTCCGGGACGACGGCCCCGGCCTGCTGGCCGCCGACGCGCTGGCCGTCCACCGCACCGCCGACCGGATCGCCGCCCTCGGCGGGCGCTGCGCCATCGAGGCCGTCCCCGGCTGGGGCACCACGGTGAGCGTCGACCTGCCGCTCGGCCTGCCCGAACAACCGCGCGCCACCGACCCGTTGGACGGTCTCCAGCCGCGCGAGCTGGAAGTGCTCGACCAACTGGCCCAGGGCCGGCGCAACCGGGACATCGCCGCGGCGCTGCACATCAGCGAGTCGACGGTGAAGTTCCACGTCGCCAACATCCTGGCCAAGCTCGGCGTCTCCTCGCGCGGCGAGGCGGCGGCCCTGGCCCACCGGGCCGGGATGCCGGGCACCCCGGCCCTGCACGTGGCGTCCTGAGGAGAACCGCGAGATGACCGAGACCACCGAGACCACCGGGCCGACCGCGCCCTGGGACCCGGCCGCCCCCGGCGTGCTGCGCCTGCCCTCCGGGCGGCTGCTGCGCGGGCGCGGCCTCAGCCGCCCGCCGGCGCCCGGCCCGCACCCCTCCTTCGGGCTCTACCTGCTGGGCCGCCCGCCCAAGCCGCTCCCGTGGCAGGGCCGTTGGGTGCACTGGCCCGACTTCCGGCTCCCCGCCGACCGGGCGGACGCGGCCGACGCCTTCCGCGAGGTCTGGCGGCGGTCGGCGACCGAACGCGTCGAACTCGCCTGCGCCGGCGGCCACGGCCGCACCGGCACCGCCCTCGCCTGCGTCGCGATCCTGGACGGCGTCCCGGCCGCCGAGGCCGTCGCGTACGTCCGGGAGCACTACGACCGGCACGCGGTGGAGACGCCCTGGCAGCGCCGCTTCGTGGAGCGGTGGGCCTGAACGGCCGTCCCGGCGGCCAGGAGCAGGAATCCCGACCCCGGCGACCCGACCGCGCCCGTGTGCGACGGGTTCGAACTGGCGTGTCCGGCGCGTCGGGGGGTGATCGCGCCACGGCAGTGACCCGTTCGGGCTCCGCGCGCCCTACCGGGGGTCACGGGCCGAAGGAATGATGAGCGGACCGCACGTGATCCAGACGACTCCGCGCACCTGCCCCCGGCCGGTGGACCTGCGGTGGAAGGAGCCCACGTTGTTGCTGCTCATCTCCCCGGACGGCGTCGAGGAGGCCCTCGACTGCGCGAAGGCGGCGGAGCACCTCGACATCGTCGACGTCAAGAAGCCGGACGAGGGCTCGCTCGGCGCGAACTTCCCGTGGGTCATCAGGGAGATCCGTGACGCCGTCCCGGCGGACAAGCCGTTGTCCGCCACCGTGGGGGACGTCCCGTACAAGCCCGGCACGGTGGCCCAGGCCGCGCTCGGCGCGGCCGTCTCCGGCGCCACGTACATCAAGGTCGGCCTCTACGGGTGCACGACGCCCGAACAGGCCGTCGACGTCATGCGAGGGGTCGTCCGGGCCGTGAAGGACTACCGGCCGGACGCGTTCGTCGTCGCCTCGGGCTACGCCGACGCCCACCGGATCGGCTGCGTCAACCCGCTCGCCTTGCCCGACATCGCCCGTCGCTCCGGCTCCGACGCGGCCATGCTCGACACCGCGATCAAGGACGGGACCAGGCTGTTCGACCACGTTCCGCCCGAGGTCTGCGCGGAGTTCGTCCGGCTGGCCCACGAAGCCGATCTGCTCGCCGCGCTCGCGGGCAGCGTCAAGGCGGCGGACCTCGGCACGCTGACCCGTATCGGCACGGACATCGTGGGAGTGCGCGGGGCCGTCTGCGAGGGCGGCGACCGCACCGCCGGAAGGATCCGGCCGCAGCTGGTGGCCGACTTCCGGGCGGAGATGGACCGGCACGCCCGGGACCACGCGGCCGTCGTCACCGCCGCGAGTTGACCGCCGGCATGCCGGCGAGCCGGCCCGGCCACCCGCCCGGGCCCGGCGGCGGGCGCTTCGCCGTCGTCGACCCGGCGACGGGCGAGGCCTTCGCCGAGGCCCCCGACCAGCAGCCGGACGCGCTGGACGCCGTCGTCGGCCGGGCCCACGAGGCCTGGCGCGGCTGGCGGGCCGACCCCGCCGCCCGCGCCGCCGCGTTGCGCGCGGCAGCCGACGCCGTGGAGGCGGCCGGAGCCGACCTCGCCCCGCTGCTCACCCGGGAACAGGGCAAACCCCTGGCCGAGTCGGCCGCCGAGGTCGCCCGGACGGCGGCCCGCCTGCGCTACTTCGCCGACCTGGCCCCCGGGCCCCAGCCGATCGCGGACGGCCGTCCGGTGCGCAGCGAGATCCGCTGGCGGCCGCTGGGGCCGGTCGCCGCGATCGTCCCGTGGAACTTCCCGCTCCAGCTCGCGGCGGCGAAGTTCGCGCCCGCGCTCGCCGCGGGCAACACGATGGTGCTCAAGCCCTCCCCGTTCACCCCCCTCGCCACCCGGCTGCTGGGGTCCGTCCTCGCCACCGCCCTCCCCGAGGGCGTCCTGACGATCGTCACCGGCCGCGAACCCCTCGGCGCCCGGCTCGCCTCCCACCCGGGGATCCGCCACGTGACCTTCACCGGCTCGGTCCCCACCGGACGGGCCGTCGCGGCGGGCGCGGCCGTCTCGCTCGCCCGGGTCACCCTGGAGCTGGGCGGCAACGACGCCGCCGTCCTGCTGGACGACGTGGAGGTGGACCGGATCGCGGACCGGCTGTTCTGGGCGGCGTTCCGCAACTGCGGGCAGGTCTGCATGGCGGTCAAGCGCGTCTACGCCCCGGCCCGGCTCCACGCCCACGTGGTCGAGGCCCTCGCGGAGCGGGCGAAGAGCGTCGTCGTCGGCGCCGGACTCGACCCGGGCACCCAGCTGGGGCCGGTCAACAACGCCCCCCAGCTGGCCAGGGTCGAGCGCTACACGGCCCGGGCCCTGGCGGACGGCGCCCGGGCCGCGGCCGGTGGCCACCGGCTGGACCGGCCGGGCTACTTCTTCGCCCCGACGGTGCTGACCGACGTCCCCTCCGACAGTCCGGTGGTGACGGAGGAGCAGTTCGGCCCGGTCCTGCCGGTGCTGCCGTACCGGAGCGTCGACGAGGCCGTCGAGGCGGCCAACGACACCGGCTTCGGGCTGGGCGGCTCGGTGTGGGGGACGGACCTCGACCGGGCCGAGGCGGTGGCCGACCGGCTGGAGTGCGGGACGGCGTGGATCAACCACCACGCCGAGCTGTCCCTCGCCCAGCCCTTCGCGGGCGTCAAGGACAGCGGTGTCGGCGTCGCGGGCGGGCCGTGGGGGCTCTACGGGAACCTCAGGCCGTTCGTCGTGCACCGGCCTGAGGAGGCTTGACGATCCGGAGGAGGCGTGACGATGAGGTTCGACGCGGCGGTACTGCGCTCGTACGAGGGCGGGTTCGCCGTCGAGGAGGTGGTCCTGAACGGGGGGCCGGCCGACGGCGAGGTGCTGGTGCGGATCGCGGGCTGCGGGATGTGCCGCACCGACCTCGCGGTCCGGCGTTCGGCGGGCCGCTCGCCGTTGCCTGCGGTGCTCGGGCACGAGGGGGCCGGGGTCGTGGTGGAGACCGGCGGCCCGGGCACCGGGCTGAGCGTCGGCGACCACGTCGTGCTGAGCTTCGACTCGTGCGGACACTGCCGGAACTGCCTGGGTGCGGCCCCCGCCTACTGCGACTCCTTCGCCGCGCTCAACCTCTTCGGCGGGCGCGAGGAGGACGCGGCGCGGTTCACCGACGCGACCGGGGGCGAGCTGGCCCCCCGGTGGTTCGGCCAGTCCTCGTTCGCCGAGTACGCGATGGTTCCGGCGCGCAACGCCGTCCGGGTCGACCGCTCGCTGCCCGTCGACCTGCTCGGGCCCCTCGGCTGCGGCTTCCTGACCGGTGCCGGGGCGGTGTTCAACTCCTTCGGCGCCGGCCCCGGCGACACCGTCGTGGTCCTCGGCGCGGGGGCGGTGGGCCTGGCCGCGGTGATGGCGGCCACGGCCGCCGGGGCGGTGACCGTGGCCGTCGACCGGTACACCGAACGGCTGAACCTCGCCGAGCGGTTCGGCGCGATCCCGCTGCGCGCCGGACCGGCCGACCACGCCTCCGGGCCCGACCTGGCCTCCCCGCCCGACCTTGTCCCCCGGCCCGGCCTGGCCGAGCGGATCCAGCGGCTGACCGACGGCGGCGCCCAGTACGCGCTGGACACCACGGCCTCCGCCCCGCTGATCAACGAGGCGCTCCGGGCCCTGCGCCCGACCGGCCACCTCGGGCTGGTGGCCCGGCTCCGCACCGCGCTGTCGCTCGATCCGGGGACACTGGACCGGGGCCGGCGGATCTCGCACATCTGCGAGGGCGACGCGGTGCCGGCGCTGCTGATCCCCCGGCTGACCCGGCTGTGGCAGGCCGGGCGGTTCCCCTTCGACCAGCTGATCCGCCGGTACCCGCTCGCCGCCATCAACGAGGCCGAACGCGACTGCGACGCGGGCCGGGTGGTCAAACCCGTCCTGGTCCCGGAGCGGAGCGCCCGCTGAGCGAGGCGCTCCGCTTCCCTGCACCTACACCCGGGGCTTGTGCGCGAACACCCAGCGGTTGCCCTCCAGCGCGTCGTTCGGCTCGGGCAGGGGGCCGCGGCCGTGCTGGTGGGTGAAGTCGAAGGGGGTGTGGACCGAGGTGATCCAGCCCTTGCCGGCCAGGGCGCCCGCGGAGTCGGGCCGCGGCTCTCCGTCGAACAGATCGAGCAGGTCGATGCCGATCTGGTGTTTCGTCGAGGTGTAGAGCGGGCTCTCGCGGTACTCCAGCAGGCTCTTCTCCAGCTTGACCTCGTACGCCATGGCACTGCCGCCCGCGCTCAACCGGTCGACCGTGTCGATGAGTTGCGTCTCGACACCGTTGGGCAGGTAGAAGAGCAACCCCTCCGCCAGCCAGACGCTCGGTACGGCCGCGTCGAAGCCGGCCTCGGTCAGCGCTCCGGCCCAGTCGGCGCACAGGTCGGCGACGACCGGTACGCGCGCCGCCTTCGGGGAGGCCGACAGCCCTCCGAGCACCCCGTGCTTGAAGGCCAGTACGCCCTCCCGGTCGACCTCGAAGACCGTGCAGCCGGGAGGCCAGTCGAGCCGGAACGCCCGCGTGTCCAACCCGGCGCCGAGCAGGACCACTTGGCGGGCGCCCGCGTGCACCGACCGGAGCAGGAAGTCGTCGAGGACCCTCGTCCGCAGACCGAAGTAGCGCGCGAACCGCCCCCACAGCGGGTTCGCGTCCCCGTCCGGCACCTGGTGCATCCGGACCGGCCAGCCCGCGGACGCCGGCGCGGCGAGCACGAAGTGCTCCGCGTAGACGTCCTGCGCCAGGGTGTCGTGCCGGTGGGTCTCGATCGCGCGCGCCGCGGCGACCAGGAGGGCCGTCAGACCGACACCGCCCTCCACCCCCTCCACACCGGTGCTCCGGTGCGCCGTACCGACCATGTGTCCTCCCCTTGAAGCGAGTTGAGAACGCGAACAGCGAGGAATGCGACTGCCTCCTCACTATCCAGCCGGCCCTCGCCCGTCCGGGAGCGGTCCCACCGGATCCACCCGACCGGGTGAATCCCGCCGCCGCGGCGCCCGGACGCCCCCCGGGTGTGCTGTTCACCGACCGCGCCGGGCCTGTTCGCGCACGTGCTCGGGGTACCAGCGGGTGATCCGGAACGCCAGCACCAGCAGGATCACCGGGATGACCCAGGTCAGCCAGTCCTTCGCCGAGCCGACGTGCGGGGCCGCCAGCCGCAGGAGCGCGGTGATCAGGAAGACCGCGCCCCAGAGCGCGGTCAGCAACCGGTTGGTGCGCTGGAACCGCGGCGTACCCCAGACCTCCGGCGGCGTGGACTCCCGGGCGTACTGCTCGGTGAACGGTGTGAACGCCAGCGACCCCAGGGCCACCACCGCGAGCACACCGTTGGACAGCACCTGCGCGTAGGTCTCCAGCCAGATCAGGCCGTGCCGGTCGAGCGCCAGGCCCAGCACGCACAGCACGGCGAAGAAGGCCACGCCGACGATGCCGAGCACCTTGAGCGCATGATGGCGCGCGTCCGGTACGGCGAGGACGAGCGCGGCGACCAGCGCCGTCAGGGCCGCCAGTTTCCAGGTGCTCGGCCCGGCGATGACGTCGAACACGATCCACGGCACGAACGAGAGGAAGACTGAGCCGGACCGCAGACCGCCCCGGCCCTGGCGTCCCGGCGCCGGACCGGGGGCGGCGGCGGGGGCGGGATCGGTTGCCGCGCCGGATGCCGGGCCGCCGGATGCGGGGTCGGGCGGGGAAGGTCCGGACGTGGGTCGGTGCATGAGAACCTCCGGTTCCATGCTGCGACCAGGCCGGTCCGGCTGCATCCGGGGCCGCCCTCGCCCCCTCGCGCCCCCTCCCCGAGGCGCCGGGGCGCTTCGGGGAGGTGCGGGTCGCTTCGGGGAGGTGCGGGGAGGTGCGGGGAGGTACGGAGCGGGGTCAGGTCTTGCGCAGGGCCGGAGCCGGGGCGCCGATGAGGAGCCGGCGGACGGCGTCCCAGGCGGTGCGCTGGGCGGCGGCGCAGGCGCGGGTGTCGGAGCCGAGCAGGCGGAGCCAGGCGCCGCTGTCGTGCGGGAGGACGCTGACGCCGTGGAGCAGGCCGCTGCCGGCCAGGGCCTCGTGCAGGGTGTCGGCGACCTGCACGGCGGGGGCGAGTGGCGTGACGACGTAGAGGCTGGCCATGACGTCGTGGCCGGCCAGGACCGCCGGGCCGGTCACGCCGGCCTCCGGGGGCTCCAGCCGGACGGTGTCGAGGGCGATCAACTGGCCGTCGGGGCGCCGCACTTCGAGGTCGGAGGCGAACACCTGGTAGGCGTTGCGCTCGCCCCGGGCGAGGCGGCCGGCGAGGACGGTCTCGCCGGCCAGCACGGTGGCGGTGGGGTCGACGGTGAGGACGGTGCGCTGGTAGAGCCGGGAATCGACGAAGGGGATGACGGGCTCGGGCAGGTACTCGACGTAGGCGCGGGGGCCGGCGTCCAGGTTGACCAGCTGCGTCGCGTAGTCGAACTCCATACGGTAGACCTTGGTGGCCGCCTGGGTGGTGAGGTGGGTCGCGGTGTCGGCGCCGCAGCGCAGGTCGGTGCGGAGCCGGTCGGCCTGGAGGATGCCGCCGCCGGTGGACATCAGGAAGGTGACGGCGAGGTCCGGGCGGGCCGGGTCGAAGTAGAGCGGGCGCATGATCTGCAGCGGCGACTTCTGGTAGTGGCCGGTGAGTTCGGTGCGTTCGCCGATCCGTTCGAAGGCCAGCTCCAGCAGGCCGACCTTGCCGGGGCGCCCGACACCCAGAGTGTCGGGCGTCCCGGCGTACCGGCGGACGGCATACGGGACGCGGGCCGGCTCGTAGTGCCGCGGATCGAGCCGGGGCACGGCGGCCTCCCCCGCAGCCGCTTCCCCCGCGGCCACCGTGACGGTCATGCCGGGACCTTGCGGAAGGTCTCCAGGAAGGTGGCGATCTCGTCCAGCCCGTGCCCGGTGAGGCAGTTGGTGAGCACGACCGGCCCGCCCTCGCGGACGCGGTGGGCGTCGGACTCCATGATGCCGAGGTCCGCGCGGACGTACTGGGCGATGTCGATCTTGTTGATGACCAGCAGGTCGGACTCGGTGATGCCCGGGCCGCGCTTGCGGGGCATCTTCTCGCCCTCGGCGGTGTCCAGGACGAAGAGGAAGAGGTCGACCAGGACGGGGCTGAAGGTCAGCGTGAGGTTGTCGCCACCGGACTCGAACAGCAGCGTGTCGACGTCGGGGAAGCGCTCCAGCATCTCGGCGCCGGCCGCGAGGTTCATCGTCGGGTCGTCCCGGACGGCGGTGTGCGGGCAGGCGCCGGTCTCGACGCCGACGACCCGCTCGGGGTCGAGGACGCCGGCCAGGGTGCGACGCACGTGCTGCGCGTCCTCCTGGGTGTAGATGTCGTTGGTGATGACCGCCGGGCGGTGGCCGTTGGCGATCAGCACCGGGACGAGGGCCTCGATGAGCGCCGTCTTGCCGGAGCCGACCGGCCCGCCGATGCCCACGCGGAGCACGTTCTCGGTCATTGCTGTCTCCTTCTGATGCGGTGTGACGTTGGTTCTGCGTCCGGGAGGAACGGGAGCTGCGACACTCCGGCGCCCGCCCGCACCTCCCGGACGCGGTTCAGCTGGCGAACAGCCGGGCCTCGGCCCGTTCGTGCCGCCCGGACATCGCGTCCGCGACCGGCACGCACCCGCCCAGGTCCTCCAACTCCCGGGTGAGGGCGGCCCGTACGGTCTCCTCGATCACCGGCGCCGCGGCCCGCAGCACCACCTGCGCCTTGCGGTGGTCGGTCAGCCGCAGCCGCAGGGCGGCACCGACGAAGCTGGTGCAGAAGGCGAACAGGTCGCTGGCGACGGCCTGGTCGACGGGCACGGCGGCGGAGGCGTAGGCGACTCCGGCGGCCACCGGCTGGGAGCCGGGGGCCTGCTTGGCGGCGACCAGTTCGGCGTACCGGTCCAGCGGTTCGCCGCCGATCGACTCCCGGGCGATGTCGAGGAGTTGGCGCCCGGTCCGGGTGGAGGCCAGGCGCAGCTCGCGGTTGAGTTTGGTGGCGTGCAGCCGCTGGTCCACGTCGACCAGCAGGCCCCAGTCGCCGGCCCGGGCGGCGCCGTGGGCGAGGGCGAGCGCGGTGGCGTCGCCGGGGCCGACCGAGTGGCGCAGCAGGTCGGTGAGCAGGTCGGGCATGGTGTCCGGGGTGACGGCCTTGGCCTGTGCGTAGCCCTCCAGGCCGTGCGAGAGGGTGTAGAAGCCGCTGGGGAAGGCGGAGTCGGTCAGCTGGAGGCTGACCAGCAGGGCGTCCAGGCCTCCCCCGAGCCCGGGAGAGCCGGGCCCCGACGAACCGGGCCCTGGGGAGCCGCTCACGCGAGGTAGAACAGGTGGTTGAGCGGGAGTTCGCGGGCGGGCTCGATGGTGGCCGGCTCGCCGTCCAGGGTGACCTTGTAGGTCTCCGGGTCGACGGCGATCTTCGGCAGCGCGTCGTTGCGGACCATGTGCTGCTTGCCGACCGAGCGGCAGCGCCGCACGGGCAGGACCCGGCTGTCCAGCCCGAGTCGGGCCGGGACGCCGAGGTCGATGGCGGCCTGCGACATGAAGGAGACCCGGGTGGCCTGCTTGGCCCGGCCCAGCGCGCCGTACATCGGGCGGTAGTAGACCGGCTGCGGGGTGGGCAGCGATGCGTTCGGGTCGCCCATCAGCGCCCAGTTGATGACGCCGCCCTTGATGACCATCTTGGGCTTGGCGCCGAAGGAGTTGATCGGCCAGAGCACGATGTCGGCGAGCTTGCCGCTCTCCAGCGAGCCGATGTGGTCGGCGGTGCCGGAGGCGATGGCCGGGTTGATGGTGAGCTTGGCGAGGTAGCGCAGGACGCGGAAGTTGTCGTTGCGCTCGGTGTCGCCGTCGAGCTTGCCGCGCTGGTCCTTGCAGTGGTGGGCGGTCTGGAAGGCGCGGGTGAAGGACTCCCCGATCCGGCCCATCGCCTGCGAGTCCGAGGAGAAGATCGAGATGACGCCCTCGTCGTGCAGGACGGTCTCGGCGGCGATCGTCTCGGCGCGGACCCGGGAGTCGGCGAAGGAGACGTCCTCGGGGATGTCGTGGCTGAGGTGGTGGCAGACCATCACCATGTCCAGCAGCTCGTCGACCGAGTTGACGGTGTAGGGCAGCGTGGGGTTGGTGGAGGACGGCAGGACGTTGGGCTCGCCGGCGATCCGCATGATGTCGGGGGCGTGGCCGCCGCCCGCGCCCTCGGTGTGGAAGGTGTGGATGGTGCGGCCGTCGATGGCGGAGAGGGTGTCCTCGAAGAAGCCGCCCTCGTTGAGGGTGTCCGTGTGGATGGCCACCTGGACGTCGTACTCGTCGGCGACGCCGAGCGCGCTGTCGATGGCGGCGGGGGTGCTGCCCCAGTCCTCGTGCACCTTGAGGCCGCAGACGCCGGCCTCGACCTGCTCGCGCAGGGCGCCGGGCAGCGAGCCGTTGCCCTTGCCGAGGAGTCCGACGTTGACCGGGAGGCCCTCGACCGCCTGGTACATCCGGTGGATGTTCCACGGGCCGGGGGTGCAGGTGGTGCCGTTGGTCCCGTCGGAGGGGCCGGTGCCGCCGCCGATGAGGGTGGTGATGCCGTTGCTCAGCGCCTCCTGCACCTGCTGCGGGGCGATGAAGTGGATGTGGGTGTCGATGCCGCCGGCGGTGGCGATCAGGTGCTCGCCGGAGATCACCTCGGTGCCGGGGCCGATGACCAGCTGGGGGTGCACGCCGCTCTGGGTGTGCGGGTTGCCGGCCTTGCCGACGGCGGTGATGAAGCCGTCCTTGACGCCGATGTCGCCCTTGACCACGCCGAGGACGGCGTCCATCACGACGACGTTGGTGATCACCAGGTCCAGCGCGCCCTGGGCGGAGGTGGCGGCCGGGTCCTGGGCCATGCCGTCGCGGATGCCCTTGCCGCCGCCGTAGACGGCCTCGTCGCCGTAGTGGCCCTGGTTGAAGTCCTTCTCGATCTCGACGACGAGGTTGGTGTCGGCGAGGTGGAAGCGGTCACCGACCGTGGGCCCGAAGAGATCGGTGTACTGCTTGCGGGACAGCGTGGCCATCAGCGGTCGCCTTCCTTGTGGTCGAGGTTGGTGCCCTTGAACCCGAGGGCGATCGCCCGGTCGATCGCCCGGGCGCGGGTGTCGGCCGACCTGATGCCGCCGTCGACGAGGTTGCTGAAACCGATCAGGCGGCCGTGGCCGCCGAACTCGGCGAGCGTGACGTCCTTGGTGTCGCCCGGCTCGAAGCGGACGGCGGTGCCGGCCGGGATGTCCAGGTGCTTGCCGTAGGCGGCGTTGCGGTCGAAGTCGAGGGCGCGGTTGACCTCGAAGAAGTGGTAGTGCGAGCCGACCTGGATCGCCCGGTCGCCGGTGTTGCTGACCGTGATGGTGACCTGGGCGCGACCGGCGTTGATCTCCACCGGGTCGTCGCCGTACAGGTACGTGGCGCCACCAGACATGGCGGGCCCTTCCTCTCTGTCGGTTCAGTGATGTGTGTGGCCGTGGGTGTGTCCGTCGGCGGCACCGTGGCCGTGGCCGTGCGAGTGGTCCCCGCCGGGGCCGTGGCTGTGGGCGTAGCCGTGCCCGTGCTCGGCGTCGAGGCCGGCCAGGATGCCGTCCTCGCCGTGGCCGAGCAGGTGCAGGGCCGCCGCGGTGCGGGCCGCGACGACTCCGGCGATCGCGGACGGCCGCAGCAGCGGCCCGCCGTCCCGCACCCCGGGCAGTCCGGTGCGCAGCGCCGGTCCGAACGAGGCCGGTACGGCCGTCACTTCGCGGGCGCCGAGCAGCCGGCAGCGTTCGGCGCCTTCGGCCAGGTCGGGGTCGCCGCCCGCGAAGGCCACCTCGACCCAGCGGTGGTGGCCGTACTGGCGGACCAGCCTGGCGATCCGGAACAGGTCCGCGTCCTCGAACGGGCCGGCCGCCGGGGCGGTGACCAGCACGGCGCCGTCGGGCCCGGGGGCGGCGGAGGCCGCGGCCCGCAGCCAGCCGACGAGGTGGTCCTTGCCGCCGAACGCCCCGGTCAGGGCGAGTCGTCCGCGCCCCTCCCCTGCTGCCAGCCAGCGCAGCGCCCGGGCGGTGTCGGCCACCAGCTTCGGGTCGCGGCCCAGCGTCATCGGGACGACGCACACCGGGCCGTCGGTGGCGGCCAGCGCCGAGCGGACGGCCTCGCCGAGCGCCCGGCCGGCGGCGGCCGCGGCGTGGACGGCGGGCTCGCGCTCCACCAGGGCGGCCAGGTCCCGGCCGCCGTCGCTCTCGTGCCCGCCGGCCAGCACCACCGTGGCGGCGGGCGGCGGGGCCGAGGTCGGCGCCGGCGTCGGACCGGTCGCCGCTTCCGCCTGACGTACGGTCATGGCTCAGGCACCCACCGGGTCGTGGCAGGAGACCAGCTTGGTGCCGTCCAGGAACGCGGCCTCGACCTGGAGCAGCGGCAGCATCTCGCGGACGCCGGGCATGACGTCCTCGCCGCTGACGACCTGCTTGCCGATCTCCATGCACTCGGCGACGGTGCGCCCGTCCCGGGCGCCCTCCATGATCGCCTCGCTGATCAGCGCGCAGGCCTCGCTGTAGTTCAGTTTCACACCGCGGTCGCGGCGTTTGCGGGCCAGATCGGCCACGACGTAGATGTACAGCTTGTCCATCTCACGCGGGGCGAGATTCACGGGAATCACTCTTCCTTTCCGAGGGAACTCCGCAGGAACTCCGAATGAACACGCCTGTCACGAGCGGGAATTCGGACTACCGAAACCCGGTCAGACCCTGCGCAGCCGGGGAATGGCCGGCACCGCCGCCAGGAACAGCATGGTGGTCAGGACGAACGGCCAGGTGAAGGCGTGGCCGCCGAACGGCGCGGTGGCGGCGGCCAGCGCCGGGGTCAGGACGGTGGCGACGGCCGCGCCGAGGACGGCGTAGGCCGCGCTCCATCCGCCGGGGGCGACGAACACGCCGCACAGCGCCATCGCGACGAGCACCCCGCTGTACCCGAGCAGCCCCTGGCCGACGGCGTCGGCGGGCGCGCCGAGCGCCCAGGCGGTGAGCAGGCCGGTCGCGCTGCCCGCGCAGGCCAGCAGGCCGGCCGGGCGGCTGGCCGCGAAGATTCCGGCCAGGAACAGCAGGCCGACGTACCACTGGGGCATGAAGAAGATCTGGCCGATGTTGGCGAAGAACCCGTGCCACAGCTGGTCCCAGGTCAGCCCGGTCGGGCCGGCGGCCGGCCCGGCCAGGGCGGTCGGGGCGCCGGTGCCGTGCCACAGGTGGCGGAAGCCGGGCGCCGCGGCCGTCGTCGCGGTGGCGACCAGGCAGAACGGCGCGGTGAGCGCGGGCAGTTTCCAGGTGTCGAGCACCGCGCCGAGGCCCGCGGTGACCACCACGGCGACGACGGCGCCGAGGGCGGCCGCCGCGACGGTGGCGGGGTGGTCGGGGCCGAGGAACACCGCGCACCCCAGCGCCACGAGGCAGCCGTTGTAACCGTGCAGCCCGGCCTCGACGGCGTCGCGCGCCAACCGCAGGCCGTACGCGACGGCGGTGCCGACGGCGCTGCCGAGCAGGCCGTAGACGCCGTAGCGCCAGCCGGCCGCGAAGAGTGCGGCCACGAAGAACAGGCCGCAGACGGCGGACGGCATGAAGTCCACCTGCGCGACGCCGCGCAGGACTTCGACGGCTAACTTGAGGGATATCGGGCGGGCGGCCTCCGAGGCCCCCGGCTCACCCTTTTTCTGACCCATACTTCGCACCAATTCCCGGTACGTCTTTCCACGGCATGGCGAATAGTCCCGCAAGGCTGCTCGACTTTACTCGCGAGCACGCCCGGCGATTCCTCCGGAACCGTACTCCTGCGGAATGCCGGTCGGCGCGGACACGACCGGTTACACCCGTATGGCGAAGGGTGATCATCAGGCCTCTGAGCTGCAACAATATGTTGATTGCGCAGGTCAGCGACCCCCCTGCGGAGAACCATTCTTTGCGAAGTTTTACTTGTGGCAGACGAAAATGAGAAGGTGGTCATGTCAAGGAATTCGACACGAAGCCGCCCCGGTCAGGCAATTCGGACATCCGGCGCCACGAAAGGGCGGCGCAGCACAGCAGGAATGTGGCGGAAATGTGTATGCGCCGCGTCGGAAAGCAGGGGCCGCCGGACGTGAGCCTGTGCGTACGAGCCGGCCTTCGGGCCCCGGCCGCGCGGGAGCGGGCCGCCGGCCGCCGGCCGCCGGCCACCGACGGTCGGTGGCCGGCGGTCGGTGGCTAGCGGCGGCCCCGGGATGCCTGCGGGCTATCGGCAGCAGGATGGTCGGACTATCGTTAGTTAGCGAAAGCTATCGAAGTACTCTCCGACTGGCGGCCCCCGGCCTGCCACTCACCTGGGGGCAGCGGTGGCGACGAAGATCCCGAACATCGGCAGAGGCAGGCGCGTCCGCACGGTCCGCGGGGCCGTGGCGGCGGACCATCCGCGGTACAAGTGGGTCGCACTCTCCAACACCACGCTCGGCACCCTGATCGCCACCATCAACGCCTCGATCGTCCTGATCTCCCTCCCCGCGATCTTCAACGGCATCGGCCTGGACCCGCTCCAACCCGGCAACGTCAGCTACCTGTTGTGGATGCTGATGGGCTACATGCTGGTCACCGCCGTCCTGGTGGTCACCCTCGGCAGGCTGGGCGACATCCACGGCCGGGTGCGGATCTACAACGCCGGCTTCCTGATCTTCACCCTCACCTCGGTGGCCCTCTCCCTCGACCCGCTGCACGGCGGGCCGGGCGCGCTGTGGCTGATCGGCTGGCGGGTGGTGCAGGCGATCGGCGGCTCGATGCTGATGGCCAACTCGGCCGCGATCATCACCGACGCGTTCCCCGCCCACCGGCGCGGCATGGCACTGGGGGTGAACATCGTCGCGGGCATCGCCGGCTCCTTCATCGGCCTGGTGCTGGGCGGGCTGCTGGCCGAGTGGAACTGGCGGTCGATCTTCTGGGTCAACGTGCCGATCGGCATCCTCGGCACGGTCTGGGCCTACCGGTCGCTGCGCGAGACCGGCGTACGGCGGCCCGCCCGGATCGACTGGTGGGGCAACGTCACCTTCGCCGTCGGCCTGACCGCCCTGCTCGCCGCGATCACCTACGGCATCCAGCCCTACGGCGGCCACACCATGGGCTGGACCAGCCCCTGGGTGCTGGGCGGGCTGTTCGGCGGTGTGGCACTGCTGATCGCCTTCTGCCTGGTCGAGTCCAGGGTCGCCGAGCCGATGTTCCCGCTGGCCCTGTTCCGCGACCCGGTCTTCGCCGGCGGCAACGCGGCCACCCTGCTGGGCTCGATCGCCCGCGGCGGCCTCCAGTTCATGCTGATCATCTGGCTCCAGGGCATCTGGCTGCCGCTGCACGGCTACGACTACGCCGACACCCCGCTGTGGGCGGGCATCTACCTCGTCCCGCTGACCGTCGGCTTCCTGGCTGCCGGGCCGGTCTCGGGCTACCTCTCCGACCGGGCCGGGGCCCGGCTGTTCGCCTCCGGCGGGCTGGTGGTGATGGCCCTGTCCTTCGCCGGACTGCTGCTCCTGCCCACCGACTTCGGCTACCCGTGGTTCGCCGTCCTGGTGTTCCTCAACGGCCTGGGCGGCGGCCTGTTCGCGGCCCCCAACACCTCGCTGATCATGTCGAGCGTGCCGGCCGAGGCCCGCGGCGCCGCCTCCGGCATGCGGGCCACCTTCCAGAATGCCGGCATGGTGCTCTCGATCGGCGTCTTCTTCTCCCTGATGGTGGCCGGCCTGGCCGGCTCGCTGCCGCACACCCTCACCGCCGGGCTGACCGCGCAGGGCGTGCCCGCCGCCGACGCGCACACCATCGCCTCGCTGCCACCGGTCGGCACGCTCTTCGCCGCGTTCCTCGGGTACAACCCGATCCAGCAGCTGCTGGGCCCGCACGTGCTCGGCATGCTCCCGGCGGCCAACGCCCGGACGCTGACCGGCCGGGAGTTCTTCCCGCAACTGATCTCGGGCCCCTTCCACGACGGCCTGGTCGTGGTGTTCTGGCTGGCGATCGCCATGTCGCTGGTCGCCGCGGCGGCCTCGCTGGTGCGCGAGCGGACCGGGCCGCGGCGCCCCCGCCGCCCCCGGCCGGGCGCGGGCGAGGCCGCCGGACGGCCCGGCGAGAGCCGGCCCGCACCGCACGGAAAGGCCCGCAGGCCATGACCGCGCGCGATGCCGCGACCGACGCCGACACCGACGCCGTGACTGACGCCGTGACTGACGCCGACACCGTGACCGACCCCGATGCCGATGCCGGGGCCGACACCGGGGCCGGGAGCCACAGCGGAGCCGGGGCCGGTCTCTCCGCCGAGGCCCTCGTCCGGCTGCGGCTGGCGATCGGCCGGCTCAACCGGCAGATGGCCCGCGCCTCCGGCGGCCAGGACCTCACCGTCGCCCAACTCTCCGCCCTGGCCCGGGTGGAGGTGCACGGCCCGCTGCGGCTCGGCGAACTCGCCGCGCGGGAGGGGGTGGCCGTGCCGTCCGTGCTCCGTACGATCGCCCCGCTGACCGCCGACGGCCTGATCGCCAAGACCCCCGACCCGCTGGACGGCCGCTCCCAGCTGCTCGAACTCACCCCGGCCGGCCTGGCGGCGATCACCCGGATCCGCCGGGAGCGCTCCGCTCTGCTGGCCCGCCGCAGCACGCGGCTCACCCCGCAGCAGTGCCGCCGACTGGAGGCGGCCGTACCGCTGTTGGAGCTGCTGCTGGACGATCCCGACGCGGCCTGCCCCGGCCAAGCCTGTCCCGATCCGTCCTCCCCCGACCCGGCCTGCCCAGACCCGCCCCGGCCCGGCCGGCGCGGCTCCGCCGGCTGAGGCAGCGCTGCTCGGGGCGCCTACGCCGTCTCGCGGAGGAATCCGGTGAGCAACTCGAAGGTCTCCTCGGGCCGCTCCAGGCCGGGGAAGTGGCCGGCCCAGGGCAGTTCGAGCCGGCGGGCGCCGGGGATCCGGGTCGCCAAGGAGTCGGCGATCTGCCGGAAGTCGTCCAGGTCGTGGCCGCCGGTCACGACCAGGCAGGGCACCGTGATCCGGGAGAGGTCCGCTTCGTCGTCGGTGGGGCCGACCTCGGCGTCCGCCTGCACCTCGAAGGCGCGCCGCTGCATCCGGCGGACGAGTTCGCGGGCCTCGTCGCCCGCCTCCGGGCCCAGCCAGCTCTCGACGTTGAGCTCGACGGCGCCCTCCACGTCCCCGGTCGCGAGGAGTTCCCGCTCCCGCGCGGCGAAGGCCATCAAGGCGTCACCGGCGACGTGCCCGGACGCCCCGGAGCAGAGCAGGGCCAGCGCGGTGACGGCCCCGGGGCGCAGCGCCGCCACGTCCATGGCGACCTTCCCCCCGTACGAGGCGCCGATCAGCGCGGCGCTCTCGACGCCCAGGTGGTCGAGGAGCGCCAGCACGTCCTGCGCGTCGCTGTACGGGGCGTCGGCCGGCGGCGTGTCGCCGAAGGCCCGGAAGTCGCCCCGGATCACCCGGTAGCCCGCGTCGACCAGCCCCTGCCACTGCGGGTCCCACATCCTCCGGTCGCACACGGACGAGTGCAGCAGCACCACGGTGGGGCGGTTGCCCGGCAGGTCATGAGATACGTCGTGGGAGAGGATCATCCGCGGATCGTATCGACGCCCCCGGGGGACGCCAACCGGTTTGGTGATCGGCGGGAGTAAGCGCTTTGGGCCGTTTCCGGGCTCTAGGTGGGTGAGGAGGTGCTCATGGGAGGCACGAAGACCGACCGGGACGAGGAGTTCCAGGCGTTCATCGTCGGGGCCTGGCCACGGCTGCTGCGGACGGCGTACCTGTTGGCCGGGGAGCAGTACGCGGCCGAGGACCTGGTGCAGTCCGCGGCGGAGAAGGCCTGCGCGGCCTGGGCGAAGGTGCGACGGGCCGGCGATCCGCACAGCTACGTGCGGCGGATCCTGGTGAACGAACACGCCCGCCGCTGGCGCCGCCGCGCGCCGGAGCTGCTGGTGTACGCGGTGCCGGACGAGGCCGGAGCGGAGGACTGCTACGCCCGCTCCGACCAGCGCGGCGCGCTGATGACGGCGCTGGCCGCCCTGCCGGCCCGCCAGCGCGAGGCCGTGGTGCTGCGGTACTGGGAGGACCTGAGCGACAGTCAGGCCGCCGAGGCGATGGGCTGCTCGGCCGGAGCCGTGCGCAGCCACGCGGCCAAGGGGATCGCGAGACTGCGGGGGGCCGCAGCGCTGAAGGAAATCAAGGGCATGACGAGCATCGGAGGTGCGGTATGAGCGCGGGCGGCAACGGCGGGACGGTCGGCATGGGCGCGGCGGGCGACGACGGCGACGTGTGGGTCGGGCTCGGCCTGGCTGAGGTGGCGGCCGGGGCCAAGGTCGGCCCGGCGCCGATGGCGGACATCATGGCGGGCGGCCGCCGGATCCGGCGCCGTCGCCGGTCGGTGATCGGCGCGCTCGCGCTGGCCTCCGTGGTGGTGCTGGGCGGCGGGACGATGGCGGGTCTGCACAGTTCCCCCGCGAGCAGCGGCACCCAGTCGCTCGTCCCGGCCAACGGCGGTCCCGGCGGCGGCACCGGGGGCGGTCCGGCCGCCCAGCCGTCCGGCACGGCGACGGCCGAGCGGGACCCGTTCACCCCGGTCCGGGTGACGCTGGCCCAGGGCAACACCCCCGACGGCAAGACGTGGAAGCTCTGGACGGCGCTCTGGCCGGTCGCCCCGAAGGAGCGGGCGTACGAGCAGGCGGTGGCCGTCTGGGAGGAGCGCCACGCCGTCGACTCCTCGCTCGACAAGCCGACGGAGGAATACGTCCAGCAGTACTGGCAGCCCAACGAGGACGTCGTGAACGACTACGTCACCCTGGACGGGGTGCGCCAGCCGTACGACAACGCGGGCAGCTACCCGGCGCCGGGCCACGTCCCCACGGGGATGGCCGACACGTTCAGCGGCGGCCTGCTGGGCGCCCGGGACAAGGCCGGCACGCCCGGTCCGCTCCCGATCAAGCTCGCCGTGATGGCCCTCGGCCCGGACGTCGGCAAGGTCCTGGTGACCTGGTCGGACGGATCGGTCATGGAGCCGTGGCTGAAGGCCGTCGGGGACTCCCCGTACCAGCGGCTGGTGGTCCCCGAGCAGCCGGGCAAGAAGGTGACGTCGTGGCAGTTCTTCGACAAGAACGGCGCCAAGCTGCCGGACGCCGGCGTGAAGATGCTGACCGAGTAGCGGTCGGCGCGACCGGCTGAACACGACCGGCTGAACACGACCGGCCGATCACGACCGGGCTGATCACGACCGCCCGACCAGGCCCGCGGGGCCGGCCCGCACCCCCGTCGGGCCGGCCCCGCGTCGGCGTGCGGGCGGTCGGCGTGCGGGGCGGTCGGTGCGCATCGCGGAAACGTGGGAGAAAGTGCTCCCCCGGTCGGGGGAGGTCATCGACGAGCCGCCCGAGCAGACTGGCGATCACACCCGGGGAGGACTTCCCGGCCTCCCCTTGATTGCACCGGAGTTGACTCGTGCGTGAGCAGATGTGGCAGCCGCTTTCCTCCCGGCCTTCTTCCCGGCGTTCGTCCCGGCTCTCCTCCCGGCGCCCGCAGGCCGGTCGGCGCGGGGTCGTCGTGGCGGCGGCGGCCGCGGTGGCCGTCGGCGTCATGACCGCGGGCACCGCCCTGGCACCGTCCACGGCAGCCGCCGCCCCCCGCCCGGACGCCGTCCAGCAGGGGCTGAACGCGCTGGTCCGTGACGACGGCCTGCCCGCCGCGCTGGCCGGCGTCCAGGGCCGTGACGGCCGCACCCGCACCTACACCGCGGGGGTCGGCGACGTCACCACCCGCGCGAAGGTGCCGGTCGACGGCCAGGTGCGGATCGGCAGCAACACCAAGACGTTCACCGCGGTGGTCGTGCTGCAGCTGGTCGGCGAGGGGAAGATCGGGCTCGACGAGCCCGTCGAGTCCTACCTCCCCGGCCTGGTCCGCGGCGACGGCATCGACGGTCGCCACATCACGGTCCGCCAGCTCCTCCAGCACACCAGCGGGCTCCCGGACTACGAGGGCTACATCGACGAACCCTCCATCCAGCACCGGTACTTCGAGCCGCGCGACCTGCTGGACATCGCCTTCCAGCACAAGGCCGACTTCGCCCCGGGGGCGAGCTTCAAGTACAGCAGCACCAACTACGTGCTCGCCGGCCTGGTCGTCCAGAAGGTCACCGGCCGCCCCATCGCCGAACAGATCGACCAGCGCATCATCAAGCCCCTCGGCCTGCGGCACACCTACTACCCCGCCCAGGGCGACCGGACCATCCGCGAGGCCCACCCCCAGGGCTACCTCAAGGACGCGACCGACGGGCACCTGATCGACTTCACCGAGCTGGACCCCTCCGCGGGCGGGGCGGCGGGCCAGATGATCTCCACCAACTCCGACATCAACCAGTTCTTCACCGCCCTCCTCGGCGGCCGCCTCCTGCAACCGGCCCAGCTCGCCCAGATGCGCACCACCGTCCCCATCGGCGACAGCGGCGCCGCCTACGGCCTGGGGCTCATCAGCCGGCCGCTGTCCTGCGGCGGCGTGTACTGGGGCCACGGCGGCGACATCCCCGGCTACGAGACCCGGGGCGGGGCGACGGACGACGGCCGCGCCGTCAACATCGCGGTGACCACCGTCCCGCCGGACGCCGCCGGCTCGGAGCACGTCGAGAACGTCGTGGACACGGCCCTGTGCCGCTGACCGAAGTCCGGTGAGGGAGTGGGAAGTCGGCTGGGCCGACTTCCCACTCCGCCTTTCCACCCCGCTCAGGTTCCGTGCCGAGACGGAACAGCCCTAGCCTCCGTGTTTCGGTTCGCGTCGGCTGATCTGGGGTGATCCCTGTGTCGAAGGTCGCGGAGCTGCCGTCGGATGTTGGGCATGCCGAGGGCCCGGCGCGATGGCCGGGTGCTCCTGGGTCCTGGGTCGTTGGTGGTCAGGGGCGGCTTCGTCTGTCAGGTGGCCGGTCGGGGTAGTGCCACCAGGCGGCTGAACGCCGCGGTCAGTTCGTGACGCCAGGGCCAGGTGGCGGCGATCCGTAGGCGTAGGCGGCGGGCTCCGCGCGTGATCCGGGCGGCAGCGTGCAGAAGGCGGTAGCGGAGCTTCTTGGGCTCAGCGGTGGCCAGCTCGCCGTCCAGCAGCAGGGTTCGCGTCCAGGCCAGCAGGTCGATCGCGGTCAGGGAGAGTTCCAGCCAGGCCTGGTTGATGGCGAAGTGGCGGGAGGGGAAGCGGCCGAAGCCGGTGGTCTTGCCGCAGCGGATGTGGTCCTCGACCCGGGCGTGAGCCCGGTGGCGGACCTCCAGGTACTGGATCGAACCGCCGCCGGCGAGGGGCGTATCGGTGAGGAAGACCTGGTGGCGCATGCCTTCGTCCTGGTCGAACAGCGACAACTGGGCGCCCGGATGGGGACGCTCGCGGCGGACGATGATGCGGGTGCCGTCCGGGTATCCGGTGAGGTCGACCAGGCCGGACAGCTCAGCGACCTCGGCGCCGGCACGAAGGGCCCCGTCCTGCTCCAGTGCGGGATGCCAGACCTGGCCGGGCAGGACTCTGATGGCCTTGCGGACCTGTTCGGTGACGGCGTGCCCGACGGAGAAGGTGGTCTGGATCCCGCGTTGTCGCAGGGCGCGTAGGTGGGCGAGGAAGGCTTTCGCGCTGCCCGCGCTGCCCGCGCTGTCGGCGCGGATGAGGACCGGGGTGCCGTGTCGGTGGGCGTCGGGAATCTGCGAGAGGGCCTGGTCGAGGACGGTGATGTGGTCGGCTGCGGTGTTCGCCCCGGCGTTGCCCGGCCGCAGGACGCCCGCGAGGGCCTCACCGGTGTTGTCCAGGAAGCAGAGCATCGGGTGGTAGCCGAAGCCGCGTTTGTAGGTGGCGGCGGACTGTTCCTTCTCGGAGTGGCAGGTGACCAGGGTGGCGTCGATATCCAGGACCAGGCCCGGTAGTTCACGCCCTCCGGCATGTGATGGGGGTATGGGGTGGCCGGTCTCGTCCGCTTGCAGCCAGGCGACCTCGCGGGTCCTGGCCCTGGCTGCCCGCAGTGCGTTCAGGGCGGCGGCGTCGATACCGGCCAGCACTCGCCAGGCGGTCGGGGCGGAGGCGACGGGGCCGAACACGTCGCGCTGGTCGCGCAGCACGGCCAGATCGGCGATCGCCTCGCCTCCGTCGGCGAGCATCACCGCCAGGTCCACCGCGACGCGGCCGGGATCATGCCCGGTCCCGCGCGGCCGCAACCGGTGCAGGGCACCGCTGAAGGCGCTGGTCAGCGAGGTGGCGTCGGCCAGATCCGCGAGCAGGCGCGAGCCGGCGTGATTGACCACCCCCTGCCCGTCGGCGCTGACGACGAGCTTGGGCCGTGACCGGGTAGTGTGCACGCAGAAAGTGCCTTCCTGCTGGAACGACTGGGACCTTAGACAAGCCTCATCGTTGCAGCTCAGAAGGCACTTTCGCTTTTCCGATCATGATCCGGACGCGACCCCGGATGAAACGCGCAGGCTAGAGCTGCGTGAGGCCGCCGTCGACGAGCAGTTCCGCGCCGGTGGTGAAGGAGCTCTGGTCCCCGGCCAGGTAGAGGGCGGTGGCGGCGACCTCCTCGGGTCGGCCGACGCGACCGAGCGGGGTCGTGGCGACGGCCTGATCGACCTGGGGGGACGCGGCCCGCAGCTCGTCGGCGCCGGGGGTCGTGACCGGGCCCGGGGTGAGGGCGTTGACCCGGATGCCGCGACCGGCGAGTTCGGTGGCCCAGGTGCGGGCGAGGCTGCGGATCGCGGCCTTGGTCGCGGCGTAGACGCCCAGGCCCGGGACGCCGCGCAGGGCCGCGCTGGACGACAGCAGGATCACCGAGGCGCCGGCCGACAGCAGCGGGAGCGCCTTCTGCACGGTGAAGACCGTGCCCTTGAGGTTCACGGAGGTGGTGCGGTCGTACTCCTCCTCGGTGATCTCGCCGAGCGGGCCGAAGTCCCCGAGGCCTGCGTTGGCCACGACGATGTCGAGGCGGCCGCCGCGTTCGGTGATCTCGGCGAAGAGCCGGTCGAGGTCGTCGAGCTTCGACACGTCGCCCCGGACGCCGATGCCCCGGCTGCCGACCTGCTCGACGGCGGCCGCCAGTTCGGCCTCGCGGCGGCCGGTGAGGTAGACGGTCGCCCCCTCGGCGGCGAAGCGGCGGGCGATGGCCAGGCCGATGCCGGTGGAGGCGCCGGTGACGAGGGCGGTCTTGTTGTCCAGCTGTCCCATGAGATTCTCCGAATCTTGACGTAACTATTCTTGTTACATTTTTGGGCGCAAAAACCGGCTCAGAAAGCACTGCCACGGCCGAGGCTAGGCGGCCTTCAGTACATCGCGCAGCACATCCTCCAGCGTGGTTCCCGACAGCTCCCGGCGGAGGGTGGCCTCGATCCCGTCGTAGACGGCGGCCATCACCGGGGCGATGCCGTGGCCCACGACGCACTCGGGGTCGGGTGCGGCGGGGTGCAGGGCGAAGATCGGCCCTGGCTCCACCGCCCCGTAGACGTCGAGCAGGGTGATCGCCGACAGGTCCCGCGACAGCGTCCAGCCGGCCCCGGCACCCCTTCGCGAGTCGACCAGGCCCGCCTTGCGCAGCTGGGCCAGCAGGCGGCGGATCACCACGGGGTTGGTGTTGACGCTCGTCGCGATCTGCTCGGAGGTGGCGACCTCGTGACCACGGCGCTGGTACAGCCCGATCCAGGTCAGGGCGTGCGCGGCGACCGTCACCCTACTGTTCGCGCTCATGCCGCCCATCACCCCTTTCCATGTCGTAACTGTAATAGTTACATCGTCCGGCGGCAAGCCTCGGTGGGGTCGAGCAGGAGGTACTGGCCGGGCGCAGCGAACTCGTCCGGTTCAGGAGCAGCCACTCTCAACGGCGCACCGCCTGAAGAGCGGTGGGCCGTCTGCGAGCCCGGGTGAGCCGGCGGTACGCGAGATGGACCGCGAGGCCCAGCAGGGCCATGACGACGGACGCCACCAGTGCGACCACATCGAGCGCGTTCCGGCCCAGCGAGTTCCAGAATCCGATGCTCGAAGCAAGGGCGGCGACGTCCGTGTGCCGGGGGTCGTACACCACCGCCACGGTGTCGCGGGCCTTGACGGTGTCGGTGACGTAGGCGAGCCGGGTCTCGACGGACGCCCCCTCGGAGGTCGTGAACCGCACCCGACAGTGGGAGTTGCCCGCCGGGTTGTCCTGCGGCGCGCTCACCTCAGTGCACTCGGTGACGACCGCCGGCACGTGAACGCCGCGACTGCGGAGAGCCGACGTCACCCCCGTGTCGTGCGGTATCAGGTAGACCAGGCTGAGGACGAACAGCAGGACCCCCAGGCCGATCATGGCGAGCGAACCGTTCCGCACGGTCCGGCCGTGGTCCGGCGCGTTCTCCATCGGTCCCCCCGGTGTCGGCCCAACTCCCCACGTGCGCTCACGCTACCCGCACCCACCGACACCGGCGGTGCGCCGGAACACCGGCCGCCGGCAGCAGGGCGCTCGCAGCCGCGCGACCTCTCCGATGCTCAACGGCACCGCTTCATCGACCTCATCGGCGCGCATGCGCCCCACTGTCGACTCTCCCACGGTGGGAGAGCCGAGACGGGCACGGGCACCGGGCTCGTCAGGAGCCGGCCAGGATAAGGGGATCCGGTCACCCCGGTGGCAGTTCCGCCAAACAGCACACACCCGCTGTGAGCGGACTGGTACGTTCCGCGCATGGACTTCAACGCCGTTGCCAACTCGTTCGTGCCCCACTACTACAACACCTTCGACTCCGGCATCTCGGGTCGCTCGAACCTCAACAGCCTCTACCGACCCGAGTCGATGCTCACCTGGGAGAACGCCCAGGTCCAGGGGCAGCAGAACATCCTCGCGAAGCTGACGACGCCCGAACTGGCCACGGTCAAGCACAAGGTGAACACCACCGACGCACAGCCCGCCCCAGGCAACGGCGTACTGGTCACCGTCACGGGCAGCCTCGTCATCGACAACGCCTTCGACAAGCCCCTGCAGTTCGCCGAGACGTTCAACCTGCAGCCGATCCCCGGCCAGCCCGGCGGCTTCTTCGTCCACAACCAGATCTTCCGCCTCATCTTCGCCTGAGCCACCCAGGGTCCGGGGCTTGCCGTCGGCTTCCCGTTCGACCGGGCGAAGTCCCGGACCGGCGCCACGACTTGGAGGAAGGGTGCACCTGCGCGAGCTGCGGCCGGGCGACGCCCACGCCGTCCGCCGCATCTACAGCGGCAGGTCGGTCGCCGACCTGTGGTTCGGCCAGATGACCGCCGCCCAGGCCCACGACTACGTACGCGAAGCCCGGGAGGCCGACACCCGCCGGCCGCGCACCGCACGCGTCCTCGGCATCGACGTCCACGACGACCTGATCGGCGTCGTCCGGCTCCGCATCACCGGCCACACGGGCAGTCTCAGCTACATCCTGCGCGAGGACGCCTGGGGCCACGGCTACGCCACCACAGCGGTGCGCCGATTCCTCGCCCACCACCGCACCCCACGGGTCACCGCCGAGCACCGCGTCGGCAACCCCGCTTCGGGAAGGGTCCTGGTGAAGACCGGCTTCGTCGTGACCACCGTGACCGACGAGATCGTCCGCTACGAACTGGGCTAGCGGCTGCCCCGCCACCTCCGACTCCCCGGGGCCAGCGCCGGGCGTGACGCGGACCTTTGCCGTGTGTTTATATTGAACAATGGTTCAACCAAAAATCGGACACCACCCCCGTGCCCCGCACGCCTGAGGCCTCGGCGGCCGTCCGCGAAGCGACCCGCGCCAAGATCCGGCGCGCCGCCGTCCTGCTCATGGCCGAACAGGGCTACCGCGCCACCACCCTGCGCCAGGTCGCCACCCGGGCCGGCGTCGCCGACGGACTGCCCTCCCGCTACTTCGGCAGCAAGGACGGCCTGCTGATCGACATCGCCGACGGCTGGCGCGAACGGACCCGCGCGGCGCTCGCCGCCCAGCCGGCCGACAGCCCCGCCGCCACCCTGCAACTCCTGGTCCGCTCCGCCCTGCTGGGCCTGGACGCCGCCCCCGAGGAGGTCGAGGAGAGCCGGGCCGTCTCCGCCCTGCTCGCCGACCCCGAAGCCCGCGCCGTCCTGGTCGCCGCAGGCGCCGACCTCGCCTCCGCCGACCTCTTCCAGGCCCTGGACGAAGCCCTGGCGGCCTGCCGCGTCCCCGACCCCGCCGCTGCCCGCCTGCTCCTCCTCGCCGGCATCCGCGGCGGCCTCACCCTCTCCGCCGAGGACCCGGCCTTCCCGCTGCGCGACCTGGAAGCGGCCCTGCTCGCCCACATCCTGCCGACGGCCTGACCCCACCCCATGCTCCGAAAGGCCCCGCCATGACCGCCGAAACCGACATCCGCCCCTACCGCATCGCCGTCGAACAGCACCAGCTCGACGACCTGCGCGACCGCCTCGCCCGCACCCGCTGGCCCGACTCGCCGCCCGCCGCCGACTGGGACTACGGCGTCCCGCTCCACTACCTCCAGGACCTGGCCGAGTACTGGCGGACCGGCTACGACTGGCGCGCGCACGAAGCCAGGCTCAACACCTTCCCGCAGTACACCACCACCCTCGACGGCGCCAACGTGCACTTCCTGCACGTCCGTTCACCCGAACCCGACGCCACCCCGCTGATCATCACGCACGGCTGGCCCGGCTCGGTGGCCGAATTCCTGGACATCCTGGGCCCGCTCACCGACCCCCGCGCCCACGGCGGCGACCCGCGCGACGCCTTCCACGTGGTCGCGCCCTCCATCCCGGGCTACGGCTTCTCCGGACCGACCGGCCAACTCGACTGGGACTACCGGCGTGTGGCACGCGCCTGGGCCGAACTGATGGACCGCCTCGGCTACCCGCGCTACGGCGCCCAGGGCGGCGACTGGGGCTCCGGCATCTCCCGCGAACTCGGCCTCGCCGCCCCCGCCCGGGTCATCGGCGTGCACGTCAACACCTCCCCCACCTTCCCCACCGGCGACCCGTCCACCCTCGACGCCCTCGACCGCGAACGGCTCGACACCTGGGCCCGCCACCAGGCCGAAACCTCCGGCTACACCGCCGTCCAGGCGACCCGCCCGCACACCGTCGGCTACGCGCTCACCGACTCACCGGTCGGCCAACTCGCCTGGATCGTCGAGAAGTTCCGCGAATGGACTGACTGCGACGGCGGCGTTCCCGAAGGTGCCGTGCCCCGGGACCACCTCCTCACCAACGTGATGCTGTACTGGCTGACCGCCACCGCCGGCTCCTCCGCGCGGCTGTACAAGGAGTCGGCCCGCAACGGCTGGACCGAGGCCGCCCCCTCCACCGTCCCCACCGGCATGGCCGTCTTCCCCCACGACATCACCCTGCCGGTCCGCGCCTTCGCCGAACGCATCGACAACATCGTGCACTGGACGGAGTTCGACCACGGCGGCCACTTCGCCGCCCTGGAACAGCCCGACCTGCTGGTGGCCGACATCCGGACCTTCTTCCGCGCCCTGGCGTGACGCCGGCCGTGGTTGGTCGGGACGTCGGGATCGGCGGTCGCGTGCAGCACGTACCGGCGTAGAGGTAGCTCTCGAAGATCTGCTCCGGCGTTCGGGACGCGGCCGCAACCCGGGACTCGGACAGGCCCGGCCTCCACTGGCACTGCCACGCGCGGGCGGGCAACAGGCGGCCCGATGACGCCGAGCGGCGGCCACCGGGTCGTGACAGCGTGTCGAGTGGCGGCGCACGGTCCGCGACGAGAGGGTGACCGACGCAGGACCTCACCCGAAGGAGCGAGAATGCCCGAAGTCACCACTCCGTACCCGACCGGCACCCCGTGCTGGGTCGATCTGATGGCGCAGGACCAGCAGGCGGCACTGGATTTCTACCGCGACCTGTTGGGCTGGCAAGGGCAGGTCGGCCCGGCCGAGTACGGCGGGTACGCGGTCTGCGAGCTGAACGGCAAGCCGTCGGCCGGGATCGGCCCGGCGATGGCGCCGGAGGGGATGCCCACCCCGCCGACCGTGTGGACCAGCTACCTGTCCACCACCGACGCCCAGGCCACCCAGGACGCGATCGTCGGCGCGGGCGGCACCCTGCTCGTCCCGGCGATGGACGTCGGCGAGCTCGGCCGGATGCTGATCGCCGCCGACCCGCAGGGCGCGGTGTTCGGCGTCTGGCAGCCGGGCGAGTTCTTCGGCGCCCGGGTCGTCAACGAGAGTGGCGCGCTGATCTGGAACGAGCTGCACACCAGCGACCTGCCCGGCGCCACCGCCTTCTACGGCGAGGCGTTCGGCATCGAGATCGAGCCGGCGCAGGGCGCCGAGCAGTACTGGGAGCTGCGGGTCGGCGGCCGGGCCGTCGGCGGGGTCTCGCTGCTCGCCGACGACCCGCCCGGCACGCCCGCGCACTGGCTGACGTACTTCGCGGTGGACGACGTCGACTCCACCGTCGACGCCCTGGTCAAGCACGGCGGCACCGTCCTCGCCCCGCCGTTCGACATGGTGGCGGGCCGGATGTCGGTGGTGACCGACCCGCAGGGCGCGCCGTTCGCGGTGATCGCACCGAAACCGATGTAGGCGGCGCGGCCCACCGCGCGCGGTGTCGCGGTGGGCCGTCTCCGTACAACTCCCGTCCGTACGGGTCGCTCCGGCGCGACGGCCGGCGGCGGCCCGTCCGTCACCCCCGCTGCGCGCGGCCGACGGCGCTGAGCACCGCCCGTACGCCCGCCGTGAGCACCGAGCCGTCCCGCCCGGCGCCCCACACCACCTGTCCCCCGACCCGGGCCTCGACGTAGGCGACCGCGTCGGTACCGGAGCCGGCACCAGCGCCCGCACCCGCACCCGCACCCGCACCCGCACCCGCACCCGCACCGACGGCGTGCTCGCTGAAGTGCAGGATGTCGACCCGCAGCGCGTCGGCCACCGCGTCGAGCGGCCCGGCACCCTCGCCGCGCCGGCCGTCCACCTCCGCCCAGTCGTCGCCGGCCTGCCACGGCCAGTCCGGCGCCGCGTCCAGGTACTCCGCGCGGAAGAGCCCGTACAGTCCCTCCGCCGTCACCTCCCGCCCGCTGTCGTCGGTGGCCTCCTGCACGACCCGGGAGAACTCGATCTGGAGCCGCCTCGGCAGTTCCAGCCCGTGCCCGGACTGGAGCAGGTAGGCGATGCCCCCCTTGCCGGACTGGCTGTTGACCCGGATGACCGCCTCGTAGTCGCGGCCGAGGTCGGCCGGGTCGATCGGCAGGTACGGCACCGACCAGGGCGCCTCGCGCGCCGGGACGCCGGACTCGGCCGCCACCTTGGCGTGGTGGGCGAAGCCCTTCTTGATGGCGTCCTGGTGGGTGCCGGAGAAGGCGGTGTGCACCAGGTCCCCCGCGTAGGGGTGGCGCTCGTGCACGGGCAGCCGGTTGCAGTGCTCGACGGTGCGGCGGATCTCGTCGAGGTCGGAGAAGTCGAGCATCGGGTCGACGCCCTGGGTGTGCAGGTTGAGCGCCAGCGTCACCAGGTCGACGTTGCCCGTCCGCTCGCCGTTGCCGAACAGGCACCCCTCCACCCGCTGCGCGCCGGCCAGCACGGCCAGTTCGGCGCAGGCGACGCCCGTCCCCCGGTCGTTGTGCGGGTGGACGGAGAGGATCACCGACTCGCGGCGCTCCAGGTGCCGGTGCAGGTACTCGATCTGGTCGGCGTAGACGTTGGGGGTGGCGATCTCGACGGTGGCGGGCAGGTTGTGGACGACGGGCCGGTCGGGGTCGGCGTCCCACAGTTCGGTGAGTCCGTTGCAGACCTCCAGGACGTAGTCCGGTTCGGTCAGGTTGAACACCTCGGGCGAGAACTGGAAGCGCACCCCGGGCCGGCCGTCGGCCCGCCGTGCCAGGTGGGTGGCGGCCTCGGTGATCAGCGCCCGCAGTTCGTGCCGGTCGCGCCCGAGGACGACCTCGCGCCAGAGCGGGGCGGTGGCGGTGTAGAGGTGGACGACGACGCGGGGCAGGCCTTCGACGGCCTCGAAGGTGCGGTCGATCAGGTCGGCGCGCGCCGCCGTGAAGACGACGACGGTGACGTCCTCGGGCACCGCGCCGGGCACGGTGGCCAGTTGCCGGACGAAGTCGAAGTCGGTGCGGCTGGCGGAGGGGTAGCCGACCTCGATCTCCTTGAAGCCCATGGCCAGGAGCAGGTCGAACATCCGCTGTTTGCGTGCCGGGTCCATGGGTTCGGCCAGTGCCTGGTTGCCGTCGCGCAGGTCGACGGGGACCCACAGCGGGGCGTGGTCGATCCGTCGGCCGGGCCAGCGCCGCATCAGCGCGGGGACGTGCACGCGCTCGTGGGCGGGCCGGTAGCGGTGGGAGGGCATGGCACCCGGGCGCTGCGGGTTCCAGGCGGGCGCGGTGACCGGGACGGGGCCGGCGGGGGTACGCAGGGTCGGGAATCGCATGATGAGTCCTTACGGAGGTACCGGTGGACCGGCAGGACGGCGCCCCGCAGCGGGGTGCCGGTCCGGTCACGCCCCGCTGCGGCCACCAAGAAGAAGGCCACCCAGAGGGAGACTCCACGGCTGCATGCCGGGTAGACTAACCACGAACCAAGTCCTCAGACAAGCTGACAGGTGAACGCGAATGTCCCCGCTCGGCCCCCTCCACCGCTCCCCCCTCGTCGACCAGGCCACCCGACGCCTGGAGGAGCAGATCACCGCCGGACACTGGCCGGTGGGCGGGAAGCTGCCGGGCGAGGTCGCCCTGGCGAAGGAGCTGGGCGTCGGCCGCTCGACCGTCCGGGAGGCGCTGCGCGCGCTGGCCGGCGCCGGGATGGTGCAGAGCCGGCAGGGGTCGGGCGTGTTCGTGACGGCGGACCGGCCCGCCCTGGACTGGCCGACCCGGCTGCGCCGGGCGGAGCTGGCGCACGTCTACGAGGTGCGCACCATGGTCGAGGTGCAGGCGGCCCGACTGGCCGCCGCGCGCCGCACGGAGACGGACCTCACCGCCGTGGACACGGCGCTGGCCACCCGGCTGGCGGCGGGCGGCGCGGACGACGCGGCCTTCGTGGACGCCGACATCGCACTGCACACCGCCGTGGTGGCAGCCGCGCACAATCCGGTGCTGGACGACCTGTTCGCCCAGTTCGCGCCGGTCCTGAGGGAGCACCTGGTGGACCTGGTGGGGGTGCTGGGGCTGCGCAGCGGGGACCCGAACCACGGCTACGCGTCGCACGCGGACCTCGTCGGGGCACTGCACCGGGGCGATCCCGAGGAGGCCGGGCGGGTGCTGGCGGCCGAGCTGGAGGCCACCCGGTCGCGCCTGCTGGCCGACTGAGCGGAGCGGGCGGAGCGGGCACCGGGGCCACCGACCGACCGGTCGGGCGAATATCCGGAGCGCGGACACACAGTTTTCACACGGCGGCCACCCGGCCGGCCGCTCCGATGGCCGACGCCTCGTCAACCCGCTCCGAACTGGGATGCTTCGAGCACGCACGATCAACCGTCAGATGACATTGTGTCCGGAGCGTGTGCGACCACGGCCCAGGCGGCGAACGCACTTTCACTCCAATCACACGGTATGACTAGTATCGCCTCGTCAAGCCCGTGCCCCGGACGGCCGCCCCGCTCAGGCCGGCCGCCATCCCCAAGGAGACTGCTCTGCGCGCGCGTGCGAATCGGCGGCCCCCGACGCCGAAGGCCCCCCGCAGGCGTCCGCGCCTGTCACTGCGGACGGCGCTGCTCGTCCTCGCCGTCGTCCCCAGCATCGCCCTGGCCGCCCTGTGGGCGGTCACCAGCGGCGAGACCGTCTTCGACTTCCAGCGCCAGGCCGCCCAGGGCCTGCTCGCCCAGAAGGCCGGCCAGCCGTCCAACATCGTCTACTACAGCCTCCAGGAAGAACGCCGGCTCAGCGCCGAGGCGCTCGCCCGGCCCGGCGGCAACACCGACCAGCTGCGCCGCCAGCGCCAGCAGACCGACGACGCGGTCCGCCAGTTCCAGGTCCTCTCCGGCGAGACCGCCGACAGCGCCCCCGAGGAGGTCCGCACCGCCGTCACCGAGGCCCGCCAGGCGATGGGCAAGCTCGCCGAGCAGCGCACCGCCGTCGACCACGGCTCGATCGACCAGCAGGCCCTCTACGCGTACTACACCGACCTGATCGCCGTCGACCTGCGGCTGTTCACCGCACTCAGCCGCGTCGACGCCGGCGAGGTCACCTGGGTCTCCAAGACCCTGGTGAACACCTTCTGGGCCAAGGAGATGCTCGCCCGCGAGGACGCCATCCTGGCCCGCGGCTGGCCCACCGGGCGACTCTCCGCCGCCGACTACCAGCAGGTGCAGCAGGCCGTCGGGGCGCAGGAACACCTCTTCACCGTCCAGGTCCTCCCGTACATCCCGGACGGCGAGGCCGCCGCCTGGCACGACCTGATGAACAGCCCCGCCTGGCAGGCCAAGGCCGCCGTCGAGCAGTCGCTCACCAAGCCCACCGCCGCCGAGGCCAACGGCACCGTCAAGCTCCCCGCCGCCCAGGACCAGTGGCGCCAGGCCCTCGACCAGCTCAACCCGCAGCTGGTCAAGGCCATCGAGACCCGCACCAGCGCCATCGTCGACGTCGGCAAGGGCACCATCCTCTCCCTCCTCACCAAGGTCGTCCTGACCACCGTCATCGGCCTGATCACCGTCGTCGCGGTGATCATCGCCTCCTGGCGGCTCAGCCGCTCGCTGCGCCGGCGCATCAAGGAACTCCAGACCCAGGCCGAGGAGATGGAGCGCACCCTCCCCGAGGTCGTCGAACGCCTCGGCCGCGGCGAGCAGGTCGACGTCGAGACCGACAGCCGCACCATCACCGCCGGCCCGCACGGCAACGGCACCGACGAACTCGCCCGCCTCGGCCAGGCCCTCAACCTGGCCCGCGCCTCCGCCGTCGAGGCCGCCGTCAAGCAGGCCGAGCAGCACCGCGGCTTCGAGCGGCTGCTCCAGCGCATCGCCCGCCGCACCCAGCTGCTGATCGGCCGCCAGCTGCGCAAGCTCGACGAGCTGGAGCGCAAGCACGAGGACCCGGAGGTCCTGGAGGGCCTGTTCGACCTCGACCACCTCACCGCCCGCCTGCGCCGCTACGAGGAGAACCTCGTCATCATGGCCGGCGGCCAGCCGCAGCGGCGCTGGCGCAAGCCCGTCCCGCTGCTGGACGTGCTGCGCGCCGCGCAGGGCGAGGTGCAGGACTACCGCCGGATCATGATCGACGTCGAGGGCCACCCGTGGCTGTCCGAGCGGGCCGTCGGCCCGGTCGCGCACGTGCTCGCCGAGCTGATGGAGAACGCCACCACCTTCTCCAAGCCACCCACCCCGGTCGAGGTCCGGGCCGCCATGGTCGGCCGCGGACTCGCCGTCGAGATCGAGGACCGCGGCCTCGGCATGGACCCCGAGCAGTACGACGCCGCCAACGAACTGATGAGCCGCCCGCCCCGCACCGACGTGCTCGCCCGGGCGGACGACGTCCGCCTCGGCTTCTACGTCATCGCCCGGCTGGCCGCGCACAACGGACTCAAGATCGAGTTCCGGCCGTCCGCCTTCGGCGGCACCCGGGTCGTCGTGCTCGTCCCCGACGAGCTCGTCATCGACGGCGACGCCGGACTCCCCGACGCCGCCCCCGTCGAACCGATCCCGCTCGTGCGGCGCTCCCGCAAGGCGCTGCTCACCGCCTCCAACGAGGCCCCGGAGCCGGAGCCGGCGGGGCCGCCGGTCGCGCCCGTGGACTCCTTCCCGCCGGGAGAGTCCTTCGCGCCGGCGGAGCCCCTCCCACCGGTGGAGGCCTTCGCCGCGGCCGAATCCTTCCCCCCGGTGGAGGCGTTCGGGCAGGTCCAGCACGTGGAGCAGCCCGGGTACGTCGCACCGCTCGGGTACGCGGAACCGCCCGGGCAGACCCAGCAGCTCCCGCACGACCCGCTGACCGCCCCCGTCCAGGCCTTCGGGCACGTCGAGTACGTCCACCAGCCCGAGGCCGCGCCCACCGCCGAGCCCGCGCCGTTCCCCGCCCCGTACGCCGAGCAGCCGATCGAGCACAGCTCGCCGGCCGCCGACGCCCCGGTCGACCAGCTGCCCTCGCACGACGTGCCCGCCTACCCGGACATCGCCTACGCCCGGGTCACCGACGCCGAGGCCCCGTACGCCGACGAGCAGTACCGCCCGGCCGACCACTACCGGCTGGCCGAACGGCGCCGGCGCCGCGAGTACGCCTCCGCGGTGCCGCTCAGCCCCAGCGAGACCGAGCAGCCCCCGCTGCCCCAGCGCGTCCGGCAGGCCAGCCTGGCCGCCGAACTGCGCGTCCCGCCGGCGCCCCGCCCGCAGTGGGCCGAGCCCGCCGCCGAACCCGCCGCCCCGGCCACCGAGCCCGCCGGCGGCCCCTTCCAGCGCCCGGCGAAGCGTTCCGGTGCGACGATCGGCGCCTTCCAGCGCCAGTCCCGTGCCGCCCGCGCCCAGGACAGCGGCGAGCACCCGCTGCCCGGGGCCGTGACCCCACCGGCTCCCCCCACCGCCCCCGCCGGCTCCCCGACGCCCGCGCCCGGCCCCTCCCCCTGGGCCCTGCCGGCCGCGGACCCCCGAACCACACGAACGGATGACCAGTCATGAACCGAACGATCGCCACCCACCAGGACCTGGACTGGCTGCTGGACGGACTCGTCGACTCGGTGCCCGGGACCAGGAACGCCGTCCTGCTCTCCGACGACGGCCTGGTCGTCAGCCACTCCCGCACCATCGAACGGGCCGACGCCGAACGCCTCGCCGCCGTCGCCACCGGCCAGCAGAGCCTGGCCCGCGGCGTCGGCCAGCTCTTCGACGGCGGGGCCGTCCACCAGGTGATCGTCGAACTCGCCGAGTGCTGGCTGTTCATCATCGCCGCCGCCCGGGGCACCCACCTGGCCGTCGTCGCCTCCCAGGAGGTCGACGCCGAGGTCATGTCGGTCGCCATGCACACCCTGGTGCAGCAGGTCGGCCAGAAGATGACCACCCCGGTGCGTGCCGAGGCCGGCGCCGCCTCCCCCGCCGGCTTCGACGCCTTCGCCGCCCGGAACCGGAGCTGACACCGGTGGGCCCGTACGGGAGCGGAAACGGGAGCGGGCAGCGCGGCGGGGTCCCGCACTGGAGCGAACTGCCGGACGAGGACGCCGAGGACGAGTCGGGCGCCATGGTGCGCCCGTACACCATCACCCGCGGCCGCACCGCGCCCGAGCGCGACGACCTCACCCTGATCACCGTGCTCACCACCGTCGAGGACGAGGCCGCCCGGGCCCTGGCGCGGGGCAGCCGCGCCGGTGCCCGCGGCCTCCAGCCCGAGCACCGGATGATCCTCGACCACTGCCGGCGGCCCGCCGCCGTCGCCGAGGTGTCGGCCGGCCTGGACCTCCCGGTCTCGGTCACCAAGATCCTGCTGGGCGACCTGGTCGCCCAGGGCCTGCTGCGGGCCCGGGCACCGCTCTCGGTGGCCCGGGCCGCCGGAGGCGTGGACCTCGGCCTGCTCACGGCCGTTCGCGAAGGACTCCGGAGACTCTGAACCATGGCAACACCCCACCCCAGCAGTGCCGCTGACGCCGGCGTCGCCACCGCGCCGGCCGCCGTCAAGATCCTCATCGCGGGCGGCTTCGGCGTCGGCAAGACCACCCTCGTCGGCTCCGTCAGCGAGGTCGCCCCGCTGCGCACCGAGGAGTACCTGACCCGGGCCAGCGTCGGCGTGGACGACCTGTCCGGCGTCGACCAGAAGGACACCACCACCGTCGCCCTCGACTTCGGCCGGATCACCGTCAACCCGGACCTCGTCGTCTACCTGTTCGGCACCCCCGGGCAGGAACGCTTCTGGTTCATGTGGAACGACCTCGTCAACGGCGCCCTCGGCGGCATCGTCATCGCCGACACCCGCCGGCTCGACACCAGCTTCGCCTCCATCGACTTCTTCGAGAGCCGGGGCATCCCCTTCGTCGTCGCCATCAACTGCTTCCACAGCCACAACACCCGCACCCCCGACGAGATCCGCGCCGCCCTCGACCTGGACCCGCAGGTGCCGATGCTCCTCGGCGACGTCCGCGAACGCGCCTTCGGACGCGACCTGCTGCTCGCCCTGGTCGACCACCTGATGGACCTCTCCGCCGCCCCCGTCGGCTGAACGTCGGCTGAACCACCTCCCTTCCCCAGGAGCTACCGCATGACCTCACCCCTGCGCGTCCTCGTCCACGGCGGCGGCATCGGCGGGCTCACCCTCGCCACCGCCCTCGCCGAGCGCGGCCACCACGTCGACGTCGCCGAACTCCGCGACCAGCTGGAAGCCCTCGGCGTCGGCATCATCCAGCCCTCCAACGCCCTCCACGTGATGCGCGAGATAGGCGTCCTCGACGACTGCCTCGCCGCCGGCTTCGAGTGGGAGGTGCTGACCATCTGCGACCCGACCGGTGCCACCCTCGCCAAGATCCCGCAGCCCCGGATGGGCGACGCCCCCTCCAACAACGGCATCCCCCGCCCCGCCCTCGCCCAGGTGCTCGCCACCGCCGCCACCCGGGCCGGCGCCACCCTGCGCTTCGGCACCACCATCGCCGACCTCGCCGAGGACGCCGACGGCGTCGACGCCACCCTCACCGACGGGCACCGCGGCCGCTACGACCTCGTCGTCGGCTTCGACGGCATCGGCTCCCCGCTGCGCAAGCGCCTCTACGGGGAGAAGTACGCGCCCGAGTACACCGGCTTCGCCAACTGGCGCGTCACCCTGCCGCGTTCGCCCGAGGTCCAGGGCGTGGTGATGTCCACCGGCAACCTCAAGGCCAAGGCGCTGCTCACCCCGATCACCGACGACCTCATGTACCTGGGCTCGGTGTTCGCCGAGGCCGAGGACTTCCGGCCCGACCCCGGGCACGCCCACGAGCAGCTCGCCGAGCGCCTGGCCGGCTTCGGCGGCCCGATCGCCGAGGCCCTCGCCCAGGTCACCGACCCGTCCGCCGTGGTCTACTCGCGGATCTCCCAGGTCAGCGTCGAGGAGCCCTGGCACGTCGGCCGGATCGCGCTCGCCGGCGACGCCGCCCACGCCTCCACCCCGCACCTCGCCCAGGGCGCCGCGATGGCCGTCGAGGACGCCCTCGTCCTCGCCCAGAGCCTGGACGCCGCCGAGGCCGTCCCCGCCGCGCTCGCCGCCTGGGAGGAACGCCGCCGGCCCCGCGCCATGTGGGTCCAGTCGCTCTCCCGGGCCGTCCTCAAGCAGGAGACCGGCACGCCCACCACCCCGGAGGAGGACGAACTCCTCAAGGTCGGCATCCCCGGCGCCGCCCACGTGCTCGTCCAGCCGTACTGACCGCTGTCCCGCCTGCTGCGCGAAGCCGCGCAGCAGGCGGGCGGGCGGCCGGCCAGGTCTCGCGTCGGCTCGCGCGGCAGCTCACGCGTCGGCGAGCTCGTGCCGCCGCTGCCACACCGCCGCCGAGACCCGGGCCAGCAGCCGGGCCGCCGGGTCCGTGCGGTCCTCGCCCGAGGCCAGCGGGCCGGTGTAGCAGACCGCGATCAGGTAGGGCGGGCAGTCCTGCGGGTGGACCAGGCCCACGCTGTGCCGGGCGCCGGGCACCCAGCCGTTCTTGAAGGCGATCCGGGTGCCCGGCGGCAGGCCCGCCGCCAGGTCCACCCGGAACGCGTTGCGCTCCAGCAGCGCCAGCAACTCCGGCTCCCCGCCCAGGGAGTGCAGCAGCCGCACCAGGTCCCGCGCGCTCACCAGGTTGTGCACCCCGGCGTCGCGCGCCGCGTAGTCCTCGATCCCGCGCGGGCTCGCGCTGCGCGTCGCCCCGGCCCGCCGCCACGCCTCGGCCACCGCCGCCCGGTCGACCCGGGCCAGGCACAGGTTGGTGGCCAGGTTGGAGGAGTGCGTGATCATCCGTTCGGCGAGCAGCCGCAGCGGCACGTGCGTGCCCAGCAGCTCCCACGGCAGCGGATCGCTGTCCCAGTCGGGATCGTTGCCGAACTCCCCGCCCACCACGGACTCGAACCGGTTCACCACCGGCACCTCGGCATCGAGATCCGCCCCGCCACGGGCGAGCGCCGCCAACACCGCGACCTTCATCGTGCTCGCGGCATCGTGCAGTTCGTCCGGCGCCCGCACGAACACCGGCTCCGCCTCGCCCGCCCAGGGGGCCACCACCACAGAGAGCATGGCCGCAGCCTAGGGCAGCCTTCGGCTGGTCAGGAAGGGCTGCCCACGGCTGCTCGGCACTGTTGAGGGCTGCTCAGGACTGCTTGGCGCAGGTGCGGTCCTTGCCCGGCAGCCGGCCGGTGGCCAGGTAGGTGTTCACCGAGTCGTCGACGCAGGCGTTGCCGTAGACGCCGAAGCTGGTGTGCTGGAAGGCGCCTTCGAGGGTGACCAGCCGGGAGCTGGGCAGCATGCCGTGCAGGGCCACACTGCCCCGGTACGGGGTGCGCGGGTCGTTGCTGGCGGCCACGATCAGCGCCGCGGTGTCGCGCCGGACCCGGGTCGGCTCCTCGCGCGGCGCGTCCCAGAACGCGCACGGGGTGATGTTCTCGGTCATCGGGCTGAACAGCGGGTGGGCGGCCCGGCCGCGCTCGATGTCGCGCCAGTACTGCTCCGGGTCGCGCGGGGCGGCCACGTCCCCGCACAGGATGGCGGTCTGCACGCTGCCGGTGGCCGAACCCGCGCTGGTGAACGTCCCCCGCAGGAGGGCGGCGAAGCCGGGCGACACCCGGGTGGGCCGCCCGTCCGCGGCCCCGGCCAGCACGGACAGCTCCTCGGCGAGGCCCGCCCGCGCCGGGGCGAGGTCGCTCGCGATCCCGGCGAACACCAGGGAGGGCACCTGGCTGCCGTCGAGCCGGAAGACGTCGGGGGCGGTACCGACGGTGAGCGGCTCCCGCTCGGCCGCCGCGACGACGCGGTCGATCGTGGCGCGCACCTGCGCGCGGGTGTCGCCGAGGCCGTAGTCGGCGTGGTGCGCGGCCGCCCAGTCGGCCCAGCCGTCGAGCGCCCGCTCGTGCTCGTTCTCGGTGCCCCGCATCAGCCGGGGGTTGTAGCCGCGCGGGTCGATCGCCCCGTCGAGGACCACCCGGTCGTAGCGGCCGGGGAACAGCTGGGTGTAGGCCGTGCCCAGGTAGGTGCCGTACGAGTAGCCCAGGTAGGAGATCTTCCGTTCGCCGAGCGCGGCCCGGACGACGTCCAGGTCGCGGGCCGTGTTCCGGGTCGTGACGTGCGGCAGCACCGAGCCGTTGGTGGCGCGGCACCGGTCGGCCACGCTCCTGGCCCACGCCGTCTGGCGGTCGAAGACCGCCCGGTCGGCGCCGGCCGAGGGCAGGACGGGGCCGTTGGACAGGCCGCAGTCCAGCGGGGTGCTGCGGCCGACGAAGCGCGGGTCCATGCCGATCACGTCGTAGCGGGCGCCGGTCTCCTTCATCGCCCCGCGCACGAGTACGGAGTTGGCGAGGCCCGGCCCGCCGGGGCCGCCGAAGTTGAGCAGGAGGGAGCCGATCCGGTGCCGGGTGTCGGTGGCCTTGAGCCGGGAGATCGCGACGGTGATCGTCCGCCCCCTGGGGTCGCTGTAGTCGAGCGGCACGGTCACGTCCGCGCAGCGCGCGCCCGCGCTCTCCAGGCCGCGGCCCACCTCGTCGTCGGGGCCCAGGACGCAGCTGCGCCAGTCGAGGCGCTGGTGGTGGTAGCGGTCGAGTCCGGCTCCGGCGCTCGCGGGGCCGCCGTCACGCTCGGCGGCGGCGGCCGTGGCGGCGGGCGCCGTGACGAGGCAGGCGGTGAGGGCGAGGCCCGCGGCCGCGACGCGGCGCAGGGCCTTGGGGGTGGTCATGCGGTCTCCTGACGATGACGGGTGCGGGTGCGGATGCGGATGCGCAGGAAGTCGGTCAGGCCGACTTCCTGCGCGCCAGCCTTCCAGCGCACCCGGCGCCGGATCATCGCCCTGGGACACGAACTGTCGGTACGTCTGGAGCAGTAGCCCCGCTGCCCGGCGTACCACCCGGGCAGTAACCGGACCCCGGGGCCGGAGCGTGCCCGGGTCAGCCGCTCGGGCGCGGGGACGGCAGGGCCGCGGAGCCCGCCACGAGGGGCCATTCGCGGTGGAACGGCGGCAGCGGGTACGTGCCCTCGATGACCGGGGTGCCGAAGACCTTGAGGTGGGCGAGCAGCGAGCCGGTCAGGTCGACGCCGCCGAACAGCGACCAACTCCCTTGGGCCTGCGGCGGGTTGCCGGAGGAGTCGGCGGTCAGCGAGCCCTCGGCCCGAGCCCACAGGTAGGGGGCGACGGTGGTCTGGACGCCGACGGTGTCGTAGAGGCCGACGGAGACCTCGGCGCCGAGCGCGGCCCGCACCCCGGCCTTGCCGGTGAGGCGCACCCGGACCGGGGAGACCTTGGTGTCGGCGTCGGTGGTCGGGGTCCAGCCCTTGCCGCCGGTGTAGTCGGCGCGGACGGCCCAGGTGCCGGTGGCCTCCTGTTCGGCCTCCAGGTGGACCTGGCCGTCGGCGCCGACCTCCAGGTAGCAGGTGAGCTTCAGGTTGACCACGACGGGCAGTCCGGCGACGGTGAGCACCGGGCTGGCCTGCAACGTGGCGAAGGGCAGCCGGACGGGCGCGGCGCCGGTGCTGCGCGCGACGTCGCCGGTGACCTTCCACTGGGCGTGGGCGCCGAGGTCGAAGCCGATCGAGGCCGTGCGCGGGCTGCCGGCGGCGGCGCCGTGGTAGGCGAAGTGGACGGCGGGGTGCAGTTGGAGGGAGCCGGAGGCGTCCACGCTCGCGCCGTCGGGCAGCGGGACGGGGGCCTTGACGTCGACCTCCAGGGTGCCGGAGGCGTCGGCCTTCACACCGCCGCCGTCCGCACCGACGACGGCCTTAAGGTCCTTGACCAGCGGGGTGACGGTGATGCCGTGCGGGTCGACGGGCACCTGGCCGTCGGCCTCGGTGCCGCCGAGGAGTTCGGCGAGGGTGGCGGGGCGGGTGGTCAGGTTGAGGCTGGCACCCGCGCCGGGGCGGACGCCGGTGACGGCGACCAGCGCGCCCTGGGGCGCGGCGGCGGTGGGCGGGCTGGCGATGAGCTGCCCGGGCTGAACGGCGGGGGCGGGGGTCCGCGTCGCGCCGGCGGTCGCGGTGGGCCCGGCGGCCGGCGGCGCCGAGAGGACGGCCGTGCCGCCCGCCGGGTCGTACGCGGTGAGCTGGAGGTTCTGCCCGGCGGGGGTGGCCGCGCCGCCGTCCTTGGCGGGGGCGGCGACGGCGGCCTGCCGGTCGCCGACCGGTGCGGCGGTGACCGGCGCAGGGGCGGCACCTGCGGCACCGGTCGGCCGTGCGGTGGCAGCGGCGGTGGTCGGGGCGGCGGCGGCCCGGGCGCGGGGGGTGCCGGCGGCCGGGGCTGTCGGGGCCTGGCCGCCGCCGGCGGACGCGGTCGTGGTCGTGGTCGTGCCGGTGGTGACGGCCGCTTCGGTGGTGCCGGCGGCGGCCTGCGGAGTGCCGGAGGTGGTCGGCCCGCAGGCGGCGACCCCGGCGAGGGCGAGGGTGAGGAGGGCGGGGCCGACGGCCCTGCCTATGGAGCTTTTGAACACGCGGCGTCATGTTACTGACGGGGAATAAGTTTGTCGAAGACAGGCCAAGCAGGGTAAAAGGCGCAGGTCAGACCAGTCGGGCCACGGGCAGCGGATCTCCCGGCAGCGGGCCGACCGCGGCGTCCGCCGCCAACGCGGCCAGGTACCGGGAGCGGGGCACCGGCTCGGCGCCGAGGCTGCGGATGTGCGGACCGTCCCACTGGACGTCGAGCAGCCGACCGCCGGCCGCGCCGAAGCGCACCCCGAGGTCGGCGACGGCGACGCGGGCGGCGTCGGGGCGGCGGTGGAACATCGAGTCGAGGCTGAGGACGGGCCCGGCGGCGACGCCGAACACCCCGCCGATCAGCTCCTCGCCCTCCCACACCTCGCCGCTGTGGGCGGCCCCGAGCGCATGCAGCCGCTCCAGTGCGGACCGCAACTCGCCGGTCAGCCAGGCCGGTTGGCGGCCCTCGGCGCAGCGGGCCACTACCTCGCCGAAGGCCCGGTCGGCGCTGGTCCACCACTGCGGCCGGTGGCGCAGCCGCCGGGCGAGGCGGCTGCCGAGCCGGACACCGTCGGGCGGCAGGACGGGCCGGGGGTCGGGCGACCACCAGGCCAGCGCGTACGGGTCGTCCCCGCCGGGCAGCAGCGCCACCTCGCCCGCCTCGACGGCCTGTTCGTAGCGCGCCTCGTTGTAGGCGCCGGCGTACTCGTCCGCCGCGGGCATCGGGAACAGGCCGCGACGGTACGCCGCCAGCAGGTCCGACGCGCCCAGGCCGGCGCCGAACGCCACCGGCCCGTCCCCGGGCCCGCGTTGGACGTCCAGCCCGTCGAAGGGGCTCACGCCGGCGGCCCGAGGAAGCCCTCCGCCGCCAGCCGCCCCAGGTAGTGGTCGAGCAGGCCGGCGTCCACGGCGGGCAGGTCGATGCCGCTGCCGGCGAGCGCGGCGTCGGTGTTGGCGCGGTCGAACAGCGGGAAGACGGGCCGGAAGTACAGCTCGCTGATCGACAGCGCCGACCCGGGAGCGCGGTCGACGAACAGCGGGACGAACGGCGTGATGGGGTGGGCGGGGTGCCCGGCAGCGAACCGGACCAGGCCCTGCACCCAGTCACGGTAAGGGAGTTCGGCGATCGGGTGGCCTCGGGCCCGGAGCCGTTCGGCGAGATCGGCGAGATCGGCCGGGCGCGGCGAGGTGAGGTGGTAGACCTCGCCGTCGGCGGGGGCGTGGGCGGCGATGTGGGCGACGGCGCGCGCGAAGCGGTCGGCCGGGACGAAGTCGAGCGGCAGCAGCACGTCCGGGCAGGTGCCGCTGTCCGCCAGGTACGCGATGAGCGCGCAGATCTCGGTGCCGGTGTTCATCACGCCGGTGGCGAGGTCCCCGGTGACGTCGTTGGTGCGCAGCACGGTGACCGGGAGACCGGCGGCGGCCGCCTCGTGCAGCAGCTGTTCGGCGACCCATTTGCTCTCGACGTAGCCGACGCCGAGCCGGTCGGGGTGGGCGAGCGGGGTCCGCTCGGTGACCTCGCGGACGCCGGCCGCGCCGAAGCCGGCCAGCACGGCGAGGGTGGACAGGTAGTGCACGGGTACGCCCCGGCTGTGCCCGGCGAGGCGGATGATCTCGCGGGTGCCGCCGACGTTGGGCGCGCGCAGCTGGTGGTACGGGTAGAGGAAGTTGACCTGCCCGCCGAGGTGGTGGACGGCGTCCAGACTCCCGGCCAGCCCGTCGAACTGACGCTGCGTCAGCCCTAGCCGGGGTGCGGCGAGGTCGCCGACCAGGGGCACCACCCGGCTGTCGGTGAGGTCGTGGCGCAGGAAGCGCTGCTGGGCGGCGCGCAGGCGTTCCAGCGCGTGCTCCTCGTCGGGGGCGCGGACCAGGCAGTGGATCCGGGCCCCGGTGGTGGCGAGCAGGGCATGCAGCAGGTGGGCGCCGCAGAAGCCGGTGGCGCCGGTGAGCAGGATCTCGGCGGGTTCGGCCCGGCTGGGCGCCGGGCTCCAGGACTGCTGGACGGGGTGGGCGAGCCGGGCTTCGGCGGCCCAGTCGACGGCGGCCTCGCCGGAGCCGGAGCCGGAGCCGGAGCCGGAGCCGGAGCCGGGGTCGGTTCCGTCGACGCGGGCGGTGCGCGCGGCTCCGTCGGCGCGGGCGGCCTGGACGGCGGTCGCGAAGGCGCGCAGGGTGGCGTCGCGCAGCAGGGCGCGGGTGAGGGCGCGGACGCGGGTGACGTCGAGGCCGAGCACGATCCGGGCGCGGGCGAGCATCTCCATGGCCAGCAGGGAGTTGCCGCCGAGGGCGAAGAAGTCGTCGGCGGGCCCGACCTCCTCGACGCCGAGCAGTTCGGCCCACAGCCGGCCGATGGCGTCCTCGACGGCTCCCCCGCCGCCCGCCGCCCCGGTGCCGCCCGGGCCGGCCCGGCCCGGGGTGCGCGGCTCGGCGTGCGGCAGCCGGCGGCGGTCGACCTTTCCGGCCGGGGTGAGCGGCATGCGGTCCAGCGCCACGAAGGCGGCCGGGAGCATGTACTCCGGCAGTCGTTCGGCCAGGTAGGCGCGGAGCCGGTCGCGGCGGACCCCGGCTTCCGCACCGGCGTCGGCGTGGTCGGCGAGCGTGTAGTAGGCGGTGAGCGCGCGGCCCCCGTCGGGGTCGTCGCCGTCGGCGGCGACGCGGGCCTGCCGGACGTCGGGGTGGGCGGCGAGGGCGGCCTCGATCTCGGCGGGGTCGACGCGGTGGCCGAGCACCTTCACCTGGTCGTCGAAGCGGCCGAGGATCTCCAGCTGCCCGTCGGCCCGCCAGCGCCCGGCGTCGCCGGTGCGGTACATCCGCTCGCCGGGCACCGGCGCGTACGGGTCGGGGACGAAGGCCTCGGCGGTCGCCACGGGGGCGCGCCAGTAGCCCCGGGCGAGGCCGGGCCCGCCGAGGTGGATCTCGCCCCTCTCGCCGGGCCGTACGGGGGACAGCCGGGCGTCCAGGACGTGCACCCGCACGCCGGGCAGCGGGCGGCCGATCGGCACCGGCGCGGCCGGGCCGCCCGGGCCGGCGGCGTCCAGCAGGGCGGGGGTGACCTCGCAGAGCGTGGAGGTGACGGCGGCCTCGGTGACCCCGTAGGCGTTGACCAGCCGGACGCCGGGCAGCCGGTCCAGGCAGCTGCGACAGTCGTCGGCGTGCACGACGTCCCCGCCGACGACGACCAGCCGCAGCCCCTCCGGGCCGGGCCCGCCGGGCGGGAGCAGCGTGAGCACGTGGTGCCAGTAGGCGGGGGTGAGGTCGGCGACGGCGAGGCCGAGTCCGCGCATCCGGTGGACGAGTTCGGTGGGCGCCCAGGTGCGGCCGCCGCCGAGGACGAGGGTGGCCCCGGCGAGCAGGGTCGCGAAGACCTGCTCCAGTGCGGTGTCGAAGCCGAGCGCGGCGAGTTGCAGGACGCGTTCGCCGGGGGCGAGGCCGTAGGCGTGGACGACCCGGTCGAGGGTGAACACCAGGGCGCGGTGGGTGACGGGGACGCCCTTGGGGGTGCCGGTGGTGCCGGAGGTGTAGATCAGGTAGGCGAGGTCGTCGGGCCCGGCGCCGTCGGGCTCACCCGCGCCGTCGGGCCCGCCCGCGCCGCCTAACCCGGCGAGGACCGGCTCACCGCCGCCGTCCGGCCCGTCCTCCGCGTCCACCGGCACCGGCTCGACGCCCGGCAGCGCCCCGCCCTCGGTGACCGCCACCCGCGCCCCGCTGTCCTCGACCAGCCGGGCCAGCCGCCGCGCCGGGTACGCCGGATCCAGCGGCAGCAGCGCCGCGCCCGCCTTCAGCACGCCGAGCCAGGCGACGACCAGGCCCGCGCCGCGTTCGAGGCAGACCGGCACCACCTGCTCGGGGCCGGCCCCGCGCGCCCGCAGCGCCCTGGCCAGGCGGTCGCTGCGCCGGTCCAGCTCGCGGTAGCTCAGCGTGGCGTCGTCGGCGACGACGGCGACCGCGTCCGGGTGCTGCGCGGCGCGGGAGCGCAGCAGTCCGGGCACGGTGCCGCCGTCGCCCTCGGCCCGCCCGCGGCCGCGCTCCCCGGGGGAGCCGAGCCCGGGGAAGCCGAGCCGGGGCGGGCGCCATTCGCGGGCCACGTGGGCCCGGCAGTCGTCGCGGCCGGCCGGCCCGTACACCAGGTGCCAGCCACCCGGCACGGTCAAGTCTCCGGGCCAGATCGCGTACTGACCGCTGTCGTTGCGAACCACGGCGTGACGCCCGGAGTTCACATCCGTTCGTACGCCCTGTGCGCTGTCTGCTGCGTCGTCCACCGGCTTGACCTCGTGCTGTGGCGGCAGTTTCCTGGGAGGTGCGACATTTCCGACTATACGCACTCAGGGCACAGGACGAACGTCCGACCGCAACCCGACCGGACGCGACGCCGTCGTGTGCCCGTCAGCCCGGGACGAGACGACCCTGCGACCGCCAAGACCCGTCCTCGCCCGAACACCCCCGTCCCACCGGCCGGGTGGCGTCGCGGAGGAGGTAGCCCCGTTGACACGTCGGCGACAACGCCTGATGGTCTGTTACCTGCTGTGGATGGTGCTGTTCACCGGCGTCTACTACCTCAACCCCTCGCAGCGGATCATCTGGTGGACGGGCGTCGGACTCGGCAGCAGCGCGGCCATCGTGGCCGGCGTCCGTCTCAACCGCCCCGCGCACGCGCTGTTCTGGTACGTGCTGGCGCTCGCCAACCTGAGCTTCACCGCGGGCGAGGTCGTCCAGGTCGTCCAGACCCAGTTCCTGCACCTGCACAACCCGTTCCCGTCCGTCGCCGACGGCTTCTACCTGGCCGAGTTCGTGCTGTACGCGGCCGGCGTGCTCGGCTTCATCCGCTGGCGCACGGCCCGTCAGGACCGCGCCGGCCTGCTCGACGCGCTGATCCTCACCATGGGCCTGGCGCTGCTCGCCTGGATCTACCTGATCCTCCCGTACGCCCGCAACCCCGACCTCTCCTGGTTCCGGAAGGCCGTCTCGATCGGCTACCCGCTCGGCGACGTGGTCGTCCTCGCCCTGCTGCTGCGGCTGCTGACCCCGCGCGGCGGCAACAGCCGGGCGCTGCAACTGCTCGCCGTCGGCACCGTCGGCATGCTGGTCTCGGACACCCTGTACGGGCTGATCCAGTTGCACGGCAACTGGCACATCGGCACCCCCGTCGACTTCGGCTGGGCCGCCTTCTACACCGCCTGGGGCGCGGCCGCGCTGCACCCGTCCATGGTCGAGCTGACCAGACCCGTCCCCACCCAGCAGCCCGACCTGAGCGCCGGCCGCCTCGCCCTGCTCACCCTGGCCTCGCTGATCGCCCCGGCGATCCTGATCATCGAGTCGCTGAACGGCAACACCAGCAACGCGGGCGTGATCGGCGCCTTCTCCGCCCTCCTGTACCTGCTGGTGCTGGCCCGGCTGGCGGTCGTCGTGGTCGCCCGCCGGCAGGCGATCGCCCGCGAGCGGGCCCTGCGCGAGGCCGGCGCCAGACTCACCGCGGCCGTCACCGTCGAGGAGGTCGCGGACGCCGTCCAGGCCACCGCCTCCACCCTGATGCCCACCGAGCCCGGGCACGTCGCCCTGCTCGCCGTCACCGAGGCCGGCGTCCTGCACGTGCGGCACGCCGAACGCGGCGCCGCCCAGCACCACCTCGGCCCCGTCACCGACTCCGACGAGGCGCTCGCCCTCGCCGCCTACCGGGAGACCCGGCTGCTGCCCGTCGAGGACATCGGCAGCGACCTCGCCGCCCGCCTCGACGGCATGCCCTCCGCCCTGCTGTGCCCGCTCACCCTCGACGAGCGCCCCTCCGGCGACCCGCTGATCGGCGCGCTCATCGTCACCGGCACCGCGCAGGAGCTCACCAGCCTGTGGGGCTCGCTGGAGATCCTGGCCGCGCAGGCCGCGCTGGCCGTCGAACGGGTCATGCTGAGCCAGGAGGTCAACCGCCGCAACAGCGAGCTGTACTTCCGCACCCTGGTGCAGAACGCCAGCGACGTCATCCTGATCCTGGACGCCGACGACGGCGTCCGCTACGCCTCCTCCTCCGCCGAACGGGTCCTCGGCTACCCCAGTCTGGACGGCACCCTGCTCACCGAGCTCGTCCCGCCCGAGGACAGCCGGGCCGTCGGCAGGGCGCTGGCCCGGATGCGCGGCCCGGTGGACGCCGCCCCGGCGCACGCGCCGGAGCACTCGCCGCCGCGCGAACCGCCGCACTCGCCTCCGCACTCGCCGACACGCGAACCGCTGCGCGAGCAGCCCCGTGAGCACTGGCGGCTGCTGCGGCAGGACCGGACCCCGATCGAGGCCGAGGTCCGCTTCAACGACCTGCGCGCCGACCCGACGGTCGGCGGCCTGGTGCTCACCCTGCGCGACGTGACCGAGCAGCGCCAGATGGAGCGCGAACTCACCCACCGGGCCTTCCACGACTCCCTCACCGGCCTCGCCAACCGGGTGCTGTTCCTGGACCGGGTCGGCCACGCGCTGTCCCGCGGCGAGCGCAGCGGCGCCGTCACCGGGGTGCTCTTCCTCGACCTCGACGACTTCAAGGTGGTCAACGACACCCAGGGGCACGCGGTCGGCGACGAACTGCTGATCGCCGTCTCGCTGCGGGTCTCCACCGCGCTGCGCAGCTCGGACACCGCCGCCCGGCTCGGCGGCGACGAGTTCGCCGTCCTGGTCGAGGACGCGCTGCGCCCGGCCGACGTGGACGCCATCGCGGACACCGTACTGGCGGCGTTCGCAGAACCGTTCAAGCTGAGCGCGGGCGCCGTCCGGGTGACGGCCAGCATCGGCGTCGCCACCACCGAGGACAGCGTCGACGCGGCCGAACTGCTCACCCACGCCGACCTCGCGCTCTACTCCGCCAAGGCCGCCGGCCGCCGCCAGTGGCGCCACTACCAACCCGCCCTCCAGACCGGGCTGGTGGAGCGGCACGAGCTGAACGAGAACCTGGACGCGGCGATCGCCGAATCCTCCTTCCAGCTGTACTACCAGCCGATCGTCGACCTGCGCACCGGCGGCCTGGTCGCCTTCGAGGCGCTCGTCCGCTGGCCGCACCAGCGGCGCGGCATGGTGCTGCCCGACGAGTTCATCGCCCTCGCCGAGGAGAGCGGCCAGATCGTCCCCCTCGGCGCCTGGGTCCTGGAACGCGCCGCCCAGGAGGCCGCCGCCTGGCACGCCGCCAGCTCCGCCGACCGCGCCGCCGCCGGCCTCCCCCCGCTGCGGGTCAACGTCAACGTCTCCGCCCGCCAGTTCCGCGACGCCGGCTTCGTCGACGTCGTCCGCGGCGCCCTGCGCAGCTCCGGCATCGACCCGCACACCCTCGTCCTCGAACTCACCGAATCCGTCCTGATGCGCCGCGACGACCGCGTCCACGCCGACATGGCCACCCTCGGCGACCTCGGCGTCGGCATCGCCATCGACGACTTCGGCACCGGCTACTCCTCGCTCTCCTACCTGCGCGAGTTCCCGATCTCCATCCTCAAGATCGACAAGTCCTTCATCGACGGCCTCGGCCTCTCCCCGCAGCAGTACGCCCTCGTCGAAGGCATCACCCGCATCGCCGACACCCTCGGCGTCCGGGTCATCGCCGAAGGCATCGAACACCCCGAACAGCGCGACCTCCTCGCCGCCATGGGCTGCCCGCTCGGCCAGGGCTACCTCTTCGCCCACCCCATGACCGCCCCGCAGGCCCGCGCCCTCGTCAGCGACACCGCGCACGAACCGGCCTGACCCCCGATCCCAGGTCCGCACCTCAGGGCCGCGCCTCAGGGCCGCGCCTCAGGTCCACGCCCAGCGGATGCCCGCGACCCCGGGCCCCAGCGCGGTCGCCACCACGTGCGCCAGGTGGTGGCTGTCCAGGGTGAGGTCGGCCAGGCTGTCGTCCGGACCCTCCGAGTCGCTCGCCGTGAACCACTGGCACTGCACCGGGAGTTCGCCCGGATCGAAGCGCACCCGCAGGACGTAGTGGTCCGCCGGGAAGCGGAAGGCCGCGCGGTAGCGGCAGCACTCGGCCGCGCTGTGAGGACGCACCTCGAAGGAGAACACCTGGGTCTCGGAGCAGTGCAGCGAGCGGTCGAACAGCAGCTCCGCGAGCACCACCCGGGCCACCGGATCCCGGCGCACCCGGCCCAGCCGGCAGCTGTCCCCCGCCACGATCTCGACGGCCCCCTCGTCCACCCCCTCGTCGCAGTCGTAGATCAGCAGCGCCCGGTCGACCCCGTCCTGACGGGCCCGGACCGCCACCATCGAACTGAGCGCCGCCAGTTCACGATGCGGCCCGACCGTCACCGTCGCGCACTCGGTGACCACCTGGAGCTTCCCGGCCGCCGGGCTGTCCAGATCCGCGAGCAGCCCGCCCAGATCACCGGGGGTGCGCACCATCTGCGGGTACGGACGCGGCCCGCCGCCGTCGCGGTCCGCCCCGCCGCGCGGCCGCGGCGCACCCAGCAGGGCGGTGAGCGCGTGCGTCGGCAGCCCGAGGATCTCCTCCAGCGCGGCCACCACCCGTAACGACTCCGGGCGCTCCGGCCGTCGCAGCCCGCGCTGCCAGTAGCTCAGGGTCGTGACGGCGATCCGCAGTCCGCGCTCGGCCAGCCGGCTGCGCAGCCGCTCCAGCGGCAGCCCGCGGGCCTCGATCGCGGTGCGCAGCGCGAGACCGAAGGGCCCGCTCCGCAGCGCTGCCAGCACGGCGGCGCTCTCCGGGGCAACACCGGGCGGCGGTTCCTGACGACTGGCCATCGGGACTCCCGGGGCTACTGGCCCGGCCGGCACGCGGCGGTGGGGCCGAGGGGACACGGCGGCGGTGCGGGGGACGCGGTACGGAGGGCGACGGTGCGGGGGACGCGGTACGCGGGGACGCGGTGCGGGGGACGCGGCGCGCTGTGAAATTACCGGCTTACCCCGGCCGCGTCCATATCCGGGAGCCGCCCTCCCGGCCACCCGTCTGCGGCTCAGCACCTCCGCCGCACCGCCCCTCTTCACAGCCCCGTTCACAGCACCGCCCGCGCCCCTCCGGGGGGTCTGGGAGAGGCCCGGCGGGCTGCCTACTCTTCCTAGCAACCCCGGTCCGGGCCCGCCGCGTCGGCCGCGCGGCACACCCCCACACAGCACACCCCCACACAAGGCACACCCCAGGGCGGCGCCGGGTGCACACGGAGCCGCCCGTGCCCCCGCACGAAGGAGTTCCCCCATGAGCGGACCCATCCGTGGGTCGTCCCTGCGCGCCGCACTGGCCGCGCTGTGCATGCTGGCCGCCGTCGTGACCACCGGCGCCGGCACCGCCTCGGCCACCCCCCAGGCCGCCGCCGGAAGTTCCCAGACCTTCGCCGCCAGTTCCCGGCTCAACATCTCCATGCAGACGCAGGAGCAGGACCAGTGGTGCTGGGCCGCCTCCGGCGACACCATCGCCACCTTCCTCGGCCACGGCACCGACCAGAACTCGTTCTGCGACCTCGCCTACGGCCAGGACACCTCGTACCAGTGCCCCAACCAGCCCGGCCAGCTCTCCTGGGTGCAGAACGCGCTCTCCGCCCTCGGGGTGTCCCCCGGCCAGGAAACCGGCGCCCTGTCCTTCAACACCATCGTCAGCGAGATCAACGCGGGCCGGCCGATCGAGACCGGCATCTCCTGGCTGGCCGGCGGCGGGCACGCCCAGGTCATCTACGGCTACGACCAGAGCAACAAGTCCATCTACTGGGGCGACCCGTGGCCCAGCAGCAACCGCTACAACCTGGCGTCGTACAGCTACTACGCCGGCTACAACGGCCAGTTCAACTGGAACGACTCGCTGTACCGGATCGGGGCGTGACACGATGACGCACTTCCGCGCCCCGCGCGCCCTCGCCGCCATCGCCCTGGCCGGCAGCGGACTGCTCGCCGCCGCCCCCGCCCTCGCCGCCACCCCGGCCACGGCAGCCGGCGCCCCGTCCGCCCCGTCCGCGGCCGACGTCACCGCGGCCGCCGCGGCGGCGAAGGCCGCCCCCGTCGTGCAGACCCTCGGTGGGTTCTTCGCCCACGGCTCCGGCCAGGGCTCCTCCGACGCCCGCCAGGCGCAGGCCGCCGCCCCGGCCCGGGTGGTCGGCGACACCGTCCCCGTGTACTACCTCAACCCGGACTTCGTCGCGGCGGCCTCCGTCGGGGCGCCGGTCGCGAAGTTCGCGTTCATGGCGACCGAGGCCGACGCGGCCGACGGCCGCAAGGCCTCGGTGTGGACGGCCCCCGACCCGCACGCCAGCGGGTCCTGGGCCGAGATCAACATAGCCTCCGGCAGCGACGAGACCGACCACGCCGCCGCCGCGGCAGCACTGGGCCGGGGCGCCGTGGCCTTCGAGGAACCGCAGATCCGGGCCTGGTACGCCCTGGTCGACGGCCAGGTACGGCCGCTCAACCCGGACGCGGTCCGGTCCGTGGGCGACGCGGGCATCACCCTCGCCCAGTACCAGCAGGTGGTCCACGACCGGTACGCCGACAAGCTGCCCGGCACCGACTACGCCAAGGCGCACCTGCTCGGCGGCTTCGACCGGGGAACGGCCCCCGTCGCGGCGCCGGCCGGCGACTCCACCCCGACCGCCGCCCTGCTCACCGGCGCGGGCACCCTCCTCGCCGCCCTCGGGCTCGGCACGGCGCTGCTGCGCCGCCGCCGGGCGGGCCGCGGCACCGCCTGACGGCACCGCCGCTCGGCTTCCATCCTGCGAACGGCGCCGACGGCGGGACACCTCCGGGTGTCCCGCCGTCGGCGCGTTGTGGTGGAAAGCCCGCACAGCAATTGACTGAACGTCACTTATTAATTCCACGACCGCCTCGGGCCCTTTAGCGCACGCGATTGGGGACCCTCTTCGCATGTCGGACACCTCCCCCACCTGGGGTTATGTCATCGAAATGACTCCATTTCTCACGACTCCTCAGCGTAAGCGATCTGTTACGCAATCGTCATCCTGATTGGTCACTGGGAGTCAGCTGAGGGTGAGAGATTGTGCTTCGGCTTCGATCAAGCCATTCAAAACAATGCACATCTCTTGAGAGAGTCTTTGATGAAACGACGGTCTCGGGCCTCGTCCGCTTTTGCGGGCGGGGCCTTCTCTACGCGTCGGATGCGCCCCGTATCAGCGCTCCTGACGCTCGGCCTGCTGGTGCAGGCCGGCGTGGTGGTGGACGCGGTGACAGCCGCTCCGGCCGCCGCCGCGCCCACACCCGCCACTCCGCCCGCCGCTCCCGCCACCGAGGCACCTGACGAGGCTTCGGCGCTGCTCTCGGCCCGGCTGCAGAAGCGGCGAATCGAGGTCACCAACGCCCGGACGGAGTTCACCACGCTGTGGGCGAACCCGGACGGCACGCTGACCTCCGACCGCTCCACCGGCCCGATCCGGATGAAGGTCGGCGAGGCCTGGGTGCCCGTCGACACCACGCTGGTGCAGACCCCGGACGGCAAGGTGGCGCCGAAGGCGCACCCGGGCGGGGTGGTCTTCGAGGGCGGCGACGCCGGGGTGACGGTCGGCGACAGCCTGCCGGGCGCCGCGATATCGACGACCGCACCGACCACTGCTCCGGCCACGGCTCCGAGCGCCGCAGCCACCACTGCGCCGACCACGGCACCGGCGACGTCGCCCAGTGCGATACCGACGGCCCCCGCTTCCGCGTCCCCGTCGTCGTCTCCGTCCGCCTCAGCCTCAGCCTCGGCTTCGGCCGAAGCGAACCGGGCCTCCCGCAGCGGCGCCCGCGCCGCCGCCCCGGCCGCCGACCCGCAGTCCGCCCCGGCCCCGGTCCCCGCCGAGCGCGAGCTGGTCAGGATCGGCTCCGGCGAGCAGCAGGTCAAGTTCGGCTGGCTGGGCAAGCTGCCCAAGCCCAAGCTGGAGGGCAACAAGGCGACTTACGTCAACGCCCGCCCCGGTGTCGACCTGGTCCTCGAAGCCACCCGGACCGGCTTCGAGCAGTTCCTGATCGTCAAGGACCGCTCCGCCGTCGCCCAGACCGGCACGGTGACGCTCCCGCTGGACACCACCGGGCTCACCATCTCGCCGCAGCAGGACGGTTCGATCCAGCTGCTCGACAAGGCGACCGGCAAGGCGACGGTCAAGATCCCGACCCCCGTCATGTGGGACGCCGCGGTCGACCCGGCCTCGCAGGAGCACCTGAACCGCGGCCCGGTGACGATGGAGGTGCGCGGCCAGGGCGCGGACACCGAGCTGGTGTTCACCCCGGACGCCGCCTTCCTCGCCGACCCGAAGACCCAGTTCCCGGTCACCGTCGACCCGGTGGTGGACGTCGGCACGACCTTCGACACCTACGTCCAGACGAACGAGAACATCGACGCCTCCTCGTCGACGGACCTCAAGCTGGGTAGCTACGACGGCAAGGTCGTGGCCCGGTCGTTCCTGACCGTCCCGGGCGGGTCGTTCAACGGCAAGCAGATCCTGGGCGCCACGCTCAACCTCGCCAACCATCACTCCTCGTCCTGCATCCCGAAGCAGTGGGAGGTCTGGAACGCGCCCGGCGCGGCCTGGTGGACCCGCTGGGGCAACCAGCCCGCGATGGAGCGCAAGTGGGCCACCTCGAACGACACGTACGACGTGGCGAACGACGGTGACACCCACGACTGCTACGCCTCCGACGGCACGTTCTGGGCCAAGGCCGACGTCACCGAGATGATCCGGTACTTCGCCGGGTTCGGCCACAACGAATACGGGTTCGCCCTCAAGGCGGCCGACGAGTCCAGCAACCTGTCCTGGAAGAAGTTCAGCTCCGCCGAGGGCTACTGGCCTCCGTACCTCTCGATCACCTACAACACCGTCCCGGCCACCCCGGCGACGGTGGAGGTGCAGCCGTCCCAGCAGGGCAACCCGCGCTACACCTCGGACGCGAACCCGCGCTTCCAGGTGCAGGCGGCCGACCCCGACGGCGACCCGCTGAAGGTCTACCTGGACCTGTGGCGCGGCGGCACGTTCATCGGCACCATCGTCCGGGACACCCCGAACGGCGCGATCGCGACCGTCCGCCCCTCCGACTACGGCATCGCCAAGCTCGACGAGGGCGTGCAGTACACGATCTGGGCCATGCTCGACGACGGCAAGTCCCGTTCCGGCTGGGTCGGCACCAACGTCATCGCCGACACCGTCAAGCCCGGTACGCCGTTCGTGAGTTCGGCGGACTACCCGGCGGACGGGCTCTGGCACGGCACCGCCAACCAGGCCGGGTCGTTCACCTTCTCCCCCGCCCCGGGCACCGACGACACCGCGGCCTACGTCTACACCCTGGACGGCGGCACCCCGGTGACGGTCGCCGCCACCGGCGCGCTGACCACGTCGATCACGCCGACCACCGAGGGTCGGCGCGTGCTCAGCGTGCAGTCCAAGGACCGCGCGGGCAACCTGTCCCCGCCCGCGACGTACACCTTCCAGGTCGGCCAGGCGGGCATGAGCTCGCCGGTCAACGGCACCCAGTCCGCGAAGCGCGTCAAGCTCGCGGTCGACGCCCAGGCGCAGTTCCAGCGCGTCGTCTACCAGTACCGCCGGGGCCCCGGCGCCGCGGAGTACAACGTCCCGCGCACCAACCTGACCAAGGCGGACAACACCGCGGTCACCGAGGACAAGCCGCGGCTCGCGGACCTCGGCCCGCACGCCAACTGGAGCGTCCTCGACACGCTCGGCCAGGTCGGCGGCGTCGTCCAGGTCCGCGCCCTCCTCTTCCCCGAGGACGGCTCCGGCAACGGCTACGCCACCGTCTGGAACACCATCACGGTCGACCGCAACGCCGACGGCGCGGCCGGCGCCGGCATCGGCCCCGGCTCGGTCAACCTGCTCACCGGCGACTACTCGACCGACGTGACCGACGCCGACGAACGCGGCCTGTCGGTCAAGCGCGCCACCTCCTCTCGCGATACCGGCCGCGGCTGGCAGCCCCAGGGCGAGCGCCTGACGCTGAACCAACGTCAGATCGGCACCGACCTCACCGGCTTCACCGCCGGGCAGACGACGCTGTCCCGCTCCACGGTCCGCGGCCACGACAACTCGCCCGACTCGCTCCTGGTCGTCCCGGCCGGCTCCGGATGGGACTCCTTCGCCGCGCTCGGCCCCGAGTACACGCTCGGCCAGGGCATGCAGCCCGGCAAGACCTACCGGCTCACCGGCTGGATCTACGTCCCCGGCGCGACCGGCCTGGACAACCCGCTGGCCAATCGCGGTCTGCGGATGGTCGGTGTCTACCGCACCCCGGCCGGCTACGGCGAGACCGCCTCTCCGAAGGCGTCGTTCACCGACGGCTGGCAGCAGCTGACGCTGGACCTGACGGTACCCAAGGACGCCACCGAGGCCTGGTTCCGCCTCTACAACGGCAACACCGCCGGCAGCGGCAAGGAGGTCTTCTTCGACGACCTGTCGCTGAAGGAGATCGTCGCCCCGTTCGGCCCGCAGTGGGCCGGCGGTCCGGATGCCGGTGCCGGTTCCGACTACCGCGCGCTGTCGTTCCCGCAGTCCGACCTGGTCGAGATCAAGGGCAACGACGACACCTCACTGACCTTCGCCAAGGGCACGGACGGAACGTTCTTCCCCGAGCCGGGCGCCGAGTCGCTGTCGCTCAAGGCCGTTCCGGCCAAGTCCGGTGCGATCGTCCTGTCGGCCAGCGGCCAGTGCCTGGAGGTCCCGAACGGGGCCGCCGGCAACGGTGCCGGCCTGCGGCCCGCCGCCTGCACGGGCGCGTCGAACCAGCAGTGGACCCGTGGGGACGACCTGACCCTGCGCCTGCTCGGCTACTGCCTGGACAACCCCTGGGGCCAGACCGGCAACGCCACCCCGCTCACGCTGTGGGGCTGCAACGGCGGCGACAACCAGCAGTGGGAGGTGCGCACCAACGGCACGGTCATGAACCGCCACTCGGGCCAGTGCCTGGACGCCGACAAGGGCGCCTCGATCTGGGTCTGCTGGGCTGGCCCCAACCAGGTCTGGGACATCCAGACCGCCGGCACCGCCTACGAGCTGAGCGGGCTGGACGGCTCGAAGACCGTCTTCGCCCGCCAGGCCGGTTCGAGCATCTACCAGGTGGTCAGCGAGACGGGGCCCGACGCGGCCTCGACCACCCGCTACCAGTACGACACCACCGACGGCCGCTCGCTCGTCAAGCGCGTCGTCCCGGCCGTCGAGCCGGGCGTCGACGACGTCAACGGCTGCACCGTCGACCCGCTGCCGCGCGGCTGCGAGGTGATGGAGTACGACTACGCCAAGGCGACCACCGCCACGGCTGCGGCCCCGGGTGACTACCTGGATCGCGTCCGCGGCGTGAAGGTCTGGACGTGGAACCCGACCACCTCCAAGCAGGAGGCCGTCGAGGTCGCGCATTACGCGTACGACGACCGCGGCCGCCTCGCCCAGGTCTGGGACCCACGTCTGGCCGCCCCGCTGAAGACCTCGTACAGCTACGACGACGCCGGCCGGGTCACCCGGATCGGCAGCGCCGGTGAGCTGCCGTGGAACTTCGACTACGGCAAGGCCGCCGCCGACCAGGACCCGGGCCGCCTGCTCAAGGTCCGTCGCGGCACGCTCGCGCCGGGCAGCAAGGACCAGGTCACCGGCGAGAACGCCACGTCGGTCGTCTACGAGGTGCCACTGACCCGCAGCGCCGGCGGTCCGTACGACCTGGCGGGCTCGGACGTGGCCAAGTGGGCGCAGACCGATGCGCCGACCGACGCCACCGCAGTGTTCGGTCCCGAGGACGACCCGGGCACCAACACCGCCTCGGCCGCCAAGCCGGGCCCGGACGGCTACAAGCCCGCGACCGTCCACTACCTCAACGCCTCCGGCAACGAGGTCAACACCGCAACCCCGTCCATCACACCCGGCGGTGACATCGACACCAAGGAGTACGACCGCTACGGCCACGTCGTGCGCGCCCTGTCGGCCACCAACCGCTCCATCGCGCTCGGGACCCACCCGGACGCGGACAAGCTCGCCGCCGAGCTGAACCTGACGACGGCCGACTCCGTCTCGCGCGCCCGGCTGCTGGACTCCCGCACCGTCTACACGGCCGACGGCCTGGACGTGACGGAGGCCCTCGGCCCGGTCTACCGCGCCTCGCTCTCCGAGCAGGTCAACGGCCAGACCAACCCGGCCATCGTCACGGCCGAGGCCGAGAAGCTGCCGCAGCTCGGGACCAACGCCAAGGTCCAGATCGACAACGACTGCTGCGGCGTCACCTGGTCCGGCGGTGCCCAGCTGGCCATCCGCGGCACGGCGGCGGGCGCGTTCGACGCCATGCGCGTCACCGTTCCCGAGGAGGGCGAGTACGTCCTCTCCGGCCAGCTGACGAAGAACAGCGACCACGGCGTCATCCAGTGGGCGATCGACGGCAAGGACGTCGGCCAGCGGATCGACACCTACAGCGTGAACGCCGCGGTGGCCCCGTACACCACCGGCACACCCGTGAAGCTGACGCGCGGTGACCACGAGCTGAAGCTCACCGTGGTCGACACCAACGCGGCCAGCAGCGGCGAGCGGTTCCACACCGGCATCGACACCGTCACCCTCACCAAGGCGACCGTCAACCCGACTCTGGCCGCCGGGACTTCGGTCGTCGCCCGCGACCACAACACCAACACCTACGACGAAGGGAAGCCCGACGGCCAGACCTACCACCTGGTCACCACCTCCACCGACGGCGCCCGCATCGACGGCTACGCCGACGACGTGGAGCTGCGCGTCACCAAGCAGGGCTACGACGCTCCGATCGGCGGCACCCCCGGCTGGACGCTGAAGAAGGCGACCTCGGTCACCACCGACGCCCTCGGCGCAAAGCTGATCGCCTACGTCAAGTTCGACGCCTCCGGGCGGGCGCTGGAATCCCGTAAGCCGGGCTCCACAGGCGGTGACGCCGGAACGGTCAAGTCGGTGTTCTACACCGCCGGGACCAATGCGGACGACGCCGCGTGCGCCAACCGTCCCGAGTGGGCGGGCCTGCCCTGCGTCACGATGCCGGGCGGTTCCGTCACCGGGGCCGACGCCTCGCGGATGCCCACCACCCTGCCGGTGAAGCGGGTCACGCGGTACTCGGCGTTCAACGAGCCGGAGGAGGTCACCGAGACCAACGCGGGCAAGTCCCGCACCACCGTCACCGTCTACAACGAGCTGGACCGGATCGTCTCGACCGAGATCACCTCGGACGAGGGCAAGCCGCTGCCGAAGGTCACCGTCGAGTACGACCCGGCCACCGGCGACGCGGTGAAGACCACCTCCGGTGGCAAGTCCCTGACCCGGGTCATGGACCAACTGGGCCGGCTGATCTCCTACACGGACGCCGACGGCGGCACCACCACCACGGAGTTCGACCGGTTCGGCAAGCCGGTGAAGGTGAGCGACCCGACCGGGTCCACCGGCTACGGCTACGACCGGGCGAAGGAGCCGCGCGGGCTGGTCACCTCCGTGACCGACAGCGTGGCGGGCGAGTTCACCGCCAAGTACGGTCCGGACGGCCAGCTGGTCGAGCAGACCTACCCCGGCGGCATCGTCCGCAAGGACACCTTCAACGCCGTCGGTGAGGCGACCGGCCGCACCTACACCCGCACCTCGGACAACACGGTGGTCTGGGCCCAGACCGCCGACATGTCCACCCAGGGCCAGGTCGCCAAGGACACCAGCTCCACCGCCACCCGCTCCTACCAGTACGACCGGCTCGGCCGGCTGGTGAAGGCCGAGCAGACCACGGTCGCCACCGGCTGCGTCACCCGGCAGTACGCCTTCGACGCCCACTCCAACCGCCTGTCCAAGCAGACCTCCCCGCGCGGGGCGGCCGGCGAGTGCAGCACGGCCGGGGCCACGGCGGAGAACCACACCTACGACAGCGCCGACCGGCTCACCGACGCCGGTTTCGTCTACGACGCCTTCGGGCGCACCGTGAAGACGGCCACCGGCGCGACCAACACCTACTGGGCGAACGACCGCGTCGCCGCCCAGGAGAAGGAGGACACCAAGCAGGAGTGGGCCGTCGACGCCGCCCACCGCCTGACCGCGTTCACCACCAGCAAGAAGCAGGCCGACGGCACCTGGGCCAACGCCACGTCGAAGCTGAACCACTACGGCGACGACTCCGACCACGTCCGCTGGACCATCGAGGACACCACCCAGGGCAATCTGACCCGCAACGTCACAGGGCCGGACGCCAGCCTGGTCGCCACCACCAGCAAGACCGGTGACGTCAAGCTCCAACTCACCAACCTGTTCGGCTCGGTGGTCGTCACCACCGACACCGCCCTCACCAAGCCGGTGGTGCTGGACTTCGACGAGTTCGGCATCCCCCAGGACGGCCAGGCCAACGTCCGCTACGGCTGGCTCGGCGGCAAGGAACGCTCCGCCGAGGCGCAGGACGGCGACATCCTCATGGGTGCCCGCCTGTACAGCCCGGCCCTCGGCCGCTTCCTCCAGGTCGACCCGGTCCCCGGCGGCAACGCCAGCCCGTACGACTACTGCACCGGCGACCCGATCAACTGCACCGACCTCGACGGCAACTGGGGCATGCCCAAGTGGCTGAAGAAGACGGTCGAGGTCGTCGCCAAGGTCGCCGAGGTCGCGTCCTACATCCCCGGCCCCATCGGTGCGGTGGCGGCAGCCGTCTCCTCGGTCTCCTATGCGGCGACCGGCAACTGGGAGAAGGCCGCCGAAATGGCCGTCACCGCGGTCGCGCAGACCGTCGGCGCGGGCCCTGTGGTCAAGGCCGCGGCAACAGCGGTGAAGGCGACCAGGGTCGCCGCGAAGGCCAGCAGGGCGGCCCCGGTCGCCAAGACGGCCTTCCGGCGAGTCGCGGCAGAGTCGTGCCTCCTCACTGGGAACTCCTTCACCGGAGACACCCCGGTCCTCATGGCGGACGGGAGCTATGAGGCGATCGGCAACCTTCGGATTGGTGACTACGTAGCGGCCACCGACCCGGACACGGGAGAGACCCGCGCTGAGCCGGTACTGGAGGTGATCACTGGCTACGGCACCAGGCATCTGGTTGAGATCAAAACGGACGACAACTCCTCAACGGCCCCGCTGACGGCTACGGCCAATCATCCGATGCGGGTTCTCGGAAAGGGCTGGGTCGAGGCCGGCAAGGTAGAGGCCGGAGACCTCCTGGTCGCGACCGACGGTGCTCCAGCCACTGTCCGCTCGACGACGGACCTCGGCTACATCGCCGACCAGTTGGTATTCAACCTCAACGTCGCGGACCTGCACACATTCTGGGTAGCGACCGACAGCGACACCGTTCTGGTCCACAACTGCGCCCGCCCCATCCCCAGGGCACCGACCCTGACCGAGCGGTGGTTCCCGAAGCTCTTCCCGAGCCGGAAGGCAGCCGAGGCGAAGGCCCGTGCGGACGCCGCTGTTGGGGCCCGCTGCCGGTTCCGTGACGTCTGCAAGTCGGGTGATCACGTGCACGTCGACTACCTGGACAGCCGGGGGAGGATCGGAGTCACGATGCACTATCGGTTCCGAGTCCCGAAGGTGATCAAAAAGGCAATTGTCAGGCGCCACGGGAAGAGATAAGACCAACCAAGGCTGTAGAACGTAACTGAAGATCGGTTCGCAGGGATCCTTTACCCAAGGGCCTGAAGGACACCCAAGGTGAGCCCTGTCTCCCCCGCTTTAGGGGAGACAGGGCTCACCTGTGCTGCAAGAATGGGTGGATGCCGAAGAAGCCGCAATCTCAGAGTTTCCGCGATCTAGTCGCCTCGATGCCGCCCTCCGACGATTGGTACGGCGCCGGCGTTCCCTCGCCCGCCGGGCTGGACGAGTTCACTGACGATGAAGGCCAGCAATGGCACAAAGTGCGGAGTCGCCTGCAGCCGCGCCTGGCCAAGCGACTGATGACGACAGCCGATGTTGTGATCGTCGGCGAAGGTGCCGGCTCGCGGTTCCGCCATGTGTCCAAGGCTGAACGAAGCGAGGTTTGGGGCGAGGTCGGGACGAGGCTTCACGCATCTGTGGGGCCGAGCTACGAGGCCTGCGAGTTTGTCTCGGCGAGTGGTCTATCGATGTTGTACCTCGAAGAGAGCTGCTGAGTTCGCCTGATATTTGGCAAGGAGTCGGGATCACCGCTACTGCCCTGGACACCTACAGCCACAAGCCATTCGCCATTTTCGCCGATGGGTGAGAGATCGAGGTTGGCACCACGTCCGACCTCAAGGACGGTTCGACCTGGCCGCCAGGCATTGAAGGATCGACGTTCTACCTGGACTGTTGGCCCGAGAGCGACCAGTCGTGGCAGGACATCCACGCCACACTGCAGAAGATCCGCCAGGGCTTCGAGACCGGAGGTGCCCAACTCGCCTGGCAAGTCGTCGACCAAATTGCCGAGTGACAGTCAGTAAATGAGAAAGATATGGGACAGGAAGAATTGACCCCAGGGCACTCAGTGAAGGATCTCCTGGAAGCGGCCCATCGGTCCGGGCGGTTCGCCGGGAGCGAGACGGTCGAGGTCGCGGGCGATCCGGAGCTGGTGGACGTCCACCTGGAGACCCTGACCGGGAACCTCTACCTGGTGATGCTGCCGCCGCGCCTCGACGTGGCCCGGGTCCTCTTCGAGGACTACGTCTTCGACGACGTCCCCGCGCACCGGATCCTCGACTTCGTGGATGTGCTCGAAAGGGGCGAGGTCCGTTTCTCGTTCGCGTGGTTCGGGCGGGAGCTGGTCCTGCGGGTTCCCTTGCCCGAGGGGACCTGGGTCGACCAGCGCCGGTTCCGTGGCGATCTCTCGGACTGGGAGAAGGGCGTGTTCGAGCAGCGCTGAAGGAAGGCCGGACCGGGTTCTCCCAGCCGCGTGCCGCCGCGCTCACGGCCTCGGTGAAACCTCCAGCGCCCGGGAGAGGGCGGTGAGGAGGGGGAGGGTGGGGGCGGCGTGGCCCGCCTCGACGGCGCGGATCTGGGCGTCGGTGAGGTCGGCGCGCTTGGCGAGGTCCGCGACGGAGAGGCCGAGGGCGGTGCGGCGCTCGCGGACGGCGCGGGCGAGGGCACCGGCTGGGTCGCCGTCCGGGTGGGCGGGGAAGTCCTCGATCAGGGGGCGCGCGTGGTTCACCGAACCTCCTCATACGCGGGTGGGGGCGCACAGCCTGGCACATGATCAGAGCGGGAAGTGCGAAGCGGCGGTCAAGGATTCTTGACCGCCGCTTTGTCGTCCGGCCACTTGACTCGCTACTTGACGGGGTGCGGGTGGCCGAGGTGGGGGAAGACGGGGAGGACGTCGGTGTGCGGGGGGATGTGGTCGCTGGTGATCTTGCCGCCGGAGACCATGGTGAGGCGGGCCGAGGTCACGTCGTCGACGAGGGTGCGGCCGTTGGGGTAGGCGGCGGGGCGGGAGCGGTCGTAGCGGAGGATGTCCGGGAGGACGAGCTTGAGGGTCTCGGTGGCGGCCTCGGTGGTGTAGTCCCCGGTGTGCTGGAGGACGGCCGTCCAGGCCTCGCGGTAGGTGTCCCAGTCGTCGGCCGGCTCGCCCGCGTTGTACGCGTCCTTCACCTCCTCCTTGTTGAAGTAGGCGGTGAGGGAGGGGTGCGCGCCACGGTCGACGGAGACGAGCTGACCGTCCTGGCGGAGGCTGACCCGGGCCCAGACGCCGATCGTCGGGTCGGGGCCGAGGTCACTGTCGGGGACTTCGAGGGCGATGCCGAAGACGTTGGCGTCGGCCATGGCGTCCTTGCCGGTCCAGGTGAAGTCGTTGACGATCCCTTCGAGGTCCGCGAAGAAGGGATCGCTGCGCAGGCCGACGGAGAGCTTGCGGCCGTTCGCCTCGATGACGTCGGGGGCGTCCCCGAAGGCGACCGGGGCTTCGGAGAACAGGACGTCCCCGGTGGGCTCGTGCTTCTGCGCGGCGGCGCCGGTCGCGCGGTGGACGGTGACGGTCTGGGCGCCGGTGTGGGTGGGGGCGGAGAAGGTGAAGGAGTAGGCGACGTCGGCGCGGTGGTCTCCGTCGTTGTCGATGTTGATGCGGTAGACGGCGTCGGGGTGGAACTCGGCCGCCTGGGTCGGGGCGTAGGGGTTCGCGTTCATGATCAGGACGGTCCGGCCGGGCGCGTCGGCGGCCGGGAAGGCGAACACGTCGGTGAGGTCGAGCCGCGCGTCGCCCCGGGGGGAGCGCAGGTTGGGGCCGCTGAGGTGATGGGACATGGGACCGTTGGTAGCAGCCCCCACCCGGCACCGGCCCGACGACACCCGCACTCCGCCCGTCCGTCCGCCGATCGGCGGTCACTGCACGATGGAACGCCGACGGCCCGCCGCCGACGCGACTGCGCAGCCCGCGTTCCGGAGCGCGGCTTCGCGCTTCACCCCTGCCTCACCACCACCGCGCGCCGGGGCACCACCCCTCAAGACGAACGGAGTGGGAAGTCGGCCCCGCCGACTTCCCACTCCACGTGCCGAAACGCAGTCCCGTCAGCCCTCGGCCCGCTCGCCGCCGCCGAACACCGCCTTGATGAGCCGGTCCAGCGCCTTCGGGAACTCCTGCGCCGGGTCGGACGCGGAGTCGCCGGTGGTGAGCCCGGCGGTCAGGGTCTTGCTGCCGTCGGGGGTGCTGATCATCAGTGCCCCGTAGCCCCCGGGGGCGCCGCCGTTGTGGTGGACGATGGTGCCGCCGTCCGGGCCGAGGTCCTGGACGAACAGGCCCAGGCCGTAGCCGAGCATCCCGTGCGGCGTGCGCATCTCGTCCAGCAGGGGGGCGGGCAGGAGCTTGCCGCCGAGCAGGGCCGCGAAGAAGGTGTGGAGATCCCGGGTGGTCGAGATCAGGTCGCCGGCGCCGACCAGGAGGGAGAGGTTCTGGCGGGCGACGTCGACCACCTTCCACTGGTCGCCGTCCTGGTAGCGGTAGTAGCCGTGGGCGTGCGGCCCGGGGAGCTCCGGCGAGTCGCCCGGCACCACGGTGTCCCGCAGTCCGAGCGGCCGCAGGATCCGCCGCCGCATCTCCTCGGCGTACGGGCGGCCGCCGGTCTGCTCGATCAGGAGCACGGCCAGCGTGTAGTTGGTGTTGGAGTAGCTCTGGTCGGTGCCCGGCTCGAACCGGGCCGGCCTGGAGAGGGCGAACTGCACGAGCTCCTCGGGCCGGTAGCTGTGGAACCGGTTGTCCACCCACTCCTTGCCCATCGCGGGGATCCCCGGTACGAACGTTCCGTCGGGTTCGAGGTCGCCGGTGTAGCTGGCCAATCCGCTGGTGTGCTGGAGCAGCATCCGTACGGTGATCCGCCGGTCCAGCCCGAACTGCGGCAGGTGGTCGGCCACCGGGGTGTCCAGCCCGATCGTGCCGTCGGCCACCAGGTGCAGCACCAGGGTCGCGACGAAGGTCTTGGTGGTGCTGCCCACCCAGAACTTCCCGTCCACCGGCGGCTTCGCGGCCTCGCCCAGCTTGCGCACCCCGGCGCTGCCGACCCATTCCCCGCGCTCGTCGTGCACGCGCAGCTGCATCCCGGCGAAGCCGGCGTCGACGAACTCCTGGGTGGCCTGCTGCAGTTCCGGGCGGTCCTGGGCGGTGTCGTTCTCGACGGTGTGGAGGGTGCTGGTCATGGTCGTTCCTCGTCTCGCGGTGGGATGTGCGCGGCGCAGTTCAGGGGTGGGTGAGCGGTGCCGCGTCAGAGACTGCGGGCGGTGATGTCGCCGTAGGCGGTGGTCGCGTGGATGCTCAGGCCGGCGGCGGCGTCGGTGTTCTTGAGCGCGTTGCGGATCCGGCCGTAGGTGGTGCCGGCGTCCAGGGAGGCGGAGACTCCGCGGGCGGCGCCGACGGACACGTCGCCGGCCTCGGTGCGCAGCGTGACCGTGCCGTGCACGGCTTCGGCGATGTGGATGTCGCCCTTGGCGGTGGTGATCTCGGCGGGGCCGTTGAGGCGGCCGACGGAGATGTCGCCGGCGAGGACGGCGAGGTGGGCTCCGGCGGTCTCGTCGAGCTTGACCGAGGCCTGCGCGCCTTCGAAGGTGACGTCGCCGAGGCGTCCGACGCCCCGGAGTTCGGCGCTGGCCGTCTTCGCCTGGACGCGGGAGCCGGCGGGCAGTTGGACGGTCACCTCGACGGTGCCGGACTGGCCGAGGATCCGGTTCTCGGCCGCCGCCGCCTCGATCCGCAGGACGCCGTCGGCGTATTCGACGGTGGTCCGCTCCGCCGCCTTCACGTCGCGGCTCTTCGAGGCGTCGGCGGGCAGGACCTCGACCGTGGTGTCGGCCCGGTCGGCGGCGATGAACCGGATGCGCCCGGCGGGGATGTCAAGGACGGCGGAGACCGGGGCGGGGGTGGCGAACTTCTGCATGATGCTCTCCTGCGGCTCGTTGTTTCTGACAATGGAAACGCTACGTTGCCTTCACACCTGAGGGCAACAGCTATGTTGCGCAGAATCAGCATCACCACAGGCCAGAGCCTTATAATCGTTGCAACAGTTGCAGATTTAACGCAACGTCAGCCACGCCGTCCGTTGCATTGGATTGAGCGTGAACGCTATGCGCTGCCCCGCCCCGGCGCACCGCCGCATCAGCCCACGGATGTAAACCCCCAGGCCAATGCGCGCGGCCGCACTGTCATCCGGTGGTCGGATGTGGCCGGGTGCGGCGCGATGACAGCCTTCCGCTCAGGTGCACGGAGATCCATCGGACGGACCGTCAGGGGAGTTTCCCCGGAGGTCCGGTGTCGAACGACGGCCGCACCTGCGAAGACCGCGCGCCTCGGCCCGGTTCTGTCCAGCACACCCAGGGAGGGCCCATGACCACCACGCCGTTCACGAGCCGACACGCCATGACGCGCCGCCGCCTGCTGGGGGCCGCACTGGCCACCGGGGCCACCGCACCGCTCGCCCTCGCCCGCCCCGCGTGGGCGGCGGGCGGGACCACCACCCCCGGGACCGCCACGCCCGGGACCACCACGCCCGCCGCCAGCACCGCCACCGGTGGCCCGGCGCGACTCACCCTGCCCGAGCCCACCGGGCCGCACCCCGTGGGCACCGTCCCGCTGCACCTGCTCGACGCCTCCCGCCCGGACCCGCTGGCCGGCCCGGGCCGGTTCCGCGAGCTGATGGCGAGCGTCTGGTACCCCGCCCGCGAGGCCGGGGCGTACCCGCTCGCGCCCTGGATGGCCGACGGCGCACTGCGGGCGTTCCTCGCGGACACGGGCTTCGCCATCGACCCCGCGCTCGCCCCGCTCACCTCCGGCCGCGTGGGCGCCCCGGTCCACCGCGCGGGCCGCCGCCTGCCCGTCGTCGTCTACTCGCACGGCGCGCACAGCCACCGCGCCGACCACACCGTGATGGTCCAGGAACTCGCCAGCCACGGCTACGTGGTGGTCACCGTCGACCACACCCGCGACGCGATCACCGAGTTCCCCGACGGACTGGTCCTCACCCCGGACCGGAGCGTCCCGATGGGGCCGAAGGACTTCGCCGCGGACATCCGCTTCCTCCTCGACCAGGTCGAGGCCCTCGCCGCCGGGCGCAACCCCGACGCCGACGGCAGGCCGCTGCCCGCCGGGCTGCTGCACGCCCTCGACCCGGACCGGATCGGCATGTTCGGCTGGTCGAAGGGCGGTACGGCCACCGCCTACACCATGCTCACCGACCGGCGCGTCCGCGCCGGGCTGAGCCTGGACGGCCCGATGCAGCCGACCATCACCACCGACCTGGACCGGCCGTTCATGATGATGACCGCCGCGTTCACCCGGGTCGGCCAGCCGGACGTCGCCGAGTTCTGGCCGCACCTGCGCGGCTGGCGCCTCGACGTCCAGGCCCAGGGCGCCGTGCACGTCTCGTACGGCGACAACCAGGTGCTGATCCCGCAGGCCGCGAAGCTCCTCGGCCTGACCGACGAGCAGGTCCGGGGCATGATCGGCACCCTCGACCCGGCCCGCGCGGTGAAGATCCAGCAGGCGTACCCGGTGGCCTTCTTCGACCTGCACCTGCGGCACCGCGCCAGCCGCCTCCTCGACGGCCCGTCCGCGGCCTTCCCCGAGGTGACGTACCTGCCGTGAACCCGCGACCGTGGCGGCCGGCCCCTCCCCGGGGCCGGCCGCTACGGCGTTTCGGCCCGGATCTCGTCCAGCGACTCCCCCAGCACCCCCTTGGCCCGGGTGAACCAGTCGGCGATCACCGCGATCTCGTCCGGCGTGTAGTCGGCGAACAGCGCGCCGATCCGCTCAGCACCGGCGCCCCCGCACGCCGCGGCCCCCGTCGGGCTGCCTGCCCGACGGGGGCCGTCGCGTTGCCCGGCTCAGACCGAGGTGCCCTGGGTGACGGGGGCCGTGGCGGTGGGCGGGGTGGTGCTGCCGGCGGTGGTGCCGAGGGCGCGCTGGACCTTGGCGACGGCGGCGCGGTACTGGAAGGAGGCCAGTTGGGGGGAGTCGCCGCCGCGCTGGAAGAAGCCGAAGGCCATGCCGACGGTGCCGAAGCGCTCGACGCCGACGAAGGCGTTCAGCTGGACGCCGGCCAGGGTGCCGTCGAGGCGGACGGCGGGCGCGTCCTGGCGGTCGCCGAGGGTGACCGGGGTGACGGTGAAGGTCACCGAGTCGTTGGCACCGGCGTTGAAGGTGATGGTGTGGCAGCTCTTGAGGGCCGCGGTCACGGCGTCGAGGTCGGTGGTGAGCTTTCCCGCGTCCTCGGCGGTGAGGGACTCGGTCACCATCGGGTTGCCGCCCGGGCCGTCCAGTTCGGCCTCGGCGTGCGGGGTCTCGGGGCCGGGGACGCCGGTGTGCATGTTGATCAGGTCGCTGAGGGCGTCGCAGCCGTTGGCCGGGGACGGCATCGTACTGGGGCCGGCGCTGGGGCTGGGGCTGGCCGTGCTGGGGACCTGGGTGAAGCCTGGGCCGACGTCGTCGACGGTGAGCAGGGCCGCGGTGAGTTGCTCGGAGGTGGGCAGGCCCTGGGCGGGCTGGCCGGGCGTCGCGGCCGCGGCGAGGTGGGCCGGGCCCAAGGCGACCGCCGCGGCGAGGGCGGCGGCGGCGAGGGCGTGGAGCGGCTTCGGGTGGGACATGCGGGCCCCCCGGTCGAGGGTGCGGGCAGGGACAGGCACCAGTGTCCCACCGGGCCTGGCAAGGGGCTCGCGGGCACGGATCGCCGCAGGTCAGACCCCCTGGTCCGGCCGGTCCCCCTGGTCCGCCGGGGGCGGGCCGGGGGTTTCGAGCGCTTCGAGGGTTTCGAGGGTTTCGGCGAGCCACTGCACCCAGAAGGCCTCCAGCCCGATGCCCGCCCGCAGCACGGCGTGCTGGAGGCGGTTCTCCCCGGCCGTCGCCTCGGCCGGGAAGTCGTGCCGCTCGATCTCCCGATAGTCGTCCAACTGCGCGCGGTGCAGCGCCAGGTGCCGCCGCACCTCGGCCGCCAGGCCGTCCGTGCCGACCACCGCGGCGGCGCGCAGCCGTAGCAGCAGCGGTTCGCGGACGGCGCGCGGCTCGGCGCCCTCGGCCGTCCAGCGGGCGAGTTCGGCGCGGCCCTCGGGCAGGACCTCGTACTCCTTCTTCTGCCCGCGGACGGGGCCGGACGGCGGGAGGGCCCGGATCTGCCCGGAGGCCTCCAGCCGGCCCAGTTCGCGGTAGATCTGCTGGTGGGTGGCGGGCCAGAAGAAGCCGATCGACTTGTCGAAGCGCCGGGTCAGCTCCAGCCCCGAGGACGGTTTCTCCAGCAGGGCGGTGAGGATGGCGTGCGGCAGCGACATGCCGTCGATCCTAGGGCGTGCCCAAGGCGTGCCCAGGTCCTGTCCGGCCGAACAGGACCCAGCGCGCAAGGAAGGGTCAGATCGCGGCGGCCAGCTCGGTGCCCTGCTTGATGGCCCGCTTGGCGTCGAGTTCGGCGGCGACGTCGGCGCCGCCGATCAGGTGGGCCTCCAGGCCGCGCTCGCGCAGCGCCTCGTAGAGGTCGCGGCGCGGCTCCTGGCCGGTGCAGAGCACCACGGTGTCCACGGGCAGCAGCTGGCGCTCGCCGTCGACGGTGAAGTGCAGGCCGGCGTCGTCGATCAGGTCGTACGTCGCGCCGGCGACCATGGTGACGCCGCGGTGCCGGAGTTCGGTGCGGTGGATCCAGCCGGTGGTCTTGCCGAGCCCGGCACCGACCTTGCTGGTCTTGCGCTGGAGCAGGTGGACGGCGCGCGGCGGTGCGGGCCGCTCGGGGCGGCGCAGTCCGCCGCGCTCGCGGTACTCCGGGTCGATGCCCCACTTGGCCTGGAACACGGCCGGGTCGAGGCTGGCCGCGTCCCCCTGGTCGGTGAGGAAGCCTGCCACGTCGAAGCCGATGCCGCCCGCGCCGAGGATGGCGACCCGCTCGCCGACGGGGGCGCCGTCGCGCAGGACGTCGAGGTAGCCGACGACGCTGGGGTGGTCAACGCCCGGCAGGTCGCCGGGGGTTCGCGGGGTGACGCCGGTGGCGAGGACGAGTTCGTCGAAGTTCTCGGCGGCGAGCTGGTCGGCGGTGGCGGTGGTGCCGAGGCGCTGGATGACGGCCAACTCGGCGAGCCGGGTGCGGTAGTAGCGCAGCGTCTCGTCGAACTCCTCCTTGCCGGGCACGAGCCGGGCGGTGTTCAGCTGCCCGCCGATCGCCGCGGCGGCGTCGAACAGGGTGACGTCGTGGCCGCGTTCGGCGGCGGAGACGGCGAAGGCGAGCCCGGCCGGGCCGGCTCCGACGACGCCGATGCGCTTGCGCGACCTGGTGGGCGTGAGCACGAGTTCGGTCTCGTGGCAGGCGCGCGGGTTGACCAGGCAGGAGGTGATCAGGCCGCTGAAGGTGTGGTCGAGGCAGGCCTGGTTGCAGCCGATGCAGGTGTTGATGGCGTCGGCGCGGCCGTCCTCCGCCTTGGCGACGAAGTCGGCGTCGGCGAGCAGCGGGCGGGCCAGCGAGACCAGGTCGGCGCAGCCGTCGGCGAGCAACTGCTCGGCGATTTCCGGCGTGTTGATGCGGTTGGTGGTGACCAGCGGGATGCCGACGGTGCCCATCACCTTCCTGGTCGCCCAGGCGAAGGCGCCGCGCGGCACGGAGGTGGCGATGGTGGGGATGCGGGCCTCGTGCCAGCCGATGCCGGTGTTGATGATGGTCGCCCCGGCGGCCTCGACGGCCTGGGCGAGGCGGACGACCTCGTCGAGGGTGGAGCCGCCGGGCACCAGGTCGAGCATGGAGAGGCGGTAGACGATGATGAAGTCCTCGCCGACCCGCTCGCGGACCCGGCGGACGATCTCCACCGGGAAGCGCATCCGGCGCTCGTACGGGCCGCCCCATTCGTCCTCGCGCCGGTTGGTGGCGGCGACGACGAACTCGTTGATCAGGTAGCCCTCGGAGCCCATGATCTCGACGCCGTCGTACCCGGCGCGGCGGGCGAGTTCGGCGCAGCGGACGAAGTCCTCGATGGTCTGCTCGACCTGTGCGGCGGTGAGCTCGTGCGGGACGAACGGGCTGATCGGGGCCTGGAGGGCGCTGGGGGCGACCAGGTCACGGTGGTAGGCGTAGCGGCCGAAGTGCAGGATCTGCAGGGCGATCTTCCCGCCGGCGGCGTGCACGGCGTCGGTGACGACGCGGTGGCGGTCGGCTTCGGCCCCGGTGGTGAGCATCGCGCCGCCCTCCCAGGGGCGCCCGGCCTCGTTGGGGGCGATGCCGCCGGTGACGATGAGGCCGACGCCGCCGCGGGCCCGCTCGGCGTAGAACTCGGCCATCCGCCGGTAGCCGCCGGGGGCCTCCTCCAGGCCGACGTGCATGGAGCCCATGACGACGCGGTTGGGCAGGGTGGTGAAGCCGAGGTCGAGCGGGCTGAGCAGGTGCGGGTAGCGGCTGCTGCCGGGGGTGGTGCTCATCGACGTCTCCTGGGGGCGGCGGGGGGTCGGTGTTACCGCAGAGTAGGGGACGGCGGCTCGATGTGCAACTAGTTGCATAAGGGGTCCGCGGGCCGAGGCTCCGCGCTCTGCCGGTTCCCGCCAACTCGCGGACATGATCCGCGTATTGTCAGATCGGCAGTGTGGGCAGCTGGGAGAGGACCGCCATGCGGGATAGCTCGATAGCCGTGATCGGCGGCAGCATCGCCGGAAGCGCCTTCGCCGGGGCCGCCGCCCGGCTGGGAGCGGACCGGATCGTGGTCCTGGAACGCAGCGAGGGCCAGTTGGAGGACCGCGGCGTCGGGATCTGCATCAACGACGACCGCTTCGACGAACTGGTCCACGCCGGCCACCTCCACGACGGCGTCCGCCGCCACCGCCTCACCGTCCGCCGCTGGGTCACCCGGGAGACGGCCGAGGACCGCGGCGGCGACGGACCGGACGGGCGCGGGCGGGTCCTCTGGAACCAGCCGATGCCGTTCCACTCCCACCACTGGGCCGTCCTCTGGCAGGCCCTGCGCGAACGCACCCCCGACCGGATCGAGTTCCGGCAAGGCCACACCGTCACCGCGGCCGGCACCGACCAGGACGGCGCCTGGACGGCCGGCCCCGACGGCACCCGCGAACCGTACGACCTGGTGATCGGCGCCGACGGCTACCGCTCGGTGGTCCGCGCGGCGGTCTGCCCGCAGGCCCGGCCCGCATACGCCGGGTACGTGTGCTGGCGCGGCAGCTACGACACCGCACTGCTGGCGGAGCTGCCCGGCGGCGCCGCGGCCTGGCCGGAGGACGAGTGCGCCACCGTCTGCTACCCCGGCGGCCAGGTCGTGATCTACCGCATCCCCGGGCTCACCCCCGGCACCACCCAGGTGAACTGGGTCTTCTACGCGCCCACCCCCGCCTGGCTGCGCCTCGACGGCCCGACCAGCATCCCGGCGGGCACCCTCACCGACGGGCGGCTGGACGGCCTACGCCAGCTCGCCGAGCGGCACCTGCCGCCGTACTGGGCCGCCCTGGTCACCCTCACCCCGCGCGAGCGGACCTTCCTCCAGCCCGTCTACGACCTGGAGACCCCGCGCCGCACGGCCGGCCGGCTGCTCCTCGGCGGGGACGCGGCCACCGTCGTCCGCCCGCACAACACCAGCGGCGCGGTGAAGGCCCTGCAGGACGCGCACGCCTTCGAGCAGGCCGGGCGGGCCGCCGCCGCGGACGGCGGGTCCTGGCCGGCCCTGCTGGCCGCGTACGACCAGGAGCGGGGCGTGGTCGGGCGGGAGCTGGTGGAACTGGGCCGACGGCTCGGCCGGGAGCAGGTCGCCGCCGCACCGGACTGGTCGGCCATGGACGGACCGGGGATGGACGCCTGGTGGCGCCGTCAGCTCACCGGCAGCGGGGGTTTCGGCGGCCACGCCCTCGGGCGTCCCGAGTGAGCGTGGGCCGCAAAGGCCGGTGGCCGCCGAAACCCCGTCAGATCACCTGCCGCGATTCACCTGCCGCGATCAGACGTTGACGCCGTAGTCGGTCGCGATGCCGCGCAGACCGGAGGCGTAACCCTGCCCTATCGCGCGGAACTTCCACTCCGCGCCGTTGCGGTACAGCTCACCGAAGACCATCGCGGTCTCCGTGGACGCGTCCTCGCTGAGGTCGTAGCGGGCGATCTCCTGGCCGTTGGCCTGGTTCAGCACCCGGATGAACGCGTTGCGGACCTGCCCGAAGTTCTGCAGCCGGGCGTCGGCGTCGTAGATCGACACCGGGAAGACCACCTTCGCCACGTCGGCCGGCACCCGCGCCAGGTCGACCTTGATCTGCTCGTCGTCGCCGTCGCCGCCACCGGTCAGGTTGTCGCCGCTGTGCTCGACCGAACCGTCGGGGCTGCGCAGGTTGTTGAAAAAGACGAAGTGCTGGTCCGAGACCACCTTGCCGAGCGCGTTGCAGAGCAGCGCACTGGCGTCCAGGTCGTAGTCGGCGCCCGTGGTGGTGCGCACGTCCCAGCCGAGACCCACGATCACGGCGCTCAGACCGGGCGCCTCCTTGCTCAGCGAGACGTTGCCGCCCTTGGCCAGTGAAACTCCCACAATGCCCTCCTCGATCTCTCCCTGCGGACGAATCTACAACACTGTAGAGATCACGGGAATCCACCTGCGGTCGGGCCCCACCCCGGGGATTTCTCAGGGGTTCCACCGGGAACCCCCCATCACCCCGGCCCGCACCGCCCCCACGCCGCCGCGCAGGCGGGGGTTGGAAGACACGCCCTAGACTGGCGGTGGATCCCCTGGTCCGCCCCGACCGGCGGCCCCCGCGCGGGAGGTTCCCCATGCGCCAGCGGTACAGCTTCCACTTCGACCAGGCCGGGCACTCGGTCACCGTCAACGTCCGCTCCGGCTGGATCACCGAGACCGAGTTGCTGGTGGACGGCAAGGAGTGCGCCTTCCACCGCGTCCACGGGCACGGCGTCTACCCGCTGACGCTCGCCGCCCAGCTCGCCGAGGAGCCGCCGCTGCCGCTCTCGGTGCGGCTGGACCGCACGGGCGCGGCCGAGCACCCGTACTCCTGCGTCCTGGAGGTCGCGGGAGCCGAGCACCCGATGCCGGAGCGCGCGGCGCGCTGAGCCCTCCGCCCGCCCGCTACAGGCGCTGCGCCACGATCTCCTCGATCGCTTTCCGGGCCCGCTCGGCGTCCTCGGCGACCAGGCCGATCCTGGTCCGGCGGTCGAGCACGTCGGCGGCGTCCAACGCGCCCTCGTGCGTGACGGCGTAGGCGACCTCGGCACGCGTCACGTCCAGGCCTTCCGCGATCGGCGTCAACTCCCCGGTGGCCACCACCTCCTGGGACGATCCGCCGTGGCGGGCGAGCAGCGAGCCGGGCACGGCGCCCGCCGGGAGCGGGCGGCTGTCCCGGTGGGCCGGGGCGCCGACCAGCGGCAGGCGGGCCGTCCAGCAGGCCCGGGCCGGCAGGCCGCGCAGCCGCACGGCGGCGTCCACCGCGTCCTCGGCCATCCGCCGGTAGGTGGTGAGCTTGCCGCCGACCACCGTGACCAGCCCGGACGGCGACTCCAGCACCGCGTGCTCCCGGGAGATGTCGGCGGTGCTGCCGCCCCCGGTGTCGATCAGCGGCCGCAGCCCCGCGTACGCGCCGCATACGTCCGCCCTGGTCAGCGCGGTGCTCAGGGCGGCGTTGACGGTGTCGAGCAGGAAGGCGAGCTCCCCCTCGGCGGGCTGCGGCTCGTCCGGGATCGGACCGGGCGCGTCCTCGTCGGTCAGCCCGATCGCCACCCGGCCGAGCTGCTGGGGCAGCGCGAAGACGAAGCGGCTGGTCGAACCGGGCACCGGCACGGTGAGCGCCGCGGTCGGGTGGCCGAGCGCGGCGGCGTCCACCAGGAGGTGGGTGCCCCGGCTGGGGCGCAGCCTGATCGACGGATCCACCTCGCCCGCCCAGACGCCGGTGGCGTTGACCACCGCACCGGCCTCGACGGTCAGCGACTGCCCGGTGACGGTGTCGGTGAGCCGGGCGCAGCTGCCGGTCACGGACTCCGCCCGCACCCTGGTCAGCACGGTGGCGCCGTACTGCGCCGCGGTTCGCGCCAGCGCCACCACCAGCCGGGCGTCGTCGACGAGTTGGCCGTCGTGCGCGACCAGCGCGCCGGACAGTCCGGCGGTCCGCACGCCCGGTACCAGCTGCCGCGTCCGCGCGGCGCCGATCCGGCGCACCCGGGGCAGCAGCGCGCCCGGCGTCCGGGCGGCGATCCGCAGCGCGTCCCCGGCGTGGAAGCCCGCCCGGATCAGCGAGGCCTGCCCGGGGCGCAGCAGCCCCGGGAGCAGCGGCACCAGTTGGGGCAGCGCGCGGATCAGGTGCGGGGCGGTGCGGGTCATCAGCACGCCGCGCTCGATCGCGCTCTCCCGGGCCACCCCGATCCGCCCGGAGGCGAGGTAGCGCAGGCCGCCGTGCACCAGCTTGGAGCTCCAGCGGCTGGTGCCGAACGCCAGGTCGCGGGACTCGACCAGCACCGTGCGCAGCCCGCGCGAGGCGGCGTCCAGGGCCACCCCGGCACCGGTGACGCCGCCGCCGATCACCAGCAGGTCGACTCTCGGGCGGTCCCCCAGCGCTTCGAGTTCCGCCCGGCGCCGGCCGGCGTCGAGTCGGCTGGAGCCGGCGGAGTGAGCGGCGGAGCGAGCGGCGGAGGATCCGGCGGGCGTCGAGGTCATGGCGCGAGGTATCCGTTCAGTGCTCTGGTCAGTTCGCGCCGCCAGGCGGCCTCCGGCAGCAGGGAGGCGACCATGCGGTGCGACTGGACGGTGGACTGGGCGATCAGCAGGACCATGGCGGCCAGTTCGACCGGCTCCCCGGCCCGGATCGAACCGTGCGCCTGCCCCTGCTCGATGCCGGCCCGCAGCGCCTCCAGCAGGCCGCGCTGGCTGGTGCCGAGCCGCTCGACGACGTACTCCAGCAGCAGGTCGGAGTCGGAGGAGCGCAGCAGCGCGCCGAGCACCGGGTGGTCCCGCAGCCGGACGGCCACCTCGACGACCCCGTCGACGAAGGCCTCCCGGCCGATCGGGGCACCGTCGCCCCCGAGGGTCAGGGCGACGCCCTCCCGGGTGGCCCGGATCTCCCGGGTGAGCAGGGCGCCGATCACCGCCCGGACGTCCGGCCAGCGCCGGTAGACGGTCGGCCGGCTGACCTCGGCGCGGCGGGCGATCTCCGCCAACTGCGTTCGGCGCACGCCGAGATGGACGATCAGGTCGGCGGCGGCGTCCAGGATCGCGTCGTCGGTGCTGCGCGCGGGACTGCCAGGGGACTCGGCGTTACTACTTGACATGATGTGTGAAACTGTAACGCATGGCACCTGAGACGCAAGCGGGACCGGCCGGCGCCGCGCTGCCGCTCCCCCCGATGAAGTGGGACGCCTGGGGCGACCCGGCCCTCGCCAAGGAGCTGTCCGCGGACATCAAGGGGCTGCTCGCCGCCGCCCTCGGCGTCACCGGCGACGCCACCCCCGGACCGGCCGCCGACGAGGTCCTCCTGCACCCCTCGCGGATCACCGCCGACGACCTCAAGGCCCTCGCCGCCGCCGTCGGCGAGACCAACGTCAGCGCCGCCGACGCCGACCGGCTCCCCCGTGCCGGCGGCAAGTCCACCCCCGACCTGCTGCGCCGCCGCAGCCGCACCCCCCAGGACGCGCCCGACGCCGTCGTGCTGCCCGGCGACGAGCAGGAGATCGCCGCCGTCCTCGCACTCTGCGCCGAACGCCGCATCGCCGTCGTCCCGTTCGGCGGCGGCACCAGCGTCGTCGGCGGCCTCGACCCCGAACGCGGCGGACTCACCGCCGTCATCTCGCTCGACCTGCGCCGCCTCGACCGGCTCCACGACCTCGACGAGACCTCCGGTGAGGCCGTCCTCGGCGCCGGCCTCACCGGCCCCGCCGCCGAGGCCCTGCTCGCCGAGCGCGGCTACGAACTCGGCCACTACCCGCAGAGCTTCCGCTACGCCACCCTCGGCGGCTTCGCCGCCACCCGCTCCTCCGGCCAGGACTCGGCCGGCCACGGGCGCTTCGACGAGATGGTCCGCGGCCTGCGCGTCGTCACCCCCGCCGGGGTGCTCGACCTCGGCCGCGCCCCCGCCTCCGCCGCCGGCCCCGACCTGCGCGAACTCTTCCTCGGCTCCGAAGGCACCCTCGGCGTCATCACCGCCGTCCGGCTCCGCGTCCACCCGCTGCCCGCCGTCAAGGCCTACGAGGCCTGGAGCCTGCCCGACTTCGCCACCGGCAGCGCCGCCCTGCGCGCCGTCGAGCAGGCCGGCACCGGCCCCACCGTCATCCGGCTCTCCGACGAGGCCGAGACGATGGTCAACCTCGCCATGACCGAGCAGATCGGCGGCGCCCCCGCCGTCACCGGCTGCCTCGCCGTCACCGTCTTCGAAGGCACCGCCGAACAGGTCGCCACCCGCCACCGGCTCACCCGCGACACCCTGCTCGCCGCCGGCGCCACCTCCCTCGGCGAAGCCCCCGCCCGGGCCTGGGAACACGGCCGCTTCAACGCCCCCTACCTGCGGGACTCCCTGCTCAGCGCCGGCGCCCTCTGCGAAACCCTGGAGACCGCGGCCAGTTGGAGCCGGCTCCCGCGGCTGCGGACCGCCGTCACCGAGGCCCTCACCACCGCCCTGCCCGGCGCCCTCGTCCTCTGCCACGTCTCGCACGTCTACCCGACCGGCGCCTCGCTCTACTTCACCGTCGTCGCCGCCCTCGGCGAGGACCCGCTCGCCCGGTGGGCCGCCGCCAAGCGCGCCGCCGGCGACGCCATCGTCACCGCCGGCGGCACCATCACCCACCACCACGCCGTCGGCGCCGACCACCGGCCCTGGATGAGCGACGAGATCGGCGAGCTCGGCGTGCGCATCCTGCGCGCCGTCAAGGCCGAACTGGACCCGGCGGGCATCCTCAACCCCGGCAAGCTGATCCCGTGACCGGCGGTCCGCGAGCCATCAGGCGAGTGGCCGTCCTCAGCAACCCGGCGGCGGGCGCCGGCCACGCCGCACCCGCCGCCCACCGGGCCGTCGCCCGTCTGCACGCCCTCGGCCTCCACGTCGACCGGCACGCCGGCCGCGACCCCGAGGACGCCGTCCGCCTCGCCCGCCGGGCCGTGGCGGACGGCGTCGACGCCGTCGTGGCCGTCGGCGGCGACGGCATGGTCAACCTCGCGCTCCAGGCCGTCGCCGGCACCGCCGTCCCGCTCGGCGTGATACCCGCCGGCACCGGCAACGACCACGCCCGCGCGTACGGCCTCCCCCTCGCCACCCCCGAAGCCGCCGCCGACGTCGTCGCCGCCGGACGCACCAGGACCGTCGACCTCGGCCTGGTCACCGCCGCCGACGGCACCACCCGCTGGTACGGCTCCGTCCTCGCCACCGGCTTCGACTCGCTGGTCAGCGACCGCGCCAACCGCCTGCGCTGGCCCCGCGGCCGGATGCGCTACAACCTGGCCATCCTCGCCGAGTTCGCCAACCTGCGCCCGCTGCCCTTCCGCATCACCCTCGCCGACGGCACCGTCATCGAACGCGACCTCACCCTGGCCGCCGTCGGCAACACCCGCAGCTACGGCGGCGGCATGCTCATCTGCCCCGACGCCCTCCCCGACGACGGGCTCCTCGACCTCACCCTCGTCGCCGCCATGCCCCGTCTGCGCATCGCCCGCTTCTTCCCCACCCTCTTCAAGGGCACCCACACCGCCCACCCCGAAGTCACCACCCACCGCACCGCATCCCTGCGGATCGACTCCCCCGCCATCACCGCCTACGCCGACGGCGAGTTCATCGCGGCCCTCCCCGTCGACGTGAGCGCCGCGCCCGGCGCCCTCCACCTCCTGGTGCCGTGATCCACCCGCCTCTCCGTCGGAGCCACGGGCCTCACCCGGCCAGGCGGCGGCGCCAGAGGAGGGGGCGGATCTCCAACGCGCGGGAGGGGTCGGCGTTCCAGCGGGCGGGCAGGCCGGCGTCGGTGAGCGCGGCGGCCACCTCGTGGCCGATGGCGGTGGTGGTCAGCGGGGAGGCGTCGAAGCCGCCGTAGCGGAGGGTGAGGCCGTGGCCGGCGGCGGCGGAGTCGGTGGCCTGGGTGTGGAAGTAGACGTAGCCGCGGGCGTCCGGCGCCCCGGCGGCGGCGATCTCGGCGTCGCCGCAGGAACCGCAGCAGCTGAAGTGCTCCCGGGCGGTGATGCCGGCCTCCTCCAGGGCGGCGAAGGCCCGGGTGAGGCGTTCCGGGTCGGTCTCGCCGATCCAGCCGGTCTGCTCGCCGACGCGCTCCAGCCAGAGCCGGTCGGCCAGTTGCTCGGCCTGGTCGCGGGAGAGCGGGCGGTGGTCACCGGAGACCAGGTGGTCCTCGGCGAGTTCGGCGAGCTCGGCGCGGGTGGTGTAGCCGCCGGCCAGGGTGAGGCGCAGCCGGTCGTGCAACTGCCACAGGTCGTCGGCGGGCAGGTCGAGCGGCGGGGCGGGCTCCGGCTGCGGGCCCAGGTCGAGCGGCTGCCAGTCCAGGCCGTCGCCCCAGCCCGGCTCGTGCCGCGCCCAGCCCGTCATCGCGGCGATGACCGCCTCGGGACCGTCGGTGCGCACCTCGAAGTGCCGGGCGGCGGAGCCGTCGCGGTGTTCGAGCGTGTACTCGCCGCCTTCGGCGTGCCACACCTGGATGAAGACGTCCGGCAGGTCCGGTATCCGCTGGGCGACCAGGAAGCGGTCGCCCTTCGCGCCGATCCGCCGCACCAGCCGCGCCAACTCGGCCGCCTCCACCCGGAGGTGGCGCGTCCCGTCGTTCTCCTGCACCCCGATCGCCAGCATGTGGATCACCCAACCACACGCCACTGACAACGGCGCCGAGCCCCGGGACGCGCCCGCCGTCGGCCCGTTCTCGGCCCGCCGTCAGGCCTCCCTCAGGCCGCCGTCAGCCCGCCCGCTGCTCGCGGCGGAGGCGGAACAGCACGTTGGGACGCAGCGGGCCCTCGGGGGCGGTCGGGTCATCGAAGTCGTCGGCGGGGTCGGACGTCATGCCGAGGCGGCGCATGACGGCCTGCGAGCGGTGGTTGGTCGCGGTGGTGACGGCGAGGATCTCGGGGAGGCCGAGGGTGTCGAAGCCGTGGGCGAGGACGGCACGGGCCGCCTCGGTGGCGTAGCCGTGGCCCCAGGCGGCGCGGGCGAGGCGCCAGCCGATCTCGACGCCGGTGAAGGGCAGGCCCTCGTCGACCTCGTCGAGGCCGGCCAGGCCGACGAACTCGCCGGTCGCGCGCACCTCGACGGCCAGCCAGCCGTATCCGCGCGCCGCGCTCTCGGCCTCGAAGCGCGCCACCGAGGCGTCGCACTGCTCGCGGGTGAGGACGTCCCCGAGGTGCTCGCGGACTTCGGGGTCGGCGTTCATCGCGGCCCAGGGTGCGAGGTCGGTGTCCCGCCAGGGGCGCAGGAGAAGGCGGTCGGTGCGCAGTTCGGTCATGCGGGCCAGCCAACGCCGACCGTGCCCGCCGGGGCAACCCGTTTTCCGCACCCCCCGTACCCCCGTACCCCCGTACCCAGGAGCGCACCCGCCGGGAGGCGCGCCGTACTCAGACGCCCGGGGTCGCGACGATCCGGCCGGCGTCGATCGCGGCGAGCAGTTCGGCGTGGTCGAGCGCCGTCTGGTCGGCGTACCGGACGGAGAAGTCGGCGATCGCCTCGGCGAAGGCGTCCGCGCCGCCCAGGTAGCCGGCGATGGCGAGGCGGTCGCCGGTGCGCGCGTGGGCGCGGGCGAGGGTGCGGCCGCACAGGTCGGCGTAGGCACGCAGGCCGGACGGGGTGAGGTCGGCGACCTCGACCGAGCCCTTCATGTCGCGCAGTTGGCGGCCGTAGAAGTGGCGCCCGGCGGGGCCGGTGGTCCAGCCGAGGAAGATGTCGCTGGCGGCCTGCATGAGGTGCTGGCCGGTGACGACGCGGCGCCCGCCGTGGTGGACGGAGACCTCGGCGTCGACCCGGGTGGGCGGCAGGTGGTCCTCCAGGACGGACCGTCCGGCCTCCTTGAGCTGGAGGAACAGCGGGTCGCGGGTGTCCCGGCCCTCCAGCAGGACGATGTAGCAGCGGGTGCCGACGCTGCCGACACCGACGACCTTCATCGCCGCGTCGACGAAGCGGTAGCGGTCGAGGAGGACGCGACGGTCCTCGGCGAGGGTGGCCCGGTAGTCACTGAACACCTTGCCGATGTCGAGCAGTTCGTTCTTCTTCAGCGGTTCGATGAGCGGTGGCGCGCTGATGATGCGCCGCTGCCCGTCGCGTTCCTCGGTGAGCTTGCCGAAGGCGTGCAGGCTGGTGCGGCGGCGGGCCTGGGCGAGGTCGGCCTCGGCCTGCTTGCGCTGCCGGGGTTTGCGGAGCGGCGCCAGCAGGTCGCCCGCGTCGATCCGGGAGTACCAGACGTCGAGTTCGCCGAGCCCGGCGAGGCGGCGCATGGCGGTGGCGTAGCCCTGGACGGCGGTGCGGGCGGCGCGGTGGGCGCGGTCCTCGTCCTGTCCGTGGTCGCGGGCGGCGACGGCGATGCTGGCGGCCAGCCGTTTGACGTCCCACTCGAAGGGGCCGGGGTGGGTCTCGTCGAAGTCGTTGACGTCGAAGAGCAGGGCGCGTTCCGGCGAGGCGAACAGACCGAAGTTCACCAGGTGGGCGTCGCCGCAGAGTTGGACGGTGAGGCCGGTGTCGGGGACGGCGCCGAGGTCGGCGGCCATGACGGCGGCGGCGCCGCGCAGGTAGGCGAAGGGGGTGTCGGCCATCCGCCCGTAGCGGATCGGCAGCAGCCGGGCGACCCGGTCCTCGCCCTGGCGCACCAGCACCTCGACCGGGTCGGGCCGGTCGGCGGCGGGGATCCACCGCCCGTGGGCGGAGCGGGAGACGCGGTCGCGGGCGGCCCGGCCGTGCCGGCGGCGTTCGGCGGGGGTGGTCATGCGCGGCGGCTCCTCGGTCGGCGGGACGGCGGGTCGGCGGGAGGACGAAGCGGCGAGACGGCGGGCGGGGTACGTCTCCCCGCGACGCTAGGCCACGAGTGCCGGAGCGCGCACCGCGCGCCCTCCGACACTCGGCCGACCGGATGAAGCCGACCGGATGAGACCCCCCGGCCCCCGCTCACTGCACGGTGAAGTCCGCCATCATCGCCATGTCCTCGTGCTCCAGGTTGTGGCAGTGCATCATGTACGTCCCCCGGTAGTCGGTGAAGCGCACCAGAACCTCGACCGCCTCGGCCGGACGCAGGTCGACGGTGTCCTTCCAGCCGCCGTCGTACGGGCCCGGGTCGCGACCGTTGCGGCTGAGCACCTGGAACTGGTTGAGGTGGACGTGGACGGGGTGGTGCAGGTCGGAGGTGAAGCGCCACCGCTCGGTGCTGCCGAGGGCGGGCCGGGCGAGGTCGCGGCCGGGCCGGTACAGGTCGCCGTTGATGGTCCAGCCGTAGCTCCCGCTGCGCCGGAAGACGAACTTGCGGGTGACGTCGACGGCGGAGGCGTCCAGTTCCTCGATCGTGGACAGCTTGTCGGGCACGGTCGAGTCGTCGCTGACCTTCTTGCCGGAGACGTCGAAGCGCATCACCTCCGCCGTGCGCCCGCTGCCGAAGAGGTTGAGCAGCCGCACCGAGGTGCCCGGGGCGTAGCGGGAGAAGTCGACGACGATGTCGAAGCGCTCGGCCGGGGCGATCTCCAGCACGTCGTGGGCGACCGGGGCGGCGAGCAGGCCGCCGTCGGAGCCGATCTGGACGAGGGCGTCGCCGCCGGAGGGCTGCGGGTCGAGCCGGAGCCGGTAGGGGCGGGCGTTGGAGGCGTTGAGCAGGCGCAGCCGGTAGCGGGCGCGGTCGACGTCGAGGCGGGGCCAGGGGGCGCCGTTGACGAGGATGACGTCGCCGAGGACGCCGTTCATGTAGTCGTCGGTGACGCCGGGCGAGGCGAGGTCCTCGTCCATGGCGGGGTAGCGGAAGGAGCCGTCCCCGGCGAAGGAGCGGTCGGCGAGCATCAGCGGGAGGTCGCGGTCGCCGCGCGGCAGCGGCAGGGCGCTCTCCTCGTCGTCGTGGACGAGGTGGAAGCCGGCCAGGCCGCGCCAGACGCCGGGGCCGGTGAAGCCCATCCGGTGGTCGTGGTACCAGAGGGTGGCGGCGCGCTGCTTGCCCGGGTAGGTGTGGGTGCGCTCGCCCTCCGCGGTGCGCCCCGCCTCGTGGCCCATCCCCTGCATGCCGGGCATGTCGGACATCCCTTGCATGCCCGGCGCCCCCCGGCCCGCGCCGGAGGAGCCGACCGGCAGCAGCAGGTCGACGGGGTAGCCGTCGCTGTCGGCCGGGGTGTGGCCGCCGTGCAGGTGGACCACGGACGGCACCGGCAGCTCGTTGCGGTGCTTGACCACCGCCGCCCGGCCGGACCGGGTGACCACCGTCGGCCCGGGGAAGGTGCCGCCGTACGTCCAGGCCTCGGTCCTGACGCCGGGCAGGATCTCCAGCTCGGCGACCCGTTGGGTGATCTCGTAGTAGTCGGCCGTCGCGTCGGTGCGCACCGGCTGGAGCACCGTGGGCACCGGCAGCGGGACCTGGAACGGCTCGGGCAGGTCGAGGCCGCTGCCGAGCAGCCGGCCGGGGTGGCCCTCGGCGAACAGCCGGGCGGCGGCGGGGCCGGCGACGGCGGCCAGCGCGCCCGCGCCCAGGACGGAGGCGCCGACGCCCAGGAACCGGCGACGGTTCACTTGGACACCTCCAGCGGCCCGCCGGGGCGCGGCAGGCGTCCGCTGCCGTCCGGCTCGGGCAGGTGGTCCGCGCGGGCGGGCAGCGGCAGCCGCCAGGCGCCGACCAGCCCGAACAGGACCCCGCTGACCAGCAGCACCCCGAGGGTGACGTGCACGCTGATCGACCGCGCGTAGCCGGCCGCGATCTGGCCGACGACGGCGACGGTCAGCACGGCGGTGGTCCACAGCGGCCAGAGCGGGCCGCGGCCGGGCCGGCGCACCAGCGCGGCCACCACCAGTTGGCAGAGGACCACGGTGGCCAGCGTCATCGCGTTGCCCTCGTGGTCCTTGAGGGACTCGTAGGTGCCGTTGAGGAAGCTGCCGGCCAGCATGACCTGGAGCAGGGCCAGGACCGCCAGGGTGGTCGCGGTGGTGCGCAGCAGGATCAGCGGCCAGCGGGGCGCGGCGGCCTCGGGAGGACTGCTCATGTCGGGCTACTCTCTGCTTCGGCGGGTCGGGCGGGGCGGGCGAGAGCGTAGCTGATCCGACATCACGATCAGCTCCAATAAAGGGGTTTGGACTTTCCCAGCTACCCCATTGCGCCTACTCGGCCCGGCTTTTGTCACCCGTACGAGCGAGGCTCTGGTGTGCCCGTCCAGCGATCCTCGAGCAGGTGCCGCGAATGCTCGAAGGGCCCCGTCCGGCGGTACCGGACGGGGCCCTTCGGGCTTTCACTGGCCTCGGCTACTGCCGGGCGGCGCCCAGCGCCACCGGGCGGGTGCGCAGCAGGGCCCGGGCGGGCAGCCCGGTCGCGCCGAGGCAGAGCAGGACGGCTCCGGCGGCCAGCGGCAGGGCGAGCGCCGGCGGGATGTACGGGGAGGAGTTGGCGACGCCCCGGGCGATCGGGACGAGGGCGATCCAGGCGATCCCCCCGCCGATCACCAGGCCGGTCGCGGCGACCAGCAGCGCCTCCCAGCGCATCATGCCGCGCACCTGGCGCCGGGTGGTGCCCGCCAGTCGGAGCAGGGCGACCTCGCGGCGCCGGTCGAGGACGGTCATCACCAGGGTGTTGACGGCGGTGACGGCGGCGAACCCGCCGAGCACGCCGGCCATCACGGTGTTGGCCCAGGCGTTCAGCTCCATCATCTTGTCGGACTGGGCGACGAATCCGGCCCGGTCGGTCACGGTCGCCCCGCCGGGGCCCGCGAGGCCCGCCAGCGCGGCCGCCACCGCCGCGCGGTCGGCGCCCGGCGCGTCGGCGACCAGCACCTGGCTGTCGTACCCGGCGGTGACGTGCCCGGCGACGACCGCCCGGGGCAGCAGCACCTGGCCGAAGCCGAGCCCGCGGTCGTAGACGGCGACCACGGCGGGCCGCACCGGGGTGCCGTCGCCGAGCCGCAGCGGCACCCGGTCGCCGACCTCGACGTCCAGGGCGTCGGCCAGCGTGGCGTCCAGGGCGACGGTGTCGGCGGCGCGGCCCAGGTCGGCGAGCGAACCGCTGCGCACGCCCAGGTCGAGCACCCGGGACAGCCGGGCCGGGTCGCCGTCGACGCCGAGCGCGGTGGCGGAGCCGAGCTGCATGTCGTGGGTGTACACGGCGGCGGTGCGCAGCACGCCGACCGCGGCGTCCACACCGGGCACCTTGGCGGCCCGCCCGGCGGTGCCCGCGGGCAGGCCGGGGCCGGTGGAGCCGATCACGTGGTCGGCGACGATGCCGTCCCGCACGTTCGCGCCGGTGGTGTGGCTGATGGTGCTCTGGAGGAACAGCAGGGTGCCGCAGAAGGCGGTGACCAGCACGATCGGGGTGATCGCGGAGGCCAGCCGGCGGGCGTTGGCGCGGGTGTTGTCGGCGGCCAGCGAGCCGGGGGCGCCGCCGGCCCTCAGCGGGGCGCCGAACACCGTGGCGGCGACCCGCGCCACCCAGGGGCCGAGCAGCGCGACGGCCAGCATGAAGCACATGACCACGCCGAGCGCGGTGTTGGCGGCGTTGATGCCGTCCAGGGCGGCCGCGAAGGCGGCGGCCACCACACCGCCGACGGCGAAGAGCAGCCCGATGACGGTCCGGACCTTGCCGGGGTGGCCCGGTTCGACGGCGGCCGCGCCGAGCGCCTGACCGGGGCGCAGCTTGGCGGGGCGGCGGGCGGCCAGGAAGCCGGCGGTCAGCGCGGCGAGGGTGCAGATGAGGACGGCGGCGAGCATCGGCAGCGGGCCGACGTCCAGCCGCACGCCCTGCGGCACGGCGCCGCGCGAGGTCAGTTCGTCGAACCACCAGCGGGCCAGGGCCAGTCCGGGCAGGATGCCGAGCGCCCCGGCGACCGGCGCGACCAGCATCGCCTCGGTGGCGATGGTGCGGCGGATCTGCCGCGGGGTGGCGCCGATGGCGCGCAGGAGGGCGAACTCGCGGGCGCGCTGGCCGGTGGCCAGGGCGACGGTGCTCATCACGACGAAGATCGCGGTCATGGTGGCGTAGCCGCCGAAGCTGCCGCCGAGCCCTATCAGCAGGGTGCGGGCCTCGCCGATGGCGGGCTGTTCGACGGTGCCGCGGCCGTCGCCGGTGAAGACCTTGGCGCCGCCGCTCTCGGCCTTGGTCTCAAGGCCGATGGCCGGGGTGCCGGCGGCCTTGGCGTCCGCGGCCCGGGTGTCCGCGGCCTTGGCACCGAGGGCCTGGGCGTCGAGGGCCTGGCGGACCTGCGCGACCAGCGCGGCGCGGTCCACGCCCTCGCGCGGCTGGACGGCGATCGCGTCGATCCGGCCGGGGTGGCCGGAGAGGCGGTCGGCGGTGGCGTCGGCGAACCAGGCGGTGGGGCCGGCCGGTTGGGCGGCGGCCAGGCCGGAGATCCGGTAGTCGCCGGTGCCGCCGGGGGCGGTGAGGGTGAGCTTCGCGCCGGGCGCGAGGTGGGCGGCGCGCGCCGTGTCGGCGTCCAGTACCACCTCGTCGGCGCCGGGCGCACGGCCCTCGACCAGCTGGTCGGCCGGGCCGGCGATGCCGAGCGCGGCGAAGCCCCGGCCGGTCAGGGCGGGGGTGCCGGCGCCGGCCGGCAGCGGGAAGGCGCTGTCCGGGCGGGCGGCGGCGACCCCGGGCAGTGCGGCGATCCGGCCCACCAGGGCGGCGTCCGTCCGGGCCCGCTCGGGGGTGGTCAGCTCCCTGGTCTCGTTGTCGCGGCCGACCTTGGCGGTGATCCGCACCATCGGATCGGCCGCGACCACCACCGGGGCGCCCGCGTACCGCTGCGGTGCGACGCTCGCGGTCAGGCCGGTCTGCAGCAGCACGCCGCAGGCCACCACCACCACGGCGCCCAGCAGCAGGGCGACCAGGGTGCCCACGAAGGAGGCGGGTCGAAAGCGCACCGAGGCGCGCGCCAGTCCGTTGCTCATGCCCCTGCCCCGTTCCACTCGTCGATCGGTCCACGCCGCCCGTTCACGCCGCGACCCCCACCGGGCGGGCGGTGAGCGAGACCATCCGGTCGGCGACGGCCTGCGCCTGCGGGTGGTGCAGCTCGTCGACGAGCGCGCCGCCGGCCAGGAACAGCGCCCGGTCGGCGAACGAGGCCGCCACCGGGTCGTGGGTCACCATGACCACCGTCGCGCCCAGGTCGTCCACGGCGCGCCGCAGCAGGCCCAGCACCTCGTGCGCGGTGCGGGTGTCCAGCGCGCCGGTCGGCTCGTCGGCGAACACCACGTCCGGGTCGGTGATCAGCGCGCGGGCGATCGCCACCCGCTGCTGCTGGCCGCCGGAGAGCTGGCCGGGCCGCCGCTTGGCGTGCTCGCCGAGGCCGACCTGGGCCAGCAGCTCCCGGGCCCGGGCGCGGTCCTGGCGCTCGCCGGCCAGCCGCTGCGGGAGCAGCACGTTCTGCTCCACCGTCAGCGAGGGCAGCAGGTTGAAGGACTGGAAGACGAAGCCGATCCGGCTGCGGCGCAGCTTGGTGAGCCGGTCCTCGCTCAGCCGGGTGATGTCCTCGCCGCCGAGGCGGATCTCCCCCTGGTCGGGCTTGTCCAGGCCCGCCGCGCACTGCAGGAAGGTCGACTTGCCGGAGCCGGACGGGCCCATCACGGCGGTGAAGCTGCCCCGGGCCAGCGCCAGGTCGATCCCGCGCAGCGCGTGCACGGTCTCGCCGCCGCGGCCGTAGGTGCGGCGCACCCCGCGCAGCTCGATCGCCGGACGGGCGCCCTGCTCGGGGTACGGGCCGCCGCCGTACGCCCCCGTCGCGTACGGGCCGGCGGCGTGCGGTCCGGCGGCGTACGGCTCGGTCGATGGGCGGTCGTGGCGGCGTGCCATGGTTGGGCCTTCCCTCGGGGATCGTCGGTGGTCGTCGACGGGTTCCACGCTAGAAAAGGCCAGGCCGGCGGACCATGGAGGCCGCTGGCGGACCGGGGGTGGGGATATCCCCACCCCCCTCCGGGGGGGCTGCGGGCCCGCAGCGGGCGGGCTCACACCGGGTCGGCGACGATCTCCCCGTAGGCGGTGGCGAGTTCGGCGAGCACGGGGTGCGCCGGGTCGAAGGCCGTGCCGTCGGCCGCTGCCAGCGGCCGGACGCCGACGCCCGCGTTCACCGCGAACGCCGCCGTGAAGCGGCCCAGCCCGGACGCGTCCACCCGCTCGCGCGACTGCGGCCCGCCGTACGCGCCGGCCAGCAGAGCGGCGGTCACCCCGGGCAGGCTCGGGCCGTCCGGCCAGACCAGTCGGCGGCCGTCGAGGAAGCCGACGTTCCAGGTGGCGCCCTCGACCACCCCGCCGCCGTCCGGATCCACCAGCAACACGTCGTCGTAGCCGTCGAGTTGGGCCCGCCTGCGGTGGTGGACCAGGCCGAACAGGCCGACGTGCTTCACCTCCGGCAGCTCCCGCCGGTACCCGACCGTGCGCACCCGCAGCGGGCCCGGCGCCGCTGCCGCCGCCGCCGGGCGGGTGGTCAGCAGCAGCCGGGGCACCGCCGGGGCGCCGGGGCGTTCCAGGCCGAGCGCCGGGTCGTACACCGTCACCCGGACGATCACCGGCGCGCCGTCGGCGGGCAGCACCGCGCGGATCCGCTCCCGCACCGCCTCCCGGTCCAACTCGGCGGCGAACAGCACCCGGCAGTCCCGGACCAGCCGGTCCAGGTGCAGCGCCAGGCCCCGGACCCGGCCCGCCTCGGCGCGCAGGGTGGTGAAGTGCCCGTAGTTCAGCAGCCCCAGTGCGGCCAGCCGCGCCGGGTCGGCCGGCGCGCCGTCGATCTCGATCTCAGCCATCCCCCGAGTCTGCCAGCCCCGGCGCCGCCGCCACCGGGGCCTCCGCTCTCGGCGCCGGTGCCGGGGACGGGGTCGGGGTCGGGGACTGGGTCGGGGTTTCAGACGCCGCCACCGCCGGGCGGTACGGACTGACCACCTGGCGGCCCGCCGCCAGGGCCAGCTGCTCGAAGTGCTCGATCTTGTAGGCCAGCCCCTCCGGCTCCCCGGCGTCCGACCACCGCCACGCCTCCGCCCACCACTGCGGGCCGCGCACCAGCGGCCGGCCCGCGAGCGCCAGGTGCAGCGCCAGCGTCGAACGCGCGTACTCGTGCACCCAGCCGTCGGCCGCCCGGTAGTCGGGCGTCTCGTCCAGCCGCAGCCAGCGGCCCTCGCAGCCGGCGGCGAGCATCGGCACCCAGCCCCACCCCCGGTCCGCGACCAGCAGGTGCAGCCAGCCGCCCTCCTCGCACACCCGGTACGGCGGGAGCTGCGGCATCCGGGCCAGGGCCAGCGAACGCTTCCAGCCGACCACCCAGAGGCCGCGGCGCAGGTAGTAGCGGACGGCGTGCTGCCAGGCCCAGTGCGACTCCAGCCGGAAGCCGGGCAGGCCCTCTGCGGCCGCCGCCGCGTACACCTCGTCCAGCGCCCCGGCGGCCAGCCCCCGGCCGCGCGCCTCCGGGATCAAGTAGAGGGAGGAGACGGCGAGTTGGCCGGGCCCCTTGGTCCAGTTGTCCACCGCCACCGTGCCGGCCGCGGCGCCGTCCTCGTCCAGCACCCAGTAGCGGCGCCGGTACAGCTCGCCGCCGGGCCACTCCCGGCCGCTCTCCCCCAGCCGCTCGCGCCACCGGCGCTCGGCCTCCGGCGTCAGCTCGTCCGGGGCCACCAGCTCCCCCAGCTCACCCTCCACCAGGGACGCCAAGTCCCAGAGGGCGAACCGCCGTTCGTCCCCCTCGGCGACCGCCCGCAGCCGCGGCCCCGCCGCCAGCCGGTCCTGCGCCCGCTCCACTGCCGCATCCCACGACCTCACCACGCCGACACGATAGCGGGAGCGCGGGCACTTTCCGTAATTCGACGAACACCGAACGTCAGATCGGATGCGAAGGTCGCCGGGCGACGGCCTCGACGGATGGTAGGGGAAACCCGACCAGAGGACTCGACCTGACCGTGATGACCAGGCTGACCTGCGACGATGCAATGAACGGGTGATGAATCGGCACGACTCCCCAGACCGGCGACACGCCGCCGCCTGGTGCGGCGGATGGCTCCTCGCGGCCGGATGGGCCGGGGCCTTCCCACTGCTCTCCGACCTCGGCCCGCACCGCACCTGGGGCACCTGCGCCGCCGTCGGCTACCTGCTGGCGGCGCTCGCCGCCCTCCTGCCGACGCGCCGGGGCCGGCCGCTGTCCATCGCCCTCGCACTCACCGGGGCCGTCGCCGTGCCACTGCTCGCCCTCGTGCTGACCGGCCGGGGGCAGAGCGAGATCGGGGTGATCGAACGCTCCGGGGCCCTGCTGCTGCACACCGGAACGCCGTACCTCGCCGAGCCCCGGACGGTGGCCGAGTACACCCCGTACCTGCCCGGGATGGCGCTCCTCGGACTCCCCCGGGCCCTGCTCGACGGGCTGCCGCTCGGCGGCCTGTCACTCGATGGCCTGTCACTCGGCGGTCTGCCGCTCGCCCGGGTGGCGGGCGACGCGCGGCTCTGGTGCGCGGCCGCGTTCCTCGCCTGCCTGCCGCGCTCCGCGCCCGCCGGGCGGCGGACCGCCCTCGCAGCGCCGACCACCCCACCCCTTGGCCCGCGAACCGCCCTCGCCGCGCTGACCGCCTCGCCCGTCGTCGCGCTGCCGCTCTGCGTCAGCGGCGTCGACCTGCCGATGACCGGCCTCTGCTGGCTCGCCCTCACCCTCGCCGCCCGACGGCGCCCCGCCACCGCCGGACTGGCCCTCGCCGCCGCCTGCTCGCTCAAGTGGACGGCCTGGCCGGCCGTCGCCGTGGTCACCGCGCTGCTCGCCGCCACCGCCGGACGGCGCCCCGCCCTGCGCGCCGCCGCCGTCGCGGTGGGCGGCACGGCCCTGCTCGTCCTGCCCGGCGCCCTGCGCTCGCCCGGGCCGATGCTCCACCAGGTGTTCGCCTTCCCCACCGGCCGCGGCGACCTGCCCACCCCCGCCGCCAGTCCGCTGCCCGGACGGCTGCTCGCCGACCTCGGCCCGCCCGGCTGGTACGCGGCCGTCGGCCTGCTGCTGCTCGCCGCAACCGCCCTCGCGGCCTCCCTGCTCACCCACCCGCCCCGGCACGCGGCGGCCGCCGCCGACCGGCTCGCCCTCGGGCTCGCCCTGGCCTTCCTGCTCGCCCCCGCCGGGCGGTTCGGCTACCTCGCGCTGCCGGTCCTCCTCGTCCTGCTCGCCCGGGTGCTCCCGCCGCCCCTCCCCGTCCTCCCCGCTCCGAGCCCTTCTCCGCCGCCTTCTCCGATCCCTTCCCCGGCCGCTTCCCCGGCCCCTTCTCCGATCCCTTCCCCGGCCGCTTCCCCGGCCCCTTCTCCGATCCCTTCCCCGGCCGCTTCCCCGGCCCCTTCTCCGATCCCTTCTCCGGCCCCTTCTCCGACACCGAACCGAGGTCCCACCCGCCCATGGGCAGCACACTCATCGTCACCAACGACTTCCCGCCCCGCCAAGGCGGCATCGAAACCTTCGTCCACGCCCTGGCCACCCGGCTGCCCCACTCCGACGTCGTGGTCTACACCTCCGCCGAACCGGGCGCCGATCGGCACGACGCCGCTCTCCCCTTCCCGGTGATCCGCGACCGGGCCCGCACCCTGCTGCCCACCGCCCGGGCCACCCGCCGCGCCGCCGAGATCGCCCGTGCCCACGGCTGCGACCGGGTCTGGTTCGGTGCCGCCGCCCCGCTCGCCGCGATGGCCCCCGGCCTGCTCCGCCAGGCCGACGGCATCCGCCGCACCGTCGCCACCACTCACGGCCACGAGATCTGGTGGGCCCGCACCCCCGGCGCCCGCCGCCTGCTGCGCCGGATAGGCCGCAGCGTCGACGTCGTCACCTACCTCGGCGAGTACACCCGCGCCCGGATCGCCCCCGCCCTCGGCCCGGACGCCCGGCTGGCGCGCCTCGTCCCCGGCGTGGACCCGGACCGCTTCCGGCCCGGCGCCGAGGGCGCCCGGCGGGCCCGCACCGGGCCGGTGATCCTCTGCGTCGCCCGGCTCGTCCCGCGCAAGGGGCAGGACGTCCTGATCCGCGCCCTGCCGGCGATCCGCCGGGCCGTCCCCGGCGCGGTCCTCGTCCTCGTCGGCCAGGGCCCGTACGAGGACCGTCTGCGCGCGCTCGCCCACCGGTGCACCGAGCCCGGCAGCGTCGAATTCGCCGGCGGTCTCGACCACGCGGCCACCGCCGCCCACTACGCCGAGGCCGACGTCTTCGCCATGCCGTGCCGCACCCGCCGGGCCGGCCTCGAAGCCGAAGGACTCGGCATCGTCTACCTCGAAGCGGCCGCCGCCGCCCTGCCCGTCGTCGCCGGCCGCTCCGGCGGCGTCCCCGACACCGTCCTCGACGGCGTCACCGGCACCGTCGTCGACGGGCGCGACCCGGCCACCGTGGCCGCCGCCCTCACCCGCCTCCTCCTCGCCCCGCCGGCGGACCGCGCCCGGATGGGCGCCGCCGGCCGCGACTGGGCCGCCACCCACTGGTCCTGGACCGCCTCCGCCCACCGCCTCGCCCACCTGCTCGACCCCACCCGCTCCGTCACCGGCGCCCTCGCCGAGCTCTCCTGACACTTTCGGGCGCGCCAACGCCGTTTTGTTCAATGGGAGTTCGAGCAGAAGTGACACCAACTCACCAACATGCGGGCGATCATCGAGTCAGGGGGGGCAAAGGCTGCCGAATCCGCCCGCAGGATGCGCCTTCGGCGCGCGAAGTCCCGTATGCGCAGCAGGCGCACCCTTTTTCATCATATGAATATTTGCCTTCCGTTTTTCAATCCGACCGAATGGTGGAAACCCCGGGAGTAGAGCCGAAATCACGAGGAGGTGGGCACCATGGTGGAGGTCGAACGATTGCTGGCCGACTGCCTCCGGGACGCTCGCGACATTCCGTGGGGAACGGTACCGGTCGATTCCGCGGGCCCCGAGTACGAGGCCGCGCGCCGCGCGTTCCTGACGGCCGGGCTGTCCGCGCTGCGCGACGACCGGCCCGAGGACGGCTGGGTGCAGATCAACCTCGCGCCGGGCCCGGCCACTTGGCACCGGACGTACCGCGCCGTCGCGGACACGGCCCGCGACCTGATCTCCGCCGGCGCGGCGCGCTCCTTCTTCTTCATGCACAAACCGCCCGGACTGCGGGTCCGGTTCGAGGCGGGCCGGTCCGAAGTCGGGGCGCTGCGCGAGGAACTGGCGCGCCGCTTCCGCGCGGTGGACGGACAGCCGCAACCGCCGCTGTGCGGGCGGTACGAGCCGGAGACCTACCTCTTCGGCGGCCCGCGTTCGATGCGGCACGTCCACGACCTGTTCACGGTGGACTCCCTGGCCTGGCTCGATCACCACGACACCGTCGCGGCACCGGGCCGACCGGAGGCCGTCGCGGACTGGCGGTTGTCCCTGTACCTCCTCGGTGAACTCCTCGACGGCCTCGGCATCGTCGGCTGGGAGCACCGCGGGGTCTGGCAGGTGCTCCAGGACGACGCCGGCCGCAGGCTGGGCACCGAGCCGGACGAGGACACCCGGCGCGCCGCCGCGGGCATCCTCGCGGCCTGGCGAGCCGGCGGACGGAGCCTGCTCGATCCGCTGCCGCCGCAACGGCGGGCGGCGGTCGAGGTGCACGGGGACGCCGTGCGCCGGGCCGCCGAGGGGTGGCGCACCGGCTACTTCGAGTCCGGTGAAGCGGTGATCGGCCCGCGCCGCGCCGCCGCCCACTACGTCGTCTTCCACTGGAACCGGGGGCGGTTCTCCCTGGCCCGGCAGAGCCTGCTGACCCACGCGCTCACCGGTGACGGGAGGTCCTGACGTGGACGAGGACCGGGAACTGGGCGCCGCGGCACTGCTCCGCGTGGCCGGCATGCCCTTGGCAGCGTGGGCGGCGGCGGGCAACCCGGAGCTGTTCGCACAGGTCGCCGACCACGCCCGACGGGACGAACGGCGGGCGGAGCACGCCCGCCGACTGGCCGAGCAGCTGGGCATCGTGGTCGTGCCGCACCCCGCCCTCACCGCCGCCGACCGCCGCGCCGTGCTGGCCGTGCGCCGTCGGCTGCACTCCGGCGCCGCACCGGGCCCGGCCGACTGCGGGCTGCTGGGGCGGCTGCCCGCCGCCGGCGGCCTCGTCGCGGACGCCGCACGGCTGTCCGGCGAGGCCGAGGCGGCGGCCGTCGCCCTGCGGCGGCTGGAGGCCGCGGTGGCGGCCGAGCGCGAGCGCGTGGGCGCCCTGGGCTGGTCCCTGGTGTGCGCGTCGCCCGTCATGCGGGCCTTCCTGGACGAGGTGGAGCCCGGAGCGGCCGCAGACGTGGCCGGCCGGCTGGCCGCGGGCGAGTCCTGGAGCGGGAAGCGGCTGCGCAAGCGGACGGCGTACGTGTGGCGGGCGCTCGGCCGGGCCGCGGCGAAGACCACCCCGCGCGGCTGGGTCGGCCAGGTCACCCTGCTGCCGGTCACCCCGACGGGCGCGAACGGCGGCGGGAACGATGACGGGAACGGCGGCCGGGCCGACGGCACCCTGCTGCGGCTCGTCCCGCCGGGCACGACCCTCGGCGAGGTGGCGGCCCAGGCCGTGGAGAACGTCCACGGGGTGCGGGCCCGGCTCGGCGCCCTGGACCTGCGGGCGGCGGACCCGGCCACGGTGCTGGCCCTGGCTCCGCTGCACTTCCCCCAGCCGGCGGGCACCGCACCGGGCGCCGGCGTCCTGCGCTGCTGGGTGACCGACCCGCACGACCGGGGCCGGTTGCGGCAGGTCGACCTGCGGCGCTCCCTCCCCCTGGATCACGTGCTGGCTCAACTGGCCGGCGGCCCTCGCCCGTTGGGCGACCTCGAAGCGGCTCTGCTGGGCACGGCGACGACCGTCGCAGCGGCGGCCGGGGCGGCGGCTTCCGCTCCCGCGGTGCTGCGCGGCTTCCTCGCGCACCTGCTCGGACTCGGCGTGCTCCAGGCCTGCGCGGCCCCGCGCCGCCGCACCACGGGCTGGCTCGCCGCCGAGGACGTCCGCGCGCGCGGCACCCTTCCGCAACCGGCGCCTCCTCCGACACCTGCACCGAGCGCCGATTCCGCCGCACCCGCGCCCATACCCGCACCCGCACCCGCGTCGGCGCTCCGCACCACCGGCTCCGCCGCCCCCGCCGACGACTCCCGGCCGTGGTTCACCGACTCCTACCGCACCATAGCCTCGGCCGTCTCCGGAGCGGCCGCCCGCCAGGTGCAGCAGGGCCTCGGCACCGCCGCCCGCGTGGCGTGGCTGCGGGAGGCCGACCGGCTCGCGGGGCCGGACCCGCACCGGCTGCCGGCCGAGCTCGCGGAGCTCACCGAACGGCCGTGCCCGCTCGGCGAGATCCTCGCGCGCCACCTGCCCGACGGCAGCTGCCCGCCGCCGCCTCAGCCCCCGCGCCGGTACGCGGGCTGGCACCCCGCCGAGACCTCCGGGTCCGGCTACGCCGGGCTGCTGGCCCACCTGTCCGCCCGGGCCGGCAGCGGACCGGTGGACCTGGACGACGACCTGCTGGACACCCTCGGGGCACCCCCGGCCGCGACCGCGCTGCCGCCCTGGCCCCTGGACTGCCTGCTGCGTCCGCTGCCGGGCCCCGGTCCGGTCGCGGTGCTGGAGACCGCCTCACCGGCGGGCGTGCTGGACGCCCGGTTCGCCGACGCGCTCCACACCCTGCACGGCGGCTACGACAACCTGCGGAGCTACCGGGCCTTCCTCGCCTCCGTCGAGCGGCTGTCCGGGGCCCGCTTCGTCGAACTGCTGGTGCCGCCGCTGGCCGGACGCGCCGCCAACGCCGTACGGCGGCCGGTCATCACCGGCTGGTGGACGGGCGATCCCGATCCCCTGCCGTACCAGGGAGCGGACGGCCTGACGGCCCGCTACCTGCCGCTGGAGCGCATCACCCTGCGACGGGTCGGCCCGCGGATCATCGCCGAGGCCGACGGGTGCCGGCTGCTGCCCGTCCACCACGCCACCCGTACACCCCTGCCCCCGTACGACGTCCTGGTCCGGCTGCTGCTGGCCGCCGGCCACCCGGCGGGCTCGCGCCTGATCCGCCTGGACGGCCTGGCCGAGGCGTTCCCCGACACGGACCGGCTGCCCCGGGTGACCGTCGGCGGCGGCGCCCTGGTCATCAGCCCCGCGGTCTGGCGCGTGCCGGCGGCCCAGCTGTGGCGGCCCGGCGACGGCGACCTGACCAAGGTGCGCGCCCTCGCCGCCCTCGGGCGCTCCGCCGGACTGCCGCGCTTCGCGTTCGTCCGGGCCGTACCCCAGCCGAAACCGGTGCCCGTGGACTTCGCGGCGCTGACCTCGGTCGCCCTGCTGGAGCGGATCTGCGCGCGCCACCCCGGTGCGGACCTGCTGGTCGAGGAGATGCTCCCCGACCCCGGCGGCCTGCTGCTCCACGACCCCGTGCACGGCGGTGCCGCCGTCGCCGCCCAACTGCTGCTCAGACTTCCGTTCGACCAGGGCGCCGAGGAACTCGCGGAGCCCGCCGCCGCCGCACTGCGCGGCGAACCCGACGTCCCCGGTGCGCCCGCCCCCCGCGGGCGGGCCACCGGGGCGGTCTCCACCCATCACCGCTCCTGAAGGAGGACAACCATGCCCGACATCACGGCGCTCACCGACCTCGACGCCCTCATCGGCGACCTGGACGCGCGCATCACCGAGACCACCCTGCCGACCCCCGAGGCCAGCAGCGGCGGCTGCAGCGGCGTCTGCACCGTCCTGATCTGCGACACGGTGCTGCTCTGTAGCGGCCTGTTCTGCTGATCTCCCGTCGGGCCGTCCGAGGGCACGCCCTCGGACGGCCACCCGGACAGCGGCCCCTGACGGCCGCCACCACCGGCACTCCGCCCGGCCCCTCCAGGCCGGGCGGAGTGCCGACCCGTCGTTCCCGAGGAGCCACCGTGCCGCAGTACACCGCGAACGCCGAGAACACCGACACCGCCGTCACCGGACTCGCCGTCCGGCTCCTCGACGCCTGGTCCGCCCGGCCCCGCGAGAGCCCGGCGGTCGCCGAGCACCCCTCCGATCCGGGCGTCCCCGTCCTGGCCGCCCTGCTGCACACCACCGGAGGGCCGGAGGGCGAACGGTCCGCGGCCCGTGCCGTGGCGGTGTGGGCCCGCACCGCCGGCCAGGGGCCGGGCCACTGCGGGCTGTACGACGGCGGACTGGCCGGAACGCTGGCGGGCCTGCGGCTGGGAGCCCGGGTGCTCCCGGGGCTGGATCCGGTCGCCGACCGGCTCCGCGACCACCTGGTCCGCACCGCGCCGGCTCTCACCTGGCGCTGCGAACAGGTCGCCTTCCCGGACTACGACCTCATCGTCGGCCCCTCCGGCACCCTGCTCGCCCTGAGCACGGGCACCCGCCCGACACCGGCCCAACTCGGCCCGTACGCCGACCACCTGGCCCGGCTGTGCGACGCCGACGAGCTGCCCCGGCTGCGGACGGGGCAGTACGCCGGCCACCCGCACCTGGGCTGGCTCGACGGACGGATCAACACCGGCACGGGCCACGGCGCCGCAGGAGTCGTCGCCGCACTCACCGCAGCCGTACGCCATCTCGGACCGCACCCCGACCTGACCCCCGCCCTGCGCCGCGCGACCGGGTGGCTGATGCGGCAGTCCTTCGACGACGCCCGCTCCATCCGCACCTGGGACGGCGCCGGGCTCGACGGCCCGCCGCCCGCCGGAGCGCGCGCCCGCCAGGCCTGGTGCTACGGCACCCCCGGAGTGTCCTGGGCGCTGTGGGACGCGGCCGACGCGACGGGCGACCGGGAGACGGCCGACTGGGCCGCAGCGGCCTTCAGCACGCTCGCCGAACGGTACGACGAGCGGTTCCACCTCTTCGGCGACCGCGCGAGCGACCTGCTGGCCCTGTGCCACGGCGCCTCGGGCGTGCTGGCGGTGGCCGACGCCTTCGCCCACCACGCCGGCCTGCCCGCCGCGGCCGCGCTGAAGGCCCGTCTGCTCGCCCACCTCAGGGCCCGCCTGCCCGAGGTGGAGGCCCTGGGCGCGGAGGGGATGGGCCTGCTCGGGGGCGCGGCCGGCCCGCTGTGCGCCCTGCTCACCGCGGGCCACGGCGCCTCACGGGCCTGGCTGCCCTGTCTCGGTCTGCGCTGAGCCGCCGACGCCCGTTGTCGGACCCGAGCCTTTTGTCGGACCCGCCCTACGCCTCCCGGAGGTGGGCCAGGACGGCGAGGACGCGGCGGTTGCCTTCGGTGGGATCGAGGTCGAGCTTCATGAAGATGTTGCCGCAGTGCTTGACCACCGAGGCCTCGGTGATGGTGAGCCGGGTGGCGATGGCCTGGTTGTTGAGGCCCTCGGCCATGAGGGCGAGGACTTCGCGTTCGCGGGGGGTCAGGCGGGTGAGGGGGCGGTCGGCGGACTGCTGGCGCAGCAGGACGCGGACCACGTCGGGGTCGATGACGGTCTCGCCGGCGGCGACCCGGCGCAGGGCGTCGAGGAAGTCGGCGACGTCGCCGACGCGGTCCTTCAGGAGGTAGCCGAGGCCGGCGGGTTGGGCGCCGGCGGCGGCGAGCAGGCGCGTGGCGTACGGGGTGGCGACGTACTGGGAGAGCACCAGGACGGGCAGGCCCGGGTGGCGTTCGCGCAGGTCGAGGGCGGCGCGCAGGCCCTCGTCGGAGAAGTCGGGCGGCATCCGGACGTCGGTGATGACGGCGTCGGGCCGTTCGGTGTCGACGGCGGCGGCGAGGGCGCGGGCGTCGCCGACGGCGGCGGTCACCCGGTGGCCGCCGAGGGTGAGGAGTTCGACGAGTCCGGCGCGCAGCAGGACGGCATCCTCGGCGATCACGATCCGGAGCACGGGACCTCCAGCCGCAGCGTGGTAGGGCCGCCCGTCGGGCTGGTCACCATGAGCCGTCCTTTCAGGAGTGCCACCCGGTCGGCGAGTCCGCGCAGTCCGGCCCCGGCGGCCGGGTCCGCCCCGCCGTGGCCGTCGTCGGTCACCTGGAGCACCAGCCGGCCGTCGGCGATGCGCCCGCTGACGGTGATCGCGGCGGCGCCGCTGTGCTTGGCGGCGTTGGTGAGCGCTTCGGTGACGGTGAAGTAGGCGGTGGTCTCGACGGGGGCGGGCAGCCGGCCGGGGAGGTCGAAGTCGGACCGGACCGGGATGGGGTGGCGCAGCGCGACCTCGGCGACGGCGGCGGCGAGGCCGTGGTCGGTGAGCACCTGGGGGTGAATGCCGCGGACCAGGCCGCGCAGTTGTTCCAGGGCCTGCCGGGCTTCGCCGCGGGCCCGGGCGACCAGGGCGGTGGCCCGGTCGCCGGACCGGGCGCTGCCGTCGCGCAGCGCGTAGTCGGCGAGGCCGAGGGTCATGCTGAGCGCGACGAGCTGCTGTTGGGCGCCGTCGTGCAGGTCGCGTTCGATGCGGCGGCGTTCGGCTTCGAAGGCGTCGGCGAGCCGGGCCCGGGAGCGGGTGAGTTCGAGGACCTGTCGGCCGGTGTCCTCCTCGCGGGGCCCGAGCAGGAGGCGGGCGAGGGCCACCTGGGCGGCGGTCAGCAGGGCCCCGGCGTAGGCGCAGAGGAGGAGCCCGGCGAGCCCGGCGGCGCTGAACGGCAGGGCGGCGAGCGGCCCGGACACCGCCCTGCCGGGAATGATCATGACGGTTTCGGGAGCCAGCGCCCAGACGATCACCGGGGAGGCGACCAGGGCGCCGGAGAACAGCAGCGCGGCGCTGAAGCCGAGCGTGGCGGCGGCGAGGGCCGTGGCGGTGAGCGCGGTGTGGGCCAGTTCGCGCCAGGTGGCGCGCTCGCGCAGGCGGGTCCGCAGCCGGGCGCGGCGGCCGGCACCGGGCAGCGGGCGGTGCGGGTCGGGCAGCGGTGCCGGCTCGACCAGCCGCAGCCGTCGGCGTTCGAGGGCGGCGGCGGGGATGCCCGCGAGGGCCAGGGCGAGGAGGACCGGCAGTCCGACCCCGACCACGGACAGGCCCAGACCGAGCACCAGCAGCACCGTCAGGGCGGCCAGCAGCAGAGGGCCGAGCAGCGCGCCGCCGAGCAGGTAGGCCCAGCAGCGCGGCACCCACGGGGTGACGGGGAAGCGCAGCGGGTGGGCTCGCAGCGCGGCCCAGACGGCCGTCGGCTGCTGCTCCCCCTCGTTCACCCGGCCACTCTAACGAACCCTCTGACCAGGCCTCGGGGCGTCAGTCGTGGAGGCGGCGGAGCCGGCCGGGCGGAGTGCGGGCCGGGGGCGGGTCAGGGCGACGGCGGCGATCACCAGGACGCCGCCGGCCAGGGCGTTCCAGCCGACGGGCTCGGCGAGGAAGGCCGCGCCGAGGGCCGTGGACCACAGCGGCATGACGTAGGTGACGGCGGAGGCCACCGCGGTGCCGGCCGTGCGGACCAGCCCGAGGTTGAGCAGGTACGCGAGGCCGGTGCCGACCGCGCCCAGCACCAGCAGGGCGCCAGCCGCGCCCGCCCCCGGCCAGTGCGGGGCACCCGCGGCGAACGGCGCGACGGCGGCCAGCTCGGCGGTGGCGCAGGCGATCTGGACGGCTGAGAGGGTGACCACCGACTCCGGCCGGCCGGAGAGGAAACGGCGCAGGTAGGTGAAGCCCGCACCGTAGCAGCAGGCGGCGGCCAGGCAGGCGAGGCCGCCGGCGGCCTCGCCTGAGCCGATGCCGCGCCAGACCCCGAGCACGGTGAGCACGCCGACGAAGCCGAGGGCGAGTCCGGAGAGCCGACGGGCGCCGGGGCGGCGCTCCTCGGTGACGATGAGGACGGCGAACAGCAGGGTGAACAGCGGGGTGGTCGCGTTCATCACCCCGGCGAGGACGGAGCTGACCCGGGTCTCGCCGAACGAGAACAGCGTGAACGGCACGGTGTTGAGGAGCACCGCGACCACGGCGGAGTGCCCCCAGAGCGCGCGGTCGCGGGGGACGCGCTCGCGGCGCAGCACGAGGATCGCCCACAGGGTGACCGCCCCGAGGGCGCAGCGCCACAGCGCCACCCACAGCGGCGGCACCCCCGCCTCCACCGCCACCTTGATCAGCGCGAAGCTCGCGCCCCAGATCGCCGACAGCGCCACGAAGCCCGGCAACCAGCGCCGCACCCGGATCACCTCCACCTTCGTCCCGTTGGTTCCGTGTCGGGTTCCGTCCCGGTCCCGCCCAGGGTCCAGTCTCGGGTCCCGCCTCGGGTCCCGTCTGGACAGAGGGTGGCCCGGTGGCAGAGCATGAGTCCAACAAGTGGCAGTGCCGGATGGATGAGGAAGTCTCATGGCCCCGGAGGTCAACCTGGCCCAGCTGAGGGCCCTGGTCGCGGTCGCCGACACCGGCGGGTTCGGCGCGGCCGCCGACGAACTGGGCATCAGCCAGTCCGCCGTCTCGCACGCCGTCGCCGCGCTGGAGCGGACCCTCGGCGCGCCCGTCCTGCTGCGCGGCACCCCGGCCCGGCCCACTCCCCTGGGCGAGCAGATCCTCCCGCACGCCCGCACCGCCGTGGCCTCCGCCGCCGCCGTGCGCGCCATCGCCACCCGGCACTCCGGCGGCCCCGTCGGGACCGTGCGGCTCGCCGCGCCGACGACCGTCTGCCAGGCGCTGCTGCCCGGGCTGCTCCGGGACTGGAAGGCCGCCTACCCGCAGGTCACCGTCCGGGTCTTCGAGGGCGAGGACGACGAGCTCGCCACCTGGCTGGAGGCGGGCACCGTCGACGCCGCCGTCCTGGTCGACGCCGGGCCGCTCCCGCCCGGGGCGGTCGCGCTCGGGGCCGACTCCATGCACGCGCTGCTGCGCCGCGACCACCCCCTCGCCGGGCAGGAGGCCATCCATGTCGCCGACCTGGAGGACGACGACTTCCTGCTCTCCGAGGGCGGCTGCGAACGCCACATCCGCGAGGCCTTCCGCCGGGCCGGCACCCGCTTCACTCCCCGGCACCGCATCCGCGACCTCAACACGCTCATCGGCATGGTGCACGCGGGCATCGGGGTCTCGGTGATGCCCGCGCTGGCGCTGACCATGCTCCCGGCCGACTGCGTGCTCGTCCCGATCCGGCCGGCCGTCCACCGCACGCTCACGCTCACCGGGCCGACCAGCCGGCCGTGGTCGCCGGCGGTCGGCGGGCTGCTGGCGGCGGTGGGCGCCGCGCAGGGGGCGGTGGGTGCCACACAGGGAGCCGGTGACGCCGCGCAGGGAACGGGGGCAGGGGTCCGCGTGGCGGCGCGCGCCTGACGGGGAGCCCGTCCGGCGCCCGGTCCACCGCCGGCGCCGGGCCCCGGCTTGACCATTTCGGGGTTGACCACCCTTCCCCGACAGGTCTATACCAGTGACAGCCTTCGGCAACTACCCCCTGCCGGAGGCCCGTTCGGTCTGCGCGCCACCCCCACCTCCGGCGTGAGCAGCCCCTCCCCCACTGCCGTCCCGCCTGGAAAGGCCCTCGATGGAACGCGCACTTCCCCCACACCCCGCCCCCCGGAACCCGCGCCGCCGCCCGCGCCGGGTCGCCGCCGCCGTGGCCGGGGTGCTCGGCCTGGTCGCCGGCGGCGTCGCCGCGCTCGCGAACACCGGCTCCGCCGCCGCCGACACCACGACCGGCCTCGGCAGCAACTGGTACGCCTCGGCGCCCTATCTGATGCCCGAGGACAACAGCCCGCCGGACGCCGCGGCGGTGATGGACGCCACCGGGCAGAAGGCCTTCCAACTGGCGTTCATCCTGGCCCAGGGCACCAGTTGTTCGCCGTCCTGGGGCGGCACCTCCTCGATCGACACCGACACCACCATGCCCGGCGTCATCCAGACCATCCGCGGCAAGGGCGGGGACGTCTCGGTGTCGGTCGGCGGGTACGGCGGCACCAAGCTCGGCCAGGTCTGCGGCACACCGGAGGCGACCGCCGCCGGGTACCAGAAGGTGATCACCAAGTACCAGTTGAAGGCGATCGACTTCGACCTGGAGGAGCCGGAGTACGAGAACACCGCGGCGATCCACAACGAGGTCGGCGCCGCCCGGATCCTCCAGCAGAACAACCCCGGCCTCTACATCTCGATCACCACCGCCGGGACCAACGCGGGGACGGGCTGGTTCGGCACGCAGATGCTGAACGAGGCCAAGTCGCAGGGCTTCACGCCGAACAACTACTCGATCATGCCGTTCGACGGCGGGTTCAACGGCGCCGCCGCGCAGACCGACGCGCTGGTGAAGTTCAACCAGATCCTCCAGACCACCTTCGGCTGGTCCGAGGCGACGGCCTACGCCCACGAGGGCGTGTCGATGATGAACGGCCGCACCGACGCCGCCGAGTACTTCCGGCAGGCGGACTTCCAGGCCGTGCTGGACTTCGCCACCGCGCACGACCTGGCCCGGTACACCTACTGGTCGGTCAACCGGGACCGGCAGTGCACGGGCCCGGTGGACCCGGGGCTGTCCGGCTCCTGCTCCAGCGTGGCGCAGAACGACTGGGACTTCACCAAGTACACCGTGAAGTTCGCCGGGGCGACGCCCCCCACCACGCCGCCGACCACCCCGCCCACCACCCCGCCGACGACTCCCCCGACCACCCCCGGGGCCTGCACCGACCCGGCGTGGAGCGCGAGCACCACGTACACCAGCGGCAGCAAGGTCTCGTACGGCGGCCACAAGTACCACGCCAAGTGGTGGACGCTGAACGAGGTGCCGAGCGCCAGCGGCCAGTGGGGCGTCTGGGGCGACGACGGTCCCTGCTGACACGGGCCGACGGGCTGACGGGCCGACGCCCGGGGCCCGGGGATCTGCGCACCCCGGGCCCCGGGCAGGCCAGTTCGCGGCCGCGGTCAGTTCGCGGCCGCGAACCGCTCCCGCAGGTCGGCCAGCACCTGCGCCGCCTCCGGGAGGCCGGCGGCCTCGCAGCGGGCGATGCCCGCGGTCAGCCGGGCGACGGCCGCCCCGGTACGGCCGAGGTCGGCGCCCTCGATCAGCGCGGCCAGCCGGACCGCCTCGGCCCTGGACGTCCCGGCCCGCTCGTCGCCGCCCTCGTAGACCGCGATCGCCCGCTCGACCTCGGCCAGCGCCTCCTCGTGGCGCTCTGCCATGGCCAGGCAGCGCGCCCGCTCGTAGTGCGAACCGCCGCGCAGGTACCAGGGGTTGTACTCCTGACCGGCCTGCCCGGCGTGCTCCCCGGCGGCGTCCGCCTCGGCCAGCCGGGCCAGCGCCGACGCCAGCCCCTCCGGGCCCTCGGCGTGCATCGTCAGCCGGGCGAACTCGCGTAGCGTAGCGGCCAGTTGGTCCACCTGGGGGGCCTGGGCGTGGGCCGCGAGGGCGCGGTCGAGGGCGGCCTTCGCGGCCTCCCAGCGGTCCGCCCGGGCCAGCGCCAGCGCGGCCTCGCAGGCGACCATGGTGTGGGTGTCCTGCTCCTCCCAGCCGGCGACGGCGTCGGCCAGCCGCAGGTACTCCTCGGCGGCGTCCCGGTGCTCGTCCAGTTCGGTGAGGCCCCGGGCGAGGTCCAGCCGGGCCTGCGCGAGCATCCGCACGTCCAGCTCCGGCGCGGCGGCGTCCAGCAGCACCGACTCCAGCACCGCGACGGCGTCGGCCGTGCGGTCGGCGGCGCGCAGCACGTCGGCCAGCTGGAGGCGGGCCCGGGCGGCGTCCTCGGCCGCCTCCCGGCCCTTGCGGTCGAAGCGCGCGGCCGCCTCGGTGAGCGCCCGGACCGCGCCGCCGCGGTCGCCGGCCCCCATGGCCGCGTGGCCGAGCATCAGGTAGGTGGGCGCGTGCGGGTAGGAGTCGTCGCCCCAGCGGGCGGCCTCGGCGAGCGCCCGGTGGAACACCTCGACGGCCTCGGCGGACTCGCCGCCCTGCAGCAGCACCTGGCCCAGCAGGCCGAGCACCCGCGGGGTGTGCCAGGGCAGTTCGGCCGCGTCCAACTCGCCGAGCACCTCGCGCAGTTCGGTGGTGGCCTCGGCCAGCCGGCCCTGCCGGGCGGCCGCGTCGGCCAGGTACTGGCGGGAGGTGGCGGCGCGGCGGGCGGAGCCCAGCTCCACGGCGGTGCGGTGGTAGCCGCCGGCCGCCGCCTCGAAGCGCTCGACGGCCTCGGCGGGCGGCTCGGGCAGCGCCTCGACCAGGTCGTGGTGGGCGGCGTAGGCGCGGACCTGCCACACGATCAGGTGGTCGTCGTCGGCCATCGCGCCGGCGGACCGCAGCTCCTCGGCCCGGCGCAGCACCTCGTCGAGCGCCGGCCAGTCGGCCACCGCGCCCTCGACTTCGCCGAGTTCCACGATCAGCGCGCGGGCCCGGACCATCAGGGCCTGGCCGGGCAGCCCGGCCTGCTCGAACAGGTCGGCGGCGGCCAGCAGCCCGGCCCGGCCATCGGCGTGCTCGTCCCGCTCCAGCGCCTGGTGGGCCCGCTGCTCGGCGAGTTCGGCGCGCAGCCGCCCGGGGCTGCCGACCGCGGTGCCCTCGGGGTGGGCGAAGCCGTCGGCGGCGGCGCGTTCGGCGATCCGCCGCCAGAGCCGGTCGGCGTCCGGGTGCCCGACGAGCTCCAGCTCGCGGGCCCGGACCACCAAGGCGGTGAAGTCCTCCGGCTCCGGCTCGACGGCCCGACGCGGTGCGGGCGCGAGCGCCGGGGCGGCGGCCAGCTCGGGCGCGGCGGCGGCGCGCACGCCGAGGGCCAGCGGCTCGGCCAGCAGCGGCTCGCGGGCCAGCCGGGCGCGCCGGTCGGCGCCGACCGCGTCGGTGCCGTTGCGGGCGTCGAAGCGGGCGGCGAGCGCGTCGGCCTCGGCGCGCACGTGGGCGAGCAGGGTGTCCGCCGTCCAGGAGGTGCCGGGCGGGCCGCTGACGGCGAGCCCGCCGTGGCCGCCCCGGGCCAGGACGGCGAGCAGCACCTCGACGCCGGTGAGGAAGGACAGCAGCCCCGACGGCTCGCCGGCCACCGCGAACAGGTCGCGGTTCTCGGCGAGCAGTTCCAGGCCGCGCGGCTCGTTGCCGGACAGCGCGCAGAACTCGACATGGCGGCCGACGGCGTGCGCCATCGAGGCCTTGCCGCGCGCGGCGCGGTAGCCGGTCAGGTGGCTGGAGCGGGCGTCGTCCAGACGGCCCCGGCGCAGCAGCGGGAGCAGGGCGGCGGCCTGGCTGAGGGCGGGCTCCTGCTCGCAGCTGCTCCGGCCGTCGAGGACCGGCTGCAGGACCTCCAGCGCCCGGGCGTCGTCGCCTGCGTCCGCGAAGTGCTCGGCGCGCGCCCGGGTCTCGCAGGCGTGGCAGTCGCTCAGCTCGGAGCGCGGGCGGGCCGTCCACAGCTCGTAGGCGTCCTGGCGGCCGGTACCGGTCTGCGCGGCCAGGTGGTAGCGCTGGGCGTAGTACGGCTGGAGGTCGAAGCCGGCCGCCCGGTAGCGGTCGCGCAGTTCGGTGTGCCAGCGCCGCAGGGCCGGCAGCGGTACGTCCGGGTTGCCCAGGAGCGCGCCGGCCACCCACTTGAACCGCCAGAACACCTGCTGGCGGGCCCACTCGCCGAAGCCGTCCGGGTCGGCGTCCCACAGCTTGAGGAGGCGGGCGAAGACGACCGGGCTCTTGCTGCGCTCGCCGTCGTACTCGTACGCCTCCATCAGCTCCAGCAGGGCCATCGAGCGCGCCCCGGTGTCGTCGAACTGCTCCGCGGCGTCGACGAGTTCCTCGGCCGCGACGGTCCGCTGGCGGCCGTACGGGCGGGCGTCGTTCTCGCGCAGCGCGGCCATCACCGCGTCGGGGGTGTCCAGCATCAGGCCTCCTTCGGGTCGGTGCGGTCCGGGCCGGCCGACTCGTGGCCGAGCATGGCGTGGTCGAGCAGGCTGATGAACGAGCGGTTGAGCAGGGCGCTCTCGCTCGCCTTGAGCGGGCGGCGGGTCATCAGCACGGCCTGCCCGTACAGCGCCTCGACGGCGGTGACGGCCAGCTCGCGGTTGGTGACCGTCGCGGCGCGGCGCACCAGCGGGTTGAGGTGGTTGAGCACCAGTTGGGCGCGGGGCGCCTCGGCGCGCAGCGAGCCCAGGATGTCCGCCCACAGGCCGTCGGCCTCCTCGGCGAGCTGGGCGCGGCTGCGCTCGTGCCGGGCCTCCCGGTTGTCCAGCAGCAGCGCGGGCGCGTTGGTCGGGTGGAAGCTGCGCAGGGCGACGTCGCAGTCGAAGCGGCCGACCACCTCGCGGGCGACGGCGAGGAAGGCGTTCGCGGCGAGCTCGGCGGCCGGGTCGACGGTGTCCAGGTGCGCGGTGACGGTGCCCGGGTCGAGGTCGGAGACCGAGACGCCGGGGCGGATCTCGGGCAGCCGGTGCACCAGGTCGCGGTCGTAGGTGTAGCCGCCGTTGACCACGCCGAGGCCGGCGGCGCCGGCGATCGGGGCGACCTGGCGGAACTCCTCGACCGTGCGGGTCACCAGCACCACCGGGTGGCTGCGGGTGAACTCGTCCAGGGTGACGTTGCCGTCGGTGGTCTCGAACGGCAGCCACGGCAGCATCATCCGCAGCAACTCGTCGTCGTAACGGGCGAGTTCCTTGACGGCCAGGTGGTGCACGGACAGGAAGCGGTGCAGCAGCGCCGGATCGCTCGCGGACAGGCCGGTCAGCCAGTCGCGGATCCGGACGCCCAGCGCGTCGCGGACGGCGGCCAGCGTCTCGTCCGCGTACAGGCCCTCGCGGGAGGCGGTCGGGCGCAGGCCGTCGGTGTCCACCACGCAGCGGACGAAGAACGCCCAGTCCGGCAGCAGTTCGGCGGACTGGTCGGACAGCAGCATGCCCTTGAGGTGCACCCGGTGGCCCGAACGGCGGGACGGCGGGGCCGCGTCCGGCAGCACGTAGGCGACGCCGCGCAGGCCGACCAGCGGCAGGTCCAGGTCGATGGTGTCGAGCGGGGTGAAGTCGAAGGCGGCACGGCAGTACTCGGTCAGCGCGTCGCGCCGGGCCAGCGGCGAGCCGTGCCGCTCGGCCCACGGCGGGGTGCGGTTCACCCGGTGCTCGGTGCCGTTCGCGTCCACCACCGTGACGTCGTGGCGCAGCAGGCTGCCGAAGTCCCGGGCCAGCGCGAGGACACGGCCCGACCGCGTCCACTCGACGGCGTCGGCGCGGGGGACCAGCGTCACGGTGGTGCCCGGCTCCGGCTTGGCCGCGGCGGGCAGGGTGCGGATCGTGTAGCGGCCGTCGGAGCCGCCGCGCCACTCGATCACCGGCGCGTCCGGGGTGGCGGCGGAGCGGGTCACCACGGTGATCTCGTCGGCGACCACGAAGCAGGCCAGCAGGCCGATGCCGAACTGGCCGATGAAGTCGCCGCGGGCCTGGGCCAGCCCGGCGCCGTCCAGCCGGCCGTCGGCGTCGCGCTTCGAGCTGCGGCCGATGGTGGCGAGGAAGGTGTGGACGTCCGCCTCGGTCAGGCCGACGCCGGTGTCGGTGACGCTCAGCTCGTCGTCGGCGCGCACGACGATCCGGGCCGGTGCCTGCGGATCGAGGGCGCGGCGGGCGGAGATCGCGTCCACCGCGTTCTGCAGCAGCTCGCGCAGGTACACCCGCGGGCTGGAGTAGAGGTGGTGGGAGAGCAGGTCCACCAGGCCGCGCAGGTCCACCTGGAAGGTGTGCGCGCTCGCCGCGTTGTCGGGCGTCGGGTTCTCGGATGGGGACACCGGGGGCTCTTTCGATCGCGGGGCGGGTGACGGAGGTTCTGGGGGGCCGGGGCGTCAGTACGCGCAGCGGTCCCGGTGGGAGGCGAACGCCTTGAGCGGATCACCGGACAGGAAGTGCCAGGGCGACTCGGTGACGGCGCCGTCCAAGGCCTCGAACAGCAGGCGCGCGGTCTTGCGCTGGCCGGCCAGCGAGAAGGCCATCGCGAAGGCGTTGAAGGAACCCTGCCAGCCGCGGACCGGCGTGAAGTCCGGGTGCAGCACGGAGCGGAAGGCCGCCTCCTGCAAGTCGGCCACCACCTCCGCGCTGGCCAGGTAGGCGCGGTCCTCACCGTCCGGGAGGTCCAGCCAGCGCTCCAGGTGCGCCAGCACGACCAGCTCGCCGAGCTGGCTGCCCTCCGGCGCCGCGAGCATCGAGGACCGGGCGAAGGCGTGCATCTCCTCGTGCGAGCCGCCCCACTTGGCGCACAGCTGCTGGAGGCGCTGGCGGTGCGAGGCCGGATGCCCGGGAGCACGGCGCACGGCGGCCTCGAAGCGGCAGGTCGCGACCTCCGCCGGGAGCGAGGCGCCGCGGGCGCTGATCTGCAGGAAGTACCAGGGGGCGAGCCAGGACGGCTCGCGCTCGGCGACCTCCAGCAGCTGCTCCTCGGCGACGTCCAGCCGCTCGTGGAACACCTTCCACTGCTTCTCGGACACGTGCTTCGCCCGGGCGCCCGTCCGGGCCTCCCAGGCCCAGGTGACGTGCCGGGCACCGGACAGCAGCAGCGCCGACGTGTCCTCGGGCCGGTCGGCGAGGGCCCGGGCCGTCCACTCCTCGACCCGGGGCACCTCGGCGATCGCACCGACCCGCCCGGTCAGGTCGGCGCCGTCCCCGACGGCGGCCAGCGCGGGGCCCAGGGCCGCCCAGTCACCGGCGGCGGCTTGGCCGAGCATCAGGCGCAGCGACTCGTCCCCGAGCGCCGGATCCAGCCGCGGCGCCGCAACGGCCGCCACGGGCGCGGACCCGACGGCCCGTCGCACCCTCCCGCGCCAGCCCGCCCCGCTCTGCGCGGCCTCCTCGCCGGAGCGGCGTCGGAACAGCGGCATGTGTGGCCCCCTCGAACATCATCGGCATCTTTCGCATGGCCGCACGACGGCCACCCCAGATGAGTAGATATCACGGCCGACCGACATCCGTTTCCCCAGCCCAGGGGCGGTCCCGGTCCGGCACGCGCGGGGACCGCCCCGCGGCCCGCCGAGCGGGGCGAACGGCCGGGGCCGACGGCCGGGGTGAGGGCACGTCGAACGGGGTGAGGGCACGTCGAGGGCGGCGGCGCCGTCCGGTCCGACGCCGTCCGGTCCGGCGCCGAGCGCAAACGGCCCCGGCGCCTCCTCGGCCCGGGGCTTCGCTTCGCTTCGCGTACGCGGCGGCCGTCAGGCCAGTCCGAGCCCGGCGTCCGGGGTCTTGCCCGCCTGGGCCTGCTCGATCCGCTTGACCAGCATCGCCCCGAACCGCCGGGCGGCAGCCACGTCGGCCGGCCCGCCCTCGGTGGTCACGCTGGCGACGACGGTGCCCGAGCGCAGCACGATGCCGATGCCCTCACCCTCGCCCAGCTGGCCCTGGAAGACCTGGCTCTCGCTGCCCAGCACCGGGGAGTCGACCTTGCGGAACGGCCCGGCTCCGTAGGAGGCGTAGGACTCCTTGAGCTTGCCCTTGGCGGCGTCGCGGTTCGGCAGCGTCTCGACGATGAAGCGGGCGACCAGATCCCCCGAGGAGAACCGGACGGAGCCGCTGAGCGGCTTGCCGGTGCACGGCACCGACGCGGTGCAGGTGGTGGTGTGGTCGATGGTGTCGACCTTGCGCTTCTCCTCCTCCCAGCCCGCCATCGCCTTCGCGTCCGGCAGCACCTGCCCGACGAGCTTGTCGTCCAGCAGCACCGCCTCCAGGTCCGCCCCGGGCGTCGCCGCACCGGTCGGCGGAGCGGAGGCCCCGGTGCCGCCGCCTCCGGTCGCCGGCGCCGAGGCCGCGGCCGCACCCGAGGCCGCACCCGCCCCCGTCGCGGCAGCAGACGCGGACGCGGACGCCGACGCGGAGACCGAAGCCCCTGCACCGCTCTCACCGCCCGCCGGACCCGTCGCGCTCGCCGCCCCCGCCGCGCCCTTGGCCGCGTCCGAGCCCGCCGGGGAACTCCCCGTAGAACCCGACGAGCACCCGGCCAGCACCCCCATCAACGCCCCGGCCGCCACTGCGGCAGCCACCCTCCGACCAGCCATCCCCATCCCCATCGCCCGCTCCCTCCGGATGTCCGTGACCCATCAAGATAGCCGCCGCCCCCGGCCCACCCGCGTCCGGGTGCACCCGGGCCGATCAAGGACGGAGCCGGGGCGTGAACGGCGGCGGGGCGGCGACCGTACTGGTCACCGCCCCGCCGCCGGGACTGCCGGAACTACCTGGACTACCTGGACTACCTGGACTACCTGAGGATCAGACCGCCGGGGCCGGGTAGGTCGGGAACTCGACGCCCGAGACGTACTGGACGACCCGGATGACCTGGCAGGAGTAGCCGAACTCGTTGTCGTACCACAGGTAGAGGATCGCGTTGTCGCCCTCGACCTTGGTGGCGCCGGCGTCGACGATCGAGGCGTGGCGCGAGCCGATGAAGTCGCTGGAGACCGCGTCCGGGGAGTCGGTGTAGTCGATCTGACGCTTCAGCGGCGAGGTCAGCGAGACGTCGCGCAGGTAGTCGAGGACCTCCTCGCGGTTGGTCTCGCGGGCCAGCTGCAGGTTGAGGATGGCGATCGAGACGTCCGGCACGGGGACGCGGATCGAGCTGCCGGTGATCTTCGCCTGGAGGTCCGGGAGGGCCTTGGCGACGGCCGAGGCGGCGCCGGTCTCGGTGATCACCATGTTGAGCGGTGCCGAGCGGCCGCGACGGTCGGCCTTGTGGTAGTTGTCCAGCAGGTTCTGGTCGTTGGTGAACGAGTGGACGGTCTCCACGTGCCCGCGCAGCACGCCGTACTCGTCGTCCATCGCCTTCAGCGGCGGGACGATGGCGTTGGTGGTGCAGGAGGCGCAGGACAGGATCTGCTCGTCGGGCTTGATCGTGTCGTGGTTGACGCCGTGGACGATGTTCGGGACGTCGCCCTTGCCCGGCGCGGTCAGCACGACCTTGGCGATGCCGGGGCGCAGGTGCTTGGACAGGCCCTCCCGGTCGCGCCAGCGGCCGGTGTTGTCGATCAGGATGGCGTCCTTGATCCCGTACTCCGTGTAGTCGACCTTGGTCGGGTCGTCGGAGTAGATCACGGTGATCTCGTTGCCGTTGGCGATGATCTTGTTGTTCGCCTCGTCGACGGTGATCGTGCCCTGGAACTGGCCGTGGATGGAGTCCCGGCGCAGCAGCGAGGCGCGCTTGACCAGGTCGTCGCCGCCGCTGTCGCGCACGACGATGGCCTTCAGGCGCAGGCCGTTGCCGGAGGCCTTCTCGATCAGCAGGCGGGCGACCAGGCGGCCGATCCGGCCGAAGCCGTAGAGGACGACGTCGCGGGCGTCGCGGCGCTCCAGCTTGTTCTCGCCGGTGGCGCCGGAGACGGCCCGGGCGGTGAACTCCTCGACCGACAGGCCGTGGTCGTCGGCCCGGTAGGTCGCGGCGAGCATGCCGATGTCGATCTGCGAGGGGCCGAGGTCCAGGGTGGTCAGCGCACTCAGGAAGGGCATCGTCTCGGTGACCGAGAGCTCCTCGCCGGCTATCTGGCGGGCGAAGCGGTGCGTCTTCAGGATGCTGACCACCGACTTGTTCACCAGGGACCTGCTGTGCAGCAGGACGGTCACGTCCCGCTCGCGGTGCAGTCGCCCGATGATCGGGATCATCGACTCCGCGATCTCCTCGCGGTTCTTCCAGTCCGTGAACACGTCGTCGTTGACAGTCACAAGTCCATCTTTCGAGCTGAGGGTGTTGCGCACATGGTAGCTTCGCCCGCCCCCACCCCTTCGGCCGGTCCCTCCCCCCGCCTGCCCGGCCGCGCCCCGCCCGCACCGCCCGGACCTGCGGCTTCGTCCCGACCGGGGCCCACCGCCCCGACGCCCGCCCACCGCGAAGGTGATCACCGCCACCCCCGGGGCCGGTCGCGGGAGCCTCGCCCGCGCCGGATTTGCCGGGGGTGCGGGGTGGTGGGGTAATGGAAACGACCCGTGCTTGAGCGTTCCGCGAACGACCCGGGAGCAGCCATGACAGACGGTCCCGAGCCCATCAGTGCCGAGGCCCTGCGCGCCGTGCAGGAGGAGTTGGCCGAGCTGCGCGGCGAGCGGGCGAAAGTGGTGGGGACGCTGCGCGGGGAGGACGTCGGGGACCGGGCGGACGCGGCGGACGAGTTGCAGCGGGCCGACGACGTCGCCCGGCTGGACGAGCGGATCGCCGAGCTGGAGGCCCGGGTCCGCGAGGGGGCCGCCGCCGGGCCGCCGTCCACGGAGGTGGTGGGGGTGGGCTCCACCGTCACCGTGCGGTTCGCGGACGGGGTGGAGGAGACCGTCGAGGTGGCGGAGCTCGCCGAGGTGCGGGAGGAGACCCTGGTGACCGCAGACAGCCCGCTCGGGCGGGCGCTGCTCGGGCGGCATGCCGGGGAGACCGTGAACTACGAGGCGCCGAACGGCGCGGCCAGCGCGGTCGTGCTGTCGGTCGGCGAACGGAGGGCTTCGTGAACTCCCCCGACGGCCGCGCGCGGGACGACTCCGCGCAGGACCCCACGCAGAACCACGCCGCCCGGAACCGCCCCGCCCGGGACGAGCCGGCCGTGGGCCCCGATCCCGTCGGGCCGCCGCAGTTCGCGCCGTACCACCACCCGGCCGCCGGCTGGGGTGCCGCGAAGAGCGTGACGCGCTTCCTGGTGAAGGAGGGCGCGTACGTGGACGGGCCCCGGGCGATCATGCGGATGAACCACGAGAACACCGGGTTCGACTGCCCCGGGTGCGCCTGGCCGGACGACACCAAGGGCCTGCACCTGGACATCTGCGAGAACGGCATCAAGCACGTCACCTGGGAGATGACCCGCAAGCGGGTCGGCCGCGAGTTCTTCGCCGCCCACTCGGTGACCGAGCTGTCCGGGTGGAGCGACTTCGCGCTGGAGGACCAGGGCCGCCTCACCGAGCCGATGGTGTACGACGCCGCCTCAGACCACTACGTCCCGATCAGCTGGAAGGACGCCTTCGAGCTGGTCGGCCGCACCCTGCGCGAGCTGGACGACCCGAACCGGGCCGCCTTCTACACCTCCGGCCGGCTCGGCAACGAGGCCACCTTCCTCTACCAGCTGATGGCCCGCGAACTGGGCACCAACAACCTGCCGGACTGCTCCAACATGTGCCACGAGGCCAGCGGACGCGCCCTCCAGGCCTCGCTGGGCACCGGGAAGGGCACGGTCGACCTCAAGGACTGGGAGGTCACCGACGCGCTGTTCATCATGGGCGTCAACGCCGCCTCCAACGCGCCCCGGATGCTCACCGCCCTCGCCGACGCGCACCGTCGCGGCGCGCAGATCGTGCACATCAACCCGCTGATCGAGGCGGCCGCCACCCGCACCATCGTCCCGCACGACTTCGTGGACATGGCGCTGTTCAAGTCCACGAAGACCAGCACGCTGAACCTCCAGCCGCGCATCGGCGGCGACATGGCGCTGGTGCGCGGCATGGCCAAGGCGATCCTGGAGCAGGCCACGGCCGACCCCCGGGCCCTGGACCGGCAGTTCATCGAGCGCCACACCACCGGGTTCGAGGCTTACCGCGAGCTGTGCGGGGCCACCCCCTGGGAGGAGATCGAGCGGCAGAGCGGGCTCGGCCGGGCCGAGGTCCTCAAGGCCGCCCGGGTCTACCGCGACGCCGACCGCTCCATCGTCAGCTGGTGCCTGGGCGTCACCCAGCACGAGCACGGCGTGGACACCGTGCGGGAGATCGTCAACCTCCTGCTGCTGCGCGGCAACCTGGGCCGCGAGGGCGCCGGCCCGTCGCCGGTGCGCGGGCACAGCAACGTCCAGGGCAACCGCACCTGCGGCATCGACCACCGCCCCTCACCCGAGTTCCTGGACCGCCTCGCCGAGGCCTGCGGGATCGACCCGCCGCGCGCGCACGGCCTGGACACCGTCTCCGCCATCGAGGCGATGCGGCGCGGCGAGGTGACGGTCTTCGTCGCCATGGGCGGCAACTTCGCGCTCGCCGCGCCCGACACGCCCTACACCCACGAGGCGCTGCGCGGCTGCGAGTTGACCGTCCAGGTGAGCACCAAGCTGAACCGCAGCCACCTGGTGCACGGCCGCCGGGCGCTGATCCTGCCGTGCCTGGGCCGCACCGAGAAGGACCACCAGCGCGGCGGGGTGCAGAGCACCTCGGTCGAGGACTCGATGAGCATGGTGCACCTGTCCGTCGGCATGAAGCGCCCGGCCTCCCCGCACCTGCTGTCCGAGCCCGCCATCGTCGCCGGGATGGCCCGCGCGGCGCTGCCGGACAGCGGGACACCGTGGGAGTGGTACATCGAGGACTACGACCGCATCCGCGACACCATGTCCCGGGCCCTGGACGGCTTCGAGGACTTCAACCGCCGGGTGCGGCTGCCCCTCGGGTTCCGGATCAAGCAGCCGGCCCGCGAACTGGTCTTCCTCACCCCCTCCGGGCGGGCCGAGTTCTCCACCGCCCCGCTGCCCGACGTCGTCCCCGCCCCGGGCACCCTGGCGCTGGGCACCATGCGCTCCCACGACCAGTGGAACACCACGATCTACTCCGACAACGACCGCTACCGGGGCGTGCGGAACCTGCGCACGCTGGTCTTCCTGAACACCGACGACATGCGCGAGCGCGGCATCGCCGAGTTCGATCCGGTCGACATCACCAGCACCGCGAAGGACGGCAGCACCCGCACCCTGAACGGCTACCTCGCGATCCCGTACGACATCCCGCGCGGCTGCGCGGCGGGCTACATGCCCGAGATGAACGTGCTGTGCGCGATCGGCGACCACAGCACCCAGAGCGACCAGCCGATCATGAAGCACCTCAAGGTCACCGTCACCAAGGCGTAGGAACCGAGGACGGCGCCCACTCCAGACGCCCACTCCTTAACGCCTACTCCTGAACGCCCGCTCCTGAACGCCTACTCCGACGGCTGCGGCGTCCAGCGGTGCAGGCCCTTGCGGTCGTAGTACCGGGTCATCCCGAAGCCGAAGGCCAGGGCGAGCAGCACGCCGACCGCGATCATGGTCCAGCCCCGGGCCAGGCCCGAGTCCGCCCGGGCGTCGAAGAACAGGATCGCCCGGATGCCGTCGCTGAGCTGGCGCATCGGCTCGAAGACGCTGAGGAAGCGGTAGAAGCCGGGCACCGCCTGGAGCGGGATGGTCGCCCCCGAGGAGGGCAGCGCCAGCGCGATGAAGACGAACATGGACACCAGCTGCCCGATCCCGCCGAACGCCGCGTTGATCGCCTGGACCCCGAGGCCGACGGCGAGGCTGGCGCAGTAGGCGAAGACCCAGAGCAGCGCCTGGTGCGGGGCGTCCATGCCGAGGACGGTGACCGAGCAGAGCATCACCAGGGTGGTGGTGAGCAGCATGATGCCGGCCGTCATGACCATCTTCAGCAGCAGGGTCTGGGTGCGGGTGATCGGGACGGTCGGGCGCCGGGTGTGCCAGGGGCCGAGCTCGCTGTCGCTGTAGCCGAGCGCGGTGTCGACGCCGTTGTGGATGATGTTGCCGCCGATGAAGCCGGTCAGCACGGCCAGCAGGGTGTAGTAGAAGGCGCTCAGGCCGAGCCCGCTGTGGGCGCCGATCGGGTGGCCGACCCGGGTGGTGACGGCGAGCGGGTCGGCGAGCAGCAGCCGCGCGGTGGCGCTGGTGCCCGTGCCCGTGCCTGAGCCGGAGCCGGCGGAACCGGCCGGCGGCGCGGCCGCGGTCAGCTCCTTGCCGAGCGCCAGCGAGGCCTGGTGGGCGGCGGACTGGGTGATCTGGGAGGCCAGGGAGGAGCCGAGGCTGCCGAGGCCGGGGTTGGTCAGCACCGTCAGGGTGGGCCGTTCGGTGGCCCGGCCGGTGGTCAGTGCCGCCACGTCGGCGGTGAACGCCTGCGGGACGAGCAACGCGCCGTAGACCTTCCCGGTGGAGAGCTGGTCCATCGCCTCGGCCTGGTCGACCTGGCGCCAGTCGACGGTGCTGCCGGGCGTCCCGGCGACGATCTCCCGGCTGAGCCGCGCGCCCAGGGTCTCCGCCCGGCCCGGCGGCGGCGGGCCCTGATCCGCGTTCACCAGGGCGATCGGGAGCCGGTGCAGGTGCCCGGTCGGGTTGAGGATGCCGCCCATGTAGAGCAGCGAGAGCACCACGGCCAGCAGGCCGCACAGGATGCTCGGGACGAGCCACAGCTTCGCGTGGCGGGCGAGCACGAGGGCCCGCGCCTGCCGGGGACCGCCCTGGGAGCCTGCGGACGCCATGCCACCCCTCGGATTCGGGCGCAACCTGGTGCTGCTGCCGATGCGGTGGGAAGTCGTTCCGTGGCGGCCCGGCGGCAAAACCCCACGTCACCCGATCCGCCCCGCCGCCCCCCGCAACCCCCCGCCGCGCCTCGGCCGGGACGACCGGAGACAGAAGGTAAAGGTTCTACCAAGTACGCAAGTATTGGCCTCCGCGCGGTCTATGCTTCTGGAGGTTTGAAGAAGGCACCTCGTTCGGTGAGGCTTCTTCACGGACACAGGCCACTGATCCGACGACGTCGAGAGACGCCCAGGGTTAGGACAGATCTTCCCGACCTAAGGGTTGATCCGAAGTGGCTTCCGGCCCGACCGGGCTGGACACGCCGTGGAGTGCCAAAGCTCTGACGAGTTGGGGTGAACCGGCGGTCGCTTCGCGCGCCGGCGAACTCCTTGCCGCGTCGATCACACGCACCACGGGGTGCGTCGACCGGGAGGAGGCGAGAGACATGGATTGCAGTAGTCCGGGCCACAGTTGCCCCTACCCCCGCCTGTCCTCGCACACTCCCGGCACGCGGTAACGACCCTCCCTGCGAACGTTTCTGACGGTTCATCACCTCAACTCCCGGCTTCGCCGCGCCCGAACGGGCCCGCACCGCCGGGTGGCGATGCGCCGCGCCCGTCCGCAGGGGGATCGCCGCCGTGCGCCCCCGATCGCCCCGCCTGCCCCGGGGCCCACGGGAGGATCGTCATGACCACCAACGCCACGCTCAACTCCAAGGTCCCCGCCCCGCGTTCAGCGGTACTGGACGACGCCCACGTCGGCGACATCAGGGGTGCGCTCGGCACCATCCGGCTCGACGACACCACGCCGCGCCACGGCCTGTCCGCAAGACTCAAGACCCTGCTCGCCATCGTGGGCCCCGGCCTGATCGTGATGGTCGGCGACAACGACGCGGGCGCCTTCTCGACGTACGGGCAGGCGGGGCAGAACTACGGCACACAGCTGCTGTGGACGCTGCTGATGCTGGTCCCGGTGCTGTACGTGAACCAGGAGATGGTGCTGCGCCTGGGCGCCGTCACCGGTGTCGGCCACGCCCGGCTGATCCTGGAGCGCTTCGGGAAGTTCTGGGGCGCGTTCAGCGTCATCGACCTGTTCCTGCTGAACGCGCTGACGCTGGTCACCGAGTTCATCGGTGTCACCCTGGCCGCCGGATACCTCGGGCTGCCGAAGGTGGCCGCGGTGGTGCTGGCGGCGGTGGTGATCATCGCCTCGGCGTTCACCGGCTCGTTCCGGCGCTTCGAGCGCGTCGCGGTCACGCTGTGCGTGGGCTCGCTGCTGCTGGTGCCGATCTACTTCATGGTCCACCCGAAGACCTCGCAGATGGCGCACGACTTCGTGGTGCCCGGCATGCCGGGCGGCTCGGGCCAACTGGCGGCCGTGATGCTGGTGATCGTCTCCATCGTGGGCACCACCGTCGCCCCGTGGCAGCTGTTCTTCCAGCAGTCGTACGTCATCGACAAGCGGATCACGCCGCGGTTCATGAAGTACGAGAAGGTCGACCTGTGGATCGGGATCGCCATCGTCATCATCGGCGCCGCCGCGATGATGGGCTTCACCGCCGCGGCCTTCGCCGGCACCGACGGCTTCGGCCAGTTCTCCGACGCGGCCGCCGTCGCCAAGGGCCTTGAGGACAAGGCCGGACACGTGGTGGGCGTGCTGTTCGCCATCGCGCTGCTGGACGCCTCGATCATCGGCGCCTTCGCCGTCTCCCTCTCCACCGCCTACGCGATCGGCGACGTGTTCGGCATCAGGCACTCGCTGCACCGGGGCGTCAAGGGCGCCAAGGGCTTCTACGCGATCTACGCGGGCCTGGTGGTCGCGGCGGCCGCGATCACGCTGCTGTCCACCGGCTACACCCAGGGCCTGATGACGCAGTTCGTCCAGGTGCTGGCGGGTGTGCTGCTGCCCTCGGCGACGGTGTTCCTGCTGCTGCTCTGCAACGACAAGGCCGTGCTGGGGCCGTGGGTCAACGGGCCCAAGACCAACGCCTTCACCTCCGCCGTGGTCGGGGTCCTGGTGATGCTGTCGCTGATCCTGACCGCCGCCGTGGTCTGGCCCGACATCAGCTCGCAGGCGATCCTGTGGATCATGGCCGGCTGCGGCGTGGCGGGCGTGCTGGTCGCCGGGTACTTCTTCACCTTCGGCCGCACCGCCACCAAGGAGGACCCGATCGACCGCACCGGTCGCGAGGAGTGGCGGATGCCCCCGCTGGAGACCCTCGGCAAGCCGGTCATGTCCACCGCCCGCAAGGTCGGCATGGGCGCCCTGCGCGCCTACCTCCTGGTCGCGATGGTGATGGTCATCATCAAGATCGTCCAGACCGCGCTCAACCACTGAGCCGCCGCCGGGGCGGCGCCCGACAGTGCCGCCGCCCCGGCCCCGACCCGGAAACCTCGACCGCCCCGCACCCGGGGAAGGAAGGAAGTACGGCCATGCGCACCGCCCTTCACCACCACTGCCCGCGCGTCCGCCTCGCCCTGCACGACGACGTCGAGAGGGACTACCGCCTCGACGACCCCGGCGCCTGCCCGCACTCCGGCACGCCCAACACCCGGGCCTCCGCGTACGAGCCGCGCGTGCACCTGGCCTACCTGCTGGCCCGCCAGGGCCACCGCCCGGACTGGCTCGCCGACTTCGCGGACCTCCCGCCGGCCGCCGCGCGCCGCCTCAGCCGCGCCGCCGCCCGCCACCGGCCGCACGGCTGACGCCCCGCCGACCGCACCACCCGCGCCCTCGCGCACCCCCTCCACCCGCCGCCCCGTCACGGAGGTGACCTGCCATGTCCATCGTCGCCGCGTTCCACCCCTCCCTCCCGTCCGCCGGCCGCGGCCGCCTGCGCGCCGCGCTCGCCGCCGTGGGCCGACGCCTGGCGGAGAGCCCGCTGGACAGCCCCGTCCTGCACGCCGTCACGGCCCCGGCCCCGGCCGCCGCCTCCGCCGACCGCCCCGCCCGGCTGCGGGCCAGCTGGCGGACCGTCACGGCCCCGGACGGCACCGCCCGGCTGGAAGCCTCCTGGCACCCCTGGCACCCCGCCCGCTGACCACCCGTACCGATGCGTACAGATCCGCACCGACCCGCCGAAGGAGCATCCGCCATGGCCGTGCGCTACCCCAGGCTCGAAGCCATCTTCTCGGACCACACCGCCGCCGCCCCGCCCCGGCGTCCGCGCCCCGCCCCGGCCCCCCGGCCCGCCGTCGACCCGGACACCGGCCTGGTGGTGGACCCCGAACAGCGCACCGTCACCGTCGACGGGCAACAACTGACCCTCCCCTACCTGGAGTTCGAGCTGCTCGCGCACCTGGTCGACAACCCGCTGCGGGTCCACTCCCGCCGCCAGCTGATGGAGACGGTCTGGGGCCGACCGGACACCGGCGACACCCGCACCGTCGCCACCCACATCGCCCGGATCCGCCGCAAGCTCGGCCCCGGCCACCGGGAGGCGATCGCCACCGTCCGCCAGATCGGCTACAAGTACGACCCCCGCCTGACCCGCGTCGCCTGACCGCCGTCCGGCCGCGCCGCCCGAGGCCCGATCGCCCGCCCCGGCGGCACCCCGCCGGCCGCCACCCCACCGAAGGAGGACACCGTCGTGACCAGAACCGCCCTGTTCCCCTGGACCAGCAGAGGGACGGCGCTGTGCGGCGTCCTGCTCCTCCTCACCCTCCAGGGGATCGCCGTCGGCGTCGCCCCGGGGCGGCTGCGGATCTTCCTCTCCGGCGTGCTCATCGGTGCCTCGGCGGCCGGGCTGCTCCTCGCCCTGCTGCTCGCCCGCAGCGGGCGCGGCACCGCCCGACCCGCCGCCCCCGACGAGGACGACACCCAGTGGTTCAGCGCCCGCTCCCTGGACGGGTTCCCGATGGAGCAGGTCCGACCGCTGCTGCTGTCGCCCGGCGCCCCCGGCCTGAACCGGCTCTACACCGCCTGGGTGTTCGCCACCCACGGGCACGACCCCCAGTGGATCGCCCACCACCTCGACCTGTCCACCCCGACCGCCCGGCTGCTGGTCACCGCGGCCCGGCACCACACCGCTCCCGAGAGGAGGCCGCAGTGATCACGGCCCTCGACCACGTCCAGCTCTCCGCACCCCCCGGCAGCGAGGCCCTGCTGCGGGCCTTCTACGGCGACGTCCTGCAGATGGCCGAGATCCCCAAGCCCCGGCCACTGACCGGGGGCGGCGGCTGCTGGTTCGCCGCCGACGGCGGCCGGGTCCGGCTCTACCTCGGCATCGAGGAGCGCTTCCGCCCCAGCACCAAGGCCCACCCCGGGATCGCGGTCTCCGAGATCGACGACTTCGCCTCGCGGCTGTCCGAGCTCGGCGCGCTCGTGGTGTGGGACGACAGCCTGCCGCCCCGGCGCCGCTTCTACACCACCGACCCCGTCGGCAACCTGCTGGAGTTCGTCGAAGCGGCCTGAGCCGGCGCGCGGAGGAACCCCGGATCCATTTGCCTACGGACGTACCCGAGGAGCAGACTGCCCGGGGCCCGCAGGACGGGCCGGGACGACACCAGACGACACCACCGGAGGAGGCGGCCATGGGCGAAGACCCTCCCAGTACGCGCCGCCGTACCGGCCGCCTCCCCCACGCCCGACCGCGCGCCTGACGCTACGGCCCGGGGGGACGCGGCGTTCGTCCCGATCCCGCTGACGTCGCACGCACCTCTCCCGACCCCGGGGCCCCGGGTGCGCGCCGGAGGTGCACCCCATGACCCTGCCGAAGCCGGCCCCGGGCGCCGCCCGGGGCTCACTGCCGTCCCGGACGGCCGCCCGCCTGGCCCGGATGACCTGGGTGGACGCGCTCGTCGCGGCCGCCGTCCTGGTGCTGCTCTACCTCGCGCTGCGGGTCGGGCAGGGCACCACCGTCCGGTTCTCCACCGGCCGGAACGCGGCGGTCGACACCGACCCGGCCCGGCTGCCGTACGACGCGGCCCGCTCGCTGCTGCGGATGTTCGCCGCGCTCGCCGTGTCGGTGGTCTTCACCTTCGGCTACGCCTACGCCGCGGCCCGCAGCCGCCGGCTGGAGCGGGTCCTGATCCCGGCCCTGGACATCCTCCAGTCGGTGCCGGTGCTCGCCTTCCTGACCGTCGCGGTGACCGGCTTCCTCGCCCTGTTCCCCGGCTCCGTACTGGGCCTGGAGTGCGCGGCGGTGTTCGCCATCTTCACCTCCCAGGCCTGGAACATGACCTTCGGCTTCTACTGCTCGCTGGTCTCGCTGCCGCCCGAACTCGACGAGCTGTCGCGCTCGTTCCGCTTCACCCGGTGGATGCGGTTCTGGAAGGTCGAACTGCCCTCGGGCATGATCGGCCTGGTCTGGAACGGCATGCTGAGCTTCGGCGGCGGCTGGTTCTTCCTGGTCGCCTCCGAGGCGATCAGCGTCGACAACCAGCGCTACGCGCTGCCCGGGGTCGGCTCCTACGCGGGCGCGGCCATCGCCGCCGGCGACCTCGGCCGGGTCGGCTGGGCGATCGCCACCATGGCCGTCCTGGTGGTCGGCGTCAACCTGCTGTTCTGGCGCCCGCTCACCGTCTGGGCCGAACGCTTCAAGAACGAGCAGTCCGAGGCCACCGAGGTGCAGCGCTCCGTCGTGCTGGACCTGCTGCGCCGCTCCCACTGGCCCGGGCTGCTCGGCCGGCTGCTGCGCCCGGGGTGGCGGGCGCTCTCCCGGGCCGGGCGCCTGCTGGGCACCGACGACCGCCCGCTGGCCGTCGACCCCGGGCGGCGGCGCGCCGGGGACGCCGCCTTCGCCGCCGTCGCCGGCGGCCTCGTGCTCTGGGGCCTGGTCGACCTCGGCCGCTACCTGCACGGCGCGACCGGCCTCGGCGTGTTCGGCGAGCCGCTGCTGCTCGGCCTCGCCACCCTCGCCCGGGTCGTCGTCCTGGTGACCGTCGCCACCCTGGTCTGGGTGCCGGTCGGCGTGCGGATCGGCTTCTCCCCCCGGCTGACCCGGATCGCCCAGCCGCTGGTGCAGGTGCTCGCCAGCTTCCCGGCCAACTTCCTCTTCCCGCTGGTCGTCTGGCTGCTGCTGCGGACCGGGCTGTCGATCGACCTCGGCGGCGTCCTGCTGATGGCCCTCGGCGCCCAGTGGTACATCCTGTTCAACACCATCGCCGGCGCCATGGCCATCCCCACCGACCTGCGCGAGGCCATGGACGACCTGGGCGTGCGCGGCTGGCAGCGCTGGCGACGGCTGATCATCCCCGGGATCTTCCCGGCCTACGTCACCGGCGGACTCACCGCCTCCGGCGGCGCCTGGAACGCCTCCATCGTCTCCGAGGTCGTCACCTTCGGCGGCACCACGCTCACCGCCACCGGCCTCGGCGCGTACATCGCGCGGGCCACCGAGCACGGCGACTACCCGCACCTGCTCGCCGGGGTGGCGGTGATGAGCCTGTACGTCGTCGCCCTCAACCGGCTGCTCTGGCGCCGCCTCTACCGCCTGGCCGAGCGCCGCTACTCGCTCTGACCCGCGCCCGCTCCCCGCCCCGGAGGTCCCCGCATGCGCTTCCCGTTCCCGCGCGCCGCCCGCACCGCGCCGCCCGCCGCCGCCGTGTTCTCCCCCGCCGGCTCCCCCGGCTCCCCCGCCGACGGCGAGATCCTGCTGGAGACCGTCGGTCTCACCAAGGCCTACGCCGGCGCCGACGGCGCGCTGCCCGTGCTGTCCGGCATCGACCTCACCGTCCGGGCCGGCGAGATCGTCGCCCTGCTCGGCCGCTCCGGCTCCGGCAAGTCCACCCTGCTGCGCTGCCTGTCCGGGCTGATCCCGCCCAGCTCCGGCACCGTCGCCTACCGCGGCACCCCGCTCACCGGCGCCAACCCGGGCACCGCCCTGGTGTTCCAGACCTTCGCGCTGCTGCCCTGGCTGACCGTCCGGCAGAACGTCGAACTCGGTCTGGAGGCCCGCGGCGTGCCGCCCCGGGAGCGCGCCGAGGCCGCCGTCCAGGCCATCGACCTGATCGGCCTGGCCGGCTTCGAGTCCGCCTACCCCAAGGAGCTCTCCGGCGGCATGCGCCAGCGCGTCGGCTTCGCCCGCGCCCTGGTCGTCGAACCGGACGTGCTGATGATGGACGAGCCCTTCTCCGCGCTGGACGTCCTCACCGCCGAGAACCTGCGCGGCGAACTGCTGGAACTGTGGGAGTCCGGCCAGTTTCCCACCCGCGCCGTCGTGCTGGTCACCCACAACATCGAGGAGGCGGTCCTGATGGCCGACCGCGTCGTCGTCCTCGGCTCCCGCCCGTACGGCACCATCCGGGAGACCGTCGAGGTCGACCTCGACCGGCCCCGCGACCGCGACGCCGCCGCCTTCGACGAACTCGTCGACCGGGTCTACCGGATCATGACCGGACGCCCCAAGGAGACCCGCCTGCCCGGCCGCGCCGACGGCGCCCGGCCCGACCGGCGCACCGTCGCCAACACCCCGCTGCCCACCGCCAGCGTGGACGGCCTCGCCGGCCTCGCCGCGATGATCGCCCACCGCGGCGGCTGCTGCGACCTCGCCGACCTCGCCGACGAACTCGGCCTCGACATCGACGACATGCTCCCCCAGCTCGACGCCCTCGACCTGCTCGGCTTCGCCGAGATCCACGGCGACGACCTGCTGCTCACCGAGGCCGGCACCGCCTTCGCCGGAGCCGACGTCCAGGAGTCCCGGACCATCTTCGCCGGAGCCGCGGTGGACGTCCCGCTGGTCCGGCTGATCACCAACGGCCTGCGCGGCCGCCCCGGCGCCGCCGTGCACGCCGGCTTCTTCCGCGACCTGCTCGCCCACCACTACACCAGCGAACAGGTCGACCGGCAGCTGGAGACCGCCACCGACTGGGGCCGCTACGCCGGGCTGTTCGGCTACGACGCCGCCCTGCGGGAGTACCGGCTCGACGAGGAGACGGCCTAGGACGGGCCTCAGGCCTGGCCGGTGGCCGGGCGGCGGGCGGAGCGGACGGCGCGGGCGAACGGCTGCTCGGCCGTCGCGGCGGCCGGGCCGGTACCGCCGCCGTCACCGCCGTCACCGCGCCCGGGCAGGTCGTTGGCGATCAGCGCCGCCTCCGTCAGCAGGCCGCGCACCTCGGCGGCCCGGTAGAAGATCCGGGTGCCCTCCCGGCGCGAGACGACCAGCCCGGCCGCCCGCAGCCTGGCCAGGTGCTGCGAGGTCGCCGCCACGTGCGCGCCCAGCAGCTCCGCCAGTTCGCTGACCGGCAGCTCCCGCCGGGTCAGCGCCCAGAGCAGCCGGTACCGGGACGGGTCGGCGACCGCCTTCAGCACCGCGACCGCCCGCTCCGCCGCGTCCGTGTCCCACGCCTCTTCCTGCGCACCCATGCCAGGATCCTACCGAGCCGGCCCCGCCGCCCCGGCGGCGCCGAACCCGGTGCCGTCCGGCCGGGCGCGGGCGTCGACAGCGGGCGTACCCGGCGGGCGTCGACAGCGGGCGTCGATAGCGGGCCGATGGCCGGAGCTGCCAGGCTTCAGCCATCCTTTCAACCGCTGCCGACCGGCCGCACCGTCCAGGAGTTGGAGTCCGTACGAGATGATCGAGCACACCACGTTCCGTACCGCGGTCAGCGAATCGCACGAGCACAATCCCTGGGGCTGAGCGGCCTGGGTCCGCCTTCGGACGCCCGCCCGCCGGGCGGTGTCGGGGAGGACGGACCCGGCCGCCGTGGTCGGTGGGGCGACCACGGCGGCGGTTGGGGGGTGGGGGCGGGGTCATACCGTCAGGCCGCGGCGAGGGCCGCCCTGACCGCGGCGCCGACCTGCTCGGTGGTGAGGGAGCCGCCGAGGTCCGGCGTGCAGGCGCCCTCGGCCACGGCCGTGCCGACGGCCAGCTGGATCGCCTTCGCCTCGGCGGCCCAGCCCAGGCGCTCCAGCATCAGCGCGGAGCTGAGGATGGCGCCGAAGGGGTTGCCGATGCCCTGGCCGGCGATGTCGGGCGCGCTGCCGTGCACCGGCTCGTAGAGGCCGAACCCGGTGTCCGGGTTGATGTTGGCCGAGGCCGCGTTGCCCAGGCCGCCGGCCAGCATGGCCGCCAGGTCGCTGAGGATGTCGCCGTACGAGTTGTTGGTGACGATCACGTCGAACTGCGACGGGTCGGAGATCAGCTTCATCGCGGCGGCGTCGACGTAGAGGTGGGTGGAGCTGATGGCGGGGTGCTTCGCGGCGGCCTCGCGGAACACCCGCTGCCACACCTGGCCGCCGTGCCGGACGGCGTTGGACTTGTCGACCATGCAGACGCCGCGCTCGGCGATCGAGTACGCGTACTCCATCACCCGCGAGACGCCCATGTAGGTGCTGACGTCCGCGTCGACGGCCATCTCGTGCACGGTGTTCCCGCGCAGCACACCGCCGATGTCGGTGTAGAGGCCCTCGGTGTTCTCCCGGACGATCACGGCGTCGATGGCGCGGGTCCGGGCGTCGCGCAGCGGGCTCAGCCGCTCCTGGAGCAGGGTGGCCGGGCGGTGGTTGACGTACAGGTCGAGGTCGAAGCGCAGGCGCAGCAGGACGCCGCGGCCGTAGTCCGAGGTCTTCACGCGGGGGTCGCCGATGGCGCCGAAGAGCACCGAGTCGCTCGCCTTGATCCGCTCGAAGTCCTCGTCGGACAGGGAGACCCCGGTCCGCAGGTAGGTGTCGGCGTTGACGTGGTCGAGCACGTCGACCGCGAGGTCCAGGCCCAGCGACTCGATGGTCTCCAGGGCCTCCTTGGTCACCTCGGGGCCGATGCCGTCACCGGGGATGACGGTCACTGTCTTGGTCATGGGTCTCTCACCGTTTCTGGGGTGGGGCCGGCCGGGTGTGGGTCGGGTCGGCCGGGCCGGGGGCGTCGGGCAGGGTCACCGCCGCGCGGCCCTGGGAGCTGCGCCGGGGGGTGCGGTCGTCAGGAGGCCCGGCGCTGCTTCGCGGTGTCCGGGGAGGAGAAGGCGCCGCGGGTGATGCTGGTCATCCAGGCCGGGCGGCCCTGCTCGAAGGCGGCGATCGCGTCGGCCTTGCGCAGGGTGACGTCGATGTCGTCGAGGCCGTTGAGCAGCAGCCAGCGGGCGCGGTGGTCGGCCTCGAACTCCCAGGTCCCGAGGTCGGTGCCGACGGTCAGCTGCTCCAGGTCGACGGTGATCTCGAACTTCGGGTCGGCCTGGGCGCGTTCGGCGAGGTCGGCGACGACGGGCACCGGCAGGGCGACGGCCAGCAGGCCGTTCTTCAGCGCGTTGCGCAGGAAGATGTCGCCGAAGCTGGTGGCGATGACGGCCCGGAAACCCCAGTCGCGCAGGGCCCACACGGCGTGCTCGCGGGAGCTGCCGGTGCCGAAGTTGTGGCCCGCCACCAGGACGCTCGCGTCCTGGTGCTGCGGCTGGTTCAGGACGAACTCGGGCTCCTTGCGCCAGTGCCCGAACAGGGTGTCGGCGTAGCCGGTCTTGGTCAGCCGCTTGCAGAACTCGGCCGGGATGATCTGGTCGGTGTCGACGTCGTCCCGGGACAGGGCCACGGCCTGTCCGGTGTGCGCCGTGAGCGGCTCCCTCATGCCTCTGCCCCCTGCTGGTCGGTCTGGCTGCGGTCGGTCGAACGGGTCGAACAGGCCGGTCGGGTGGAACGGGTCGGGCGGGTCGGGCGGGTGTGCCCGGCGGGCGCGGTCACAGCTCGGTCGGCGCGGCCAGGCGGCCGACCACGGCGGTGGCGGCGGCGACGACGGGCGAGACCAGGTGGGTGCGGGCGTGGGTGCCCTGCCGGCCCTCGTAGTTGCGGTTGGAGGTGGACGCGACCCGCTGGATGCCCTGGAGGCGGTCGGCGTTGATGCCCATGCACATCGAGCAACCGGAGAGCCGCCACTGCGCGCCCGCGTCGAGGAAGACCTGGTCCAAGCCCTCCTCCTCGGCCTGGGCCCGGACGGCCATCGAGCCGGGGACGACGAGCATGGTGATCCGGTCGGAGACCTTGCGGCCGCGCAGCACGTCGGCCGCGGCCCGCAGGTCCTCGATCCGGCCGTTGGTGCAGGAGCCGAGGAAGACGGTGTTGATCTCGACGTCCCGCAGGGCGACGTCCGGTTCGAGGCCCATGTACTCCAGGGCGCGGCGCGCGGCCTGCTGCTCGGCGGGGGTCGCGAAGGTCTCGGGCGCCGGCACCGCGGCGTCCAGCGGGACGGCCTGGCCGGGGTTGGTGCCCCAGGTGACGAAGGGCTTGAGCCCGGTGACGTCCAGTTCGACCACGCGGTCGAAGGCGGCGCCCTCGTCGGTGCGCAGGGACTGCCAGTAGCGGACGGCCTCGTCCCAGTCGGCCTCGGCGGCCGGGTCCCAGCGCTCGCGCAGGTAGGCGAGCGTGGTGTCGTCGGGGGCGATCAGGCCGGCGCGGGCGCCCGCCTCGATGCTCATGTTGCAGACCGTCATCCGCCCCTCCATGGAGAGGTTCTCGACGGCCTTGCCGCGGTACTCGATCGCGTAGCCGTTGGCGCCGTTGGCGCCGATGTGCGCGATCAGCGCGAGGATCAGGTCCTTCGGCGTGACGTCGGCCGGCGGCTCGCCGACGAACTCGACGGACATCGTCCGGGGGCGCTGGAGCGCCAGCGTCTGGGTGGCGAGCACGTGCTCGACGTCGCTGGTGCCGACGCCGAAGGCGAGCGCCCCGAAGGCACCGTGCGTGGAGGTGTGGCTGTCACCGCACACCACGGTCATGCCGGGGCGCACGAAGCCCAGTTCGGGCGCCACCACGTGCACGATGCCCTGCCGGTCGTCGCCGAGCGAGAACAGCTCGATCCCCTGCTCCTCGCAGTTCTCGCGCAGGCGCTCCAGCTGGGCGCTGCCCATCGCGTCCTTGACCAGCAGCGTGTTGGTGGGCACGTTGTGGTCCTCGAGGGCGAGCGCGAGGTCGGGCCGGCGGACCCGGCGGCCGGCCAGTTGGAGGCCGTCGAAGGCCTGCGGGGAACTCGCCTCGTGGAGCAGGTGCAGGTCGATGTAGAGCAGGTCGGGCTCGCCCGGTGCCTGGTCGACGACGTGGCTCTGCCAGACCTTCTCGATCAGGTTGCGCTCGGTGCCGCCCATCAGCTGGCCACCGCCATCTCGCTGGTGCGCTCCAGGCGCTCGGCGATGATCTCGCGCAGCTCGCCCAGTTCGATGCAGGTGCCGTCGGCGCGGCCCGCGATGTAGGTCTCGTAGATCTCGTCGAGCAGGTCTCGCTCGGCGCCGATTCCCATCTGGTCGAACAGGTTGCGGACCACATTGCGCCCGGAGTGCCGGCCGATGAGAATTCCGCGCTCCCGGCCGAAACTGTGCGGCTCGACGTATTCGTAGGTCACCGGATTGCGCAGCATTCCGGCCTGGTGGATTCCGGCCTGGGTGGCGAAGGCGTTCTCCCCGAATATCGCCTTGTTGCGCGGGGTCGACATTCCGATGATCCGGGCCAGCAGCTGGTAGGCCTCGTAGAATTTCTCGGTGCGCAGCCGGCTGGTCAGGCCGAGCTGCTCGCCCTTGTAGAGCAGTACCGCCGCCAGCTCCTCCAGCGGGGTGTTGCCCGCGCGCTCGCCGATGCCGGCGATGGTGGCCTGCACCTCGTCCGCGCCCGCCTCGACGCCGGCCAGGGCGTTGGCGAGGGAGAGCCCGAGGTCCTGGTGGCAGTGGGTGGACAGGATGATGTGGTCCGGGATCCAGGAGCGGACCCGCGCCACCTGGGCGCCGAACTCGGCCGGGATCAGGCAGCCGGTGGTGTCGGCGAGCGCCACCGTGCCGGCGCCCTCCTCGATGCCGGCCTCGATCATCGGACGCAGCAGGTCGTCGCTGCCCCGGCTGGCGTCCTCGATGCCGAGCGTGATGTCGGTGAAGCCCAGCTCGCGGGCGAACCGGATGCTGTCGATGATCTCGTGCAGGCCCTCGGCCCGGGTGAGGCCGCGCTTGTGCTCCAGGTGGACGTCGCTGCCGGTGGCCATGATCTGGACCTGGTGGCGCTCGACGCCGCCGGCCTCGGCGGCCAGCTCGATGTCCGCGCGGACGGCCCGGTTGAGAGTCGCCACCTTGGCGGTGGTGAGCGCGCCCGCGATGAGTCTGGTCGCCTCGAAGTCACGCGGTGAGGAGCTGGGGAAGCCGGCCTCGATGGTGTCGACACCGGTGGCCTCGATGGCGAGGGCCAGCTCCAGTTTCTGGTCGGGGTTCATCGCGTTGCCCGGGGCCTGTTCGCCGTCGCGCAGTGTCGAGTCGAATACCCGGAGCCGCCGTGCGGTGGGGACGGATTTCGGAGACATGGATTTTCCGCCTCTTTCGGGAACGCCGCCGGACGGGCGACCGGACGGGAGGTCGCGGTGTGCGGCGGCGGAGGATTGTGGCTGGCAGCGGTGACTTTACTGGTCCGGAATCACTGCCCGTCAAGACTTTTCGAACAAATAATCATTCGATGGCGGGCCGATAGCGGGACCCCTGACAATAGGCTTGACGCGCCCTTTTCCCGATGCATCGTGTACTGAGGCAAGGAGTGGTTTTCATGCGAGATATCCCGTCCGAGGAACGTCCGCCGGCCCGGTTACCGCGCCCGGGGCGGGTGGGCTGATGGCGAGGGTCATCGTCGAAGCGCTGGACAGCGTCCACGGGCGCACCGCCGTCGGCCTCGACGCGAGACTGGAGTCGCTGGTCGACAACGAGTGGGTGCCGGTGGTCGAGCGCAGAACGGACGCGAGCGGCCGGATCGAGGAGTGGGGCGGGACGGACGGCGGGCGCGGCCTCTACCGGCTGGTGTTCGACGTCGACCGGTACTTCAGCGGGCTCGGCCTGTTCACCGTGCACCCCGAGGTGGCGGCCACCTTCCGGGTCTCCGACGGCGAGTCGGGGCACCGGGTGAGCCTCACCCTCTCGCTGAACCACTACGCGGTGGCCTTCATCGCCGACTAGGAAGGTGGACCCGGGCCTGCGGGGGGCTCCGGGTCGCCGGCGGCCAGCCGGGCGGAGCGCAGCAGGTCGAGCGTGCGGGCCTCCTCGGCGGGGGTCCGCATGAGGCGGAACACCAGCCGGGCCCGCCGCAGGTGCTGGACCGCCAGGTCGGCCTCCCCGGTGCCGAGCGCCAACTCGCCGAGGGTGACGAGGATCCGGCCCATGATCAGCCGCTCGTTGGAGCCCTCCGCGAGGAGCAGGGCGCGGTGCAGGGCGTGGGCGGCCTCGCCGCTCTCGCCGAGCCGGTGGCGGGCCGCCCCGATGCCGTGCAGGGCGTAGATCTCGCCGGTGTGGTCGCCGATCAGCCGGACGACGTCGAGGGCGCGGGAGAAGGCCTCCAGGGCCCGGTCGTAGCCGCCGCGTTCCAGGTGGCTCTGGCCCATCCGGTGCAGCACCTGGGCCTCGACCCGCCGGCCGCGGCCCTCCCGGCTCAGCCGCAGCGCCTCGTCGAGGAGCTCTCCGGCGCCCTCCTCGTCGCCCTCGCCCAGTTTGAGCTGGGCCAGGTTGTGCAGCACGTAGGCGACGGCGACGGAGCCGCCGCTCGCCCGCAGGACGGTGAGGGCGGCCTGGTAGTGGGCGGTCGCCTCGTCGATCCGGCCGTCCACCCGGGCGAGGTAGCCGAGGCCGCGGGCGGTGAGGGCGGAGCCGAGGTCGTCGCCGAGGTCGGTGAAGATCCCGGCGGCCTGGCGGAAGCGCTCCTCGGCGGCGGCGAAGTTCTGCCGGGTCAGCGCGAGCGAGCCGAGGGAGTGCAGTGCGGCGGCCTGGCCGAGCCGGTCGCCACCCTTGCGGGCGGCCGCGAGGGCGAGTTCGTGGGTGTCGCGCCAGTCGTCGAGCCGGCCGTGGGTCTCCAGGAACGTCACGGCGGTGACGGCGAGTTCCCAGCAGTGCGCGGTGAGGCCCATCATGGCCGCCTGTCTGACCCGGGGCACGAGCATGGGCCGCTCCCGGGCGAACCACCGCAGCGGCTCGGCCAGCAGCCGGTCCACCGTCCGGGCGGGCAACGGGTGCAGGGCGGTGCCGCGGCCGCGGATCAGCACGTCGCGGCCGTACTCGCGCTGCCTCGCCTCGATCAGCAGGTAGAGGAAGCAGCCGATCACCCGGGCCAGTGCGGACTCCCGCTCCTCGACGCTCTCCTCGTCGACGAGGCGTTCGCGCGCGAAGACCCGGACCAGGTTGTGCAGCCGGTACTGGGTGTGGCGTCCGGGCGCGGTGCCGACGGCGTCCAGCAGCTGGGCGTCGGAGAGTTCGTCGATCAGGTCCTGGACCTGGTACTCGGGCAGGTCGAGCAGCGCCATGCCGACCCAGGTGGAGAACGGCCCCTCGTCGATCAGGGCGATCCGCCGCAGCAGCCGGCGGGCGTCCTCGCTGACGCTCTCGTAGGTGAGCGAGAGGCCGGCTCTGATGCCGACGTCGGCGTACTTGAGCTCGTCGAGCCGGCGGGTCCCGTCCTCCAGCCGCTCCACCAGTTCGGTGATCTCCCAGTGCGGCCGGGCGGCGAGCCGGGCGCCGGCGATGCGCAGCGCCAGCGGCAGGTGGTCGCAGAGTTCGGCCAGCGCCTTCGCCGCCTCCGGTTCGGCCGCCACCCGCGCGGGGCCGGCGATCCGGCCGAGCAGTTCCGCGGACTGGCCGGGGTCGAAGGTGTCGACGTCCACCCGGACGGCTCCGGCGAGGCTGCCGATGTGCCGCCGGCTGGTGACGATCACGGCCGAGGTGGGCTTGCCCGGCAGCAGCGGGGTGATCTGGCTCTCGGTGGCGACGTTGTCGAGGACGATCAGCACCCGGCGCTCGGCGAGCAGGGCCCGGTACATCTCGGCCCGCTCCTCCAGCCCGTCGGGGATGGCGGTGCCGTTGACGCCGAGGGCGCGCAGGAAGCGCTCCAGCACCTGGGCCGGGCCGACGGTGTCGGGGGCCCCGGCGTGCAGGTCGGCGAAGAGCTGCCCGCCGGGGAACTCGGCGGCGATCTGGTGGGCCGCGTGGACGGCCACGGCGGTCTTGCCGACCCCGGCCTTGCCGACGACGGAGACGATCGGGACGGCGAGCCGGGACTGGTCGTGGGAGGAGAGCAGCAGCCGTTCGCGCAGGCCGGCGAGCAGGTGCTCGCGGCCGGTGAAGTCGGCGAGGTCGGCGGGGAGCATCTCCGGGACGGTGGCGGGGGCGGCGGTGGCCACGGGTGGCGCGGCGGCGGACTCGGCGGCCGGGGTGGCGTGGGTGACGGTCGGACGGCCGTCGGGCAGGTCGAGCCGGGGGTCGCCGGCGAGGATGGAGAGCTCGAGCCGCTGAAGCCGGGGGTCGGGTTCGACACCGAGTTCGTCGATCATCCACTGGCGGGTGTCGCGGTAGACCTGGAGCGCCTCGGTCTGGCGCCCGGAGCGGTAGAGCGCCAGCATCAGCTGGCCGCGCAGCCGCTCCCGTAACGGGAACTCGTCGACCAGGCCGATGAGTTCGCCGACGGCCGCGCCGTGCCGGCCGAGTGCGAGTTCGAGCTGGATGCACTCCTCGGTGGCGCCGACCCACTGCTCGGTGAGCTGGCCGGCGGCGGACCGGAGCGCCTCGCTGGGCAGGCCGCCGAGGGGGTCGCCGCGCCACAGTCCGAGCGCCTGCCGGAAGAGGGCGGCGGCCTCCGCCTTGCGGTCGCGGTCCGCCGCCGTCCGGTCGCGGCCCTCCGCCTTCCGGTCGCGCAGCGCCCGCGCCTTCCCGACCAGGTCGCGGGCCTGGAGCAGGTCGAGCTGGGCGTCCGCCGCCTTCACCATGTAGCCCTGCGGGTGGGTGGTGATGACGTCGGAGAGGCCGTGCACGGCGAACAGCCGGCGCAGGGCGGAGACGCTGATCTGCAACTGTGCGCGGGCGGTGGCCGGCGGGGCCTCCTCGTAGAGAGCGCGGACCAGGCGGTCCACGCTGACCACCCGGTTGACGTCGAGGAGCAGCGCGGCGAGCACCGTCTGCTGCCGGATCCCGCCGAGGTTCAGCGGCCTGGCGTCGACGAGCGCTTCGAGCGGGCCGAGAATGCGGTACTCGACCCGGGGCACGGGTGAGGAACTGCCGTCGTGGCGTATGCCGGAACCAGGTCGGTACCCCACCGTTTCCACTCCCCCCAGAGGAATAGGCGCAGGATCGCAAGGCACTCTAAGGACGGCCCGGTCAATGGGTCAACGATATTCAGTTCTCCCCAAAAGACGCCGCCTGACGGACTGCGATCGGCGTCCGCGCCCCCGGGTGACCGGCGGGGAATCGGCGTGGAAAGGCCGGTTGGCCGGATCGGCGCGCACCGATCCGGCCAACCGCGGCCCGGGGCGGTTCTCAGGCCTTCATCAGCTCCGCCACCCGGAAGGCGAGGTCGAGGGACTGGCGGTGGTTCAGCCGTGGGTCGCAGGCCGTCTCGTAGCGCTGGTGCAGGTCCTCGGCGCGGACCTGGTCGCCGCCGCCGAGGCACTCCGTGACGTCGTCGCCGGTGAGTTCGACGTGGATGCCGCCGGCGTGCGTGCCCAGCTCCCGGTGCACCTCGAAGAAGCCGGCGACCTCGCCCAGGATGTCGTCGAAGCGGCGGGTCTTGCGGCCGTCGTCGGTCTGGACGGTGTTGCCGTGCATCGGGTCGCAGATCCAGGCGACCCGGGCGCCCTCCGCCGTGACCTTCTCCACCAGCGGCGGCAGCAGTTCGCGCACCCGGCCCGCGCCCATCCGCACCACGAAGGTCAGCCGGCCGGGCCGGCGGTCGGGGTCGAGGCGGTCGACGTAGCCGAGGACCTCGTCCGCGGTGGTCGTGGGGCCGAGCTTGACGGCGATCGGGTTGTGGATCCCGGCGAAGTACGCGATGTGCGCGTCGTCCAGGCCCCTGGTCCGCTCGCCGACCCAGAGCAGGTGCCCGCTGGTGGCGTAGTGCGCCCCGGTGCGCGGGTCGGTGCGGGTGAGGGGCTGCTCGTAGTCCAGCAGCAGTCCCTCGTGGCTGGCGAAGAACTCGGCCTCCAGCAGCCCGGCCGGGTCGCAGCCGCAGGCTTGCAGGAAGCGCAGCGCGCGGTCCACGCCGTCGGCCAGTTCCTCGTAGCGGCGGGCCTCGGCGGAGTCCTCCAGGAAGCCGCGGTTCCACTGGTGGGCCTGGTAGAGGGAGGCGCTGCCGCCGGCCGCGAAGCCGCGGACCAGGTTGAGGGTGACCGCCGACGCCTCGTACATCCGCCGCAGCCGCGCCGGGTCCGGGCGGCGGGCCGCCTCGGTGAACTCCGGGCCGTTGACCGCGTCACCCCGGTAGGAGGGCAGGCTGAGGCCGTCGCGGGTCTCGTCCGGCTGGGAGCGGGGCTTGGCGTACTGCCCGGCCAGCCGGCCGATCTTCACGACCGGGACGCCGCTCGCGTAGGTCAGGACCACCGCCATCTGCAACAGGGTGCGCAGCTTGGCGGTGACCGCGTCCGCGGTGAGCCCGCCGAAGGTCTCGGCGCAGTCGCCGCCCTGGAGGACGAAGGCCTCGCCGGCGGCGACGGCGGCCATCCGGTCGGTCAGCCGGTCGCACTCCTCGGCGAGGACCAGGGGCGGGGCGGCCGACAGGTCGGCGACCACCTCGCGCAGCGCCGCCCGGTCCGGCCACTGCGGTTGCTGGGCCGCCGGCAGGGAACGCCAGGCGGCGGGTGCTCCGGTCTGCGGAATTCGATTCATCACGGCCCTCGGATGGGAACGGAAATCGCTGGCCCGCTCATTGCAGCCCGGCCACGGAAAGAAGGTCAAGCGTCCGCGAATTGGCCTGCTCCCGCACCGGAGAACTGGTCTGACCGCCTTCCGGGACGAACGGATTGACTGGAGGCCATTGGTTCACCGGCCGTACCCAGCCGGCCATTCACGATGAGGATTCCGATGCCAGACGCGCCATCGCACCCTCCGTTCGCCGTCCGGCTCGGCACCGAGCCGCTGCCGCCGCACGACCCGCTGGAGCTGTACACGCGGCTGGGCGACCGGCTCGGCGCGGAGCAGGTGTACCTGCTGGAGAGCCTGACCGAGTCCGGCCGGCAGGGCGGGCCCGCGGTGCTCGGCTGCGGCCCGCTCGCCGAGATCCGGCTGTACGGCTCGTACCTGGAGATCGACGGCGTCGCGGAGCTCGCCCCGGTGCTGCGGGCGACCGCCGAGGCGGCGGGCCTCACCCCCGCCGCGGACGCCCCCGGGCGGCTGGAGGCCCCCGAGCCGGCCCGCGTCTGGGAGTTCCTGCGGCGCGCGCAGGGCCTGTTCGGCCTGGAGCCGGGCCTGCCCGGCGACCGCTTCCACTTCGGCTTCCTGGCCCGGTTCGGCTACGACGCGGCCTGGCACATGGAGGACCTGCCGGCCCGGGCGCTGCCGCCGGCCCGCCCGGACGCCGTGCTGACGCTGTTCCGCGACAGCGTGCACTACGGCACCGACGGCGCGCCGGTCCTGCGGACCGCCGACAGCCCTGCCTTCGGCGAGCACGGCCGCCACGACCTCGCGGGCGCGGCCCGGGAGGCGGCCGGGCAGGAGCCGCGGGCCGCGTGCCCGCCGGCCGTCCGCCCGCAGTCCGTGCACGACAGCGTGGACCGCGACACCTTCCACGGCTGGGTCCGGCGCTGCCTGGAGCACATCGGGGTCGGCGACATCTACCAGATCCAGGTCGGCCACCGGATCGACGTCCGCACCGCGCTGACGCCGGTCGAGGTCTACCGGCGGCTGCGCTCGCGCAACCCCTCCCCGCACATGTACCTGCTCCCGAACGGCGAGGGCACGCTGATCGGCGCCAGCCCCGAGCTGCTGTTCCGGATCGAGGACGGCCGGATCGTGATGCGCCCGATCGCCGGCACCACCCGTCGCGACCAGGACGAGGAGGAGAACGAGCGGCGGATCAAGGCCCTGCTGGCGAGCACCAAGGAGCAGGCCGAGCACGTCATGCTGGTCGACCTCTCCCGCAACGACATCAGCCGGGTCTGCAAGCCGCACACCCTGACGGCCGACGACCTGATGGTGGTGGAGACCTTCTCGCACGTCTTCCACCTGGTGTCCACGGTCAGCGCCGAGCTGGAGGAGGACGCCGACGTGTGGCGGTCGCTGTGCGCGACCTTCCCGGCCGGCACCATGACCGGCGCGCCGAAGCTGCGCGCCATGGAGATCATCCACGAGATCGAGCGGGAGCCGCGCGGAGCCTACGCCGGTGCCGTCGGCCTGATCGACGTCGGCGGCTGGAGCGAACTGGCCCTGTGCATCCGCACGATCGCGCACGACGGCGCGGTGTACTCCGTGCAGAGTTCCGCGGGGATCGTCGCCGACTCGACCCCCGAGGGCGAGTGGAACGAGACGTTGGCGAAGCTGGGCGCCGCCTACTGGGCGCTGACGGGTGAGGAGTTGACGGCGTGAAGGTTCTGCTGGTGGACGCGCGGGACAGCTTCGTCCACATCATCGACCAGTACCTGCGGGCACTCGGCGCGGACACCGAGGTGGTCCGCTCGCACACCCGCACCCCCGAGCAGCTGGCCGCGACCGCGCCCGACGCGGTCGTGCTCGGCCCCGGCCCCGGGCACCCGGCGGCCTCCGGCCACGTCGAGCTCGTCCACCACTTCGCCGGGAAGGTCCCGCTGCTCGGCGTGTGCCTGGGCCACCAGGCGATCGGCCTGGCGTTCGGCGGGCGGGTCCAGATCGCCGACCGGCTGATGCACGGGCGCACCAGCACCGTGACGCACGACGGGCGCGGCCTGTTCGCCGGCCTCGGCAACAGCCTCACCGCGACCAGGTACCACTCCCTGATCGTCACCCAGCCGCTGCCCGAGGACCTGGAACTCACCGCGACCGCCGACGACGACGGCTACGTCATGGGCATGCGGCACCGCAGCCTGCCCATCGAGTCCGTGCAGTTCCACCCCGAGAGCATCACCACCACCGGCGGCATGCAGTTGCTGGAGAACTTCCTCGCGGTCGGCGCCGGGCGCTGACCGCACGCACATCGGAACCGACGAGCGGAAATGGGTGACCAGTGACAGGGAATGGTGAATCGCGCAGCTGGCCGCAGTTGCTCACGGCGCTGATCGGCGGGACGGACCTGAGCACCGCCGACACCGCCTGGGCGATGGACCGGGTGATGCGCGGCGAGGCGGCGCCGGCGCAGCTGGCCGGCTTCCTGGTGGCGCTGCGGGCCAAGGGCGAGACCGCCGAGGAGGTCGACGGGCTGGTCCGGGCCGCGCGCGAGCACACGGTGCGGGTCGACGTGCCGGGGCCGACACTGGACATCGTCGGCACCGGCGGGGACGGCGCCAAGACCGTGAACGTGTCCACCATGGCCGCGATCGTGGCGGCGGCCGCCGGGGCCCGGGTGGTCAAGCACGGCAACCGCTCGGCCTCCTCCGCCTCCGGCTCGGCGGACGTGCTGGAGCGGCTCGGCATCGCACTGGAGCTCTCGGCCGAGGAGGTGGCCCGCTCGGTGCGCGAGGTCGGGATCGGCTTCTGCTTCGCCCCGGCCTTCCACCCGGCGTTCCGCCACGCGGCCGTCGCCCGCAAGGAGTTGGGCGTGCCGACGGCGTTCAACGCGCTGGGCCCGCTGACCAACCCGGCCTCGCCCACGGCCATGGCGGTCGGCGTCGCCGATCCCCGGCTGGGCCCGCTGATCGCCGCCGTGTTCGCCCGCCAGGGCGTGGACGCGCTGGTCTTCCGGGGCGACGACGGCCTCGACGAACTGTCCGTCTCCACCACCTCGACGGTCTGGACGGCGACCACCGGCCGGTTCGTGCAGGAGCGGCTCGACCCGCGCGAGCTCGGGATCGCGACGGCGGCCCCGGACGCGCTGCGCGGCGGCGACGCGGCCCACAACGCGGGCGTGGTCCACGCCGTCCTGGACGGCGAGCAGGGCCCCGTCCGTGACGCCGTCCTGCTGTCCGCGGCGGCCGGTCTGGCGGCGCTGACGCCCTCCGAGCGGCCGGTCGTCGAGCGGCTGGCGGCCGTGCTGCCCCGGGCCGCCGAGGCGGTCGACTCCGGCGCGGCGGCCGCCCTGCTGAAGCGCTGGGCCGAGAGCGGGCCGCCGCGCGCGGGGCGGCCGGACTGAGCCGCCACCGGGCCGCCGCCGTCGGGCGGCGGCACCGGGGCGCGACGCCGACGGGCCGCGCGGACCTCCTCGGGGGGAGGCCCGCGCGGCCCGTCGCGTTGGTGCGGGGTGGTCGTACGGCCCGCGTCCGCCCCGTTCGTCCGCCCCCGGCGTCACGGAGGCGGGCGAAGGGGCGTACGGGCGGGGCGGGCGGCGGTCAGGCGCGGTGGCGCAGCTCCAGCGTGCAGCACTTGACGCTGCCGCCGCCCTTGAGCAGCTCGGACAGGTCGACGCCGATCGGCTCGAAGCCGCGCTCCCGCAGCTTGTCGGCGAGGCCCGTGGCCGCCTCCGGCAGGAACACGTGCAGGCCGTCGCTGACCGCGTTGAGGCCGAACACGGCGGCGTCGCCGGCGTCGGCCAGCACCGCGTCCGGGAACAGCCGGCGCAGCACCTCGCGGCTGCCCGCGGAGAAGGCCTCCGGGTTGTACATGATCTCGTCGCCGTCCAGCACGGCCAGCGCGGTGTCCAGGTGGTAGTAGCGCGGGTCGACCAGCTCCAGGCCGATGACCGGGCGCCCGAAGAACTCCTGGGCCTCGGCGTGTCCGGCCGGCGTGCTGCGGAAGCCCCGCCCGGCGAGCACGTACTCGGCGGTGACCAGGAAGTCGCCCTCGCCCTCGTTGACGTGCTCCGGGTCGTGCAGCTCGGGGTAGCCGTTGGCGCGGAACCACTCCAGGTAGGCGGGGCCCTCGGCGGCGCGCTCGGCGTTGCGGAAGCGGGCGCCGAGCACCTTGCCGTCCACCACGGTGGCGCCGTTGGCGGCGTAGACCATGTCGGGCAGGCCCGGGATCGGGTCGATCAGGTCGACCCGGTGGCCGAGCTCCTGGTAGAGCGCGTACAGCCGCTCCCACTGCGCCACGGCGAGCCCGGTGTCGACCGGCTTCGCCGGGTCCATCCACGGGTTGATCGCGTAGGTGACCTCGAAGTGGCTGGGGCGGCACATCAGGTAGTGCCGGGGCCGGGCCGTGCGCTCGGCGGTGCGCGGGGTGACAGCGTTCATCGGTGACTCCTCGTGAGGGCTTCGGACAACGGGCGGTGGCGCTGCGGTCCGGACGGGCGGCAATCGGGTGCCTGCGGGGCTCCGGGGCCGGCTCGCCGGCGGCGCGACCGGGCGTGGGGGAAACCCAGGCGCGCCGCACTTGTTCCTGCGGGCCGGCCCCGCGCCCGTCCCTGACATGCTGTCAGTTCGCTTGCGGGGGACGGGAGATCCTTAAGCCAGGGTGGAACATCCCTGATGGACCGGCCGATCGCGGTCAGTCGAGGCGGGCGTCCATCGCCTCGGCCAGGCTGCGCGGACGCAGGTCGGTCCAGTTCTTCTCGACGTAGTCCAGGCAGGCCTGCCGGGATTCCTCGCCGAACACGCTGCGCCAACCGGCGGGCACGTCGACGAAGGCGGGCCAGAGCGCGTGCTGGTTCTCCTCGTTCGCCAGGACCAGGAACGCGCCCTGCTCGTCGTCGAAGGGGTTGGTGCTGCTCATCGGGCCCTCACTTCATGGTTGTGGTCGTGCACGTGGGCAAGGTCGTTCAACTCGTCGGCCGGCTCGTCGTCGAGCTCGCCGTCGAGCTCGCCGTCGAGCTCGCCGTTGACCTCGTCGTTCGACTCGTCGTTCAACTCGTCACAGAACTCGGTGACCCGCCGTCGGAAGGCGGCCACCACCCGCCGGGCGGTCGGCTCGTCGCAGCCGTCCAGCGCGTGTACCAGGGCGCACTCCAGCCCGCCGGGTGCGCCGTCCGCGGTCCGCCGCTCCACCAGTTGGAGCAGCAGGTCGACGGCGGTGCGGGCCACCGGGACGGGCCGCTCGGCGACCGTCACGGCGTCGGCCCACCGCCCGCCGTCGGCCGGTTCGGCCCGCACCAGATGGGAGAGCGCCACCCCGAACAGCGGCTGGCGGCCCGCCCGCCGGGCCGGGTTGACCAGTTCCACCACCCGGTCGAACGGCAGGTCCTGATGGGCGTGGGCGGCCAGCAGCCGCTCCCGGACCCGCCCGACCAGGGTGCGGGCCGTCGGGGCGCCGGAGGTGTCGACCCGCAGCACCACGGTGTTGACCAGGCAGCCGACCACGCCGTCCAGCACCTCGTCGTCCCGGCCGGCCAGCGGCACTCCGATCGGGAGGTCGTGCCCCGCGCCGAGGTCGCCCAGCGCGGCGGCGAACGCCGCCTGCACCACCATCCCGGTGCCGGCCGAACAGGCCCGGGCGGCGGCCGCCAGCCGGCGGTGCTCCCGCAGGTCCAGGGCGAAGCGGACGGTGCCGGCCGCGCCCGGCCCGGCGCCCGGGGCGCCGGTGGCGTCCGGCAGGCCCCGCCACGGCGGCAGGGCGGCCAACGCGCCCTTCCAGTAGGCGGCCTGCCGGGCGGCCGGGCTCTCCGGGCGGTCCTCGTCGCCGAGCCGCCGCCGCAGCCACAGGGCGTGGTCGGCGTACTGGACGGCGGGCGACGGCCAGCGCGGCGCCCCGCCGGCCGCCCGGGCCCGGTAGGCGGACCGCAGGTCGGCCAGCAGCGGTTCGAGCGCGTGCCCGTCCACCGTCGCGTGGTGCAGCACCAGCAGCAGGGTGTGCCGGTCGGGGCCGCTGCGCAGCAGGGCGGTGCGCAGCGGCGGCTCGGTCAACAGGTCGAAGCCGCGGTCGAGTTCGGCGGCGATCCAGGCGTCCAGCCGCTCCGGCGGGACGTCGAGGAAGCGGGGCGCGGCGGACGGGACGGCGGCGAGGAAGGCCTCGGCGAGGTCGGCGTCGGCGGGCGGGGCGCCGGGCGGGGCATCGGCGGGCGCGAGGATGCGCTGCTCGGGGCCGTCCGGGCCGTACGGCAGGACGGTCCGCAGGGCCTCGTGCCGGGCCACCAGGTCGCCGAGGGCGGCCCGCAGCGCGGCGGGGTCGAGCCCGCCGGTGAGGTCGAGGGCCAGGGTGGTGAGGTAGTCCGGGCGGTGCTCGCCCAGGTAGTTGGCCGTCCACAGGCGCAGTTGGGCGGGGGCGAGCGGCAGCCGGTCGGGCCGGGCCGTCCGGTCGCCGAGCGCCGGGGCGCTGCCGCCGGTGCCGTCGGTACGGGCGGCGCGGTCGAGCCGGTGGTCCAGCCCGGCCACCGTGGGCGCGTCGAACAGCTCGCCGAGCGGCACGTCGACCCCCAGGGTGGACCGGATCCGCCCGGCCAGCCGCATCGCGGCGATCGAGTTGCCGCCGAGCGCGAAGAAGTCGTCCTCCGGCGCGACCGCCGGCACCCGCAGCACCTCCGCGAACAGCGCCGCCAGGACCTCCCGGCGGGGCGAGCGGGTCGGCCCCGGGGCCGACCGCTGCGGCGGGCCCAGGGCGGTCGTGTCGACCTTGCCGTTGGCGTCCAGCGGCAGCGCGTCGACCGGGACGAGCACGGCGGGCACCAGGTGGCGCGGCAGCCGCCCGGCGAGCCGGCGGCGCAGTTCGCCGGCGGCCACCGGCCGGTCGGCGACCACGTACCCGACCAGCGAGCGGCCCGCCGGGCCCGCCCCGTGCGGCACCACCCGGGCGGCGGTGACCTCCGGCTCGGCGCACAGCGCGGCCTCGATCTCTCCCGGCTCGATCCGGAACCCGTTGATCTTCACCTGCCGGTCCGCGCGCCCCAGGAAGTGCAGCCGGCCCTCGGTGTCCCACCGGCCCAGGTCCCCGGTGCGGTACAGCCGGCCGCCCGGCGGGCCGTACGGGTCGGCGACGAAGCGCTCGGCCGTCCGGGCCGGGGCGCCGTGGTAGCCCGCGGCCAGGCCCTCGCCGCCCAGGTGGATCTCGCCGGGGACGCCCGGCGGCACCGGGCGCAGCGCGGCGTCCAACAGCAACACCCTCGTCCCCGCGAGCGGGCGGCCGATCGGGACGGCCTCGCCCTCGCGGACCGGGCCCGCCGGGACTTCGTGGCCCAGGGCGAAGGTCGTGCTCTCCACCGGCCCGTACAGGTCCAGCAGCCGCTGCCCGGGCGCGGCCCGCCGGGCCCGGGCGAGCGCCGCCGGGGGGACGACGTCGCCGCCGGTGCAGATCAGGCGCAACCGGGCCAGGGCCGCCGGGACCTGCTCGGTCAGCAGGTCGAACAGGCCCGCCGTCAGCCAGGCCGCGGTGGCACCGCCGCGCTCGACGGCCCGGGCGTAGTCCGCCGGGGTCAGCTCTCCCGGCGGGGCCACCACCACCTGACGGCCGGTCAGCAGCGGCATGAGCAGCTCGTACACCATGGCGTCCCAGGCGTGCGGCGAGTGGAACAGCACCCGGTCGTGGTCGGGGCCGTGCCACAGCGGGTCGTCGGCCAGGGCGAGGATGTTGCGGTGGGTGACCGCCACCCCCTTGGGGCGGCCGGTCGAGCCCGAGGTGTACAGCAACTGGGCGACCTGCCCGGGCGGCACCTCCACGCCGGGGTTGCCCGCGCGCCCGCCCGCCCGCCGGACCGCCGCCAACACCTCGGCGTCCAAAGGCAGTTCGGTGCCCGCCTCGGCGGCGAGCGCGCGCAGCCGCTCGGCCGGGAACCCCGGGTGCAGCGGGACGCAGACGGCGCCGAGCTTGGCCAGCGCCAGCATCGCCACCGGCACCTCCGGGCAGCGCGGCAGCCGTACGGCGACCCGGGTGCCGGGCCGCACCCCGAGGGCCGCCAGGTGGTGGGCCAGCCGGTTGGCGTCGGCGTTGAGCGCGCCGTACGTGGTGGTGGCGGTACCCGTGGCGTTCGCGGTGGCGCCGTCGACGTGGCGCAGGGCGATCCGGTCCGGGTGGTCGGCCGCCAGCCGCTCGAACCGCGCGCCCACCGACACCGGTTCGGCGTCGGCCGCCGGGCCGGTGCCCCAGGCCCGCAGCCCCGCCCGCTGGACGGGCGGCAGCAGGTCGACCCGGCCGGTGGTCAGCGCGTCCGCGCCAGAGCCGGCCAGGGCGGCGCAGGCGGCCGTCAGCAAGGTGCGCAGCCGGTCCGCGTCGAGGTACCGGTCCAGTTCGGCGGGCCGCAGCTGGAGCCGCACGTCCAGGCCTCCCTGGCGCGGCAGCACCACCAGCGAGAGCGGGTAGTGGGTGCCGTCGAACGGTTCGACGGCGCCGATCCGCAGGCCCGGCGCGGGCTCGACGAACCCGGCCTCGTCCAGCGGGTAGTTCTCGAACACCAGTGAGCTGTCGAAGAGCCGCCCGGCACCGGCGGCCTCCTCCACCTCGGTGAGGCCCAGGTGCTCGTGGTCCAGCAACGCGGTGCGCTCCCGCTGGAGCCGGGCGGCGAGCTCTCGCAGCGGCTCGCCCGGGTGCAGCCGGGCCCGGACCGGCACGGTGTTGATCAGCAGGCCCACGAGCCGGTCCGCCTCCGGCAGTTCGGCCGGGCGCTGGGCGACGGTGGTGCCGAACAGGACGTCGTCGCGGCCGGTGAGGTGGGAGAGCACCAGCGCCCACGCCGTCGCCACCAGGGAGCCGAGGGTCACCTCCCACTGCGCGGCGCGCGCCCGCAGCCCGGCGGTGAGCCCGGCGGGCAGGGTGAAGACGCTCGTCGACGGGCCGTCGTCGGCGCCCTCGCCGCCGGCCGGCGCGGGCCGGCCGACCCGGGTGGGCTCGGCCCCGGCGAGGGCGACGCGCCAGGCGCCGCGCGCGGCCGCGTCGTCGCGCCCGGCCAGCCAGTCGAGGTAGCGGCGGTAGGACGGCGCCGGGGGCAGGTCGACGCCCTGGTGCAGCGCGAGCAGCTCGCGCAGCACGATCGGCACCGACCAGCCGTCCAGCAGCAGGTGGTGGTGGGTGAAGACGAGCCGCCACCGGTCGGCGGCCAGCCGCAGCAGGGTGAACCGGATCAGCGGCGGGGTGTCGACCGAGAACGGCCGGCGGTCCTCCGCCACGTGCCGCCGGGCGTCGGCGGACTGCTCCCCCTCCGCCCGTCCGGTGAGGTCCACGGTGCGCCAGGGCAGCGTCACCTCGACCGGCACGACCTGCCGCGGCGGGCCGGACTCGCCGCTGGTGAAGGCCCCGGCGAGCTGCGGATGGCGCGCGAGCAGCCGCCGGGCGGCGTCCTGGAGCCGCTCCGGGTCGATCGCGCCGGTGAGGTCGAGGACGAGCTGCACGAGGTACGGGTCGCGGCGGCCGTCGTGGGCGGCGTAGCGGGAGTGGAACAGCAGGCCGGCCTGGAGCGGCGTGGCGGGCAGCAGGACGGCGGCCTCGGCGGGTGCCTCGGGCTGGGCGTCGGCTGCGGGCCCCCCGGCCCGGGGCGGGCCGGCGGACGACAGGGTGGTGAGGGCCTGCTCCCAGCGGGCGGCGAGTTCGGCCACCGCGTCGGCGGCCAGCACGCCGGCCGGCCAGGCCCATTCGACCCGCAGCCGCGGGCCGTCCGGGCCGGTCTCCACGAAGGCGTCGACCGAGAGGGTGTGGGCGAGCGGCAGGGTGGGGTCGGCCTCGCCCCGCAGGGTGCCGGGGACGGGCTGCCAGGGGCCGCGTCGGGTGGTGTCGAAGCGGCCCAGGTAGTTGAAGGCGATCGGGGCCGGGCGGTCGGGCAGCACGCCGGACCGCTGGAGCAGCCCGTACGTCAGGCCCCGGTGGGGGGTGGCACGCAGGCGCCGCCGCGCGGCCGCGACGGCGCGGGCCAGTTCGTCGGCGGGGGCGAGGTCGTCGGCGCGGGCCGCTCCCCCGGTGTCGGGTCCGGCCGGGCCGGTGTCCAGCAGGACGGGGTGGATGACCGTGAACCAGCCCAGCGTCCGGGAGAGGTCGAGGCCGTCGAGGGCCGCGAGTTCCGGGTCGCGGCCGTGGCCCTCGACGTCCACCAGGAGCGGGCCGTCGGCGCCGCGGGCGCGCCAGCCGCGCAGGGCGGCGGCGAGCGCGCCGAGGAGGATCTCCGGTACGGCGGCGCCGAGTCGGTCGGGCAGGTCGGTCAGCAGGGCGGCGGTCGGGCCGCCGCCCAGGGTGGTGCGCAGGGTCGCGGCCCCGGCCACGGTGTCCCGGGTGCGGTCCAGCGGCCGGGTGCCGATGGTCCCGGTGCCGGCGGTCAGCAGGCCGTGCCAGTGGTCGCGGTCGGCGGCGACCGCCGGGTCGGCCTCGGCCGCCCGCAGCGCGCGGGCCCAGTCGGCGGCCGTGACGGGTACGGCGGCGAGGTCGGCCGGGTGGCCGTCGGCGGCGGCCCGGTGGGCCCGGGCGAGGTCGTCGAGCAGGATCCGCCAGGAGACGCCGTCGACGGCGAGGTGGTGGATCACCATCAGCAGCAGGCCGCCCTGGTCGCCGTCGAACCAGACCGCCCGCAGGAGTTCGCCCCGGTAGGGGTCGAGGCGGCGGCGGGCGTCGTACCGCTGTTCCGCGACGAGTTCCAGCAGGGCGGGCGCCGGGTCGCGGCCGGGGGCGGTGGCGAGGCCCTCGCGGGCGAGGTCGATCCGGTGCAGCAGCGGGGCCGCCGGGACGGTCCCCGCGGGCCGGATCTCGAAGGCGAGCGGCTCGCCCGGGGCCCCGGTCAGGCGGGTCCGCAGCGCGTCGTGGTGGTCGACGAGCTGCTGGAGGGCGGCGCTCAGGGTGTGTTCGGTGGCGCCGGGCGGCACCTCGCACAGCAGGGACTGGGCGTAGCCGTGGATCGGTCCGCCGCGGGCCGCCAGCCAGTCCGCGATCGGGGTGGGCGGCAGCACCCCGCCCGGGGGCGCGGGCGCCGCCGGGCGGGCGGCCGGGGCGCGGACACCGTCCGGGACGACGGCCGCGGCGGCCGCGAGGGCGCGCGGGGTCTGGTGGGTGAACACGTCCTTCGGCGTGATCAGCACGCCCCCCGACCGGGCCCGGGTGGCCAGTTGGATCGCCAGGATGCTGTCCCCGCCGAGCCGGAAGAACCCCTCCGACGGCCCGGGCCGCGCCCGGCCGAGGACGCTGCCGAACAGGGTCCGCAGCTGCTCCTCGGCGGGCGAGCCGCCCTCCGGGCGGGTGACGTGCGGGCGGGCGGCGGCGGACGCCGGGAGCGGGCGGCCGGCCGGGCCCGGGGTGTCGGGCAGGTCGAGGCTGCCAAGGGCGTCGACGGGTGCCGCCGGGTCGGCCAGGGCGGCCGCCAGCAGGCGGCCGAGGCCCTGCGCCAGGCGGTCGGCGGTCTCGGGACGGAAGTGGCCGGTGCTGTACTCCAGGACGCCGCGCACCGTGCCGTCCGGCTGTTCGGCGAACTCGAAGAGCAGCGGGAACTTGGCCATCACCCGCTCGAATCGGTGCGGTGCGCCGGACAGTCCGGGCAGGGTGAGCGCGGGTTGGCGTCCGCCGTGCAGGGTGATCATCACCTGGAACAGCGGGTGGCGGCCGAGTTCCCGGTCGGGTGCGAGGGCGTCCACCACCCGGTCGAAGGGCGCCTGGTCGTGGGCGAAGGCGGTGAGGTCGGCGTGCCGGACGCGGTCGACGAGCTCCGCGAAGCCCGGGCGGCCCGAGAGGTCGGTGCGCAGGGCGAGCGGCTGGGCGAAGTAGCCGACCAGGTCGTCCAGGGCCGGGTCGGCGCGGCCGGCGGTGACCGTGCCGAGGACGAGGTCGGTGCCCGCTCCGGAGCGGGCCAGCAGGCAGGCGACGGCCGCGTGCAGCACCATGAACAGGGTGGCTCCCCGGCCGGCCGCCAACTCGGCTGCTGCTGCGACCAGTTCGGCGTCCCACTGGAACTCGGCGGCGGCCCCGCGCAGGGCCGCGCCGGGCGGCGGCTCATGGTCCACCGGCAGCGCGGTGCGCTCCGGTGCGCCGCGCAAGGTCTCGCGCCAGTGCGCCAGTTCGGTGGCCAGCGGGCTGTCGGGCTCGTCGGCCGGGCCGAGTTCCCGACCCTGCCAGAGCGTGAAGTCGGCGTACTGGAGCGGCAGTCGGGGCCACTCGGGGGCCCGGCCGCGGGCCCGGGCGGCGTAGCCGACGGCGAGGTCGCGGGTCAGCGGGCCCAGTGACTGCTCGTCGGCGGTGATGTGGTGCAGGACGATCAGCAGCAGGTGGGTGCCGGGCCCGGCGGTGAACACCACCAGCCGCCAGGGCAGGCCCTGTTCGAGGTCGAAGGGCCGGTGGACCTCCTCGTGCACCGCCGCGTCCAGGCCGGCGGGGTCCAGGTGCCGGACGGTCAGCGGGAGGGGCGGGTCGTCGAGGATCCGCTGGTACGGCTGCCCGTCGGTGGCCGGGAACACGGTGCGCAGGCTCTCGTGCCGCTGCTGGACGTCGCCGGCGGCGGCCCGTAGCGCGGCCAGGTCGAGCGGTCCGGTCAGCCGGGCGGCGAGCGGGATGTGGTAGGTCGACGCCTGCTCGCCGAGCCGGTGCAGGAACCACAGGCCGCGCTGGGCGTGGGAGAGCGGGATGCGCTCCGGCCGGGGGCCGGCCTGCGGGCGCTGCGGGAGTTCCCGGCCGGCCGCCGCCTCACCCCTGCGGGCGGCGCCACGGGCGCCGATCCGGGCGGCCAGGCCGGCCACGGTGGGGGCCGCGAAGACGTCCCGGATGGTCAGTCCGGCGGACAGCTCGGCGGGCAGCTCGGCCCGGGCGCGGACCACCAGCCGGTTCGCCGAGAGGGAGTCGCCGCCGAGGGCGAAGAAGCTCTCGTCCGCGCCGAAGCCCTCGGCCCCGAGGAGTTCGCCGAACAGCCGGTGCAGCCGGGTCTCGTGCTCGCCGCTGGGCGCCCGGCCCCGGCCGTCCGCCGCCCTGGCCTCCAGGGCCCGCAGCCGGTGCTCGTCGAGCTTGCCGTTGGCGGTCAGCGGGAAGCCCTCGACGGCGACGAAGGCCGCGGGCACCAGGTGGTCCGGGAGCGACGCGCGGGCGTGGTCGGCGGCCGCGCGGACGGCCTCCTCGGTGCCGAGCAGGTAGGCGGTCAGCGCCTTGTGCCCGGGCTCCCGTTCGGTGGCGAGGACGGCGGCGCCGGAGATGCCGGGCAGCGCGGCGAGCGCGGCCTCGATCTCCCCCGGCTCGATGCGGTAGCCGCGGATCTTCACCTGCCGGTCGGTGCGGCCGAGGTGTTCGAGTTCGCCGTCGGGGCGGCGGCGGGCGCGGTCCCCGCTGCGGTACATCCGGCTGCCGGGCGGGCCGTACGGGTCGGCGGTGAAGCGGGCGGCGGTCAGCGCGGGGCGGCCGAGGTAGCCGCGGGCGAGGCCGGGGCCGGCCACGTACAGCTCGCCGGGCAGGCCGTCGGGCACCGGCCGCAGGGCGGCGTCCAGCAGGTACGCCCGCAGGTCGGGCAGCGGGCGGCCGATGGTGGCGGCGCCCGAGGCCACGGCGGCGGCGTCGAGGTCGCCGGCCGTGACGTGCACGGTGGTCTCGGTGATGCCGTACATGTTGACGAGCCGGGGCGCGTCCTGCGGGTGCCGCAGGTACCAGTCCGCGAGCCTCCAGGGTTCGAGCTGCTCACCGCCGAAGATCACGTACCGCAGGGCGAGCCGGGCGCTCGGGCCGGGGTGGGCGGCGTCGGCGGCGGCCAGCTGGGTGAACGCCGAGGGGGTCTGGTTGAGCACCGTGACGCGCTCGTCGGCGAGCAGGCGCAGGAACTCCTCGGGCGAGCGGGCGGTGTCCCGGGGGACGACGACCAGGCGGCCGCCGTGCAGCAGGGCTCCCCACAGCTCCCAGACCGAGAAGTCGAAGGCGTAGGAGTGGAACAGGGTCCAGGTGTCGTCCGGTCCGAAGCCGAACCGGTCGGCGGTGGTGGCGAGCAGCCGGGTGACGTTGCGGTGGGTGACCAGGACGCCCTTGGGGCGGCCGGTGGAACCGGAGGTGTGGATGACGTAGGCGACACCGTCCGGGCCGGGGCGCTGCGGCCGTGTCCGGTCGGCGGGCTCGTCCGCGCCGTCGACGGGCAGGGTCTCGACGCCGTCGGGCAGCGCCGCCCGGGCGGAGCCGTCCGTCACCACGAGCCGGGGCGCGGCGTCCTCGATGGTCGCGCGCAGCCGCTCGACCGGGTAGTCCGGATCCAGCGGCAGGTAGCCGGCGCCGGCCTTCTGGACGCCGAGCAGCGCGACCACCAGGTCCGGCGAGCGGGGCAGGGCGACGCCCACCAGGTCGCCGCGGCGCACGCCCCGGGCGGCGAGCCGGCGGGCCAACCGGTCGGCGCGCTGGTCGAGTTCGCGGTATGTGAGGACGGTTTCCCCCAACACCACGGCCGGTGCCCGCGGGCGGGTGGCGGCCTGCTGTTCGAACAGCGAGACCAGGGTGTCGCCGTCCTGGCCGGTCCGGTCCGGCGCCGGCGCGGGGGCAGGCCGCGGCGCTGGCAGGGCGACGGCGCTGCCGGTGCGCAGCCGGCCGACCGGGAGCCCCTCGGGGGCCTCGGCCAGCGCCGTCACGAGGTCGAGCACCCGGTCCAGGTGGGCCCGGACGGTGTCCTCGGGGTAGTCGCCGACCGCGTCGGCGAACACCGGCAGGGTGGCGCGGCCGTTGTCGTAGACGCCGAGCGCGAAGTCCTCGGGCAGGCCCGGCGAGACCTCGTGCACGGTGGCCGGGATCCCGCCGAACCGCAGGCCCAGGTCGAGCGGCAGCAGGTTCAGGGTGGGGCCGATCAGCGGCCGGTCGCCCCGGGCGGCGGCGGTGTCGCGGAGCAGGTCCTCGAAGCGGTACCGCTGGCGGCGCAGCGCGGCCCGGACCCGGTCCGCCGTGGCCGCCACCAGGCCGCCGACGGTGGCGGCCGGGTCGACGGCGAGCCGCAGCGGGACGACGTTCGCCGTCATGCCGAGGGCCCGCCGGGCCAGCGCGGCGTCCCGGCCGCGGACGCCGAGGCCGATCACCGCCGTGCCCTCGCCGGTGTCGGCGTGCAGCGCGACGGCGAGCGCGGCCGGGAACAGCGCCGTCCAGCCCGCGCCGACGCGCTCGCGGACAGCGGCCCAGCGTTCGGCGGACAGCTCCGTCCGGACGGCGACCGGCGGGCGCGGGCCCGAGCCGGTCGGGGCGCTGCGTCCGCCCGCGAGGCGGGGCGGGTCGCCGAGGCCGGCCGACTCCTCGGCCCAGAACGCGGCGTCGGTGCGGAACCGGGCGGAGGAGCGGTAGGCGGCGTCGTCGTCCAGCAGGGCCTGGAGCGGGTCGTGCACGCCGGTGGAGGGCGGCTCGCCCGCGTGCAGCGCCGTGTACTCGGCCGCCACCCGGCGCATCAGCCCGGCCCCGCCCACGCCGTCGCACAGGATGTGGTGGATCCGGAGGTACCAGAGGTACTCCGCCTCGCCGGTCCGCAGCAGGAAGTGGTCGAAGGGCGGGCGGGCGGTCAGGTCGTAGGGGTGGGCGAGTTCGGCGGCGAGGAACGCGCGGGCGGCGGCGGCCGGGTCCTCGTGGTGGCGCAGGTCCTGCCGGTGCAGCGGCCAGTCGGCGGCGTCCTCGATGATCTGGACGGCGCCGTCGGCGGTCGGCTCGAAGCGCGCCCGCAGGCTCTCGCTGCCGGCCACCACGCCCCGCAGCGCGCGTTCGAACAGCTCCTCGTCGATCGCGCCGTGGAACTGGACGTACTGGCCGGCGGTGAACCGCCGCCCGGTGGGGTCGGCCTCGTGGCCGAACCAGATTCCCGACTGCGGGGCCGTGAGCGGCCGTCGTCGGGCGGGCGTGACGGGCGTGGCGGGCATGGCGGACATCCGGTTCAGCTCCTCTCCGGCTCGTGCGGCTCGTGCGGCTGGTGCGGCCCCTGCGGACCCTGTGGCCCGGCCGGGTCGCCGAGCCGGTCGAGCAGCGCCGGGGCGAGGTCGACGAGGGCGGCCGGGCCGCCGAGTTCCTGGTGGCCGTGGTCGGTCCGGTGCCGCAGCAGCCGGCCGCCGTCGAGGTGGGGCAGCCAGCTCTCCGGGTCCTGGACGGGCCCGCTGGTCTCGGGCACGGCCTCGATGAGGAGCAGGTCGCCGCGGTACCCGCCGGGGCGGAAGGCCCGGCCGAGCCGGACGTTGTTGTCGTAGACCTCGGCGAGCGCGGTCAGGTGGTGTTCGGAGAAGACGGAGAGCGGCGAGTCGGAGTCCTTGGCGAGGGCGAGGAACTCCTCGGCGGTCGGCGCGGGCGCGTCGGCGGGGCGGTCGACGCCGGTCAGCCGCAGCAGGGCGTTGCGGACGTGGCCCTGCTCGGCGAGCACCTCGGCCTCCGAGCGGGCGGGCAGGTCGGCGAGCACGTAGCTGTCGAGCATCGCGAGCAGGCCCACCTCGGCGCCCTGCTCCTGCAACCGGGCGGCCACGGCGTAGGCGACCAGGCCGCCGAACGACCAGCCGAGCAGGTGGTAGGGCCCGTCGGGCTGGACGGCGCGGATCTCCCGCACGCAGTCCTCGGCCACCTCCTCCAGGCTGGCCGGCAGCGGCCCCCGGCCGTCGAGGCCGCGGGACTGCAGGACGTAGAGCGGCCGGTCGCCGAGCGGCCCCAGCAGCGCCGCGTACGTCCAGCCGATCCCGGCGGCCGGGTGCACGCAGAACAGCGGCGCGCCGGTGCCGGTCGAGCGCAGCGGCAGCAGGGTGGCCAGCATGGGCTCCAGGCCGTCCGCGGGCGGGGCGGGATCGGCGGCGTCGGCGGTGGCGTCGGCGGGGAGCGGGGTGCGGGCGGGCCCGGCGGTCGCGGGCCAGGAGTCGAGCAGGCCGAGGGCGCCGACGGTGGTGTCCGGCTCGGCGACGAGGGTGTCGAGCAGCCCCAGCAGCCGGGCGAGCAGGGCGTCGGCGGCCTCGGCGTCGACGGCGTCCTCCCGGTGCAGGATGTCGAGTTCCAGCCCGCCCTCCCTCGGGATGGCCATCAGCGACAGCGGGTAGTGCGCGGCCGTCTCGCTGCCCGAGCCGGTGATCCGCACCCCCGGGAGCGCGTCGCCCTGGTCGCCGGACTGCGGGAAGTTCTCGTACACCATGACGGTGTCGAAGAGTTCGCCGAGGCCGGTCGCCCGCTGGATCGCGGGGATTCCCAGGTGCTGGTGGGCGATCATCCGGACCTGCTCGCGCTGGACCCGGGTCAGCAGCCCGGCCAGCGACTCCTCCGGCCGCAGGGTGATCCGCAGCGGCAGGGTGTTGATCAGGAAGCCCATGACGGACTCGGAGCCCGGCAGCTCCGGCGAGCGGCCGTTGACGATGATCCCGAACACGGTGTCGGGGCGGCCGGTCCGCTCGGCCAGCAGCAGCGCCCAGGTGGCCTGGAGCACGGTGTTGAGCGTGATGCCCAGCGCAGCGGCGAGGGCGCCGAGCCGTTCGGTGCGCTCCTCGCCCAGGGGCCGGTAGCGGCGGCCCGGCCACCCGTCGGCGGGCGGCAGCCCGGGCGGCGTCACCAGGGTGGGTTCGATCGGCGCGGCCAGGGCCTCGCGCCACGCCCGGCGGGCGGCCTCGTGGTCCCGGCCGGCCAGCCAGGCCAGGTGGGCGCGCAGCGGCACCGGCTCGGGCAGTCCGGCCGGGTCGCGGTACAGGGCGAACAGCTCCGGCAGGAGGAGCTGGTTGGACCAGCCGTCGATCAGGGTGTGGTGGGCGACCACCTCCAGCCGGTACCGCTGCGCTCCCACGCCCTCTCCGGGGCCCAGCCGCAGCAGGGTGAAGCGGATCAGCGGCGGGTCGGCCGGGTCGAACCGGGTGGTCCTGGCCTCGGCGGCCAACCGCTCGGTCTCCGTCTCCTGTTCGGCCGCCGTGAGGCCGCCGAGGTCCAGCTCCGTGAACGGCGGCAGGCGGTCCGGGACGACCTGGACGGGCCGGCCGTCGGGGAGGCGGACGAACCCGGCCGCCAGGTTCGGGTGGCGGCGGCAGAGCGCCTCGACGGCGCGGCGCAGCGCCACCGGGTCGAGCCGCCCGTCGAAGAGCATCCACAGCCGCATCACGTAGGCCCCGCCGCCGCCCTGGCTGTGCTGGGTGGGGAAGAGCAGCCGTTCCTGGAGCGGTGTCAGCGGCAGCACGTCCCGGTGGCCCGGGAACCGGTCCTGCAGCCAGGCGCGGGCGGCGGCGTCCAGCGGGAGCAGTTCGCCGTCGGCGGGCCGGCCGGCGCCCTGGTCGGCGGGGTCGAGCGCGGTGGCGACGGCCGCGAGTCCGGCCGGGGTCGGGTGCGCGAACACGTCCTCCGGGGCGAGCGCCAGCCCGGCCCGGCGGGCCCGGCGGAGCAGCTTGATGGAGCGGATGCTGTCGCCGCCGAGGGCGAAGAAGCTGTCGTCCGGGCCGACTCCGGGCAGGCCGAGGACGCCGGCGAAGAGCTCGCGCAGCACCTCGACGGGGCCGGCGGCCGGGGCGGCGGGGGGCTCGGGCGTGGTCCCCGGCGCGGCTCCGGCGGCCAGGGCGGCGAGCGCGCCGCGGTCGGTCTTGCCGTTGGCGTTGGTCGGGAGGTCGTCGAGGAAGACCAGGGCGGCCGGGACGACCGGTGCGGGCAACACCTCGCGCAGCGCCGCCCGGACGGCCTCCGGATCGGCCGGGCGGCCCTCGGCGGCGACCAGGAAGGCCGTCGTGCGGCGGTCGCCCTCGCCGTCGTCGGTGGCGACCACCACGGCCCGCCGGACGCCGTCCAGCTCCGTCAACCGGGCCTCGATCTCGCCGAGTTCGATCCGGTGGCCGCGGATCTTCACCTGGTGGTCGGTGCGGCCGGCGTACTCCAGCTCCCCGGCGGCGGTCCAGCGGGCGAGGTCCCCGGTGCGGTACATCCGGGCGCCGGGCGGGCCGAACGGGTCGGGCAGGAAGCGCTCGGCGGTGGCCCCCGGCCGGTGGGCGTAGCCCCGGGCCAGGTAGTCGCCGGCCAGGTAGAGCTCGCCGGTGACGCCGACCGGCGCGGGCCGCAGGGCCGGGTCGAGGACGTGGGCGCGCACGTTGCCGATCGGCACGCCGATCGACGGCTCGCCGTCCGCGCCGGGCGGGCACGCCCCGGCCGTGGCGTACACGATGGCCTCGGTGGGGCCGTAGAGGTTGAGCACCCGGGCGTCCGGGTTGCGGGCGTGCACCTGGCGGACCAGCGCGGCGGGCAGCGGCTCGCCGCAGAACACGTAGGTCGTCGCCCGCTCGCGCACCCACTCGGCCCGGGCGACCTGCTGGTACACCGACGGGACGGTGTTGACCAGGCTGCCGGACCAGTCCGGGCGTTCCAGCAGCGTGAGCAGGTTGTCCACCAGGTCGACACTGCCGCCGACGAACAGCGGCACCAGGAGCTCGAAGACCGACAGGTCGAAGGAGAGCGAGGTGGAGCCGAGCACCCGGGAGAGGGCCTGGGGACCGAGCTCGACCGCCGCCCAGGCGGCGAGGTTGGCCACGGCCCGGTGGGTGACCACCACGCCCTTCGGCGTCCCGGTGGAGCCGGAGGTGTGGATGACGTACGCCGCGTTGCCGGGCAGCGGGCCGGTGGGCTTCGCCTCGGCGGGCGCGGCGCCGGCGGGCTCGACGGGAGCGGGCTCGACGACGGCGGGCTCGTCCAGCAGGACGACGGACGGGCCGTCGGCGGCCGGCTCCGGAAGCGCGGCGGCGGCCAGCTGCGCCGTGGTCAGGACCACCCGGGGGCGGGCGTCCGCCAGCACGAACTCCACCCGGCCGCGCGGGTGGCCCGGGTCGACCGGGAGGTAGGCGGCGCCGGCCTTCAGCACGCCCAGCACGGCCGCGACCAGGGCGGGGGTGCGGGGCAGCAGCACCGCGACGACGTCCTCGCGGCCGACACCGAGGCCGGCGAGCAACCGGGCGATCCGCTCGGAGCGCCCGTCCAGTTCGGCGTAGTCCAGCACCTCGCCCCCGCCGCGCACCGCGACGGCGGACGGGGTCCGCGCCAGCTGGGCGGCGAACGCCGCGGGCACGGTGGTCTCGGGCACCGCGTGTCCGGTGGCGTTGGCCTTCCGCAGCAGGGCGAGCTCGTCCTCGCCGGCGAGGTCGAAGGAGTGGATCGGCTCGTCGGGCCGGGCCGCCAGCCGCGCCAGCAGCCGGACCAGTCGGCGGTGGGCCGCCGGGTCGGCGCCGTGGCCGCCGGCGGCGACCCGCCACGCCCCGTCCGGGTCCGCCGGGCCGGGGGTGGGGTCGGCACGCAGGAACAGGCCGGGCAGCGGCTCGCCCCAGGCGCGGGCCAGGACGGCGACCGTCCCGGGGCCGTACGCCACCCGCTCGGCGCTGTCGGCGATCCCGGTGACCAGGCCGTACCCGGAGGACGGGCCCCAGGGCAGGTCGAGGTCCGGCCGGTGGCCGTGGCGGCGGGCCGCGCGCAGGGCGCGGCCCGCCTGCCGGAGGACGGCGGTGAAGCTGAGCCCGGGGGCCGGGGCGAGGCGCACCGGGACGACCAGGCCGCGGCCGCCCGGGCCGGGCGCGGGACGCCAGTGTCCGAGCAGCAGCTCCCGGGTGCCGGTCAGCCGGTGCGCGTGGACGGCGGCGGCGGCGAGCAGCACCGCGGCGGGGCCCGCGCCGCCGGCCCGGGCGACCCGGGCCAGTGCGGCCGGGTCGGCCACCGGCAACCAGGGCAGTTCGGCCGGCGGCGCGACGGCCCCGGCCGGGCGGGCGGCGGCGGGCTCGGGGCCGGCGGCCCCCAGGACCTCCCGCCAGTACGCCCGGTCGGCGGGCCGGTCGGCGTCCGGGTCCGGGGCGGGGACGGGGGTGCCGAGGGAGGCGGGGGTGCCGAGGGAGGCGGGGGCCATCTCGCCGTCCTCGGCGTACAGCTCGCCGGCCCGGCGGACGAGCGCGGCCAGCCCGGCGTCGTCGTCGACCAGCCGGTGGTGGCGCTGGAACCAGCTGAGCCCGCCGTCGGACCGGCGGATCAGCACGTGGCGCACCAGCGGCCCGCCGAGCAGGTCGAGCGGGCGGACGAGCTCGGCGGCGAGCCAGCCGTCCAGTTCCTCCGGGTCGAGGTCGATCACCGCGACGGCGGGCGGCTGGGCCGGGTCGGCCGGGCGGAGCAGGCCGGGGCCGCCCCCGGCGGCGGCGCGGTAGCCGGTGTGCAGGTCCGGGCGCTCGGCCAGGGCCCGGACCACGGCGCGGCGCAGCCGGTCCGGCCCGACCGGGCCCTCGAAGCGGACCAGGCGCGCCACGCAGTCGGCGGGTAGGAGCGGGGTGTCCCGCAGGACGGCACGCCGGGCGGCGTCGAGCGGGGTGGCGGTGGAGCTGCTCACAGGGCCCTCACGGTGTCGTCGTCGGAGTGCGGGGTCACGCTCTCGGGCGCGTCGGCGTGGTCGGCGTGGTCGGCGTGGTCCGCGCAGTCGGCCCGGTCCGCGTAGTCGGCGTAGTCGGCCGCCACGTCGTGGACCGGGCGGTCGGGCTCGGCGAGCAGGCCGCGCAGCAGCTCGCGCAGGCCGGTGGCGAAGCCGGTCGCGGTCGGTGGGTCGAAGAGTTCGGGGGCGTAGTGCACGGTCAGCGCCGTGGGGGCGGCGCCGCTCTCCGCCCGCCACCCCAGGTCGAGTTCGGCCCCGCGCGGACCGACGCCGTGGCCACCGCCGTCGCCGTCGCCGTCGCCGTCGCTGTCGCCCCGGGAGCGGACCGGGGGCTCGGCTCCGGGGCCGGCCGTCCCGTCGGGGGTGGTCCGCCCGAGCAGGTCGGTGAAGGCGGGTTCGTCGGCGAGGTCGGCCCGCAGCAGGGCGCCGCCGGGCAGGCCGACCGCCACCTCGTCCTGGCCGGAGATCCACGAGAGCAGCACCAGCCAGCCGGCCCGCAGCACCCGGTCGGGGTGCGGGCCGGACCGGGCGATCGCGCCGCGCAGCGACTCGTCGACCGGGACGGTCACACTGCGCTCGGTGTAGTCGGGGCGGCCCGGGCGGGGGCGGTCGGTGGGGACGTCGAGCCGGACGGGCCCGGGCGGGCCGGCCGCCGGCACCTCGGCGGAGGCGGCCGGGACCGCGTCGGCGGAGACGGCCGCCGGCGCCCCGGCCCGCAGCCGGGAGATCGGCAACTCGCCATCGGCGGCGGCTAGTTCGCGGAGAAGCTCGGTGTACTCCTCGACGAACGCGGCCGCCGTCTCGCTCGTGAACAACTGGGTGCTGAACTCCAGGCAGGCGGTCATGGCGTCGTCGCCGACCCGGTCGGAGGTGATCAGGGTGAGGTCGAACTTGGCGGTGCCCGCCGGCAGGCCGCCGAACAGGTTGCCGGCGCTGTGGCCGATGTCGAAGTACCCGGTCGAGGTGCCCTCGATCTGCTGGATCGGCGGCAGCTCCTGGTGCACGTAGAACACGTCGAACAGCGGGCTCCGGCCCGGATCGCGCTCGTCCGTCAGCGCCTGGACGACCCGGTCGAAGGGGATCTCCTGGTGCTCCAGGGCCTCCAGCACCACGGCGCGCACCCGGTGCAGGAAGGCGGTCACCGACGGGGCGCCGGACAGGTCGGCGCGCAGCGCCACGGTGCTGTTGAAGAAGCCGATCAGGCCTTCGAGTTCGGGCCGGTTGCGCCCGGTGGTCGGGATGCCGACGACCAGGTCGTCCTGCTCGCTGCGGCGGGCCAGCAGCAGGTAGAGGCCGGCGAGCAGGACCACGAAGAGGGTGACGGAGCGGTCGGCCGCGAGCCGCCGCAGCTCCCGCATCAGGGCGGCGTCCACGGTGAACACCGCGAGGTCGCCGGCGTGGTCCCTGCGGGCCGGGCGCGGGTGGTCGGTGGGCAGCCGCAGCACCGGCGCGTCCCGCAGGGTCTCGCACCAGTAGGCGAGTTCGCGGTCCAGGGCCGAGCCGGCCACCAGTTCGCGCTGCCAGGCCGCGTAGTCGGCGAACTGGACCGGCAGCGGTGCGAGCCGGTGCGGGCGGCCCTCGCGGCGGGCGGCGTACAGCTCGGGCAGCTCGCGTTCGAAGATCCGCGGCGAGGCGCCGTCGTTGACGGCGTGGTGCATGGTCACCTGGAGCACGTGCTGCTCGGGGGCCGTCCGGACCACGAGCACCCGCACCAGGGGGTCGTGGGCGAGGTCGAAGCGGTGCTCGGCGGCCTGCCGGACGAGTTCGCGGGCGGCGGCGAGCGGGTCCGGATCCGCGGAGACGTCATGGAAGGCGAAGAAGTCGCCGGGCTCCGGGCGGATCCGCAGCACCGGCTCGTCGTCCTCCTCGGCGAAGTTGGAGCGCAGCACCTCGTGGCGCAGCATCAGGTCGTGCCACATGCCGCGGACGGCATCGACGTCGAGCGGGCCGCTGATCAGGCTGACCATCGGGAGGTTGTAGAGCGTGGTGCCGGGGTCGAGCTGGTGGTGGAACCAGATCCGGTCCTGGCCGAAGGAGGTGACCGGGGGTGTGTCGCGCGGGGTGATCGGCGGCAGGGCGGGGGCCGCGGGGGCGCCGGCCCGGCGGCGGATGAGGTCGGCGAACGCGCCGACGGCGGGGTGTTCGTAGACGTCGAGCAGCCGGGGGCGGAAGCCGAAGCGGGTCTGGATCCGGTCGGCGAGCTGGAGGGCGATGATCGAGTTGCCGCCGAGTTCGAAGTAGTCGGCCTCCGGGCCGGGCGGCTGCTCGCTGTGCAGGAGTTCTCCCAGGACTTCGGCGAGCCAGCGTTCGGGGTCCTCGGCGGGGCCGGTCCCGGCGCGCTCGACGGCGGGCGCCGCGGACGCGACGGGCACGGCGGATGCGACGGGCACGACGGGCAGGGCGGGGGCCGCCGGTGCGGGCCGGATCCAGCAGGGGGTGGCGGCCAGCGGGTGTCCGGGCAGGCGCAGCCGGCGGGCGGTGCCGGGCTCGGGGCCGAGCGCCGTCCAGTCCAGGTCCAGGCCGCATTCGTACAGCCGGCCGAGCAGCGCGGCGAACCCGTCGTCGGCGGCCGTGACCAGCCGGGCGCCGTCCTGCCCCTCCGGGCCGAACCGCTCGGCGAGCAGCCGGCCGAGGACCCCGCCGGGGCCGGGGTCGAGGAACACCACCGGTCCGGCGGCGGCGAGCCGTTCGGCCGCCGCGACGAGCCGGTCCCGGTCGGGCGGCGCGGCCTCGGCACCGGTGCCGGTGGCGGTGGCGAGTTCGCGGGTGTCCTCGGCGGTGAGGGTGCCGAGCAGGTACCGGGCGGCGTACCGGGAGACGCCGCTGCTCAGCACGGTCTCCACGGGCACGCCGCAGCGCGACAGCTCGCGGTGGAGGGCGAGTTGGCCGGCGAGCAGTCGGGCCGCCGGGCCGGTGGCGGGCAGCGTGTCGGGCAGCTCCGTCGGGCCGGGGGCGTCGGGCGCGGCGTCCGGGGAGAGCAGCAGGCAGACGGCGGGCGGCCTGGTCCGGCCGCCGCGCGGGGCGCCGCCGGCCGGTGCCGAGGCGTCGAGCCGGGCCGCCCGTTCGAGCAGGGCCCGGCCGAGCTCGGCGGTGTCGCGGGCCCGCACCGCCACCCGGTGTCCGTAGTGGGTGCGCCCGGAGTTGAGGGTGAGGGCGACGTCGTCGAGGTCGGTGTCGCGGGCGGCCGGGCCGGTCAGCGCGGTGCCGAGGTCGGCGCAGAGCCGGGCGAGCGCGGTGCGGCTGCGCGCGGAGACGCCGACGAGCCGGGGGGTGCCCGGCCGGTCGGCGCGCGGGGGCACGGGCGGCCGCTGGACCACGCAGTGGGCGTTGATGCCGCCGAGGCTGTACGAGCTGACGCCGGCGATCCGCTCCTCGCCCTCCCAGGGGCGCAGCGCGGTGACCACCTCGACGGGTTCGAGGGCGGCCTCGTCGACGGGCCGGCGGAAGTGCAGGGACGGGTACAGCTCGCCGTGGCCGACCGCGAGGACGGCCTTGACCAGGCCGGCGATCCCGGCCGCGTGGTCGAGGTGGCCGACGTTGGTCTTCACCGAGCCGATCGGCAGCCGCCGGCCCCGCGCCCCGAACCCGCGCGGCCCGAACACCTGGGCCAGGCCCTCCAGTTCGACGGCGTCGCCGAGCCGGGTGCCGGAGCCGTGCGCCTCCAGGTAGCCGGCCAGGGCGGGGTCGAGCCCGGCGGCGCGCCAGGCCGCGCCGATCACCGCCGCGTGCGCGGGCGCGCTCGGGGTGCTGATGGTGGCGGCCGCGCGGCCGTTGTGCCGGACGGCGCTGCCGCGGATCACGGCGTGGACGGGCGTGCCGTCGGCGCGGGCCCGGCCGAGGGTGGTGAGCAGCAGGACGGCGCCGCCCTCGCCGCTGGCGGTGCCGTCGGCGTCGGCGTCGAAGGCCCGGCAGCGGCCGCTCGGGGAGACGAGTTCGGTCATGCCTTCGGTCTGCCGGGCGGGCAGGCCGCCGGGGCGCAGGCTGAAGCCGCCGGCGAGCGCGTACTCGGCCTCGCCGTCGCGCAGTTCGCGGCAGGCCTGGTGGACGGCGACGAGCGAGCCGTTGCAGCCGGTGTCGACGGCGTAGCAGGGGCCTTCGAAGCCGAGCACGTGGGCGATCCGGGCGGGCAGCGCGAAGGGCACGTTGCCGAGGGCGCTGAGCGGGCCGGGCTCGGTGGCGGCGCCGAGGTAGCCGGAGGCGGCGGCGCTGAGCACCACGGCGACCTGGCGTCCGCGCAGGGCGCTCGCGGCGTAGCCGGCGTCCTCGACGGCCTGGTGGGCGAGGACCAGCGCGATCCGCTGCTGGGGGTCCATCAGGGCGGCCTCGCGCCGGGAGAGGCCGAAGAAGGCGTGGTCGAAGGTGTGGACGTCGGCGAGGTGGCCCATCGGCAGGTAGCCCGCGTCCGGGTCGAGTCCGGTGGCAGCGGCCCGGGCGGCGGGCATGTCCCCGACGGAGTCCCGGCCGGCGGCGAGGTTGGCCCGGAAGGCCGCCAGGTCGTCGGCGTCGGGGAAGCGGGCGCCGATGCCGACGACGGCGATGTCGGTGTCGGCGGGGGCCGTCGCTGGGGTCCTGGTCACTGCTGCTCTCTCCCGTTCGTCAGACTTCGTACGCGGCGTCGGGCCGGGCGCCGCCCGTGGGCGCTCCGGCCGCCGGGGCGACGGGCTCCGGGGTGGCGGGCTCCCCGGCGACGGCGGCGGCCTGCTCGGCGACGGTGCGCAGGTCGAAGAGCCGGCCGACGCGGACGGCGCCGGGCCAGCGGCCTTCGAGGCGCAGGTGGAGTTCGACGATCCGGTGCGAGTTGCCGCCGACGGCGAAGAAGTCGTCGTCCGGTCCGAAGTCGCCGTGTCCGAGGACCTCGGTCCAGTAGCGCGTCACGAGCCGCGGGGCGCCGTCCGCCTCGACGGGCTCGTCGCGTCCGCCGAGACCGTCCGGCCCGCCGGTCTCGCCGGGGTCGCCGGGGTCTTCGGCGAGCAGGGCGCGCAGTGCCTGGAGGTCGGTCTTGCCGGACGGCGCGAGCGGGAATCCGGCCATCCGGACGAAGCGCTCCGGCCGGGCCTGGCCGCCGAGCAGGGCGGTGCAGTGCGCCAGCAGTTCGGTGGTGTCCGGCGCGGGGGCGGCGGGGTCGGCGGGGAGCCAGCACGCGGCCAGCGCGGTGGCGCCGTCGGGGCCGGTCACGGCGAGGACGGCGGCCTGCCGGACGGCGGGGTGGCGTTCCAGCGCCGCTTCGACGGCCTCGCGTTCGACCCGGACGCCGCGCACCTTGAGCTGCCCGTCGGCCCGGCCGCGGAACACCAGCGCCCCGGTGGGGTCGGCGGAGGCGAGGTCCCCGGTGCGGTACATCCGGGCGCCGGGGGTGGTGGCGAAGGGGTCGGGGAGGAAGCGCAGCGCGGTCTCGGCCGGGCGCCCGGCGTAGCCCTCGGCGACCTGCGGCCCGGCCACGTACAGCTCGCCGGTCCGCCCGGGCCCGACCGGGGCGAGCCGCTCGTCCAGCAGGTGGATCCGGTTGCCCGGGGTGGACCGCCCGATCGGGACGGGGTCGAGCGGCGCGGACGCGACCGGCTGGGCGAGCACGGTGACGGTGGTCTCGGTGGCGCCGTACTCGTTGACCAGCCGGGTGCCGGGCAGGACGGCCCGGTGCCGCTCGGCCTGCGCGGCCGACAGCGCCTCCCCGCCGACGATCCACTGCCGCAGGTGGGCGTCGGCGCCGGCCAGGTGGGGCAGCACCAGCACGTGGAACGAGGGCGGGCTGACCGCCACCTCGACCCGGTGGCGGCGGATCAGCGCGGCGGCGGCCTCCGGGTCGGGCAGGGCCCGTTCGTCGGGCAGCACCGCCGTGCCGCCGCCGCAGAGCGTGTGGAACAGCATCAGCAGCGGCGCGTCCCAGGAGAGCCGGGAGGCGGTGAAGGTGGTCGCGGCGGGGTCCTCGGCGCGGGAGGCGACCAGGTGGGCGAGCGCGCCGCGGGAGACCAGGACGGCCTTGGGCTCCCCCGTGGTCCCGGAGGTGGTGACGGCGTAGGCCGGTGCGGTCGGGGGCACCACGGCGTCCGACCGGCCGGCGGCCGGAGACACGGCCGGGGCCGGTCCGCTCTCGGCCACCGCCGTGACGGGCTGCCCGCAGCCGGCCGTCAACTCCCGTACGGCGGCGGGCGGGGTGGCCGGGTCGCCGTCGTCGTACACCAGGACGGCGCAGCCGCTGTCGCGCAGCAGGGCGCGCACCATCGCGGCGGGGCGCTCGGGTTCCAGGACGCACCAGGCGGCGCCCAGCCGCAGCGCGGCCAGCATGCCGACGACGGTGCGCACGCCCTGGCGGCGGTGGATCAGGACGAGCCGACCGGGGGCGACCCCGGCGGCGGCCAGCCGGTCCGCCAACGCACTTGTTTCGAGATCGAGTTGACGATACGTCAGATCCTGATCGCCGACCGCCACGGCGGTCCGGTCGGGCAGCGTACGGAACCGCTCGCGCATCAGGTCGAGCACGTCGGGGGCAGGACGGCCGGCGGTCACGGGCGGGTCCCGTAGGCGTAGAAGCCCAGCCCGGTCTTGCGGCCGAAGTGTCCTCGCCGCACCAGGTCGAGCAGCAGGTCGCAGGGCCGGAACCGCTCGTCGCCGGTGGTCTCCAGCAGGACGTCGAGGGTGTCGACGATGGTGTCGAGCCCGATCAGGTCCGCCGTGCGCAGCGGGCCCATGGCGTGGCCGAAGCACTCCTGGAAGATCAGGTCGACGGTCTCCGCGTCGGCCACGCCCTCCTGCACCCGGGCGGCCGCGTCGTTGACCATCGGCATCAGCACCCGGTTGGAGACGAAACCCGGCGAGTCGCGGACGACGTGGGCGCGGCGGCCGACCCCGGCGAGCAGGGCGAGGGTGGTCTCCAGCGTCCGGGCGGTGGTGGCCGGGCCGCGCACCACCTCGACGGTCTCCTTGAGGTACGCGGGGTTCATGAAGTGCGTGGCGAGCACCCGGTCGGCCCGGTCGGTGTAGGAGGCGAGCCGCTCGACCGGGATCGCCGAGGTGCAGGAGGCGAACACCGTGGCGGGGGCGCAGACCCGGTCGAGCTCCCGGAGCACCCGCTCCTTGACGGCCAGCCGCTCGGAGGCGCACTCCACCACGAAGCCGGCCACCGCGAGGCGCCCGAACTCGTCCGTCCAGTCGACCAGTTCGACGGTCTCCGCCGCCGAGGGGCGGGCTTCGCCGGGGGTCTCGGCACGAGCCTCCCCGGGGGCCGGGCGGCGGCCGAGCAGCCGCGCGGCGCGCAGCCCGTCCCGCAGCCGGCCGGGGCCGGCGTCGAGGGCGGCCCGCTGCCGGTCGACCACCACCACGGGGTGCCCGGCCGCGGCGAAGACCTGGGCGACGGCGGTGCCCATCGTGCCGGCGCCGACGATCCCGACCGGGATCCGGTCGGTGCGGGCCGCCCGGGCCTCGCCTGCCTCGCGGTTCTGGGTGTCTTGCGGGTGCACGGTGTCCTTCCTGGTCACGACGGATTCCGGCCCGGTCACGGCCGGTTCCGGGCGTCGGGGGCCTCAAGGGCGACAGGGGCGTTGGGCGCCTCGGGGGCCCCGGGTGCCTCGGCCGCTTCCGGGGTGATCAGCCGCAGGTGGCCCGGCGGCGGGGGCGGCGGAGCGGCGGGCGGGTAGCCGAGCAGCAGCCGACCCTCCCCCTCCTGGCCCACCACGGTGAACCCGGCGAACCGGAGGTTCACCAGCATCACCCGGTTGACGTCGGTGGGCACGAACTCGGCCAGCGGGCGGCGCCCTTCGACGAGGGCCGCGCGCACGACGTGCCCGATCAGCGCCGGCCCGATGCCCCGGGACATCACCCGGCAGGACAGCAGGAGCAGCCGCAGCACCTCGGCCGGCCCGGCCGGGCCGTCGCCCTCCCGGTGCCCGGTCCGCTCGCTCAGCGCGAGGCCGATGGTGCCGTAGTCGCCGAACCGGTCGGTCAGTTCGGCGACCAGCACCCGGTGGTCGGGCGAGTCGCACAGCGCGCGCAGCTCCGGCAGGCCGTAGGTCCGGCCGGTGGTGTTGAGCTGGTGGGTGCGGACGGTGAGTTCGTGGGCGCGGGCGAGGTCGTCCGGCCCGGCCTGACGAACGGTCAGTTCCAGTCCCAGTGAGGCGAGGAACTCCTCGGGGGTGCCCTGGTGATCCTCCCGGGCCTGGGTGCGGAGCGCCTCGCCGCGGTAACGCAACCGGCGTTCACGGGCGTCGGAGGTGACGAACTCGGGCCGGAACTCCGGCAGTTCGGCCAGTGCGGCGACCTGCTCGGCCGGGTAGCAGCGCACCGCCGAGTGGGCGGCGGCCACTTCGGCGCGCTCGACCGGGTCGTTGTCGACGAAGGCCACGGTGTCCAGCCCGATGCCGATGGTCTCGGCGATCCGGCGCACCGCGCCCGACTTGGGCCCCCAGCCGATCTCCAGCACCGTGAACAGCTCGTGCAGTCCGAGCCGTTCCAGGTGCGCGGTGGCGACGGCCCGGTCGCTCCGGCTGGCGACGGCGTGCAGGACGCCGCGCTCGTCCAGCGCCCGCAGGGCGGCAGTCGCGGCGGGGAACGGCACCGGATCGTCGCCCTCCAGCAGGGTGCCGTCCCAGAGGGTGTCGTCGAGGTCCCAGACCAGGACCTTGACGGTCGGCTCCGCCCTGCTCTGCCCCGCCCCGCTCTGCCCCGCCCCGCCCTGCTCCGCCCCGCCCTGCTCCGCCCCGCGCTGCTGCGGCCCGGTCATCGGCGCACCCCCTGGCGCAGCAGGCGGTCGGCGATGTGCAGTTCGGCGACCTGCGGGCTGCCCTCGATGATCTCCATCACCTTGGCGTCCCGGTAGAACCGGCCGGCCCGGACACCGGGCTCGCAGCCCGCCGAGCCGAGGATCTGGACGGCCCGGTCGGCGACCGCCTTCGCCGCCCCGGACGCCGCGTACTTGGCGACCACGGTCTCGGTGGCGGCGCCCAGCGGCGAGCCGGCCCGGGCCTCGGCGGCCCGCTCGGCCAGCGCCCGGGCGGCCGCCGTGTCGACGGCGGAGCGGGCGAGCAGCGAGCGCACCAGCTGGTGCCCGGCCAGCGGCACGCCGCCCTGGACCCGGCGCGCGGCGTGCTCGGCGGCGTCGGCCAGGCAGGCCTCCGCCATGCCGACGCAGCCCCAGGCCACCGTGAACCGGCCGTGGTCCAGCGCCACGGCGGCGGTGTGGGTCAGGCCCAGCCCGGGCGGCGCCACCAGGTTCTCCCGGGGCACCCGCACCCGGTCGAAGGTGAGGTGGGCGATCCGCGCGGCGCGCAGGCCGAGTTGGCCGCTGACGGGCTCGCGGACGATCCCGGGCCGGTCGGCCTCCACCAGGACGGCCGTCGGGCCGGCGTCGGTGCGCCCCAGCACCAGGAACACGTCGGCGCTCTGCCCGAAGGTCACCCAGCGCTTGGCGCCGGTGACGACCAGCCGTTCGCCGTCGTCCTCGATCCGCGTCCCGACCTCGGCGAGCGCGCTGCCGGCCTCCCGTTCGGTGGCGGCGAAGCCGGCGAGGCGTTCGCCGGAGGCCAGTGCGGGCAACCACCGCGCGCGCTGCTCCTCGCCGCCCCAGCGCAGCAGCGCCGCGGCCGTCATGCCCTGGACGGTGAGCAGCGCGCGCAGGGCGCCACAGACGCCGCCCAGGTGCGCGGCGGCCTCGCCCAGCTGGGCCGGGGTGGCGCCGGCGCCGCCGTGGCGGGCGGGCAGGTCGAGGCCGAGCAGCCCGGCGGCGGCCACCGCGCGGACGGCCTCGTCGGGCAGCGCGCCCTGCTCGTCCCAGCGGGCGGCATCGTCGCGGACGGCGGCGGCCAGCTCGGCGGCGGCGTCGACCACCGGAGCCCCCAGGTCGGACGGGGCGGACGGACGGGTCTCGCTAGCCGTGGGCGGCACAGCCGGCCCCCGTCTCCCCGCCCGCGCCCAGGCCGGCCCGCTTGCGCTCGACCAGCGCGGCGATCCGCTCGGCGGTGCGGAAGGAGTCCAGGTCGAGGTCGTCCACCTCGATCCGGATGTCGAACCGCTCCTCGACGAAGACCACCAGCTCCAGCGCGAACAGCGAGTCCGCGAGCCCCAGTGCGAAGTAGTCCTCGTCCGGCGCCACCGGCCGGCGCAGTGCGACGGTCAGGAACTCCCGTATCTCGATTGCCGTGTCGGTCACGCGGTGCTCTCCCAGGGTCCGATTTCCACCAGCAGCAGGTTCCAGGCCGCCACCGGGCTGACGTTGACCAGGACGACCCGGTCGCCCTCGGCCAGCCGCCCGTTCGCCAGCGCCGTCCAGAGGTTGAGGAAGACGTCGTTCGGCCCCAGGTGGCCGTACCGGGCCAGGTTCTCCCGGCACTCCGGCAGGAGTTCGACACCCAGCGACTCCGCCAGGAAGCGCAGTCCGCCCGCCGAGAGGTTCTGGCTGGCGTAGCCGGCGACGTCGGCGCGGTCGAGGCCGTGCCGCTTGAGCAGCCGCTCCAGGAGCGCGGTGAGCCGGTTCCTGGTCTCCACCGCGAGCCGGAAGGAGTAGCCGGGCAGGTCCCGGCACTCCTCCTGCCAGCGCTCCCAGGGGCGGTCCCGGTAGTCCACCCGGAAGAGGTCCCAGTACGCGCCGTTGGTCTCCTGGACCAGGTCGAGCACCCGCACCGGGCCGGTGCGGGCGAGCAGCAGGGCCTGCCCGGCGTCCCCGTTGACGGTGACGGGGTGCCGGTAGCGGCCGGGAGTGGCCGGGGTGGAGGCGTGCGCGACCAGGACGTGCCGGACGTCCGGGTCGGCGGCGAGCAGTCCACGGGCGGCGAGCAGGGCCGGGCCGAGCGAGACGCAGCCGAGGCCGCCGACGCCGAAGGTGACGGCCTGGTCGGCGCCGAGCCGGGCCTGGAGCCTGGTCGCCTCGGAGCTGAGCAGGGTCTCGGGGGCCCGGGAGTCGACGACGATCAGGGCGTCCAGGTCCTGGGCGGCGAGCCCGGCGCCGGCGAGCGCGCTGCGGGCCGCCCGCTCGGCCAGCCCGGTCGGGCCGAGCTCGCGGTCGACGGCCACGGTGTCGATCCCCAGGCCGGCCAGCGTGGTTCGGCGCCCGCCGTCCAGGCCCGCCAGTTCGGGCAGTTCGCCGACCGGCACCCGCTGCTCCGGCAGATGCCAGGCCGCCTCGCGCACCGCGAGCGGCGCGGGGGCGCCGCCCGTCCTCGTCGTCACCATGCCGTGTCCTCGACTCTCCGCTGTCTGTCCGCTGTCCGTCCGGGCGTCCGGCCGTCTCTCGGTGCCGTCCCTGCCGCGTTCCGTGCCGGGGCGCGGCTCAGGCACTGCGCAGGCAGCCGTCCGCCGCCGACTCGGCGTAGGCCTCGCCCAGTTCCCGCACCGCCTCGGCGACGCCGCTGCGGGGCACCCCGGCGTACCCCACCACCAGGGCCGGCCCGGACTGCCAGGACCGGTGGTGGTACGAGCGGCCGCCGCGCACCAGCACCGAGCGGCGCAGCGCCCGGGCGACCAGCGCGGCCTCGTCCACCCGGTGCGGGAGCTGGACGTAGGCGTGCAGCCCGGCGAAGGCGCCCACGATCCGGGCCCCCGGCAGCCGGCGCCGCACGGCCTCGTGGAAGACCTCGCGGCGGGCCCGCAGCCGTTCGCGCTGGCGCCGCAGGTGTCGGTCGAGTTCGCCGCCGTCCAGCAGTTCGGCGAACGCGTGCTGGGTGAACACGTCGCAGCCGAGGTCCCGTTGGGAGCGGACCTCCTCCAGACGGCGGCGCAGCCGGGGCGGGGCTACCAGCCAGCCCAGCCGCATCCCGGAGGCCAGCGACTTGCTCGCGGTGCCCGCGTAGAGCACCCGGGAGGGGGACAGCCGTTGCAGCGCGGTGGGCCGGCGGCCGTGGTCCAGCCAGAGGTCGCCGTCGTAGTCGTCCTCGATGATCCAGCCGTCCACGTCCTCCGCCCAGCGGACCAGGGCGGCCCGCCGCTCGGCGCTGAGCACGGCGCCGGTGGGGAACTGGTGGGCGGGGGTGACCAGCACCGCGCGGGCGCCGGTGCGGGCCAGCGCGGCCACGTCGATGCCCTGCTCGTCGACCGGGACGGACGGGCAGTCCAGGCCCGACTCGACGATGAACTGGCGCTGCTGCGGGTGGCACGGGTCCTCGACGGCGAGCGCGCCGAGGCCGGTGCGGGGCAGCGTGGCGCAGACCAGGCCGAGCGTCTGGGCGAACCCGGAGACCACCATGACGTGCTCGGGGGTGGTGTGCACGCCGCGCGCCCGCCCGAGGTAGCGGGCGAGTTCGGCGCGCAGCGCCGGGACGCCGGACACCGGCGGGTACCCGAGGTCGCGCGGGCCGAGCCGGCGCGCGGCCCGCTGGTAGGCGGCCAGCCACTCGCGCTGGGGGAAGGCGGAGGCGTCGGCGCCGCCGGCCCGCAGGTCCCAGCGGATCACCGGGGCGGGGCGGGCGTCGCCGAGCAGGGTCGGCATCCGGGTGCCCCGGTCCAGGTGGGTGGCGACCCGGGTGCCCGACCCCCGGGTCGCCTCCAGGTAGCCGCCGGCGACGAGTTGCCCGTAGGCCTCGACGACGACGCTGCGGGACACCCGGAGGTCCTCGGCGAGCTGACGGCTCGACGGCAGCCGGGTGCCGGGGTGCAGCGCCCCCTCGGCGATCTCCCGCTTGATGCCGTCCCGGATCTGGGCGGTCAGCGGGAGCACGTCCTCCCGTGCCACGTCGATCAAGGTGTTCCAGGGCATGCTTGGTTCCTCCCTCCCCCGCCCACGGCGGCCCTGTCAAAGCCCTCCGGACCTGTTCAGCCCGTCGGTCCGGCCCTGCCCGGCCGGTCAGCCCGGTGGCCCTAGCGGGCCTCGGACAGACCGGACCGCTCGGTGTCCAGCAGCGCCCGCAGGGACGCGGCCCGGACGGCCCGGCCGACGGCCTCGCCCTCCTCCTCGGCGATGCCGACTCCCCAGTAGGAGTGGGAGTCCACGACGATCTCGAAGGCGGCGGTGACCGCGTTCAGCGGTGCGCCGGCCCGCTCCACGACGAGGCCCTGGACGACGGCGTCGAGCCCGTAGCCGGCCACCGCCTCGGCGGTGGCCCCGCTCCAGCGGGTGTCGCCGGGCTCCGCCACGAGCGGCTCCGGCGCCGGCAGGCCGGGCACGGTCTCGGTGCCCAGCGCCACGTACCGCTCGACGAAGTGCTCCCACAGCTGGTCGCCGGTGATCTCGCCGCCGATCTCCTCGCAGACCGCCTGCATCTCGGCGGCGAAGTCGATCTGGAGGCGGCGCGGCAGCTCGATGCCGTACTCGGTGCGCAGCAGGTGGGCGATGCCGCCCTTGCCGGACTGGGTGTTGATCCGGATCAGCGCCTGGTAGTCGCGGCCGATGTCGCGCGGGTCGATCGGCAGGTACGGCACGTCCCAGACCTCCTGCCCGGACTCCTCGCGGGCGCGCAGGCCCTTGGCGATGGCGTCCTGGTGGGAGCCTGCGAAGGAGGTGTAGACGAAGTCGCCGGCCCACGGATGGCGGGCGTGGACGGGCATCTGGTTGCAGCTCTCGACGATGCGGCGGATGCCGTCGATGTCGCTCAGGTCCAGCATCGGGTCGACGCCCTGGGAGAACAGGTTCATGGCCAGGGTGACCAGACAGACGTTGCCGGAGCGCTCGCCGTTGCCGAACAGGGTGCCCTCGACCCGGTCCGCCCCGGCGAGGACGGCGAGTTCGGCGGCGGCGACGCCGCTGCCGCGGTCGTTGTGCGGGTGCACGCCGAGGATGGTGCGCTCGCGGTGGAGCAGGTTGCGGTGGGTGTACTCGATCCGGTCGGCGAACTCCTGCGGCGGGAACACCTCGACGGTGGAGGGCAGGTTGATCCGCAGCGTGTGCGCGGCCCGCGGGGCCCAGAAGTCGAGGACGGCGTTGCAGAGTTCGAGCGCGTAGTCCGGCTCGGTCTGGGTGTAGGACTCCGGCGCGTACTGGAGGTAGATCTCCGTGCCGGGGATCGAGTCCTGGAGTTTGAGGGCCTGTTCGGCCCCGTCGAGCGCCATGGCGGTGGTCTGCCGGCGGTCCTTGCGGAAGACCAGGCGGCGCTGGACCTCCGAGGTCGGGTTGAAGATCTGGAGGACGGCGCGCGGCACGCCCTCCAGGGCCTTGACGGTGCGTTCGATGAAGTCGCCGCGGATCGGCGTCATGACCTGGACGACGACGTCGTCCGGGATCGCGCCGGTGTCGACGAGGTGGCGGAGGAAGGCGTGGTCGTCCTGCGAGGAGGTGGGGAAGCCGACCTCGATCTCCTTGAACCCCATGGCGACCAGCAGGTCGAACATCCGCCGCTTGCGGGTGATGTCCATGGGGTCGGTCAGGGCCTGGTTGCCGTCCCTCAGGTCGACGCTGCACCACAGCGGGGCCTGCTCCGCGCGGCGGCCCGGCCAGCCGCGGTCGGGCAGCCCGACCGCCTGGTACGGCTGGTACTTCCGGACCGGCATCGCGCTGTGGCGCTGGATGCCCTGGTCGCGGGCGGGTGTGCCCTGCGGCGTGTCCGCGTCGGTGGGTTGAGCGGTCATCTCTCCTCCACAACGGTGGTCTGGGCGTCTTGTGGGGACGCTCTGCTAGCTCTGCTAGGCGGGCCAGGTGCTGAACTGTCTCCTCCCGTAGAGCAGCGGCGACGCGTCGCTGAGCTCGGTGATCCGGATGACCTCGCCGAAGACCATCCGCTGGCCGCCGACGGGGACCAGCTGGCTGACCCGGCAGTCGGCCACCGCGTGGGCGTCGTGGACGAGGTGGGGTCCGCCGGCGCCGGGGGGCAGCCGCCAGGTGGTGGCGTCGAACCGGTCCGGGTCGCCGGAGGCGAACAGTTCGGCGGTGCCGCGGCCCTCGGCGTGCAGCAGGTTCACCGCGAACTGGCCGCTGCGCAGCACGGCCTTCAGGGTCGGGCTCTCCGCCCGCATGCCGACCAGCAGGGTGGGCGGTTCGACGGTGACGCTGCACAGGGCGGAGCAGGTCATGCCCCAGGGCCGGCCGGCGTCGTCCAGCGAGGTCACGATGGCGACGCCGCTCGGGAAGCCGGACATGAAGGTCCGGAAATCGGAGGGGGTTGAGGTGACGAGTTCCACGTGATTCACCGCTCGACTGGGTAGGGGACCGGCTCCGCGGTCCGGGGCGCGTCCACGCTCGCCGTGCGCCGGTCGATGACCCACAGCAGCGGACCGCTGAGCACCGTCGTGAACAGGGCCATCACGACGAGGGCGAGGAAGAGCGCCGGGGTGAGGATCCCGGCCTGGTAACCCGTCTGGAGGACGGCGAGCTCGGTCAGGCCGCGGGCGTTGAGGAACACCGCGATCCGCATGGACTCGACCGCGGGCCGGCCGGCCGCCCGGGCGCCGTAGTAGCTGCCGACCAGCTTGCCGAAGATCGCGAGCACCACGGACAGGACGACGGCCTGCCAGGAGAACACGCTGAGCGGCGCCGAGGCGAGGCCCATGCCGGTCACCGTGAACAGCAGCGGCAGCACGATCCGGCCCCAGCCGCCGACGGTGTGGGCGGCCCTGGTCCAGGGGCCGGCGCCGTCGTCGCCCGGCAGCGCCAGGGCGACCAGGACGGCGCCGAGCACGTCGGTGAGGCCCAGCCGCGAGGTGGTCAGGGCGGCGGCCACGGCCGCGGCGGCGGTCAGCCCGGTCGGCACCGCCACCGGGATCCGCTCGGCCCAGGCCCGGGGCCCGGGCAGGGCTCCGGCCCGACGGATCAGCCAGGCTCCCAGCAGGCCGACGACGAACACCAGGTACGGGGTGATCTTCCCGCCGCCGTGCGCCAGGCCGACCGCGATCGCCAGCAGCGACCAGGTGACGGCGTCGATGGAGACCGCGACCGCCATGCAGAGCCGGCCGATCGCGGTGTTGAGCATGCCGCGGTCGTCCAGGATGCCGGCCAGCACCGGTACGGCGGTGACCGCCAGCGCGATCGCCAGCATCAGGACCAGCACCCCGGCCGGGGCGCCGCCGCGCAGGGCCGGGGAGCCGTCGGCCAGCACCCACGCGGCGAACGCGACGCCGCAGCCGAGCGGCAGCAGCAGCGAACCGGTGGCGGTCATCGCGATGGTGCGCCCGCCCAGCCGGCTGCCGCCGGCCCGGATCTCGTGGACGGCGCCCACCAGGAAGAGCGCGAGGCCGAGGTGGCCCGCCTTCTCCAGGACGGCCCCGCCGTCCATGGTGGCCGGCTTCCAGTGCCACTGGCTCGCCAGCAGCGCCCCGAGCAGGAGGCAGGCCATGATCTCGCCGACGATCTCCGGCTGCCGCAGCAGCTTCGCCAGCCGGCGTCCGAGCAGTGCCACGGGGACGAGCAGAGCGAGCGTCACCGCGGCCGGTACGTACGGAAGACTGTCCATGGTGCCTCCTTTCTCGGGGCGCCGAAGGGTCAGTGCATCTGGGCGAGGTACTCGTACTGGCTGGGCAGGCGCTTGAGGAGCTCGGCGGACTGGTCGCTCAGCAGCTGGAACTCCTTCTCCGCGCGGCTGCCGTCCTGAAGGGCGAGCGCGGGCGGGGCCTTGAGCTCGATGCCGCCGAGGCCGAGCAGCATGGCCAGGTAGGAGTAGGACTCGAACCCGTGGAAGTGCGGGAAGATGGTGGCCTCCGTCGGAGGCTTGGCCTTCCACAGCTCGATCCGCTCGGCCAGGCCGTCGGGCATCACCCGGGTCTTGGCGTCCCGCCAGTAGGCGTTGTCCTCGCGGGCGGCGGCCTTGTAGTGCAGGACGAGGAACTCCCGTACGCCGTCGATGGTGTTGCCGACGATGCGGTTGTAGGAGCGGCGCAGCCCCGGGTCCCAGTTGGCGTCCGGGAAGTGCTTGACCAGTTCCTCGATGCCCTGCTGGATGAAGAAGATGCCGGTCGACTCCAGGGGCTCGACGAAGCCGCTGGACAGGCCGATGGCGACGCAGTTGTTGACCCAGGCGTTGCGGGTGCGGCCGATCCGCATCCTGATGTGGTTGGCCTCCAGGCCCTCCGCGTCCGGGCCTACCTTGGCCCGCAGCGTGGCCTCGGCCTCCTCGGGCGTCGCGTACTCGTCGGAGTAGACGTAGCCGGTGCCGATGCGGCCGAACAGCGGGATGGTCCAGATCCAGCCGGCGTCCGAGGCGGTGGCGGTGGTGCAGGGGCGCAGGCCGCGCTTCTCCATGTCGACCGGGACGCGCAGCGCCACCGCGCGGTTGTTGGGCAGGGTGTCCTGGAAGGAGGTGAACGGCTCCTCCAGGGTCTGGTTGATCAGCAGGCCGCGGAAGCCGGTGCAGTCGATGAAGAGGTCGCCCTCGATCAGGCCGTGCTCCTTGGTGCGCACGCCGCTGATCCAGCCGCGCTCGTCCTGGACGACCTCGACGACGTCGTCCTCGATGTGCTTGGCGCCGCGCTCGGTGGCGTACCCGGAGAGGAAGTCGGCCAGCAGCGAGGCGTCGAACTGGTAGGCGTACGGGAACTGGGTGTCCTGCTCCGTGAGGGTGTCGCGCTCGGCCGTGTTGCCGCCCTCCTTGAAGTCCTGCTCGAAGAGGGTGCCGTCGAGGTAGCGCGGGGACTTCTCGGCGTCGCAGATCGCGGCCATCAGGAACACGTCCTGGTCGAAGCGGTCGCCGGAGCGGCTGTTCAGCCACCAGTCGGTGAGCGGCAGGCCGTCGACGACCCGGAGGCGCTCGAAGGGGTGGTAGAAGTAGTGGCCCTTGCGCCGCCAGTTCTCGAATCGGATGCCCAGCTTGTAGGTGGCATTGCACTTGGGCATCCAGACGTGCTCCGGCAGGCCCAGGTAGTTGAAGAAATGCCGGACGGTGCTGAAGGTCGCCTCGCCGACCCCGATGGACTTGATTCGCTTGGATTCCACCAGCGTGACGGAAATGCGATCGCCGAATGCGGCGCGCAGGTACGAGGCGGCCATCCAACCGGATGTCCCACCACCGACGATGACGACGTTGCCCAGCATTCCTGACCCTCTCAGCCGGTCGTTCAACCCGGAGCCCCGGGCTGTCCCATGGCTCGAAATCCTGCGGCAGCGGAGCCTCCGGAAAACAGGCTTTTAAGCCTCAGCGGAAACACGCACTCCAGCGCGTCCCGGCGTTCGCCGGGGGTTTTCCGACATGCCGAACAGATGGCACCCGATGGTTGGGGGTGCCATCTGTTCGGCGGAACTCGCCGGAATTCGGCGGGGGTTCGACGGGCGTTCGGCGGGGGTTCGCGGCCCGGCCGGGCCGGCTCAGTCCCCGTCCAGCAGGTAGTCGTGCAGCAAGGAGATGACCCGGGCCCGCTGCGCGGTCAGGTAGAAGTGCCCGCCGGGCAGCACGTGGAACGCGAACTCCTTGCCGGCCAGCGCCTCCCAGCCGCGGGCCCGCTCGACGCTCACCGTGACGTCGGAGTCCCCGGTGAGCACCACGACCCCGCAGTCCACCGGGCGCAGCGCGGTGGGCCGGTAGGAGTCGATCAGCAGGTAGTCGTTGCGCAGGATCGGCAGCACCATCTCCCGGATGTCCGGGTCGTCGAAGATCGACATCTGGGTCCCGCCGTGGCCCGCGACCGTGGCGAGGAGCTCGTCGTCGCCGCGGGGCCGGGCCGGCGCCCGCCCGGCCGGTCCGTCGCCGGAGCCGGCCGGCGCCTGCGGCGGCGGGTAGCCGGAGAGCACCAGCCGGGCCACCGGCAGGCCCTGCGCGTGCAGCGACTGCACGGTCTCGTACGCGAGCAGCGCGCCCATGCTGTGGCCGAAGACCACCGTCTCGACGCCGGGGCGGTCGGTCTCCAGCAGCGCCCGCGTCAGCTGGGCCACCAGGGTCGCGGCGTCCTGGACGAAGGGGTCCTCGATCCGCTCCTCCCGCCCCGGGTACTGGACGAGCTGGAGTTCGACGGCCGCCGAGAGGTGGTTGGCCCAGGGCCGGTAGAAGCCCGCGCTGCCGCCGGCGTGCGGCAGGCAGACCAGCCGACGGGTCGCCTCCGGGCGCGGCCGGGGGATCACCAGCCAGGGTTGGTCGTCGTTCAAACGGTCACTTCCTTCCGTCGGCCCCGCGGGGCCGTGTCCGTACCGGCCCGGCCGGTCATCCGCAGGCCCGGACGATCTCGCGCAGGGCCTCGTGCATGCGCTGGAGCAGGGCGGTGGCCGCCGCCTCGTCGAACCGGCCGCCCGCGTACACGCAGGACAGCTCCATCCGGCCGCCCTCGACCGCGGCGGCGACGTCCAGCTCGTAGGTGCGGGTCTCGCCCGGCTCGTGGTCGCCGCCGCCGTGGTCCAGGTGGCGCAGGATCAGCCGGTCCCCCTCGGGCAGCTGGTTGTCCCACTGGCCGAGGTAGTTGAAGCCGATCCGGGCCCTGGGCGCCGGGACCAGCAGGTCCTCCCGGGCCTCGGCGGCCGCCGCCAGCCGCAGGACGCCGTGGCCGATGCCGCGGCGCGGGACGGCCCGCAGCCGGCGCTTGGCCACCCGGACGGCGGCGGTCGGCGCCAGGTCCGCGGGCACGTCGAGCAGCACCGGGTAGATCGTGGTGAACCAGCCGACGGTGCGGGACAGGTCGACGCCGTCCAGGATCTCCTCGCGGCCGTGCCCCTCCAGGTCGATCACGGTGCCGCCGTCGCCGGCGTGGCCCTGGGCGGCGAGCGCCTGGGCGAGGGCGGTCAGCAGCACCTCGTGGACCTGCGCGCGCAGCACGCCGGGCACCCGGCGCAACAGCGCCTCCGTCTCGTCCCCGGTCAGGGTGTGCCGCGCGGTGCGGCGGTCACCGAACCGGCCGGTGTCCAGGGGCTCCCCGGCGGGCTCGGGCAGCGACCGCCAGTGCGCCAGCTCGTCGTCGAAGCCGCCGGTCAGGGCGTGCTCGCGCAGTCGGCGGGACCACTGGCCGAAGGAGGTGGAGCGCGGGGCGGGCCGCACGGGCCGGCCGGCCGCCAGGTCGGCGTAGGCGGAGCGCAGGTCGTCGAGCAGGATGCGCCAGGAGACGCCGTCGACCACCAGGTGGTGCGCGGTGAGGAACAGCCGGGCCGGGCGGTCCGGTCCCAGGTCGGCCAGGACGGCGCGCAGCAACGGCCCGTCGGCCAGCCGCAGGCCGCTCTGGGCCTGCCGGAACGCCTCGGTGGCGCGCTCCTCGGCGTCCGGCGCCCCGGCGAGGTCGAGCCGCTGGAAGTCCCAGCAGCCGTCGGCCTCGGCCGCCACCTCCTGGGACCAGGCGCCCCCGGCGTCGCGGGTGTAGCGGGCGCGCAGCATGTCGTGCTGCCCGACCAGCGCGGCCAGGGCGGCACGCAGGGCCTCGGCGTCGGTGCCCGGGACGAGTTCGAACAGCAGCGACTGGTTGAAGTGGCCCGGGTTGACGGTGTGGTGCTCGAAGAACCACTGCTGCACGGCGGTCAGCGGCACGGGCCCGGTGCGGTACGGGTCCTCCTCGGCCGGCCCGCTCTCCCCCGTCCCGGCGGCCTTGGCGAGCGCGGCGACGGTCTTGTGCTGGAAGAGGTCCCGGGCGGTGAAGTGCAGGCCCTCCTGGCGGGCCCGGGCGACCACCTGGGTGGAGAGGATGGAGTCGCCGCCGAGCAGGAAGAAGTCGTCCTCGGCGCCGACGTCCTCGATGCCCAGCACCGAGCGGAACACCTCGGCCAGCGCGGTCTCCACCGGGCCGTTCGGCGGGGTGGAGACCCTGGTCAGGGCCTCCCGGGCGTCCGGCAGGGCGTCCCGGTCGACCTTGCCGTTGGTGGTGAGCGGCATCGCGTCCAGCGGGATCAGCGCGGCGGGCACCATGAAGGCGGGCAGTTCCTCGGTCAGGGCCTCGCGGACCTCGCGGACCGCCTCGCCCCGGTCGCGGCCGGACGCGGCGACCAGGTAGCCGACGAGCTGCTTGCCGCGGTCGCTCTCGCGGACCACCACGGCGGCCTGGTCGATCGCGGGGTGGCGCTGCATCGCCGACTCGATCTCGCCGGGCTCGACCCGGAAGCCGCGGATCTTGACCTGGTCGTCGGCACGGCCGCGGAAGTCGATCCGCCCGTCGGGCAGCCAGGCGCCGAGGTCGCCGGTGCGGTAGAGCCGGGCCCCGGGGTCGTCCGCGAAGGGGTGCGGGACGAACCGCTGCTCGGTCAGCTCCGGGCGGCCCAGGTAGCCCTGGGCGACGCCGCGGCCGCCGAGGTGGATCTCGCCGGTGACGGCGGGCGGCACCGGGTTGCCGTGCGGGTCCAGCAGGTAGACCTCGGTGTTGGGCAGCGGCCGGCCGATCGACAGCCGGCTGCCGGCCTCCTCGTCCTGGACCTCGAACATGGTGGCGCCGACGGTGTTCTCGGTCGGGCCGTAGCCGTTGATGAAGCGGTGGACCCGCGACCACTTGCGGGCCAGGCCGACCGGGCAGCGGTCGCCGACGGCGAGCACCACCGAGCCGGCGGGCAGTGCCTCGGGCTCGACCGCCGCGAGGGCCGCGGGCGGCAGCGCGAGGACGGTGGGCCGGCCTCCCGCCATGGCGCGCAGCTGCTCGCTGCCCAGCGCCTCGGACTCGTTCGCCGGGAGGGCGAGCGCCGCGCCGGAGACGAGGGCGAGGAAGGTCTCCCAGACCGCGCCGTCGAAGCTGGGCGAGGAGAGCTGGGTCACCGTGTTCTCGGGGCCGGTGCCGACGATCAGCCGGGAGGCGTTGACCACGTTGGTCAGGCCGCCGTGGCCCAGCAGCACGCCCTTGGGCGTGCCGGTGGAGCCGGAGGTGTAGACGATGTAGGCGAGCGCGTCCGGCCCCACCCGGTCACCCTCGGGCACCGGGCCGGTGTGCGCGTCGAGCTGCGGGCGCAGATCCTCCAGGATCAGCGGCTCGGCGGCGGACTCGCCCGCGTCGGCGGCCAGCGCGCGCTCGGTGAAGACGAACCCGGCGCCGGTCTCGGCCAGCATCAGCTCCCGGCGGGCGGCCGGGAAGCGCGGGTTCAGCGGCAGGAAGGCGGCGCCGGCCTTGAGCACCGCGAGGGTGGCGGCCACCTGGTCGGGGCCGCGCTCGCAGCAGACGCCGACGACGTCGCCGGGGCGGGTGCCGCGGGAGCGCAGCACCTCGGCCAACAGCCCGGACCGGCGGTCGAGTTCGGCGTAGCTGAGCCGCTCGTCGCCGCGCACCACCGCGAGGCCGTCGGGGCGTTCGGCGGCCCGCTTGGCCACCAGCAGGTGCACCGGGTCCTGTTCGGGGAAGGCCACCGGGTTGCGGGCCCAGTCCACGGTGAGCCGGTTGTGCTGCTTCGGGTCGAGCAGGTCGAGCCGGCCCAGCTCCTGGTCGGGGTCGGCGGCGATCGAGCCGAGCAGGGTGGTCAGGTGGCCGGCGAAGCGGCGCACCGTGGCCTCGTCGTACAGGTCGGTGCTGTACTCCAGGGCGGACCAGAGGCTGCCGTCGGGGCGCTCCTCGAAGGCCACCACGAGGTCGAAGCCGGTGCTCGCCTGCGGCAGGGCCAGCTGCTCCATGGTCAGCCCGGGCAGGTCGAGGACCGCCTCGGGGGCGTTCTGCAGGACGATGAGCACCTGGGCGAGCGGCATCCGGCTGGGGTCGCGCTCGGGCTGGACGGCGTCCACCACCCGCTCGAACGGGACCTCCGCGTGGTCGAAGCCGGCCAGCACGGTGTCGCGGACCTGGCCCAGGAAGTCCCGGAAGCCCAGGCCCGGCTCGGTCCGGGCGCGCAGCACCAGGGTGTTGAGGAACAGGCCGACCAGGTCGGCGAGTTCGGGCTCGTCGCGGCCGGCCACCGGGGTGCCGATCGCGACGTCCTCCTGCCGGGAGAGCCGGGCCAGCAGCAGCTGGGTGGCCGCGGTGAGCGTCATGAACAGCGTCGCCGCGGCGGACTCGGTGAGCTCGCGCAGCCCGGCGACGGTCTCCGCCGGGACGCTGAACTCGTGGAAGGCGCCCGCCCCGGTGGGCACGGCGGGGCGCTGCCGGTCGGTCGGCAGCTCCAGCACGGGGACGCCGTCGAGCTGCTCGCGCCAGTAGTCGAGCTGCTCGTCGAGCCGCCCGCCGGAGGCCCGCTCGCGCTGCCACACCGAGTAGTCCGCGTACTGCGGCCCCGGCGCGGGCAGGTCGGGTTCGCGCCCCTGGAGCGCGGCCGCGTAGTACTGGCCCAGCTCGCGGGTGACGATCGACAGCGACCAGCCGTCGTGCGCGATGTGGTGGATGCTCAGGACGAGCACGTGCTCGCGGTCGGAGAGCCGGACGAGGAGGGTCCGCAGCACCGGGCCGGTGCGCAGGTCGAAGGGCCGGCCGGCCTCCTCGCGGACCAGCCGCAGCAGTTCCTCCTCCCGCTCCTCGGGCGTCCCGCCGCCGGCCTCCACGACCGGCAGCGGGATGTCCACGCTCGGGTGCGGGACCTGCACCGGGACGCCGTCCACCTGGTCGTAGGTGGTGCGCAGCGCCTCGTGCCGGTCGACGACGGCGGCCAGCGCGCCGTGCAGCGCCGCGCGGTCGAGGTCGCCGCGCAGCCGCAGTGCGAAGGAGGAGTTGTAGCCGACCGACTCCGGGTCGAACTCGTACAGGAACCACATCCGCTGCTGGGCGAAGGACATCGGCAGCGGGCGGGAACGGTCGGCGGGGCGCAGCGCGGTGCTCGCGGCGGCCTCGGGGGCGGGCGCCTCGGCGCCCGCCAGGCGGTCCCGCAGCAGGGCCCGCAGGTGCTCGGGCAGGGCCGCGATGCGGTCCTCCCGGGACGTGGACGTCTGGGTCTCGCTCATGTCGGTTGCCCCTACTCCGCCGCCGGCGCCGACTGGCGCGCGGCCTCTCGCTCCAGTTCCTCCAGCAGCGCGTCCTCGACGAGTCGCGCCACCCCCGCCACGGTGGGGTTCTCCAGGAGGCTGCGGAAGGCGATCCGGATGCCGAAGGTCTGCTTGATCCTGGTGATCGCCTGCACGCTGGTCAGGGACTGCCCGCCGAGGGCGAAGAAGCTGTCGTGCGCGCCGACCCGCTCCACGTGCAGGGTCTCGGACCAGATCCCGGCGATCAGCTTCTCGGTCTCGTCGCGCGGCTCCACCCACTCCTCGGCGGCCTCGACGACCGTCTCGGCGGGGTCGGGCAGCGCGGCCCGGTCGATCTTGCCGTGCCGGGTGAGCGGGAAGGACTCCACCTCGACGAAGGCGGCCGGCACCAGGTGGGCCGGGAGCCGCTCGGCGAGGTAGCCGGCGAGCTCGGCGGCGCCGGGGACGCCGCCCGCGGCCGGCCGCAGGTAGGCGACCAGGCGGGCGTGCTCGGCCTCGCCGCGGACCAGGACGACGGACTCGGCGACGCCCGGGTGGGCGTCCAGGGCCGCGGTGATCTCGCCCGGCTCGATCCGGTAGCCGCGCAGCTTGACCTGGTCGTCGAGCCGGCCGAGGAACTCCAGCCGGCCGTCGGACAGCCGGCGGACCCGGTCGCCGGTGCGGTACAGCCGCTCCTTGGGGTCGAACGGCGCGGCCAGGAAGGCCTGTTCGGTCAGGTCGGGGCGGCCCAGGTAGCCGCGGGCGAGGCCGTCGCCGGCCAGGTACAGCTCGCCGGGCGCGCCGACCGGGGCGAGGTTGCGCTCCGGGTCCAGGACGTAGGCCCGGACGTTCTGGACGGGCAGGCCGAGGACAGGCCGGGGGCTGTCGGCGACCCGGCAGACCAGCGCGTCCACGGTGGCCTCGGTGGGCCCGTAGAAGTTGTAGGCGATCAGGTCGGACTGGGCGCGCAGCCGGTCCCACTGGGCCTGGCCGATCGCCTCGCCGCCGAGCGCCGCGCCGCGCAGCGGGTGGCTGCCGGGGGCGAGCAGTCCGGCGTCGTCGAGCTGGCGGAACCAGGACGGGGTGGTCTGCAGGAAGTCGATCCGCTGCTCCGCGCGGTAGGCGACCAGGGCGTGCGCGTCGCGCCGCACCTCGTCGTCGACCAGGTGCAGCTCGTGGCCGGCGACCATCCACAGCACCGGGTTCCAGGAGGCGTCGAAGGACGCGGGCGCCAGGTGGGCGACCCGGACCTGGCGGTCGCCGCAGGCCTCGCGCAGCGGCTCGAAGACCGTCCGCAGGTGGCTGTCGAGCAGGTTCGCCAGGCTGCCGTGCTCGACCAGCACGCCCTTGGGCTTGCCGGTGGAGCCGGAGGTGTGGATGACGTAGGCGGCGTGCTCCGGGGCGAGGTCCGGGTCGGGGGCGGTGGCGGGCCGGGCCGCGATCGCGTCCCGCTCGCGCTCCGGGACGACCAGGGCGACGTCGGCGGGCAGCGCCAGTGTGGTGCTCGCGGCCTCGTCGGCGATCACCACCCGGGGCTTGACGTCCTCGACCAGCAGCCGCAGGCGCTCGGCCGGGGCGGCCGGGTCCAGCGGGGTGTAGACGCCGCCCGCCTTGAGCACCGCGAGCAGCGCGGTGATCAGGCCGGGGCCGCGCCGCAGGCAGACCGCGACCGGCACCTCGGGGCCGACGCCCCGGTCGGCGAGGTGGTGGGCGAGCCGGTTGGCCCGCTCGTCCAGCTCGGCGAAGGTGATCCGCTCGCCGCCGTGGACCAGGGCGACGGCCTGCGGGGTGGCGGCGGCCTGGCGGGCGAACCGCTCGGGCACCAGGGCGTCGGTGGTGAGCGCGGTGGCGGTCTCGTTGTGGCCGGTGAGCAGCCGCTCCCGGTGGGCGGGGGCCAGCGCGCGCAGCTCGGCGAGGGTGCGCTCGGGCTCGGCCGCGATCTCCTCCAGCAGGGCGCGCAGGTCGCCGGTGACCCGGTCGGCGGTGTCGGCGTCGAAGAGCCCGGGGTCGTAGGCGAGCCGGAAGGACAGCTGCTCGCCGGCGAAGACCGCGAGCACCATGGCGTAGCTGGTGGGCTCCTGGGAGCGCACGTCGCGGATCCGGATGCCCTGGTCGGAGCCCAGTTCGCCGTCGAAGGGGTAGTTCTCGACGACCACGTAGCTGTCGAACAGGTCGACCCCGGCGGGCAGCCCGGTCCAGCCGCGGATCTGGGCCAGCGAGACGTACTCGTAGCTGCGGGCCTGGACCTGGTCGCGCTGGAGGTCGCCCAGCCAGTCGAGGACGGGCTGCTCGGGGCGGACCTCGACCCGCACCGGCAGGTTGTTGATGAACAGGCCGATCATCGACTCGACGTCGGGCAGGTCGGCGGGGCGGCCGGAGACGGCCGAGCCGAAGCAGACCTCCCGCTCCCCCGCGTAGCGCGAGAGCGTCAGCGCCCAGGCGCCCTGGGCCAGCGTGTTGGTGGTGAGCCGGTGGCGCCGGGCGACCTCGGCGAGCCGCTCGGTGACCTCGGGCTCCAGCTGGAAGACGCTGGTCGCCTCGCTGCCCTGGCGGGCCGCCTCCTCGCCGGCCCGGTCGGCCGGCAGCGCGGTCGGGGCGGTGAAGCCGTCGAGCAGTTCACGCCAGTAGCGCTCGGCGTCGGCCAGGTCCTGCTCGCCGAGCCAGGCGACGTAGTCGCGGAACGGGCGGCGGGCGGTCGGGCCGGGCCGGTCGTGGCCGGTGAGCCGGAGGTAGTCGTCGACCACCTCGGAGACCAGTTCGGCGCTGCTCCAGCCGTCCAGGAGCAGGTGGTGCGAGGTCCAGACGACCCGCAGGGCGCCGTCCGGCTCGTCGATCAGGGCCAGGCGCATCAGCGGCGCCACGGCCAGGTCGATGCCGCGGGTGCGGTCCTCGGCGAGGTACGCGGCGAACCGCTGCTCGCGCTCGGCCGCCGGCAGGGCGCTCCAGTCCAGCCGCTCGACGGGCACGGTGACGTGCTCGCGGACCACCTGGAGCGGCTGGTCGGTGTCGACCCGGGCGAAGGCGGTGCGCAGCATCGGGGTCCGGTCGGCGAGGCGCTGCCAGGCCTCGGCGAAGGCGTCCGCGTCCACGCCGCCCTCCAGCAGGAAGGACAGCTGGCCGAGGTAGACGCCCTCGCCCTCCTCGGTGAGGCTGTGGAACAGCAGGCCGTGCTGCATCGGCGTGGCCGGGTAGAGGTCGGCGATCCGGCCCAGGGCGGTCAGCTCGTCCAGCAGCGGCTGGTCGACCCGGGCGAGCGGGAAGTCCGAGGGGGTGGCCCCGGAGGCGGCGGCGCCGGCCTCGCGGCAGTGCGCGACGATCCCGCGCAGGGCCTCGACCAGCTGGTCGCCGACCCGCTGGACGGTCTCGGTGGTGTGGGTCGCGGTGGAGTGGAACAGCTCGAAGCCGAGCTTGCCGTCGCGCACGTACGCCACGATGTCGAGCGGGTACTCCAGCAGTTCCCCGGGCGCCTGCTCGGTGCCGTAGCCGAGCCGCACGTCGTGCAGCAGGCCGCCGTCGTGGCCGTCGACGACCCGGCCGAGGTAGTTGAAGCCGACCTGGGCGCGGGGGCCTTCGGCCAGCAGCTCGCCGGGCGCCCCGGCCGGGCTGAGGTGGCGCAGCGCGCCGTAGCCGATGCCGCGCTGGGGGACGGCCCGCAGCTGTTCCTTGACGGAGCGGAGCCGGGCGCCCCAGTCGGCGCCGTCGGCGGTGTCCAGGGCGACCGGGAAGGAGGTGGTGAACCAGCCGGTGGTGCGGCTCAGGTCGACGTCGTCGAAGATCTCCTCGCGGCCGTGGCCCTCCAGGTCCACCAGGACGGCGGAGCGGCCGGTCCAGTCGGCGAGCACCCGGGCGAGCGCGGTCAGCAGCACGTCGTTGACCTGGGTGCGGTAGACCGCGGGGACCTCGCGCAGCAGCGCGTCGGTGCTCTCCGCGTCCAGGCCGACCCGGACGGCGGCGGCGGTGGCGACGGTCGGGGTGCCGGTGAGGTCGGCGGGCAGCGGCTCGCCGCCGGCGCGGCCGGCCGCGAACCAGTGGTCCAGCTCCTCGTCGAAGCCGCCGACCGCGGTGTGCTCGGAGAGCCGGCGGGACCAGTCGAGGAAGGAGGTGCCGCGCGAGCCGAGGTCGACCGGCCGGCCCTCGGCGGCCTGCCGGTAGGCCGTCTCCAGGTCGCCGAGCAGGGTCTGCCAGGAGACCGCGTCGACCACCAGGTGGTGGGCGGTGAGGAAGAGCCGGGCGCCGGCGGTGCCGCCGAGGTCGGCCAGCACGGCCCGCACCAGCGGGCCATCGGCCAGGTCGAAGCCGGACTGGGCGGCGGTGGCGGCGGCCAGCAGCGCGCCCTCCGGGTCGGCCTCCAGGGTGAGGTCCAGCCGCTCCAGCGGCCAGCCGTCGCCGGGGGCGGCGATCTCCTGCTGCCAGCGGCCGTAGACGGTGCGGAAGCGGGTGCGCAGGGCGTCGTGGTGGGTGAGGAGCGCGTCGAGCGCGGTGCGCAGGTGCGCCTCGTCGGGGAGTTCGCGCAGCTCGGCCAGCACGGACATGGTGCTGTGCTGGGGGGCCTCGGTGTGGTGGTGGAAGAAGGCGCGCTGGATCGGGGTCAGCGGCGCCCTTCCGGTGACGGGTTCGGTGTTCACGCCGGCCGGCTCCTCGGGTTCGTGGGTCGAGATCGCGGCGGCGATCCCGGCGATGGTCTGGTGGCTGAAGATGTCCTGCGAGCTGAGGCGCAGTCCCAACTGCCGCGCCCGGGAGACGACCTGGATGCTCAGGATCGAGTCACCGCCCAGGTCGAAGAAGTTGTCGTCGACGCCGACCTCGGGCACCCGGAAGACCTCCGCCCAGAGCCCGGCGAGCGCCTGCTCGGCGGGGTTGCGGGGGGCCGTCCTGCTGGTGACCGGGCGGTCGTCGGCGGCCGCGGCCGGCAGCGCCCGCCGGTCCACCTTGCCGTTGGCGTTCAGCGGCAGCCGGTCCAGCCGGACGAAGGCCTGCGGCACCATGTGGCGGGGCAGCGAGCCCTCCAGGTAGCGGCGCAGCTCGGCGCTCTCGGGAGCGGTGCCGGGCCGGGGCACGACGTACCCGGTCAGGACGGCGCCCGGCTCGGAGCGCAGCGCCGCGACGGCCTCCAGGACGTCGGGGTGGCGGCGCAGGACGGCCTCGATCTCGGCGAGTTCCACCCGGAACCCGCGGATCTTGACCTGGTCGTCGCCGCGGCCGAGGAACTCGACGTCGCCGGTGGGCAGGAAGCGGGCCTGGTCGCCGGTGCGGTAGAGCCGGCCGTCGGGGTGGGGCGTGAACGGGTCGGTGGAGAAGCGCTCCTCGGTGAGGTCGGGGCGGCCCAGGTAGCCCCGGGTGACGCCGGTGCCGCCGAGGAAGAGCTCGCCGACGACACCGACCGGCAGCGGCTCCAGGTCCGCGTCCAGGACGTACATCCGGGTGCCCGGGATGGGCCGGCCGATCGGCACGGACGCGACGTCCGGCAGGCTCTGCGGGGTGACGGTGAAGTACGAGGACTCGACGGTGGCCTCGGTGACGCCGTAGGAGTTGAGCACGACGGTGCCGGGGGCGACGCTCTTCAGCAGCCGCCGGCAGTCGTCGGTGCGCCAGTTGTCCGAGCCGACGGCCAGGTAGCGCAGCGGCGGGAAGGCCCGGCCGCTGCGGGCGGCCTCGTCGGCCAGCGCGTTGGCCAGCGAGGGCACCGTCTCGACGTGGGTGACGCGCTGGCGCTCCATCAGGTCGAGCAGGCGCACCGGGTCGGTGGTGGCGTCCTTCGGGCAGAGCACCAGGGCACCGCCGGTGGTCAGCGCGTGCGTCAGGTCGGAGACGAAGACGTCGAAGGCCATGCTGGCGAGGTTGAGCTGGCGGACGGGGCCGCGGTCGAGCCGGTAGGCCTCGCGCCAGGCGGCGGCGGCCCGGGCGACGCTGCGGTGCTCGACCGTGACGCCCTTGGGCTTGCCGGTGGAGCCGGAGGTGTAGATGACGTAGGCGAGGTTGTCCGGGGTCACCTCGGTGCTGGGCGCCTCGGCGGGCCAGCTGTCGATCTCCTCGCGGTCGGCGTCCAGGCAGAGCACGGTCGCGTCGCACAGCGGGAGCCGCTCGGCGAGGTCCCGCTGGGTGACGAGCATCGCGGCGGCGCTGTCGTCCAGCACCAGGCGCAGCCGCTCGGCGGGGTGGGTGGGGTCCAGCGGCAGGTAGGCGGCGCCGGCCTTGAGGACGCCGAGGGCGGCGACGACGGTGTCCGGGCCTCGGTCCAGGCAGATGGCGACGACGGTCTCCGGGCCGATGCCCTGGCCGACGAGGTGCTGGGCCAGCCGGTTGGCCCGGGCTTCCAGGTCCGCGTAGGTCAGCACGGTCTCCTCGAAGACCACCGCCTCGGCGTCCGGGGTCTGCTGCGCCTGCTCGGCGATCAGCTCGTGCAGGCAGGCGTCGGCGCCCGGGGTGCCGGTGTCGTTCCACTCGTACAGGACGCGGTCGCGGGCGCGCAGCGACAGCATCGGGACGTCGCCGACCCGCTGGCCGGGGGCGGTGGGCATGCTGCCGAGCAGGACGGCGAGCTGGTCGGCCAGCACCTCGGCCTGGGCGCGGTCGTAGAGCGCCGGGTCGTAGGAGAGCAGCAGGGTCAGCGAGCCGTCGTCGTCGTAGGCGGTGAGGTCCAGCGTGAAGCTGGTGGTGTCGACGGCGCGGACGTCGCTGAGCCGCAGTCCGTGGCGTTCGGCGGCGGCCCCGTTGCCCGGGTAGTTCTCGAACACCACCAGGGTCTGGAACAGCGCGCTGCCGCGCGGGACCTTGCTGCTGCGCTGGATCTCGGCGATCGAGGAGTACTCGAAGCGCCGGGATTCGGCCTGCTCGGCCTGGAGGGCCGCCAGCCACTCCACCAGCGGGGCGTCCTGGTCGACCTCGGTGCGCAGCGGCAGGGTGTTGAGCAGGTTGCCGACCATGGTGTCGGCGCCGGGCAGCTCGGTCGGGCGGCCGGCCACGGTGGTGCCGAAGCAGACGTCGCGCTGCCCGGAGTGGCGGGCCAGCAGGATCGCCCAGGCGCCCTGGACGGCGGTGTTGAGGGTGAGCCGGTGGCGGCGGACCATCGCGACCAGCGCGTCGGTCTCGGCGCCGGACAGGCCCACCCGGACCTGCCCGGCGGACTGGGACTCGTGGCCCTGGGGCACCGAGCGGCCGAAGGGCAGCTGGGTCGGCGCGTCCAGGTCGCCCAGCAGGGCGCTCCAGTGGGCGGCGGCCGCGTCCTTGTCCTGCCGGGCCAGCCAGGCGACGTAGTCGCGGAACGGCCGGCGCTCGGGCAGCGCCGGGGCCTTGCCCCTGCCGTCGGTGAGCGCCTGGTAGGCGGCGAAGAGGTCGGCGAACAGGTGCGAGGTGCTCCAGCCGTCCAGGACGGCGTGGTGGAAGGTCCACACGACGCGGACGGTCCGCTCGTCCTCGCGGGCGAGGGCGAGGCGCATCAGCGGCGCCCGGGACAGCTCGATCCCGGTGGCGCGCTCCTCGTCGATCAGCGCCTTGAGCCGGCGGTCCAGTTCGGCGGCGGGCAGGCCGGTCCAGTCGAGGCGGCGGACCGTCAGCCGGGCGGAGCGCTCGACCACCTGGACGGGCTCGGGGACGCCGTCCCAGACCAGCCGGGTGCGCAGCGCGGGGGTGCGGTCGACCACGTGCTGCCAGGCGGCGGCCAGCGCGTCGACGTCGCGGACGCCCTCCAGCCGGAAGGCGACGTGGTCGGAGTAGGCACCGACGCCGTCCTGGTTGAGGGTGTGGAAGAGCATCCCGCTCTGCATCGGGGTCAGCGGGTGGATGTCCTCGACGGTGGAGCCGGCCGGCACCAGCCGGTCGACGGTCGCCTGGTCGAGGGTGAGCAGCGGGAAGTCGCCGGGGGTGGCGCCGCCGGCGCCGGGGGTCAGGCAGTGCTCGACGAGCTCGGTCAGGGCCGCCGCGAAGTCGTCGGCGAGCCGCTGCACGGTGGCCTGGTCGTGGCGCTGCGGCGCGTAGTGGAAGTCGAAGGTCAGCACGCCGTGCCGGACCTCGCCGACGATGTCCAGCAGGTGCGGCCGCTCCTCGTCCGGGTGGTGGTCCAGGCCGTAGTCGGGTTCGACGGCGCGGAACAGCTCGCTCCCGGCCGCGGCGTCGCTCCACTGGCCGAGGTAGTTGAAGCTGACCTGGGGCTGCGGCGCCGCGGCCAGGGCGGCGGCCTGCGGCTGGTCGCCGCGCAGGTAGCGCAGCGGGCCGTAGCCGGCGCCGCGGCCGGGCACGGCCCGCAGCAGTTCCTTGGTGTCGCGGATGAGCCGGCCGAGCGGGCGGTCGGCCGGGGACTCCAGCAGCACCGGGAAGATCGAGGTGAACCAGCCGACCGTCCGGGAGACGTCGGTGCCGTCCAGGATCTCCTCGCGGCCGTGGCCCTCCAGGGTGATCAGGGTGCGGGCCCGGCCGGTGAAGCGGGCGAGCGCGCGGCCGAGCGCGGTCAGCAGGACGTCGTTGACCTGGGTGCGGTAGACGGCGGGCACGTCCTGGAGCAGTTGCCGGGTGCGCTCGGCGTCGAGGCCGGCGCTGACGGCGCGGGTGTCGCCGACGCTGTTGCGGCCCTCCCGGTCGGTGGGCAGGTCGGCGGAGCCGGCCGGCACCGGGCGGGCCCAGTGCGCCAGCTCGTCGTCCAGGCCGCCGTCCCGGGTGAAGGCGGCGAGGCGGCGCGCCCAGCCGCGGTACGAGGTGCCGGCCGGGCCGAGGTCGACGTCCTCGCCGCGGACGGCCTGCCGGTAGGCGCTCTCCAGGTCCTCCAGGAGGATCCGCCAGGAGACGCCGTCCACGGCCAGGTGGTGCACGGTGAGCAGCAGCCGCGCGGGCTCGCCGACGCCGTGGTCGAACAGCAGGGTGCGCACCAGCGGCCCTTCGGCCGGGTCCAGCGAGGCCTGCGCGGCCTCGGCGAGGGTGCGCATGGCGGCGGCGCGCTCCCCGGGGGCGGCCTGGTCGAGGGTGATCCGCTCGATCCGGGCCTCGGCCGGCACGGCGTCGGCGTCCGGCGCGCTGACGGTCTGGACCCGCCGGCCGTCGGGGCCGGTGGCGAAGCGGGTGCGCAGGGCCTCGTGCCGGCGGACGAGGCCGGCCAGGGCGCGGGCCAGCGCGGGCTCGTCGACCGCGCCGTCCAGGGTGATCAGCACGGACTGGTTGAAGTGGTGGGCGCCGCGGGTGTGGTGGGCGAAGAACCACTCCTGGACGGGGCCGAGCGGGGCCGGCTCGTGGTCGTCCGCGTCGGCCTGGACGGCCGGGGCCTCCTCCACCGGGCGGGCGGCGCGGGCGAGGTCGGCGAGCGACTGCCGGGAGAAGATGTCCTTCGAGGTGATGACGAGTCCGGCCCGGCGGGCCCGGGCGACCACCTGGATGCTCAGGATGGAGTCGCCGCCGAGTTCGAAGAAGTTGTCGTCGACGCCGACCTTGCCGATGCCGAGCACCTCCGACCAGACCTCGGCGAGCGCCTGCTCGGCCGGGTCCTCGGGGGCCCGGTAGTCCTCCCGCTCCAGGGGGGCGTCCGGCGCCGGCAGGGCCCGGACGTCGACCTTGCCGTTGGGGGTGAGCGGGAAGGCGTCGAGGGTGGCGAAGGCGGTCGGAACGCTGTAGGAGGGCAGCCGCTGCTCGGCGAAGGCCCGCAGGTCCTGCGGCGCGATGACGGCGCCGGGCTCGGCGCGCAGGTAGCCGACCAGCCGCTTGTGGTCGCCGTCCGCGAGGGCGACCACCAGGGCCTCGGCCACCGCGGGGTGGGCCTCCAGGACGGCTTCGACCTCGCCGGGCTCGATCCGGTAGCCGCGGACCTTGACCTGGGTGTCGGCGCGGCCGAGGTACTCGGCCAGGCCGTCGGCCCAGCGCACCACGTCCCCGGTGCGGTACATCCGCTCGCCGGGCTCCGCCGCGAACGGCGAGGGCTGGAAGCGCTCCTCGGTCAGCTCCGGGCGGCCCAGGTAGCCGCGGGCGACGCCGGGGCCGGCGATCCAGAGCTCGCCGGGAGTGCCGGGCGGGACGGGGCGGCGGCGCTCGTCGAGGACGTACACCGCCGTGTTGGAGATCGGGCGTCCGATCGGGATGGCGCGCACGCCGTCGGTCTCGCGGATCAGGTGGGAGACGGCGAAGGTGGTGGTCTCGGTCGGGCCGTAGCCGTTGACCAGCCGCTGCGGCGGGGCGCCGCCGGCCAGCAGTTCGGCGATCCGGCGCGGGTTGAGCGCCTCGCCGCCGACCAGCAGGTGGCGCATGCCGCCGAAGGCGGTGGGCTCCAGGCCGACGACCTGGTTGAAGACGCCGGCGGTGAGGAACATCGCGGTGGCGCCGGTCGAGCGCAGTGCGGCCGCGAAGGCCGGCGGGTCGAGCAGGACGTCCTTGGTGATGACGGCGATCCGCGCCCCGGCCACCAGCGGGCCCCAGAACTCGAAGGTCGCCGCGTCGAAGGTGGCGTCGGCGACCTGAGCCACCACGTCGTCGGCCGCCAGCGGGGCGTAGTCGGCGCCGCGGACCAGCCGGACGATGGAGCGGTGCTCGACCACGACGCCCTTGGGTCGGCCGGTGGAGCCGGAGGTGTAGATGACGTAGGCGGCGCTCCGCGGCCCCGCGTCGGTGGCCGGCGGACCGGCCGGGAGGGCGGCCAGCTCGGCGGTGCGCTCGGCGGGCAGCAGGGCCGGGACGGCCAGGTCGGGCAGCCGTTCGAGCAGCTCCCGGTCGGTGACGCAGAGCGCGGCCCCGGTGTCCGCGAGCATGAACTCCAGCCGGTCGGCCGGGTAGTCCGGGTCCAGCGGCACGTAGGCGCAGCCGGCCTTGAGCACGGCCAGCAGGGCGACGACTAGGCCGGTGCCGCGGGGCAGGCAGACCGCGACGTGCTGGCCGGGGCGGGCGCCGTGGTCGAGCAGCAGCCGGGCCAACCGGTCGGCTTGCTCGTCGAGTTGACGGTAGGTCAGCTCACCTTCGGCAGCGGTGACGGCGATGGCGTCGGGGGTGGCCGCGGCCTGCTCGGCGACCAGCGAGTGGACGGTCCGGTCGGCCGGGTAGGGCACCCGGTTCTCGGCCCAGTCGCGGGTGACGGTGTCGAGTTCGGCGGCGGTGAGCAGCGGCAGGTCGCCGACCGGGCGGTCCGCGTCGGCGGCGACGCCCGCCAGCAGGAGCAGCAGCCGGGTGCAGAGCGCGTCGATGGTCGAGGCGTCGAACAGGTCGGTGTTGTACTCCACCGTCCCGCCCAGCGTGCCGTCGGCGGCCGGGGTGAACTCCAGCGTCAGGTCGAAGATGGAGGACACCGAGGGCGCGCGGAACTCCTCGACGGCCGGGCCGCCGAAGTCGGGCAGGGCGCCGGGGTCGTTCTGGAGCACGAGGGCGGCCTGCACCAGCGGGGTGCGGCTCGGGTCGCGCTCGGGCTGGATCTCGTCCACCAGGCGGTGGAAGGGGACGTCCTGGTTGCTGAGGGCGTCCCAGAGCTGGTCGGTGGTGCGCTCCAGCAGGTCGCCGAAGGCCTCGTCCAGGTCGATCCGGCCGTGCAGGACCAGGGTGTTGACGAAGAAGCCGACCAGCGGCTCCAGTTCGGTGCGGTCGCGGCCCACCGACACGGTGCCCAGGCCCACGGTGCGCTGGCCGGTGTGCCGGGCCAGCAGCACCTGGGTGGCGGCGGCGAGCACGGCGAAGAGCGTGGTGCCGCGTTCGGCGCCGAGCGTGTCGAGCCCGGCGGCGACCTCGGCGTCGACCTGGAAGGCGTGCAGGGCGCCGACGGTGGTGCGCACCGCCGGGCGGGGCCGGTCGGTGGGCAGCTCCAGCGGCTGGATGTCCGCCAACTCGTCGCGCCAGTAGTCCAGTTGCCCGGACAGGCGGTCTTCGGTGCAGCGCTCGCGCTGCCAGCGGGAGTAGTCGCGGTAGCTGACCGGCAGCGGGGCGAGGGTGTGCGGGCGGCCCTCGACGGCGGCCCGGTAGAGCTCGCCGAGCTCGCCGGTCAGCAGGCCCTTGGACCAGCCGTCGGCGGCGATGTGGTGCAGGTTGAGGAAGAGCGCGTGGTCGTCCGGGCCGTGCCGCACGACCGTGGAGCGCAGCAGCGGGCCGCTGGCGAGGTCGAAGGGGGTGGCGAGTTCGCGGCGCAGCAGCGCGGCGAACTCGGCCTCCCGCTCCTCGGCGCCCAGCGCGCTCAGGTCCACCGGCTCGGTGTCCGGGGCGTAGGCGGGCCGGACCTCCTGGCGGGCCACGCCGTCCTCGGTGGTGAAGACGGTGCGCAGCGGCTCGTGCCGCTCGACCAGGCCGGTCAGCGCGGTGCGCAGCGCGGCCAGGTCGAGGCCGCCGCGCAGCCGGAGGCCGAAGGAGGTGGTGTACTCGACCGCGTCGGTCTCGAACTCCTGGAGGAACCAGAGCCGTTCCTGGCCGAAGGAGAGCGGGGCCGGGCCGTCGCCGCCGGGCCGGATCGCGTCGCGGTCGCCGCCGCCGGCGGCCGCCAGTCGCTGCCGCAGGATCTCGTCGGCGTCCTGGCCCTCGCTGTGTCGCTGGTCTGTCATCGGTTGCTCCCCCGCGCGCCACCGCGCGTCGTCGTCCGGTCCGCCGGTGTCCGGCGCACGTCTTCGAGTACTTGCTTGCGGACCTGGTCCGCGAGGGCCGCCACGGTGCGGGCGGCGAACACGTGCCGGGCCGAGACCCCGACGCCGAACACCTCCCGGATCCGGGCGGTGACCTGGAGGGTGAGCACCGAGTTGGCGCCGTGGTCGAAGACGTTGTCCTCGGCTCCCACGACGGGCACGCCCAGCACCTCGGCCCAGATCCCGGCCAGCGCCGCCTCGGTCTCGTCCCGGGGCGCGGTGGGCTCGGCGGCCGGCCGCTGCTCCTCCGGCTCCGGCAGGGCCCGCCGGTCGATCTTGCCGCTCGTGGTCATCGGGAACGCGTCCAGGACGATGACGACCGGCGGGACCATGTAGCCGGGCAGCCGCTCGGCGAGCCGGGCCCGGATCTTCTCCGGGTCGGCGGTGCCGTCCGCGGGCACCACGTAGCCGGTCAGCACGGTCTGCCCGGACGGCTTGGTCCGGGCGACCACCGCGGTCTGCTCGACGCTCTCGTCGTCGAGCAGCGCGGTCTCGATCTCGCCCAGCTCGATCCGGTAGCCGCGCACCTTGACCTGGTTGTCGATCCGCCCGAGGAATTCGAGCGTGCCGTCGGGCAGCCAGCGGACCAGGTCGCCGGTGCGGTAGAGCCTCGCGCCGGCGGTGGCGGCGAGGTGGTCCGGGACGAACCGCTCCTCGGTGAGCTCCGGGCGGCCCAGGTAGCCGCGGGCCACCCCGGCGCCGCCGACGTACAGTTCGCCGGGCACGCCCACCGGGACGGGCTCGCGGTGCTCGTCGAGCACGTAGCCGGTGGTGTTGGCGATGGGCCGGCCGATCGAGGGCAGCCGCCCGACCGGGGCGTCCTCCTCCGCCTCCAGCACCGTGCCGGTGGTGAGCACGGTGGTCTCGGTCGGGCCGTACAGGTTGGACAGCGCCATCGTCGAGCCGCGCGGCAGCCGGCGGCGCACCACGTCGGCGCCGGTGAGGATGTGCCGCACCCGGCCCTGGTGCAGTGCGGGCTGGTCGAGCAGGGCCTCCAGGCGCGGCGCCGGGATGAGGATGAGGGTGATCCCCTGTTCGACGATCCAGCCGGCGAGCAGGTGCGGGTCCTCCAGGACGCGGTCGGAGGCGAAGCGGACCTCCACGCCGCAGGCGAGGGCACCCCACTGCTCCAGCACCGTCGGGTCGAAGCCGGGCGGCACCATCTGGGTGGCCCGGTCGCCGGGCCCGGCGTCGAAGAAGTCCCGGTACCAGTCGCACAGGTTGACCACGCCGCGGTGCTCGATCAGCACGCCCTTGGCCTTGCCGGTGGAGCCCGAGGTGTAGATCACGTACGCGAGGTCGGACGGGCCGACGGCGACCTCGGGCGGCCCGTCGTGCGTGCCGGGCCCGGTGTCCTCGACGTACAGCACCTCGACGCCGTCCGGCGCCTCGGGCCCGGGCAGGTCGCGCTGGGTGAGGAGCACCGGCACCCCGGCGTCCTGGAGCACGTAGACCGTCCGGTCGTCGGGCAGTTCGGGGTCGAGCGGCAGGTAGGCGCCGCCGGCCTTGAGCACGGCGAGCTGGGCGATCGTCATCTCGGCGGCGCGCCGGGTGCGGACGCCGACGACGGTGCCCAGGCCGACGCCGCGGTCGGCCAGCCGGTGGGCCAGCGCGTCCGTCAGCGCGTCGAGTTCGGCGAAGGTCAGGCTGCGGTCCTCGGTGGTGACGGCCGCGGCGTCCGGGGTGCGCCGGGCCTGGTCGGCGACCAGCCCGTGGATGGTCGCCGTGTGGAACCGGGCGCCGGTCGCGGTGGCGTTCCAGCCGGTGGTGACCAGCCGGCGTTCCTGCTCGTCCATCAGCGGCAGCTCGTCGACCAGGCGGTCCGGGTCGGCCGCCGCCATGCCCTCCAGCAGCACGGTGAGGTGGCGGGCGATCCGGGCGACGGTCTCCGGGTCGAAGAGCGCCGTGCTGTACTCGACCAGGCCGCCGAGCCGCCCGTCGCGCTCCTCGAACTCGAAGCCGATGTCGAACAGCGCGTGCATCCGCGGCAGGGCGCTCTCCTCGACCCGCAGGCCGTCCGGGCCGGGCAGCGCGTCCTGGGCCCGCTTGAGCATCAGCGCGGCCTGGATCAGCGGGGTGCGGCTGGGGTCGCGGTCCGGCTTGAGCTCGTCGATCAGCCGGTCGTACGGCAGGTGCTGGTGGGTGAAGGCCTCCAGCACGCCCTGCCGGACGTCGGCCAGGAAGGCCCCGACGGTCGTGTCGGGGGTGGTCCGGGCGCGCAGCACCAGCGTGTTGACGAAGAAGCCGAGCACGTCCTCCAGTTCGCTGTGCTCGCGGCCGGAGACGATGGTGCCGACGGCGACGTCACGCTGGCGCGCGTACCGGGACAGCAGCAGCTGGACGCCCGCCGTGAGGACGGTGAACAGGGTGACGCCCTCCCGGCGGCAGAGCCGGGTGAGGGCGGCCACCAGCTCGGGGCTCAGCTCGAAGGAGTGGCCGGCGCCCCGGGTGGCGCGGGTGGCGGGCCGGGGCCGGTCGGTCGGCAGCTCCAGCGGCACCACGCCGTCCAGCCGGCGCTTCCAGTAGGCGAGGTCGGCGGCCTCCCGCGCGCCCCGCTCGCCGTGCTGGTGCACGGCGAAGTCGGCGTACTGAAGGGGAAGTTCGCTCAGTGCGGCGGGCCGGCCGGTGGCCTCCTGGCCGAGCAGGGCGACGAGCTCGCGGGCCATCACCTCCTTGGACCAGCCGTCGGTGACGACGTGGTGCATGTCGAGGACGAGCAGGTGCTCGGCGTCGGCCAGCCGGATCAGCCAGGGGCGCAGCAGCGGGCCGCCGCGCAGGTCGAAGGAGCGGCTCAGCTCGGTGCGCAGCAGCTGGTCGAGGTCGTCGACGCGCCCCTCGGCCGCGAGGTCGGTGAAGCGCACCGGCCGGTGGGCGGGGGCGTGGACGACCTGCACGCCCTGGCCGCCCTCGGTGGCGAAGGTGGTGCGCAGCGCCTCGTGCCGGGCCACCAGCGCGTCGACGGCGCGCCCGAGGGCGTCCCGGTCGAGCGGCCCGGTCAGCCGCAGGCCGAGCGGCGAGTTGTACTCGGTGCCCTGGGACTCGTAGTCGTACAGGAACCAGAGCCGCTGCTGGCCGTAGGAGAGCGGCAGCGGCCGGTCGCGGTCGACCGGCACCAGCCCGGCCCGGCGGGCGGGCTCGCTGCCCAGCCGGCCGGCCAGCCCGGCGACGGTGGGCGACTCGAACAGGGTGCGGATCGGCACCTCGACGTCCAGCACCGAGCGGATGCGCCCGATCAGCCGGGTGGCGAGCAGGGAGTGGCCGCCGAGGTCGAAGAAGCTGTCGTCGACGCCGATCGAGGCGACGCCGAGCACCTCGCAGAACAGGTCGCAGAGCTGCTCCTCGCGGGCGCTGCGCGGCCCGTGCCCGCTGCCGGTCGCGGCGGTGCCCGGGTCCGGGAGCGCGGCCCGGTCGGTCTTGCCGTTGGGGGTCAGCGGGATCCCGGGGATCGGCACCACCACGGCCGGGACCATGTAGCCGGGCAGCGTGGCGGCGGCGTGCGCGCGCAGTTCGGCCGGGTCGGCGCCGCCCTCGCCGGCCGGCACCACGTAGGAGACCAGCCGGGTGTCGCCGGCCGCGTACTCGCGGGCGACGGTGACGGCGCGGGCCACCGCGGGGTGCTGCTCCAGGACGGCGTCGATCTCGCCGGGCTCGATCCGGAAGCCGCGGACCTTCAGCTGGAAGTCGGCGCGGCCGACGTACTCCAGGTTGCCGTCGGCGGCCCAGCGGACGATGTCGCCGGTGCGGTACATGCGCTCGCCATCGGCGCCGTACGGGTCGGGCAGGAAGCGGTCCCGGGTGAGGTCCTCGCGGTGCAGGTAGCCGGTGCCGACGCCGTCCCCGGCGATGTACAGCTCGCCGGCGGCGCCGATCGGCACCAGGCGCAGCGCCTCGTCGAGGACCCGGACCCGGGTGTTGCCGATCGGCCGGCCGATGGTCGGCGCGCCGGGGCGGTCGTCCAGGCGGGCGGCGGTGGACCAGATGGTGGTCTCGGTGGGCCCGTACAGGTTGGTGACCTCGCTGCCGAGCGCGCGCATCCGCTCGGCGAGGGCGGCCGGCAGGGCCTCCCCGCCGACCAGCATCCGCAGGCCGCGCAGCGCCTGCGGGACTTCGTCGCACAGGGCCTGCCAGAGGCTGGGGGTGGCCTGCATGATCGTGGTGCCGGTGCGGCCGACCAGGGCGCCCAGCCCGGCGGGGTCGGTGACGGTCGCGCGGTCGGCGAGGACCACGGTGGCGCCGCCGACCAGCGGCAGGTAGAGCTCCAGGGCGGCGATGTCGAAGGCGATCGTGGTGACGGAGGTCCAGACGTCCTCGGCCGCGAGCGGGAAGAGGTCGGCCATCGAGACCAGGAAGTTGGTCAGCGCGTGGCGGCTGATGACGACGCCCTTGGGCCGGCCGGTGGAGCCGGAGGTGTAGATGACGTAGGCCGGGTCGGCGGCGGTCGCGGCGGGGCCCTGCGGCCCGGCGGGCTCCGTCGCCAGCCTGGCGCGCACCTGCTCGTCGTCCAGCAGCACCCGGTGGGCGGCGGTGGCGGGCAGCCGCCCGGCCGTCGCGCTGTCGGTGACCAGCGCCGAGGGGGCGGCGTGGTCGAGGATGTAGCCGATCCGGTCGGCCGGGTAGTCGGGGTCGAGCGGCACGTAGGCGGCGCCGGTGCGGGCCACCGCGAGCAGGGCGACGACGAGGTCGGCGGAGCGCGGCAGCGCCAGGGCGACGAGCCGGCCCGGGGCGGCGCCGTGGCGGCGCAGCTCGCCGGCCAACCGCTCGGCCCGGTCGTCGAGTTCGGCGTAGCTGAGCACGGTGTCGCCGGCGATCAGGGCGGTCCGCGCGGGCTGGGCGGCGGCCCGGGCCCGGAACAGCGCGGAGACGTCGGCGTCGGGCACCGGCCGGTCGGTGGCGTTCCACGCGGTCAGCAGGGCGTGCCGCTCGGCCGGGTCCAGCACCTCGTAGCCGTCCGGGTCGGCGTCCGGCGCGGCGACGGCGGCGGCCAGCAGGCGCGGCAGCGCGTCGGCGAGCCGCCGGACGGTCGCCGGGTCGAACAGCTCGGTGCTGAAGGTCGCGGCCAGCCGCAACCCGGAGCCGTCGGGCGCGCTGCGGAAGCGCAGCTGGAGGTCGAACGGGGAGTGCTGGCGCGGCAGTTGGTCCACCTGGGCGTCGAGCGGGCCGAAGCCGAGCCGGGCGGGCAGGTCCTCGGCGAGGTCGAAGGCCACCTGGGCCAGCGGGTGGCGGTTGAGCGCGCGCTCGGGCCGCAGCTCGCCGACCACGGTCTCGAACGGGACGCCACCGTGGCGCCGGGCCGTGGCGGCGACCGCCGCGCAGTCGCCGACCAGCTCGCGGAAGGAGGCGCCGGGGCGGCGGACGACCCGCAGCACCACCGGGTTGGCCAGCGGGCCGACCACGGCGGCGCGCCGCCCGCCGTCGCGGCCGGGCAGGCTACCGATCAGCGGGACGTCGGCGCCGGCGCCGAAGCGGCCGAGCAGCGCCACGACGGCGGCGTGCAGCACCGCCTCGACGCCTGCGCCGCAGTCGGTGGCCAGGTCGGCGAGGGCCGCGGTCAGCGGGCCGTCCAGCTCGTTGCGGTACTCGTCGGCGGCGTAGCGGGTGACGGCCAGGCGCGGCCGGTCGACGGGCAGGTCGAGCTGCGCCGGCGCGCCGTCCAAAGTGGCGCGCCAGTGGGCGAGTTCGGCCGCCGCGTACTCGGTGGGCCGCTCGGGGGCGCCGTTCAGCTCCCGGTCGGCGGCGGCCGCGGCGTACTGCGGGGCGGGCTCGGGCGCGCCGGGGGCGGCCGGGTCGGTGGCCGCCGCGTACGCCCGGGCCAGGTCGTCGACGATCACGGCGAGCGAGCGCTCGTCAGCCGCGATCTCGTGCACCGTCAGGACCAGCACGTGGGCGTCCGGCCCGGTGGCGAGCAGCCGGGCCCGCAGCGGGGGCTCCCGGGTGAGGTCCAGGCCCTGGCCGGCCGCCCGGGTCAGCGCCTCGTCGAGCTCGTCGGGGGCGACCGGCTCGGGCCGCAGCCCGGCGAACGCCCCGCCGTCGGGGGCGGGTTCGGGGCGGCAGCGGCCCTCGGCCTCGCGGTGCACGGTGCCCAGCAGCGGATGCCGCCGGACCAGGGCGTCCAGCGCGGCGCGCAGCTGCTCCGGACCCAGGCCGCCGGCCAGCCGCAGCGCCACCGTGTGGGTGTGGCCGGCGGCGCCCTCCTGGAAGCGGTTCAGGAACCACAGGCGCTGCTGCGCCGGCGACAGGACACTGTCGTTGGTGATCGTCACGTTCGCTCTCCAGCCTGTTCAGGCGACGCGTCGCAGGACGCGGCCGCCGAACTGCATGTGGTCCGCGCGCCCGGTCTCCGGGTCGAGCAGGAAGCGGCCGAGGTGTTCCACCTCGGGCAGCCGCGGGTGCCGGGCGGCGAAGAAGCGCTCGCCTCGGCCGGTCAGGTCGTACTCCATCCCGTCGTCGTCGACCAGGACGGTGGCGCCGGGGTGCGCGCCGTCCGCCGCGTCGGCGCCGGGGCGGATCCGGTACACGGTCTCGCCGTTGGCCCACTGCCCGACGCGGTCCGACAGGTCCTGCGCGGCGCCGGCGGCGGGGCCCGGCGCGTAGCCGGCGACGTCCACGCCCTCGGCCCGGAGCTGGGCCAGCAGGTCCTGCCAGGCGCCGAGGCCGGCCGCGGAGTCGGCCTGGAGGGCGATCACGGTGCCGCGTTCCGGCTGGATCCGCAGGTGGCAGGTGGCGCCCGCGCCCACGCCGTCGAGGCCGAGCCAGCGGTCGGCGCCGTTGCCGTACCGGGCCCAGCCGTGGCCCCAGCCGTCGGCCAGGCCGAACGGGAGGGTGTCGAAGGGCGGTTCGGCCAGCTCCCGGACGGCCTCCTGGTCGAGCAGGGCTGCGTGCGAGGCGTCGCGGTCGTCCAGGTGGAGCCGGGCGAACGCGACCAGGTCGGTGACGGTTCCGGCGATCGCGGCGGCGGGGGCCAGGTCGCGGGGGATCTCGCCGGCCGCCAGGAAGGCCGGCTCGATGTCCAGCGGCCGGAGCAGGAAGTCCGTCACGGCGTTGCGCCAACTCACCCCGGCGGCGGCCTCGATGACCTTTCCGGCCAGGGCGAACCCGGCGTTGGAGTACGAGAACGCGGTGCCGGGGGCGAACAGCGGGCCGGCCGCGACGGCGGCCCGCAGCCCGCCGTCGCCGGGGCCGTCGCAGACCATCCCGGAGGAGTGGCTGAGCAGGTGACGGGTCGTCAGTCTCAGCTCGGCGAAGGGCGGTTCGGTGAGGTACTCGCCGACCGGCAGGTCCAGGTCGAGGTCGCCGTCGAAGGCCAGCTGCATGGCCAGCGTCGCGGTGAAGAGCTTGGTGAGCGAGGCGAACGGCGCGGCGGGCGCCGGCCCGGGCTCCGCGCCCGCCTCGGCGACGTGGAGTTCGCCGGCGTCGTAGAAGGCGCACCGGAGGGAGCGCACACCGTGTTCGCGCGCGAGCCGTCCGGCCTTTTCACGCCATGACTGTGAATTCACTAAAACCCACCCACCGCATTCACCGGAATCCGAAAAAGGCGCAGCACAACAGCCCCGTTCGGCCGTGTTCCGTCCACGGCTCGTCGGTACGGGGATTACGCAAAAGGGGAATTCGCTCTGGTGAATGCAGGCTAACACCGGGCGGCGGGGCCGGTCAGGGTCGTTAAGCGGCAGCCGAATGACCCTGGTTGCCGCACTGCGAAACGCCGTTCGACCTGCCCGGAAACCCGAAAACGCCGATGGGGTCCGCGGTCGCGGACCCCATCGGCGGGTCGGTGTGGCAATGGTGCGGGCGGAGCTACTCGCGCAGTCCGATGGCCTCCACCGGGCGGGCGCGCAGGGCGAGCTTGGTCGGCACCAGAACGGCCGCCGCGGCCAGGGCCGAGGTCGCCGCCACGATCGCCAGGTAGAGCAGCGGAGGAATGTGCGGAACCAGGGACCCGGTCAGGCCCATGCTCACCGTCATCAACGGCACGATGGGCACCAGACTGCCGACCACCACCGCGATCAGGATCAGCATCAGCGTCTCGGTGCGCATCATCCGCATGACCTGTTCGGGGGTCGCGCCCACCAGCCGCAGCAGCGCGAACTCCCGTGCTCTGGACAGCGTGGTCATCACCAGGGTGTTGGCGACGGCCACCGCGATGTACCCGAAGACCAGGACCAGCGGCAGCGCGCTGCCGAACAGGTTGGCCGTGCCGGCCTTCTCCTGGGCGGCGGACAGGCCGCCCTTGTCCTGGACGTGCACCCCGGGGTAGCGGTCGTTGAGCCCGGTGAGCTCCCCGATCACCTTCTTCTTGTCGGCGCCGTCCTTGGCCCGCACCAGCACCGAGTCGTACATCCGGCGCGAACTGTGCTGGAGCACGGTGTCGTAGGACAGGGTGATGTCGCCGAAGCCCAGGCCGCGCTTGTACACGGCGATCACCTTCGGCTCCAGCGTCTGCCCGTCGGGCATGTGCACCTTGATCTGGCCGCCGACGTTGGCGCCGAGCGTGGCCGAAGCCCCGCTGCTGATCGCCACCGTGTCCGTGGACAGGTTGTCCAGGGAGCCCTCGGAGACGTCCAGGTCGACGACCCGGCTCAGGTTGCCCGGGGTCAGCCCCTGCGCCTTGTAGTCGAAGATCTCCGGCGAGCCGAGCATCTTCGTCGAGGCGAACAGGTCCACCCGCACCGTCCCGGCCGCGGCGTCCACCCCGTCCAGGCCGGCGATGAACTTCGGCGCGGTGACCGGCAGGCCGCCGGACTCGCTGGTCACCGTGTAGTCGGCGACGACGCCCGCCTGGGCCTGCGCCTCGGCCGCACCCGACGTGGTGGTCGGGATGAACAGCTGCACCGAGGCGAAGCCGATCGCCAGGATCAGCGGGCCGATGCCGGCCGCCAGCCGCCGGGCGTTGGCCCGGGTGTTGGCCACGGCCAGGAACCCGAGGGTCCCGAACCGGCGCTGGAACGGCGCGGCCATCAGCCTGGTCGCCTTCGCCACCACCGGCGGAGCCAGCATGAGGATCGCGATCACCATGATCAGGCCGCCGCTGCCGGCCGCGGCCACCGCGAAGATGCTGCCGAAGAACAGCGGCAGCAGCGACGCGCAGAATCCGAGGACGAACAGCAGGATCCCGATGGCCACCCGGGCGCCGCCGATGCCCGGCTGCTCGGTCTGGGCCTCGCTGAGCGCCTCCACCGGCCGGATCGACACCACCCGGCGGGCCACCGCGAACGCCGCCACCTGCGCGGCGATCACGCCGATGCCGACCGCGGCGATCGCCGGGATCGGCCCGTAGGAGAACTCGAAGTCGTCCGGCAGGATGCCGATCGCACCGAGCGCCCCGCGCAGCACCCCGGCGGCCAGCATGCCGGGGAAGCAGCCCAGGATCGAGGCCACCAGCGAGATCACCAGGGCCTCGCCCGAGATCATCTTGTGGATCTGCTTGGGCGTCGCGCCGACCGCGCGCAACAGCGCCAGCTCGCGCCGGCGCTGGTGCACGCTGAGCGCCAGGGTGCTGCCCACCACCATCATGGTGATCAGCACGACGGTGCCGCCGAGCGAGCCCGCCAGCTCCTTCAGGCTGCCCCGGGCCGAGGCGACGTCCGGGTTCTCGACGCTGCTGCGCCCGTCACCGGTGTAGACGTCGATCGCGGAGCCCTTGAGCGCCTTGTCGATCCGGTCGCCGAGCTTGCCGGCGTTGGTGTCCTTGGGCGCCAGCACGCCGATGGCGCTCACCTGGTCGGTGCGGCCGAACAGGGTGCGCGCCTCGTCGTCGGAGAAGAACACCGGCGGGGTGCGCAGCGCCCCGCCGCCGCCCTTGTAGGTGACGATGCCGACGACCTTGTACGAGCTGGCGTCCCGGGTGGAGGCGATCTTGACGCTGTCGCCCACCTTCACCTTGCGGTGGTCGGCGACGGACTTCTCCAGCACCACCTCGCCGGCCCGCTTCGGCTCGTCGCCGTTGCGGTCGTACGGGCCGAGCGCGGCCGCGCCCCAGTTGGTGCCGTTGGACGTCCGGTCGTCGGCGCCCTTGACCAGCTCCTCGCCGTCGTTGGAGACGACCTGCGCGGGGAAGGTGAGCACCGGGACGGCCTTGTCGACGCCCTCGGTCCTGGCGACCTTGTCGACCAGGTCGATCGGGACGCCGACGGCGTCCTTGAGGTCCTTGGACTTGCTCTTCTTGGCCTCGTGGACCGTGAAGTGCTTCTGACCGCCGACCACGACCGCAGCGCCGGAGTAGCGCTGGACCGGCACCCCGTTGCCGATGCCGGACTGCAGGATGATTCCGAAGGCCGTGACGAGCACGGACGCGCCGAACAGGGCGACGAACGCCCCGACGAACCCGGCCTTACGCTCCTTGACGGTCTGTACGACGAGCCTGAACACGTCTCACCACTCCCCCAGCCGGGTCATGCGCTCGGCCACCCGGTCCGGCGTGGGATGCGTCATCTCCTCCGCGTAGCTCCCGTCCGCGAGGAACACCACGCGGTGCGCGTAGGAGGCGGCGATCGGGTCGTGGGTCACCATGATCACCGTCTGTCCGAGGCTGTCCACGACCTCGCGCAGCAGCGTCAGCACCTGCTTGGCGGTGCGGGTGTCCAGCGCGCCGGTCGGCTCGTCCGCGAAGACCACCTCGGGCCGCGCCGCCAGCGCCCGGGCGATGGCCACCCGCTGCTGCTGGCCGCCGGACAGCTCCGAGGGCCGGTGGCTCATCCGGTCGGCGAGACCCACCTGCGTCACGACCTGCTGCAACCACTGGTGGTCCGGCTGGCGGCCGGCCAGCATCAGCGGCAGGGTGATGTTGTCCGCGACGGTCAACGCCGCCATCAGGTTGTACGCCTGGAAGATGAAGCCGACCCGCTCCCGGCGCATGATGGTCAGATCGACCTCGCTGAGCTGCGCCAGCTCGGTACCGCCGAGCACCACCGAGCCGGCGTCCGGGCGGTCCAGCCCGGCGGCGCAGTGCAGGAAGGTGCTCTTGCCCGCCCCGGACGGGCCCATCACCGCGGTGAAGGTGCCCCGGGCGAAGGCGAGGGACAGATCGCGCAGCGCGTGCACGGCCCCGGCGCCCTTGCCGTACGTCTTCCGGACCCCGTCGAGGCGGACGACCCAGTGAGCGTCCAGCGCGGCACTGCCGTCCGGTCGCGGCGGCGCCGCGTACTCCTCCTCCGCGGCCGCGCCCTGGAACTCCTCCGTCCGCGCTCCGCGTCCCTTTCTGCTCACTTCCGGCCTCCACCACTCGCACGCACTACTTGACGTTCACGAAGGTAAGTCCTGGAGCAGGTACGCAACCAGGGCACGAACTGGAGAGTCGATGGTGCAGAAAAGTGCCACCCACCGCCGCATTTGGGACGGTGGTAGGGTGATCGGGATGACGACTCGGAGGGTTTTAGGAGCCGTGCGCGCCCCCAGCATTGCCGAGTTGCGACGCTTACAGCCCGAGCAGTGGGTCCGCCAGACGGTGATCCGTTTCCCTCCGGCCGCGGGCTACGTCCTGCTCTGCCTGATGACCGGACTCGCCGGGCTGCTGCTGTTCTACCTGATCGCCATCATCTTCGCGCTCTGCCTGGTCGGAACGGGCTTCCTGCTGCTGCCCAGGACACTGCGGGTGCTGCGCAGGTACGCCGAGGTCCACCGCCGGTGGGTCGGCCGGCTGCTGGAGACCGAGGTCCGCACGCCCTACCGCGACCTGGAGCCCGGCCGCACCGGCCCCCGCAAGCCCTCCCTGCGCGACCCGGCCGTCCGCAAGGACCTGCTCTGGGTGATCACCCACGGCGTCGTCGGCTCGGCCCTGTGCATCTTCGCCCTGAGCATCTGCGGCAACGCCTTCAACTGGCTGTCCGCACCGGTGTGGTGGAAGCTCGCGTCGGGCGAGCGCAACTCGATCATCCTGATGAACGTCGACTCGTGGCTGAAGTCCTTCGTCGCGGTGTTCATCGGCATCGGCTACGCCGTGGTGGCGATGGCCGCGATGCGCGGGCTGGCCCTCGTGCACGCCCGGATGTCCCGCCGGCTGCTGACCGCCCGCCCCCGGGTCGCGCTCGCGCAGCGGGTCCGCGAACTCTCCGTGACCCGCGCCGAGGCGCTCGACGCGCACGACGCCGAACTCCGCCGGATCGAACGCGACCTGCACGACGGGGCGCAGGCCGGCATCGTCGCCGTCTCGCTGCGCCTCGGCATGATCAAGCGCGCGCTCGGCCAACGGCCCGAGCAGGTCCCGGAGATGGTGGACGCGGCCCAGAACCTCGCCGAGCAGGCGTTGGAGTCGCTGCGCCACCTCGTCCGCGGCATCTACCCGCCGGTGCTCGCCGACCGCGGGCTGACCGACGCCGTCCGGGCGCTCACCGCGCTGTGCGGGGTCCCGACCCGGATAGACATCGACGAGTCGGCCGGCGCGGCGCCCCGCGCGCCCGCCGCCGCCGAGGCCGCGGCCTACTTCGTGATCTCCGAGGCGCTCACCAACATCACGAAGCACAGCGGGGCGCGTAGCGCGCTGGTGTGGCTGCGGATCGCGTCGGACGCCATCTCGATCAGGGTCGAGGACGACGGCAAGGGCGGCGCCACCGAGGGCACGGGGAGCGGGATCCTCGGACTCCGGCGCCGGGTCGCCGCCTTCGACGGCACCACCGACCTGTTCAGCCCGCCCGGGGGCCCGACCGTACTGAAGGTGGAGATTCCATGCGGATCCTGATCGCCGAGGACAACGCCCTGCTCCGTGAGGGGCTGGTCCTGTTACTGAACAGCGAGGGGCACGAGGTGTGCGCCACCGTGGACAACGGGGACGACCTGCTGCCCGCGCTGCTCGCACACCGCCCGGACGTCGCCGTGGTGGACGTCCGGCTGCCGCCGACGTTCCGGGACGAGGGCCTGCGCGCCGTCGTCGAGGCCCGCAAGCAACTGCCCAACCTGCCCGTCCTGGTGCTCTCGCAGTACGTCGAACGGGCGTACGCGACGGAGCTGCTGGCGCAGAGCGCCTCCGGGGTCGGCTACCTGCTGAAGGACCGGGTGGGGCGCGCCGAGGAGTTCCTGCTCGCGCTGGAGCGGGTCGCCGACGGCGGCACCGCGATGGACCCGGAGGTCATCTCGCAGCTGATGGTCCGCCGGGCCGGCGACGACCCGCTGTCCTCGCTGACCCAGCGCGAGCGCGAGGTCCTGGCGCTGATGGCGGAGGGCCGCAACAACGGCACCATCGCCGAGATGCTGTTCATCGCGGAGAGTTCGGTGAACAAGCACATCGGCAACATCTTCGCCAAGCTGAACATGCCCACGCCGGACAGCGGCCACCGCCGGGTGCTCGCCGTGCTCACCTACCTGCGGGCCTGAACGGCCGAAGGACGACACGCGGAGAGGGGCGGCGCCGGTCGGGCGCCGCCCCTCTCCGCTTCCCCTCCTCAACTCCCGGACGGTTGCTACCGGTTGTCGGGCAGGGCGGGGAAGGCGCGGACCGCGGGGGTGACGGCCACGCCGAGTGCGATCAGCAGGAACGCCGCCGCACAGCTCAGCACGGTGGGCACGGCGTGCACGGTCTCCAGCAGCAGCCCGCACAGCAGCGGGCCGAGCGCCGCGCCCGCGCCCATCGAGACCCCGATCAGACCGGCCAGCCGGCCGCGCATCTCATCGGGAGTGACCATCATCTGATGACCCGCCACCAAAGCGGTGGCGGTGGGCGCGAGGAACGCGGCGGCCCCCAGCACCAGCCCGGCCGGCCAGCCGGTCGGCACCACCGCGAGCAGCGGCACCAGCACCGCGGAGGCCCAGGTCAGCACCATGAGCGCCGTGAACGGCGAGAGCGAGCGGCGCAGCCGCCCGGCCGCCAGCGCACCCGACACGCCGCCCGCGCCGACCAGGGCGCCGATGGCGCCGACCTCGGCACCGGACCGCCCGTCCTGCTGGGCCATCACCACCACGGCGATCAGCAGGCCGCTGAACACCAGATTGAAGGCGGTGCCGAACAGCACGGTGGCCCGCACCGCCGGGTTGCCGCGCAGCCAGCGCAGCCCCGACGCCATCGCCTGCAACGCGCTCTCGGCCCGGTCCGCGCCCCCGCCCTCGCCCTTGTCCTCCGGCGACGACGCCGGTGCGGGTGCCGGCGCCGGCGCCGGCAGCCGCAGGAACAGCAGCGTGACGAAGGCGATCGCCGAGGTCACCGCCTGGGCGACGAACGGCAGCAACCGCTGGACGCCGTACAGGAATCCGCCGATCCCCGGACCCACGATGGTCGCGAGGTAGTAGCGGGCGGTGTTGCGGGTGACGGCGTCGGCGAGTTGCGAGGACGGCACGACGCTCGGCAGCAGCGCCTGGTCGGCGGTGCCGAACAGCGAGGTGCACACCCCTTCGACCACCGCCACCACCACGATGGCCGCCAGCGGCGCGTGCCCGATCGCCACCAGCAGCGCGAGCAGGCCCAGCGCCACGGCCCGCCCGAACTCCGAGACCAGCATCAGCGTCTTGCGGCTGACCCGGTCCGCCAGCGCCCCCGAGGGAAGCGCCGAGAGCGCCCTCGACCCGGCGATCGCGAACTCGGCCAGCGAGGCCTCGAAGGCGGAGCCGCCGAGCCCGAGCACCAGCAGCGGGTACGCGATCAGCGTGCCCTGCGCCCCCAGCTGGGAGACCATGTTCGCGGTCCACAGCACGTTGTACTCGCGGTTGCGGGACAGCGGCGGCGGGCCCGGCTCGGCCGCCACGGCGGCATCGGCCGTCGTACTGCCCGAGGTCACTGCGGCGGGGTCGGCAGCGCCACCGCGGGCGCCGACGTCCGCTCCACCGGGCGGAGTTCGGACCACGCGTGCGCCCCGGCCATGCTGACGAACAGGTCGCGCGGCGGCACGAAGGGGGCCCGCCCGTGCGCCACGCTGATGTTGTCCACGATCAGGACCTCACCGGTGTGCACGTTGACGTCGATCTGCTGCGCCCGGTAGGCGGCCTGGAGCTGCCGGACGACCTCGTCCGGGATCTCGCTGCCGTCCGCGTAGAAGGTGTTGGTGGGCATCCCCCACGGGCCGTACTCCTCCAGCAGGAAGTCGGCGACGTCCTCGCGCAGGGTGCGGGCGTGGAAGAAGGTCAGGTGGTTGAACCAGGAGCGGACGCCGGTCTCCGGGTGGGTGGAGACGGCCCAGCGGAGCTGACGGGTCCTCAGGTGGTTGCGCTCCAGCCACTCCAGCTCGATGCTGTTGGCGTCGCAGTAGGCCTTGACCTCGTCCGGGTCGCTGGTGCCGAACGCCTCCTGCCAGGAGAGGCCCAGGCCGGGGCGGAAGTTGCGGACGAGCAGGTAGCCCTCGCGCTCGAACCGCTCGGCGGTCTCCCTGGGCAGCCCGGCGTGCAGGGCGCGGCAGTCGGCCAGCAGGCTGGCGCCGCCGTCGGGCGACTCCTGGCGGCAGAAGAAGAACAGGTAGCGCGGGACGTTCAGGTTGTACGACTGCTCGGTGTGGAGGAAGATCTCCTCGGTCGCCGGGTGGTCGGTGGCCGTGAACACCCCGGGGTGCAGCTCGGTGCGCGGCGAGGAGCGCTCGGTGTAGTCGAGCGGCCGGCCGACGACGGCGTTGACGAAGGTGTCCAGCTCCGGCCACTCCTGCCAGTCGAAGCCGCTGAGCACGACCGCGCCGTGCTCGGTGATCCGCTGGCGGATGAACTCCCCCTGCTCCTTGCCGAGGTCGACCAGCCGGTTGCCCGCGGTCTCGGCGGTGATCCCGAGGACCAGTCCGTCGTGCCGCGCTTCGGTCGAGATGCTGATGGCGGTTGTCACGGAGTGACTCCCTTCTGCGGGCTGCGGGCGCGAAGCCGCTCGGCAGCGGTGTCGAGGGTCTGGAGTGGACGGTTGAAGGCGATCCGGACGTAGCGCTCGCCATCGGCCGGATCGACGAAGAACGAGGTGCCCGGCGCCACCAGCACACCGGTCTCGGCGAGCAGCGTGCGGACGAAGCGCGGGCTGGGCTCGTCGGTCAGTCCGTCGATCCGGGCCAGCACGTAGCAGCCGCCGGCCGGGGGCGTGAAGTCGAATCCGGCGTCCCGCAGCAGGGTCACCGTCCGGTCGCGCCGCTCGCGCATCCCCGCCGCGTGGTCCCAGCGCTCCGGCAGCAGCAGGTCCGCGTTGGCCGCGGCGTGCTGGAGCGCGGCCGCCGCGCCGCCGGTGGTGGCCACGTGCACCTTGCGCAGCAGGGCGGTGAGCTCCGGCGCCGCGCGCAGGAAGCCGAGCCGCCAGCCGCTGATCGCATGGCTCTTGGAGAGGCTGCCGACCACCACGGAGCGGTCTGCCAGGCCCTCGATCTCGGCGACCGAGCGGTAGCCGGCCGACTCGTAGACGTACCCGGCGTACACCTCGTCCGAGATCACCACGGCGCCCCAGCGCCGGCACAGCTCGGCGAGCAGGTCGAGGGTGCCGCGCTCCAGGACGACGCCGGTCGGGTTGGCCGGGCTGTTCACGATGACGGCGCGGGTGCGCGGTCCGAAGGCCGCGGCCAGCTCGTCCGGGTCGACGCTCCAGTCGGGCTCCCGCAGCCGGACCGGGCGCGGGCGGGCGCCGGTGAGGGCGATGGCGCTGAGGAAGTTCTCGTAGAAGGGCTCGAACACGATCACCTCGTCGCCGGGGTCGACGAGCGAGAGCAGGGCGACGGCCAGCCCCTCGCTGCCGCCGACGGTGACGGTGATCTCGGAGCCCGGGTCCGGGGCGCCGGGCAGGGCCGCGGCGATCCGCTCGCGCAGCAGCGCCAACCCGGCCGGATCCTGGTACTGGTGGACGCCGGCGCGCAGCGCGGCGACCGCCGCCTCGACCAGCCCGGGCGGCGTGTCGGGGTAGGCCGGGGTGCCCACCGCCAGGTTCACGGTGTTCGGGGGCAGCCCCTCCAGCAGCAGCGCGGCCAGCCCCCCGCCGGGCAGCCCGGCCACCCGCTCGGCGCCCAGGGCGCGGCGGGCCGGGGTGTCATGGTGCGTGGTGGCGCTCATCGGCTCACTCCCGCGGCGTCGGTCCGGAGCCGCTGTTCGGTCTGGAGCGGCGCTTCGCCCCGGAGCCGCTGTTCGGCCCGGTCGAAGGCGCCGCGCGGGATCTCGGGCAGCCAGGACGGGCGGCCCGCCTCGTACGCCTCGATGTCCCCGCTCCTGAGCAGGGTCTCCGCGATCACGTCCTGCCCTTCGAGCAGCCGGGCCCGGGCCCGCGCGTCGACCGTGAACGGGTGCTCGCCGCCCGGCCGGCGCAGCAGGCCGGCCCGCAGGTCCACGGTGAGCCGCAGGCCCTCGGCGGACTCCGCGAGGTCCATCAGCTCCTCGACCACGGGGGTCGGCAGGTCGACCGGGACGAGGCCGTTGTTGAGGGCGTTGCGGCGGAAGATGTCGCCGAAGCCGGTGGCGACGACGGCGCGGAACCCCCAGTCGCGCAGCGCCCAGACGGCGTGCTCGCGGGAGCTGCCGATGCCGAAGTCCCGGCCGGCCAGCAGGACCGTCGCGCCCGCGTGGCGCGGCTGCTCCAGGACGAAGCCGTCCTCGGCGCGCCAGCGGGCGAACAGCGCGTCCTCGTAGCCGCTCTTGGTGACCCGCTTGCAGTACTCCGCGGGCAGGATCTGGTCGGTGTCGACGTCGTCGCGGCGCAGGGCGACCGCGCGACCGTGGTGTTCGACGAAGGGTTCCATACTCAGCTGTCCTCTCTCCGGCCGGGCCGGCGCTGTCAGGCCAGGTCGGCCGGGGCCGCGAGCCGCCCGGCCACCGCCGTCGCGGCGGCGACCGCGGGCGACACCAGGTGGGTGCGGGCCCGCGCCCCTTGGCGGCCTTCGAAGTTACGGTTCGAGGTGGAGGCGCAGCGCTCGACACCCTCGAGACGGTCGGTGTTCATCCCCAGGCACATCGAGCAACCGGGCAGCCGCCACTCGGCGCCGGCGGCCAGGAAGACCTCGTGCAGCCCCTCCGCCTCGGCCTCGGCCCGCACCTGCATCGAGCCGGGGACGACCAGCATCCGGGTGCCGCCGGCGACGGTGCGCCCGCGCAACACCCCGGCCGCGGAGCGGAGGTCCTCGATCCGGCCGTTGGTGCAGGAGCCGACGAAGACGACGTCGATCGCGAGGTCCCGCATCGAGGTCCCGGGCCGCAGGCCCATGTAGGCCAGCGCCTTCTGCGCCGAGGCGCGTTCGAGCGGGTCGGTGAAGGTCTGCGGGTCGGGCACGGCGGCGGCGAGCGGCACGGTCTGCGCGGGGTTGGTGCCCCAGGTGACGAGCGGGGTGAGCCCGCCCACGTCGAGCACGACCGTCCGGTCGAACACGGCGCCGGGGTCGGTGGCCAGGGTGGACCAGTCGGCGACGGCGGCGTCCCAGTCCGCCCCGGCGGGGGCGTGCGGACGGCCGCGCAGGTACTCCAGGGTGGTCTCGTCGGGTGCGACGATCCCGGCCCGGGCGCCGGCCTCGATGCTCATGTTGCAGAGCGTCATCCGGGCCTCCATGGAGAGCCCGCGCACCGCGTCGCCCCGGTACTCGATGAGGTGGCCCTGCGCCCCGTTGGCCCCGATCCGGGCGATCAGCGCGAGGATCATCTCCTTCGCCCCGACCTCCGGGGGGAGTTGGCCGGTGAACTCGACGGCCAGGGTGCGCGGCCGGCCGATCTCCAGGCACTGGGTGGCCAGGACGTGCTCCACGTCGCTGGTGCCGATGCCGAAGGCGAGCGCGCCGAACGCGCCGTGCGTGGCGGTGTGGCTGTCCCCGCAGACGATCGTCATGCCGGGCTGCACCAGGCCGAGTTCGGGTCCGACGACGTGCACGATCCCCTGCCGCCGGTGGCCGACCGAGTAGAGCTCGACGCCCTGTTCGGCGCAGTTGCGGCGCAGCGTGTCCAGCTGGACCAGGCTGACCGGGTCGAGCACCGCGGTCGCCGTGGTGGCGACGTTGTGGTCCTCCAGCGCCAGGGTCAGCCCCGGCCGCCGGACGCCGCGGCCGGCCAGCCGCAGCCCGTCGAAGGCCTGCGGGGAGGTGGCCTCGTGGGTGAGGTGGAGGTCGATGTAGAGGAGGTCCGGTCCGCCGGGCCGGGACGCCACGACGTGGCGCTCCCACAGCTTCTCCGCGAGTGTCCGTGCTGGGCCCATCGTCGTCCCTCTCTCCCCTGCGCTGTCCGTGCGCCACGGCCCTGGGGCGGAACCCCGGCCACCGCATGCCGTCCCGGCCGTACGGACCTCAGCCTCCATGGCGCCACCCACCGCCCACCACGTCTTTAAGCCGGTGCGAAAACGCCCAGCACAGGCGATCACGTGCACGAAGAAAGGTGCAGAGAACTGCACCTCGGATCGGAAGTAAGCCCCCATGAAATCGGCGGCGCCCGGGTTCAGGATGGAGTCATCGAAGGCGGAACCAACGCCGGGACGACGGGCAGAAGATCATCGGATCCCACGGGACCCAGGGAGGAAGCATGTACCCGATGCGCAGGAGCCACGGGGCCGAACCCGGACGCCGGCGGAGCAGGACGGTCGTGCTGACCCTGGCCGCCGTCCTCCTGGTCGGCGCCGGAACATCCGCCTGCCAGGTCAGTACCAAGGCCGCCGACCGGATCGAGCTGTGCGCGAAGATCTTCGGCAAGACCTTCACCGATCCGTTCCCGGACAACGTGGAGGAGGCCCGCAAGAAGATGCGCGACCGGGCCGACGAGCTCGACGGGCTGGCCAAGCAGGCCGGGGACGACAAGCTCCGCAATGCGATCCAGTCGACCGCCGACAAGATGCGCAACGCCGACATCCGCGAGAAGGGTGCGGTGCGCACCGTGGTCGGTTACATCGGTGAGCAGAACGACCGCATCAAGGAACTGCGCCAGACCTGCCTCGACCACCACGACTACCCGTGATGACTGGGCTTCCGAACCAGCGTCACCGTTGAGCCTCCCGGAGCGCGCACGGTGACCACAGACCGGAATCGGTGAACAGGGCACTAACAGTTCCCCCACCGATTCCCTTGGCCGGGCCCCTCGTTGGGTCCCCCGTCTTCCGGGGGGCCCGGCCGTAAATCTCCCCGTACCAATACAAGCCAGGAGCAGTCATGCCCGATTCGACCGGCTGGAAGCCCACTAAGGAACGCCCGATGTGGCCCTGGGTCGTCCTCGCGGTGGTCGCCGTTGGCGTTCTGATCAACGTGCTTATCACGATCTGACGAGCAGATCGAATCCGCGCCTGAGGAACTTCCGCGCTCTTGGCAGGTAGGCCGAGAGCGCGGACCCACGTCCGGCGCGACTCCGGCCCCAACAGACCCCTCTCTCCCCAACCGCCCCACGGGTCACACGACCCCTCAGGGGGCGGTCGAACCGAGTCGAGTCCGCTATCCGGATCAGGTGCAGAGAACTGCACCTTCGAACTGGCGAAGACTCGACTGTCACCCCCCTAAAGCGCCACGTAGCGTAGTCGGTACGGGAACGGGCATGGCCATGTCGAAGATGCGGTCACGCACGATCGACCATCCACCTCACCGTGGATCCCGGCTCCCGACCCGCCTACATCAACGGCATTCATGGGGGACTCGTGCCACGTCTGCACTTCACGTCGGCAAGCCTGTTGAGAACGCGTATCATGCCGACCCCGGACTGGGTCAGCGAATCACTCTTCGCCCTGGACCTGCTCTCTTCCCGGCACCGCCAGGCGAAACGCCGGCTCCGATGGCATAAGACCCGCCCCGTGGGGCCGGCCCGCCGGCTGGGTCCCACCCACCGGCTCGGGTCCACCCAGCGGCTCGTCGAACTCGCCCGGACCATCCGCCCGTTCCCCGACATGGACATCATGGTCCGGCGCGCCCGGCACTCCGGGAACGGCGCCGACCTGCGCCTGCTCCGGGACCTGGAGTCCTTCTACCGCATCATGGTCGCCCCGCACTGGGACGTGATCTCCCTCACCGTCCAGAGCGACCGGAAGAAGCGACTGGAAATCCTCCAGGACTGCGGCGCGCGCGGCCTGCTGAGCACCCTTCACCCGACCGTCCGGCTCTCCACCTGCTCGCTGGAGATACCCGGACAGAACGAGGACGTGCAACTGGAGGAGGTCGGGCTGACCATTGCGCCGTCCTACTTCCTGGCACCCGATTCCCCGGTCCTGGTGGACGACCACACCATTGCCGACGGACCGACGCTCTTCTACCCCATTCTCCCCGACGGACCGAACTGTGCGACCGAGGGCGTGATCGAAGCGGCAGCGATGCCGGCCTGAGACCGATGACCTCCGATCGCGACAGCATCGGAACTTCAAGGGGGAAAACAGCAATGCGACGCATATTCTTCAGTCCGGCGAGCCTGGCCAAAGTATCGTCGGCCGCTCATCTGGATCCGATGCGAGAGGCGCTGTGCGCCCTCGAAACCTTCGCGACGGGCGGCGGAGGCCCCGTCTTCCATTCCTGGCGACGACGGGTCGCGGGTGAGCGGGACGGCCGGGCGCTGGCCGAACTCGCCCGCACCGTACGGCCTTTCCCGGATCTCTACAGAATTCTCGAAAACTCCTCCGCGGCCGGATCCGGGAACGAATTCCGACCGCGGGTTCTGCGCGATCTGGAGACATTCCACCGGATCGCCGTGGAGCCCTACTGGAGCCAGGTGTCGACCCTGCTCGAAGTCGACCGGAACGCCCGGGCCCAGATCATGATGAGCGGCGGCGTCGACCAGTTGCTCAGCACCCTGCACCCGGCGATCCGCTGGCGTCCCCCGGTGCTGGAGGTCCCCGGGACGGGGCACGACATCAAACTGGAGTCGACCGGCCTGGAGATAGCGCCGTCGCTGTTCCTGTTCTCCCGGTCGCCGATCCTGGTCGAACAGCAGGGCGACCGGCCCCTGCTGCTGCTCTACCCGATCCCCGTCCCGCGCGACCGGGAGAACCTGTGGGACCCGGCGCCCGACGGCGACCAGGCCCTGGGGGCCCTGCTGGGGCGCACCCGGGCGGCCGTCCTCCAGGTGTTGACGACCACCTGCACCACCACCGAGGTCGGCGAGCTGGTGGGCATCTCCACCGCCGCCGCGAGCCAGCACACCGCCGTCCTGCGGGCGGCCGGACTTATCACCACCCTGCGCTCGCTCAACAAAGTGCACCACACCCTGACCCCCCTGGGCGGGGCTCTTCTTCGTGGGGATCCACTGGTCTGACAATTCGCCCTATACCGACGATTCCCGAAGTAACGAACCCGCAACACGCCCCGAGGAGCGATCTCGATCTGACACGGATGGTCTAGGAAAGTGCACCATACATACGGATGCGGGCAGCATGGCCTAAACCCATTACGAGCGAGTAGGTTCTGGGCATGCAAGCACGATGCCTTGTCGCCGCACGCATCATTTACGGAAGCCTGGGAGCGGATTCATGATGGGAGGTGGACCAGCTGAGCGGGAAGCCGCCCCAGACTGTGCCGTCACGCTGGAAAACGTGTCGAAAATCCACCCGGGCACGAACGGTCCCACAGCGGTCCTGCGCGAGTTCTCACTCGGCGTACGAAAAGGCCGCTTCTGTGCCGTCATGGGAGACGAACGCGCCAGCACCACGGCACTCCTGGAGTGCATGGCCGGCGTCACCACCCCGTCCACCGGAACGGTCCACTGGGCCGACGGTGAACGGGGTTCCGTCGGCGCGCTCTGGGGCCAACACGAGCCCGTCCACCCGAATGTGACGGTTCGTGAATTCGTCGATCCGGGCGTTTCCGCACTCGGCCGCCGCCAGGCCTGGCAGATCAGTCGGATCACCCGACTGTGGCGCTGGCGGCGGCCGCTCCGGAGGCTGGGCCGGGTCCAGCAGCACAACGCCATGCTGGCCCGGCTGCTGGCCGGTTCCCCGCGCCTGCTGCTGGTCGACACCCCCGGCCACGACGACTCGCCCGAACTCGCCCGCGCCATCGGCGCCTCACTCCGCCGCGCGGTCCGCGCCCTCGACCTCACGGCGGTCCTCGTCACCACCGACCCGGAAGCCGCCGCGTGCGCGGACAGCGTCGTCTTCCTCCACCACGGCCGCCTCGCCGACGCCCTCGGACCCTCCACCCCCGCCGAGATCGCCGACTGCCTCCAGCACCTCCGAAGAGGCTCGACCACCTGATCCGCCCCGCCTTCCCCGGCGCCCCTCTCCCAGGGCGCCCCCGGCGCCCCTTCCCCGGCGCCCCTCGCCCTCCCCGGCGCCCCCCGGTCAAGCGGTGCACAGCGCTTGCCCAGCCGCGGCCCCCGCGCCCCGTGCGTCCTCCGGCGCACCGCGCCGGCGCATCCCGGACCGCAGCCCCGCACCCGCCGGCCCGTCCGGCGACACCCCCCGGCAGGCCCCGGGCGGACACCCCTGCCATCGCCTGCCTCGGCCTGCCTCCGCCTGCTACCGCTGCCGCCGCGCACCCGTCGGTCGTCAGCCGCCGGTCGTCAGCCGTCAGCCGTCAGCCGTCAGCCGCTCAGTGCGGCGGGGTCGGGATCAGACTCGCCAGGGGGTTGAAGTAGACCTTGGACGGCATGCAGGCCGGGCCCGGGCTCCGCATGAGGCCGGTGTGCATCTCGCGCGAGCTGTGGGCGGGGTCGGTCCCGGCGAAGGGCAGGTAGATGAAGAGCTTGAGACCGGCCGGGACGGCGCGGGGGCGGACGGTGAGGACGAGCGGGCCGGCGCCCTCCGTATGCATGTCCCAACTGTCCTGGCCCTCCTGGTTGTCCGGGGTCTCCGGCTCGGGGGCGCGGCAACCGGGCTGGCCGGCGTAGACCCGGGCGGGGATCCCGAACCGGTCCAGGTCGCGCTGCAGTTGGTCCGGGTCCACCGGCTTGTACTGCTCCAGGATGGTGAGTTTGACGAGGTCGTCACCGCCTTCGAGGGTGTACGCGGCGTTGTCGACGCGGCCCAGCGCGTGGCCGGTGCCGTCGGCCGGGTGCTGGGCGGCCTGGTGCCGGGCGTCCGGGGCGGGGCGGCCGGGGCCCGTGGCGAGGAGGGCGCCGACCAGGGCGGCGGCCAGGCCCGCCGGGAGGGCCAGGCGCAGCGCCAGGCTGCGCCGCCGGGCCGTGCGCCGGGAGTTGTCGGTGACGGTGTCCATCAGGTGTTCCTTCAGCAGGAGGTGGCGGCCCGGGGGGAGCTCCGGGGCCGCCGGGGCCGGCAGCAGCCGGACCAGTTCCTCCCGCTCGGTCTGCTCGGACCGGTCCCGGGGGGTGGCGTTCATCGGGTCGTCTCCTTGTACGGCCGGACCGCGAGGTCGCGGTCACCTGCTACCTGTCCGCCGGCGCCCGGGCGTTGCCCACCTCTTCCCGAGCGCTCGGACCGTGACGCGGCGAGCTCCTTCGCCGTCAACTCCCGCAGCCGGGCCCGGGCCCGCGACAACCGCGAGCGGATCGTCCCCACCGGCCGGCCCAGTGCCTCGGCGACGGCCGCGTGGTCCAGGCCCTCCCACACGCACAGCGCGAACACCTCGCGCTCCGCCGGCCGCAGCCCTTCCAGCGCGGCCTTCGCGGCGGCCAGCTCCTCGGCGTCGGCGATCCGACCCGCCAGCTCCCCGGCGAAGTCCGGCATCGCCTCGCGCGGCGGCAGCTTGGCCAGCGCCCGCTGGTGGCGCCGCGCGGCCCGACGGGTGTTGCGGATGACGTTGCCCGCGATCCCCAGCAGCCACGGCCGCAGGCTCTCCCCCTCGGGATCGACCCGCGCGCGCAGCCGCCACGCCTCCAGGAACGTCAGCGAGACCACGTCCTCGGCGACGGCCCAGTCCCCGGTCATCCGCACGGCGTGCCGGTACACCGCCTGGGCGTGGTCCTCGAAGACCAGCCCGAACGCCGCCGCGTCCCCAGCGCGCACCCGGGCGCGTATCGAATTCTCCACACCAGCTCCTGTCCCGCCGCCGCCACCCGTTGCCGTGATCCACGCCACACCGCGCCGGGCCGCCCCGCCATCGACGAAGGATCCCCGAGCCCCTTCCGGAAGAAGGGACTCGGGGATCCTCGGACCGGCCGGCCCGACACCGGCGGTCGGTTCGGGGCGCCGCCCCCGCGGTCAGGCCGGCTCGACCGGCTCCGGTTTCCGGGAGGCGGCCAGGGTGCGGCCGAACGCGGCGAGGGCGGCGGCGACGGCCAGCAGGCCGACCACGACCGCGAGGTTGCGCCCGAGGTCGGCGAGGTCGCGCGGCAGCGCCAAGTAGTAGGGCGCGGGGAGCATGACCGCCCAGGGGAGGGCGGCCAGCGCCACGCCGACGGCGCGCGGCCGGTCGGGCCGGCGGGCGGCGAAGTGGACGAAGAAGGCGGTCGCCATCACCACGGCGGGCCAGGCCGACGACGCGTCGAGCAGCATCTGGGTGCTGCGCGGGAAGATGACCTCGGAGTAGTCGTCCAGGTCGCGCCAGGGCCAGGCGAGGACGAGCGCGCTCATCGGCAGCGCGATGACGGCCGCCGCGACGACCGTCCCGACCCGGGCGCGGACGCGCTGGTCGACGCCGTCGGGCGGGGCGATGAGCAGCGGCACCCCGAGCAGGAGCCAGAGGGGCAGCTGGTGGAGGGACAGGAAGAGCACCCCGGCCGGGTGGACGGCGTAGCCGACCGCGGCGCCGATCCGGGCGAGGACGCCGACCAGCACCAGGAGGCGGGCGGCGCCCCAGTGCCCGAGGCCGGCGCCGAGCAGCGCGAGGACCCAGGGGGCTGCCTGCACCGCGCCCACCGCGGTCGCGGCCGTGGTGTGCAGGCCCATCAGCTCGAAGCGCGTGTCCGCGACGAAGAAGGTCATCACCAGCTGGACGAAGGCCAGCGCCGCCCCGCCGGCCAGCAGGTACGGCGCGGCGCCGGCGAGCGCCCGGCCCGCGGGGTCTCCGGAGCTGAGCCGGGTCCGCAGCCGGGCGGCGTGCGCGGCCAGGGTGACCCACTCGCGCAGCACGGTGCGCCGGTCGGCGCCCTCGACGGACTCGGCGAAGACGGCGGCGATCTCCTCGCCGTGCGAGGCCCGGTAGGCGGCGGGGTAGATGCCGATCAGCGGGAGCCTGCCGGGCAGCGCCCCGGCCTGCTGCGCGGTCATGCCGCACCGCCGCTCAGCCGGAGCGCCCCGAGACGCGGCCCCCGCCCGAGCGCGAGCCTGCGCTCGGCCTCGACGACTCCGGCCCGCAGCCGTTCCGTCTCCGCGCCCAGGACATCCCGGCCGTCCTCGGTGAGGGCGAAGGTGCGCCGCATCCGGCCGCCGACGACCTCCTCGTGGTCGATCCGGATCAGCCCCTGCTGGAGGAGCCGGTCCAGCGCGGTGTAGAGGGTGCCGGTGAGCAGCTTGGTCCGGCCGTCGGAGATGGCCAGGACTTCCTGGACGATCGCGTAGCCGTGCCGCGGGGCATCGGCGAGCGCGGTGAGCACGAGCCGGGTCGGCTCCTGTAGTTGACGGTTAGCCATGGCCGTGAGCATAGATCAATGGCAAACATATGTCGATGATTTAGCTATCGGTCCGCTCCACCCCCGTACCCGGCGGCCGCCGGAGCGGGCAGGCGCACGGTGAACACCGAGCCCGCGCCGGGGCTGCTGGCCGCGTGGACGCCGCCGCCGTGGAGCTCGGCGAGCTTGCGGACGATGGCGAGGCCCAGACCGCTGCCGCCGCTCTGCCGGTTGCGGGACTTGTCGGCCCGCCAGAAGCGCTCGAACACCAACGGCAGGTCCGCCTCGGCGATGCCGCCTCCGGTGTCGGCGACCTCGATGAGCAGGGCGTCGGACTCCGTCCGGGTCCGCAGGGTGACCGTGCCGCCCGCCGGGGTGTGCCGGACGGCGTTGGCGACCAGGTTGCCCACCAGCTGGCGCAGGCGCACCGGATCGGCGAACACCTCGTACCCGGCCGTCTCGTACCCGGCGGTCTCGTACCCGGCCGTCTCGTACCCGGCCGGGACGCCGGCCGTCTCGGGCCCCGTCCGGTCCGCGACCGCCTCGACGACCAGGGCCACGCCCGACGCCTGCGCCCGGGCGCCGTGCGCGGTGGCGACCTGGGCCAGCAGGTCCTCGACGTCCACGGGCTCGTGGTGCAGGGCCAGTTCACCGGCGTCGGCGGCGGCGAGGTCCCGCAGGTCGTCGATCAGGTGCTGGAGTTGCAGGGCCTCCTCCAGCAGCGAACTCGTCAAGGCGCCGTCGGCGGTGACGACGCCGTCCTCGACGGCCTCCAGCCAGCCGCGGATGTTGCTGAGCGGGGTGCGCAGCTCGTGCGCGATGTCGCCGACCATCGCCCGGCGCATCTCCTCCAGCTGTTCGCGGCGCTGCGCCATGGCGTTGAAGGCGGCGGCGAGTCCGGCGATCTCGTCGCGACCGGTCGCGGTCACCCGGGCGGAGAGGTCCCCGTCGGTCATCCGCCGGGCGGCGCGGGTGAGCGCGTTCAGCGGCCGGGAGAGCCGCAGCCCGACCACCGTGGTGATCGCCACGGTGACCGCCAGCACCAGCGCGGCGACCTCGGCGACCCGCCCGCGGTGCGGGGCGGACAGCACGGGGGCCTGGTCCGCCGCGCCGGCGGGCGCGCCGACGAACAGCAGCACGGGCGGCGCCACGTACCGGACGAGCTGCTGCCGGCGGGAGTTGGCGAGGCAGGCGGAGATCACCTGCTCCTGCTCCCGGTCGCGGGCCGGGGCCCACTGCAACCCCAGGGACAGCGTCACGGGCCGGATCTGCTGGCGATCCAGGCAGGCGTTGACGAGCGCGGTGAGGTCGGCGAGGGCGGCGCTCTCGGTGCGGGTCGGGGCGTCCAGCACCAGCGGGGGCGCGCAGCGCACGCCGAGCGGTCGGCCGCCGGGGACGCTCACCACGGGGCGGCCGGCGGCGTCGTCGGTGACGGTCGCCTCGACGCCCAGTTCCGACCGCAGGCAGCCGGCCCGGTTCCGCGCGGCCTCCTCCATGGCCGCGCGCTCGGCGGTCGTCAGCCGGAACGGGCCCACGGCGCGGGCGTCGATCCGGTCGGCCGGGGCGTCGGGCAGCATGGCGAGGTCGACGGAGAGCGGGTCGACCGTGGTGGTGGGCGTCCGGGGCAGCACCGTCCGGTCGGCGGCGCCCGGGGTCGGTGACCCGGGGGCGGGGGCGGGGGTCCCGGAGGTGGCGGCCGGCGGCCCGGGTGCGGTGGCCGCGGAGTCGACGACCGGCTCGAAGCGCGGAGTCGTCAGCAGGATGCGCTGCCCGGTGTCGGCGGCGAGCCGCCGCACGGTGCTCTCCGCACCCGCCCAGTCGGGGTGGGTCGCGGCGTAGCCGAGCAGTTCGTGGTAGATCCGGGCCTGGTCGGCGAGGACCTGGCGCTGCTCCTGCCTGATCGCGCCCGTCGTGGTGCGGGCGGTCAGCCAGGCCGTCGCGGCGATCGAACAGAGCGAGACCAGGGCGGAGAGGGCGAGCAGCCGGATCAGCAGGCTGCGGCGCGGCGGGGCGTCACGACGCACCGCGCGGCCCCTCCGCGAGCTTGTAGCCGATGCCGTAGACCGTCAGCAGGCGGGTGGGGCGGCGCGGTTGGGGCTCGATCTTGCGGCGCAGGTTCATCACGTGGGTGTCGACGGTCCGGGTGGTGATGTACCGGTCGATGCCGTGCAGGTGCTCCAGCAGCTGGGCCCGGGTGAAGACCCGGCCGGGCTGGGCGGCCAGCACCTGGAGCAGCCGGAACTCGCCGGGCGTGCAGCTGACGGGCCGTCCGTCGGCGGTGACCTCGTGGCGCAGGGGGTCGACGGTGAGGGCCCCGGCGGTCAGTACGGCCGGAGGCGCGGCGGCGGGCGGCGCGGCGGCGGGGGTCGCCGCCTGCTGGGGCAGCGGGCGGGACCCGCGGCGCAGCAGGGCCCGGACCCGGGCCACGAGCTCGCGCGGGCTGTACGGCTTGGTGAGGTAGTCGTCGGCGCCGAGGTCGAGGCCGAGCAGCAGGTCCTCCTCGGCGGTGCGGGCCGTCAGCATCAGCACCGGCAGGGCGGATTCGGCACGCAGGGCACGGCAGACGTCGAGCCCGTCCATGACGGGCATCATCACGTCGAGGACCAGGAGGTCCGCCGGGCCGCGCCGGGCCTGCTCCAGCGCGGCCCGGCCGTCGTGGACGACGACCACGCGGTGCCCTTCCCGCTCCAGGTACAGGCGGGCCAGGTCGGCCTGCTTGGGATCATCCTCGGCGACCACGACATGTGCGCACATGAGGATGATCGTAAGTCGCCCTCCGGAAGCACCCCTACCGGTTCCCGACAGCCTCTCGACAAGTTCCTGACATCGACGGACCAGGGTGGACGGAGTCCGCCGGGGGAAGCCCCCCGGCCCCGCCTCCGAAAGGCTCCCGCGTGATGCCCTCCCGCCGCCTGGTGTCCCTCGCCGCCCACGTCATCGGGACCGCCCTGCTGCTGTCCACCGTCCCCGCCGCCGCGGCCACGGCCGCCGAGCACAGGCCCGCCCCGGCCGCGCCCACCGTCGAGGCGGCCGAGGTGATGCCGCACCTCCAGGCCCTGCAGCGGATCGCGGACCGCAACGGCGGCAACCGCGCGCACGGCACCAAGGGGTACGCGGAGTCGGTGGCGTACGTGAAGCACGCGCTGGACCGGGCCGGCTTCCAGACGCAGCTGCGCCGCTTCTCCCACGACGGCAAGGACGGCTACAACCTGATCGCCGACTGGCAGGGCGGCGACCCCGACCACGTGCTGCTCACCGGCGCCCACCTGGACAGCGTCCCGATGGGCCCGGGGATCAACGACAACGGCTCCGGCTCGGCGGCCGTCCTGACCACCGCCCTCCAGGTGGCCAAGGCCAAGCTGAAGCCCGAGCGGCACCTGCGCTTCGCCTGGTGGGGCGCGGAGGAGCTGGGGATGGTCGGCTCGGCGGACTACGTCAAGAACCTGTCCGCCGGCGACCGCAAGGCCATCGACCTGTACCTCAACCTCGACCAGGCGGGCAGCAAGAACCTCCAGCAGTACCTCCTGGTGAAGGACGCGAAGAACAACGAGACCGCGGCCTTCCAGGCCTTCGAGAAGTGGTTCACCGACCGGGGCCTGGCCACCTTCGACATCCCGCTGGACAGCTCCGACAGCCAGCCGTTCGGGGACGCGGGGATCCCGTCGTCCGGCTTCAGCAGCGGCGTCTCGGACTGCCTCCACAGCGCGTGCGACAACCTCGCCAACGTCGACCCCGCGACGCAGGCGACCAGCACCAACGCCATGATCGGCGTGGTCTGGCAGTTCGCCACCGCCAAGCCCGCAGCCGCCAAGCCCGCCGCCCCCGCCGCTCCGGCCACCACCGCTCCGGCCACCACCGTCCCCGCCGCCGCCCGGTCCTGACCGCCCGTCCCCAGGAGCCACAGATGCGCACACCGCCGAGTCGCCACCGCCGCAAGGCCGTCACCCTGGTGGCCGCCGCCACCGCCCTCGGAGCCGCCCTGACCGCCGCCCCCGCGGGAGCGACCGGGATCGGGGACCCGTACTTCCCCGAGGACGGCAACGTCGGCTACGACGTGGCGAACTACGACGTCCGGATCGCCTACGACCCGGCTCACCCCGACCAGTTGAACGGCGACACGACCGTCACCGCCCGGGCCCTCCAGTCGCTCGACCGCCTCTCCCTGGACCTCAAGGGCTTCCAGGTCGCCTCCGTCACCGTGAACGGCACCCCGGCCAAGTCGTTCTCCCGCTCCGGCACGCACAAGCTGGACATCGTGCCCGCCCGCCGGGTGGCCGGCGGCGCCACCTTCGCGGTGCGGGTGGTGTACGCGGGCAAGCCCGACCCCGAGGGCTGGCACCAGCTGGTGTCCGGCGGCGTCAACGCGATGGGCGAGCCGCACTCGGCGACCTCCTGGTTCCCGTCCAACGACCACCCGTCCGACAAGGCCACCTTCTCGCTCGCCGCGACCGTCCCCGACGGCTGGACCGCCATCGGCAACGGCCGGCCCGGCCAGACCACCAGCAAGGACGGCTCGACGACCTTCCGCTGGCGCGAGGACAAGCCGATGGCGACCTACCTCAGCACCGTCGCCATCGACAAGTTCACCGTCCACCGCTCGGCGCTGCCCGACGGGACGCCGGTCATCACGGCCTACGGCCCGGACGTGCCGATCGACGACATGGCCAAGGCGACCGAGGCCCAGCAGCCGGAGATCATCGCCTTCCTGGCCTCCAAGTTCGGGCCGTACCCGTTCTCCTCCGCGGGTGCCATCGTCCGCAGCTGGACCAAGGAGACGGGCACCGGCGCGCCGGACCTGGAGACCCAGAGCCGGCCCACCTACACCAACTACTTCTGGGACTCCGCGGCCGTCCACGAGATCACCCACCAGTGGTTCGGCGACAGCGTCTCGTTCACCGACTGGCGCGACGGCTGCATCGCCGAATGCGTCGCCCAGTACGCCAACCAGCTGTGGGACGAGCACCAGGGCAGCAACCTCGACACCGGCTTCTACGCCCCCGGCGTCGAGGAGAACCGGAACAAGCCGGAGTACTGGTCCACCAAGCTCTACGACCCCGGGCAGGGCCAGGAACTCGCCTCGGCCCTCTACTTCAAGGGCTCCCTGATGATGCACGCGCTGCGGCGCACCGTCGGCGACGACACGTTCTTCGCCACCCTCAAGCGCTGGACCGCCGACCACGCCTACGGCAACGCCACCTTCCCCCAGTTCGAGGCCCTCGCCGCCAAGGTCTCCGGCAAGGACCTCAAGGGCTTCTTCGACGCCTGGGCCCACGGCACCACGATCCCCCCGAAGGAATACCTCTACCCCGGCACCCTGGCCCCCCTCGCCCCGGCGGGCAGCCAGTAACACCCCCCAGCCCCCAGCCCCCTCCCCCGCACCGACACCAGCCCTCCTGACGTCCCATCAGGAGGGCTGGTGCACGCCCGGATTGAGCTCCTCCAGGATGGCGTCGGAGACGGTCCGCGGCTGCGGACGCTGTGGAGCCGGGGTGCCGCCGTGCGTCGGCCTGAAGTCGCCGACGGGGGCAGGGAAGTGGCCCATCTCGTGGAACAGGCCCGAGAGGTCCGTGTCCTGCGGCGGCAGCGGCGGCAGCTCATGGGGCAGGTCCCCCACCGGGACGAGCTCGATCTCCGACGGGCCGCCCCCTGGCGTACCATCCCCCGTCGTACCGCCCCCCGTCGTACCGCCGCGCGGTGGGCGCGGGCCCTCCAGCCTGCCGTTCAGCCAGCCCTCGATGTGGTCGCCCGGCGAGATGGAGAACTTGTTCCCGGGGTTCATCGCCCCGTGCCGCCACCCCCACGCCCCGGCGAACGCGCCGTTGGCCGCGCCGGAGACGTAGTCACCCGACAGCCCGAACACCGCGTCCTGCGCCGCGCCTTCGGCCATCCCGGTCAGCGCCCCGTAGCCGGTGTTCCAGACCAGCCCGGCCGCGCCCTTGGCGAACGCGCCGGCCTCCTTGCCGGTCAGCGAGGTGAAGCCCTTCCCGAGCCCCTTCCCCAGGCCCTTGCCCAGCCCCTTGCCGAGCCACCCGGCGCCGACGCCGACCGCGCCGCCCACCGCCCCGTTGACGGCGGCCGTACCCAGCTCGCCGCCGTCGATCGACGTGCGGTGGCCCTGGCCCAGCTCGATCACCTGGGCCAACAGGTCGAAGCCCACCTGGGCCAGCACCGACTCGGCGACCCGGGTCACCGCGCTGATCAGCGCCTTGCGCAGGAAGGCCCACACCAGGGCCCTGGTGAAGGCGATCTCCGCGGGCGCCGCCTCGGCCCCGCCGAAAAGGAAAAACGCGGCGTCGATGGCCAGTTGAACGGCCAGGACCACCAGCGCACCGATGATCTCGATGCGCAGGGTCTCGATCTGGTTCGCCAGGTTGTGCAGCGCGTCGGCGGCGGCGTCGCAGCACTGGGCGATGAGCGGCAGCGCGGCGTCGTCGGCGACGGCGAGCCTGGCCAGATAGGCGTCGAACGCGTCCTTGCTGGCACCGCTCAGGCCCTGGTCGAGCTGGGACTTGGCGTCCGCCAGGTCCAGGACGCAGGCACGGATCGACTTCGCCGCCTCGGTCCAGGCATCAGCCTCGGCCCGCAGCGCGCTCTCGTTCCCGGTGGGCCACTTGTTGCCCACCAGGATCATCAGCAGGTTCTGCAACCCGTCCGGCAGCGAGGCGTTGGGGGCGTCGACCGCCATCACGCGCCGCCGCTACCGGGCCCCGGGAACGTCCAGGCGAGTTCCGTGGCGTGCTCGTCGGCCCTCTCGAACGTGCTACGCGTGGCGCCGAGGGCGTCGGCCAGCTTGCGCAGGGTGTCCGGCAGCGCCTGCACCGCCTTCAGCAGATCGTCCCGCGGCTGGGCGAAGACCTGGTCGAAGCCCTGCCCGAGCGCCGGATCATCCCCCCAGGGCGCCGCACCGAACAGGGCCGCCGAGCTGAGCGCCGTCCAGGCGGCAGCCATGCCCTCGGCCGCCTTGCCCGCATCCGCCCCGGCCTTGCCGACCAGCGCGAAGTCGACCACCAGCGTCCCGTCCAGAGCCGGCAGCGTCGGCACCGCCGGCCCGCCGTACGGCGGCACCCCGGTAGGCGCATTGCGGTAACCACCAGTGGGACCAGGCACATCAGGCAACGGAGGAGTCGGCACCCACCCACCTCACCCGATCCCACCCCCAGCCCCACCCCCTCTTGACGACATCCCAACGATCACCGCCCCACTCCTGACACCCCTCTGACACCCCCGGCCCCCGCGTCGCCCATGCTCCCCCACTCGTGGCGGGCTCGCCGAGCAATTACTCGATGAGCCCCACCAGGATTGAACGGAAAGTTACCGTAAGTGCCCAGAACAAACATCTGGGCCCCCGATGCGCATCACGCGCCCGGGGACCCGGATGTCGCAAAATCAGGATCCAGGCGCAGGCGCGGGCATCACTACCATTGCGTAGATCACACCGAGTGCGCTCATCAGCAGGAAGGGCCAAGCACCTGCAAGGAGATAGAGCAGTGGGGGCATGGCAAACAACACGGCAGCCACCCCCCGAACATTCCTCCCCCTGGCCGCCCGAAAAGAGACCAGGAAGAGAAAGAACAGTGTGGGGACAGTTATCGTGAGCGAGATGAGCGCCAGCAGCTTGAGGCTATCCGGGGAGTCGGCTCGAGAGAATCCATTGGCGTCATGCCCTCCGGGCGCAAATGCTGAAAGAACGAGCATAAAAACGCACACTGGAGCCACGCACACCGCAAGATATCTCAGCAGCGCCCGACTGAACCACCGGCCGACTCGATTAAATCTGCTAATCAGCACCTTGATACACACCCGCCATTCTGGTAGGTACGGCCCGAAGGCGAGAGAGGGATGACGCAAACGGAACTTCAAGCAGACCAGGATCTCCCTGAAATTGGCCCATCTCATCCCTGGCAATCACGTGGGGACGCTCTCCTCGACGATACTGAACCACCTCTAGATCGGGATAGTGATCGCCTCGTCGAGTAACAGAAACTCTCCACGACACATGGCGGCGCGGGGAGCAGACATGCCTCGCCGAGCTTGCCGCCCTCCAGGAACCGAATCGAAGCGGCGGTTGTGTCCCAGGACCCGATGACAGCCGGGACAGGCTCCTTCGCCACCGCGCACGAAGCCGCCAGCGGCAGAGCCGATGCCACACAGACGGTCAGAACAGGCAGCCTTCCACGGGTACGCACCCGGCCCGGCCTCGGCATCCCGATCACCCCCGCCCCGTTCCATACCGCCAGGATCCGAATCCACCGCGACATTTCAGTCCTTCTTCATGGCGAACCCCTGACCGACCAGCACCCACAGGTCCTTTCCGTTCTCCTCGGCCGTCAGCCAGAACCGACAACTACCGCTCCCGTCCTTCCGGGTCGCGTCCACGTAGACTCCCGGCCCCACGTCATCGAGGATCGACTGCTTCCAGCGCCCCTCGATCTCCGTCGGCTGTTCCCGGTCCACCGAGGCAACGCTGCACACGCGGGCCGGCACTCGTGCCGATCCGACCCGCCCTTCCGGGAGAAGCTCGACAGCCGCCGTTCCTCCGACCCACCGTCCGACCGGATCGGGCACCACAGGCCAGGAAGGCCGGAATGTCAGCCACACAACCACGCCCGCGCCGAGAACTCCGAGAGCCCCACCGAGAACACCAAAGAAGACGAGCCGCCGCCTCGCCACACAATCCTCCACGAGAAATATCCGCTGCTGGTCTTGGTGCCGGTGTCGTAGGTGAGTTCGTCGCCGCCACCGAGGTTGACGGTGACCTTGCCGGGGTTGCGGCGGATCAGCTGGTTGCCGTCGGCGTCGTAGACGTACGTCGTGACGGCCGAACCCTGGGCGAGCGAGGCGAGCTTGCCCTCGACGTCCCAGGTCAGCGTGGAGGCATTGGCCGAGCCAGCGGCGCTCCAGGTGGAGGTGGCCCACTTGAAATTCCAACCCGGCGCTGAAGCCATCGCTCTCCGAGTCCCTGCACCCCGGAGAAGCCCCGCTGCGCGCTCCCCCGACGACTGTCCGCCCAGCCTGGCCACCGCTCCTTTCCGCTCCTCCCGTAGATAGATCTCCCAGTCACCCCCGGAGTAGCAGCCCCGCAGCACCACGAAGACCCCCGACCCCGCGTCGCCCATCCTCCATTACGAGAGCCGCCCCATCCGACACATCGGATGGGGCGGCTCTCGAAACGGACCTACTGCCGAAGGAACGCGGCGAACGGCACGCCGCCGTCGTCCGCATCGGTCAGTCGCAACCGCTCCTCACCTTGGTCCTTGACGTACTGGAAGAACCGCTCGCACCTCAGATCGCCGTCGACGGAGACCAATTGGGCGACCGCGCCAGGTCCGGCGTCGGAAAGCGTCCCGTACTTCCAGGTGCCGGTGAACTTCACCGCAGTCGGGGACTTCTTTCCACGACACATGGCGGGGAGCAGACTTGCCTCGCCGATCTTGCCGCCCTCCAGGAACTGGATCGAAGCGACGGGCGCCTTCCAGGACCCGATGACAGCTGGGAGAGGCTCCTTCGCCACCGTGCACGAAGCCGCCAGCGGCAAGATGCCAGTCAGGGAGACAGCAAGGACACGCAATAGGCCCTGGGCTCGTTCCCAGCCTGACCCCAGAGTCTCGATCACCCGATACCTGCGTTCTAAACGTCTCAACGCGCACTACTCGAAGTCACCCGGGCGGGCGAAGCCGTCCGAGGCAACACACCTCCTCGCCTCACAGAGAACCACTTATTTGAGTTGCGCGCCCGAAGCATCCACATTCACTGCCGCCTCAGACGATCCCTTCGGCCCAACAAGCGCTGGATTCTGCGAGGCGCTCGGCCGGGAAATCCAGCCGAGCGCCCACATAAACTGATCGTGACCTAATTTAACCGGCCACGTGCTTCAACGATCCTAGAAGCTTTCCTTTTCCCTGGCAACCGGCATGATGATCGCTGCAAAGAGGATCTGCACCGCCACCTGGATGGCGACCATCACCCATGTGCCGACCAGGAAGAGCACCAGCGCAGGGATGACAAGGAGCGCCGCGGCAAATGCCCTGAACTCATCAGGCGCAGAGGTTCCTCTTCTCCTGGAAATCAGCGCCAGCAATATCAGGGATGGGACTCCGATCATCAGGAACATCCCTGGAGCCCCTTCCATGTATCCCAGAAAAGATCCCCACAAAGTCTTCCGGGCACCGTAACCTCCAGCCCGGTCCGACATCCTGGGAGCCGTCAGCGATACCGCCATCCAGCCGACCATGAAGACCACGGCATAGCGAACGGCGCAGGTAGAAATCCACCGGAAGGTGGACCCGCTAACCGATCGACAGCTTGCCTCAGTCATAGCTAGCAACCTTCCGTGCACTTTCCGGAGACCCAAGTGCTGTCCATCTTGGGCCAGAATGGAGCCGCTGGGAGACCCGTCTCCGATGACATTGGGTCAAAGGCGAGCATCGACGCATGCTGCCCGCGCTTATACTGGACCACTTCCATGTCGGGGTACGAATCGCCGCGCCGCCACACGGAAACGTCACCGCTACCCCTGAAGTCGATGTCCAATTCATCGTCAACAGCGAAAATTGGGAGCTCGCTGTTGATCCCGTGGATCTTCACCTTCGCACCCGACTTTGTGCCCTCGACGTGAATGGCGTTCTGCCACTTCAAACTGTGCCAAACGTCTGGTTCGGCTTCCACGATATCCATCGCAGGTTTCAACTTAATCCCAGGCCTGGCCAGCCCCCTTGCAATCTGGTAATTAGACGGCGGGGACTCGTGAGAGGCAGATACGGTGAAGGTCATATTCCCGGACCCCGTGTCCCAGAAAAGAGCCATCCGATAGCTGGCATCCGGCTTCAAGGTGGGCCCCCTATTGTCGCCGAGCAGCGCGTCCATAAGAGCCAGCTTGGTGTGGATGTAGAAGCGGGCCATGATAATGCCGTTATCCGCGCCGGGGTTCACCTTGAGGGGTTTACGCTTCGCCCCGTTCGGAATCGAACCCCAGCCAGCCTCCTTGGCCTGATCATACTTGTCGTCGACCTTCTTGTTCTCCTCGACGATCCTCTGGTAGTTCGGCCCCTCGCCCTCGATCTTGGTGCCCATGTTGGAGCACTTGGCCATCCCGCTGGCGCACTCCTCCAGGGTCGGGTCCGTCGCTACGACGGCACGCTCTACAACCCGATCTCCGACAAGTGCCTCGAACTGCCCGGTTGGGCCGACGCGAACGGCACCGCGCTCGGGGTCTGGTCCTGCACCGCCAATGCCAACCAGCGTTGGCTGGTGCGCGCCCAGGCGTCCTGACCGCCGGGCCCACGGTCTGAACTGACCCGGGCACCGAACCGCTCCGGCCTCCCCGAGCCCTGCTCGGGGAGGCCGCGGCCGTGTCGGCGCCGGCAACCGGACCCGAGGGGGCCCGCTATACACCTGCGTGTATACATGGCCTGTATAGTCCCGGAGCATGTCACTCGGACAGCTGTTCCTCGGCCTGCTGGAGACCCAGCCCCGCCACGGATACGACATCAAACGCCTCCATGACGAGCACTTCGGGCGCGACCGCGGCCTGCACTACGGGCAGGTGTACGCGACGCTCTCCCGGCTGCTGAAGAACGGGCTGGTGGTGGTCGACGGCGTCGAGGCCGGCGACGGCCCGGAGCGCAAGCGGTACGCGATCACCGACGCCGGGGTCACCGACCTCGCCAACTGGCTCGCGCACCCGGAGAGCCCGCAGCCGTACCTGCAGAGCACGCTCTACCAGAAGGTCGTGCTCGCCCTCCTGACCGGCCGCTCCGGCGCCGACGTCCTGGACGCGCAGCGGGCCGAACACCTCAAGGAGATGCGGGAGCTGACCCGCCGCAAGCTCACCGGCGACCTCACCGACCAGCTGATCTGCGACCACGCCCTGTTCCACCTGGAAGCCGACCTGCGCTGGCTGGAGCTCACCGCCGCCCGCCTGGACGAACTCGCCGCCCGCATCACGGAGTCCCAGCGTTGACCATGTCCGAACCCCTGCTCGCCGCCCACGACCTGCACAAGAACTTCGGGCTCACCCCGGCGCTCGGCGGGGCCTCGCTCACCGTCGCGGCCGGCGAACTCGTCGCCGTGATGGGCCCGTCGGGCTCCGGCAAGTCCACCCTGCTGCACTGCCTCGCCGGGATCACCCGACCCGACAGCGGCCGCCTCCGCTACCGGGATCGCGACCTCACCGCCTGTTCCGACGCCGAGCTGAGCGCCCTGCGGCGCACCGAGTTCGGCTTCCTGTTCCAGTTCGGCCAGCTCGTCCCGGAACTCTCCTGCCTGGAGAACGTCGCGCTCCCGCTGCGCCTCAACGGACTGCGCCGCCGGGCCGCCGAGGCCCGGGCCCGCGAATGGCTGGAGCGCCTGGAGGTCGACGACGTGGCCGCCAAGCGCCCCGGCGAGGTCTCCGGCGGCCAGGGGCAGCGGGTCGGCGCCGCCCGGGCCCTGATCACCGGGCCCAAGGCGGTCTTCGCCGACGAGCCGACCGGCGCGCTCGACTCCCTCAACGGCGAGCGGGTGATGAAGCTGCTCACCCAGGCCGCCCGGGAGAGCGGCGCCGCCGTCGTCCTGGTCACCCACGAGGTCAGGGTCGCCGCCTACGCCGACCGCGAGATCGTCGTCCGCGACGGCCGCACCCGCGACCTGGCGGGCGCGATATGAGCAGTTCCACCACGAGCGGCCCCGGCGTGAGCAGCCCCGACACCAGTAGCCCCGGCGTGAGCAGCCCCGACGCGAACATCCCCGCCGCCGACCGGGTCCGCTCGCCGTTCCTGGACCAGCTCGGCCTCGGCGTGCGGCTGGCCCTCACCAACGGACGGGACGGCTGGGGGCGGCTGCTGCTCACCGCCTGCGGCGTCGGCCTGGGGGTGGCGCTGCTGCTGTTCACCGCCTCCTTCCCCGGCATCGTCCAGCACCGCAACGAGCGCCTGTACGTGCAGAACGACACCTTCCGCGACGAGGACCTGCCCACGCCCGGCGACCGGACGGTCCTCATCGCCACCGCCGACACCACCTTCCGGGGCACCGCGATCCGCGGACGGGTCGTCCAGCCCGAGGGCCCGGACGCGGCGCTCCCGCCCGGAGTGGCCGCGTACCCGCCGCCGGGGCGGATGGTCGTCTCGCCCGCCCTGGCCGAGCTCCTGAAGGACCCGGCCAACCAGCTGCTGCGCGACCGCCTCCCCTACCCGGTGGTCGGCGGCATCGGCCCGGACGGCCTGCTCGGCCCCGGCCAGGCCGGCTACCTGCTCGGCAGCGACCGGCTCTCGCGGGACGCCGGAGCCTCCCGCATCACCTCGTACGGCCACTTCTCGCCGCCCAAGCCGATGGACCCCCGGCTGATCCTGCTCAACGCGGTCGGCCTGACCGTGATGCTGGCCCCGGTCGGCGTCTTCCTCGCCGCCGCCGCCCGCTTCGGCGGCGAACGGCGCGACCGCAGGCTCGCCGCGCTGCGCCTGGTCGGCGCGGACCGCCGGATGACCGCCCGGCTCGCCGCCGGGGAGTCCCTGGTCGGCGCGGTGCTGGGCCTGGTCGCGGGCGCGGCGCTGTTCCTGCTCGGCCGGCGGCTGACCGGCCACCTGCGGCTCGCGGGCTTCAGCTTCTACCCCGAGGACATCGCGCCGCACCCCGCCATCGCCGCCGCGATCGCCGTGGTCGTGCCGCTCCTCGGCATCGGCGTGAGCCTGCTGGCGATGCGCCGGGTCACCGTCGACCCGCTCGGCGTGGTCCGCCGGTCCGGCCCCGGCCGGCGCCGGATCGGGTGGCGGCTGGCGCTGCCGCTGGCCGGCCTCGCCCTGACGGCGCTCGCGCTGGCACTGCCCACGCAGTACAACCCGTCCGGGATGGGACGCACCGCCGTCTTCAACTCCGTTCAGGACACGCGTGGTTCGCTGCTGGTCGCGTTCGGCGTGCTGCTGATACTGGTGGGCGTCTGCACCCTGCTGCCCTGGCTGGTGGAGGCCGCCACCCGGCGCTCCGGCGGCGGTGTGTCCTGGCAACTCGCCATCCGAAGGCTCCAGTTGAGCTCGGGCCCCGCCTCGGCCGCGGTCAGCGGCGTGGTCGTCGCCGTCGCCGGGGCGATCGCCCTGCAGACGCTCTTCCTCGGTGTCAGCGCGAGCTACGAGGACCGCCCCGGCCCCCGCGCCGCGGTCGGGCCGTACCAGCAGTCGGTGTCCTTCCCCGGCGGCGGCCCGCAGGCCGACCGGCTCGCCGACTCGCTGGCGCGCTCCCCCGGGGTGCGGGCCACCGCCGCCTACACCGAGTTCGCCCTGGAGACCCCCACCGCCAAGCTCTGGGACCTGCCCGCCGTCCGGATCGCCGACTGCGCCGTGCTGCGCGGCTTCGCGACCCTGCCCGACTGCAAGGACGGTGACGCCTTCGCCGTCCAGGGCCGGACCACCCGACCGGACGCCGGCACGGACGTCGGCACGAGCGGCGGCGCGAGCGCGGGCACGGACGTCGGCACGAACACTGGCCCGAACACCGGTCCGAACACCGGCGCGGACGCCGCCGCCGCGGCCAAGCCCGGCACGACCGTCCACGCCGCCTTCTTCCGCGGTGACGGCGAGCCGCCGTCCTGGCCGCTGCCCGCCGTGACGGCCACCGTCGAGCCCGTCGAGGGCGCCGACCCCAACGGGCGGCTCGGCTCCGGCCTGCTGCTCCTCACCCCGGGCGCCGCCCCGGCCGCCGCACTGCGCGGCCAGCCCGCGACCGTCCTGGTCGCGATGGCCCCCGGGTTGCCGGACCCGAAGGAGCAACTCGCGACCGACGTCATGGCGATCGACCCGCAGGGCGTCGCCGGGTCCCCCCTCGACCGCACCCTCGACCCGACCTACCTCGCCGTCAAACGCCTGCTCACCGCCGGCTCCGCCGTCACCCTGCTGCTGGTCGCCCTCAGCCTGCTGGTCGGCCAGCTGGAGCGGTTCCGGGAGCAGCGCCGCATCCTCGGCGTGCTGAGCGCCGTCGGCACCCGCCGCCGGATCCTGGGCCTGTCGGTGCTGTGGCAGACCCTCGTCCCGATGGTCCTGGGCATGCTGCTGGCCGCCGTCGGCGGCCTGCTGATGGGAGCCGTCCTCCAGTACACGGCGGGCCTGCCCTTCGCCCTCGACTGGGGCTCCATGCTGGCCATGTCCGCGATCGCCGCCGGCGCCGTCCTCCTCACGACCGCGCTCGGCCTGCCGCAGCTCCTGCGCCTGATGCGGCCGGCCGAACTGCGCTACGAGTAGCACCGGCCGCCGGGGGCCGTCCCGCCGAGCGACGGCGACGGCCCCCGGTGCCGGTGCCGGTGCCGGTCACAGGTCGTCGAGGGGTTCGTCCAGGACGCCCTCGCGGGCGATGATGTAGCCGAGGTGGCCGCGGCTGCGGCTGCCGAGGAGTTCGCTGGCCTTCTGGATGTGGCTGGAGACCGTACGGGTGCTCATGCCAAGGCGGGAGGCGATGGCCTCGTCGGTGTAGCCGTTGACCATCAGGCGCAGGACGTTCTGGCGGGTGCGGTCGGTGAGCAGCTGGGGACGGTGGCGGCCCTCCAGGTAGGTGACCGGCTCGGCGCGTTCCCACATCAACTCGTAGATCTTGAGCAGGTACTCGACCAGCGGCGGGAACTGGATGAGCATCGCGGCGGCCTCGCGGTCGGCCGCGGCCGGGACGAAGGCCGTGGAGCGGTCGCAGATGATCACCCGGTCGAACACCTCGTTCAGGGTGCGTATCCGGGCGCCCTGGGCCGTGACCTGCTCGATGTAGGCCAGCGTCGGGCCGTGCGAGCGCACGGTGTGCTGGTAGAGGGTGCGCTGGCGCACGCCGCGCCCGGCGAGGGCGAGGTCGCGCGGGAGGGCGTCCGCGAGGTGCTCGGGGCTGCGGCCGCCGCCGGGCTGGGCGGTGCGCAGCTCCTCGGTGCAGGCGGCGACGGCCTTCTCCAGCGCGGGGTTGATCTCCTCGCCCGTCAGGAGGCGGACCGGCAGCTGGGCCCGGCGCATGACGTCCTGGTAGGCGCGGTCGGCGGCGGTGAAGGCGGTGCGCAGCTCGGCGAGCCGCTCCTGGTGGCCCAGCACGGCGAGTTCGAGCGGCCGGGTCAGGCCGGTGGCCGCGATGTCGGGCGGGACGGGGGTCAGCCGCTCGCCGGAGCCGGGTACGGAGCGCAGCAGGCCCATCGCGAGCAGGCACTCGGGGGCGTCTCCGGTGGCGCAGCCCTCGGCCAGCGCCACCCGGTAGAACTCGATCCCCCGGTCACAGAGCTGCGGTGTCCCCATTCCCGCGCTGTTGTCCTGGGATAGGCACATCTGGGCATCCTTCCGGCTTCGGCATTGCGGTTTCACGAATGCCCGTACCGGCCACCGCAAGGCATCTGAAATGGCAGGATGGAAATCACCTGTCGTTCGGAAGCCGTCCCCCCGGGCTCTGACTGCCGTGAGTGTACGCCCAAGTGGCGCGGAAATCAGCGGTCGACGGCGAAGCCGAGCGCGCCCGGAGGCGGGGGAGCCGACCGCGGCAGTGGCGGACCCGAGCGCACCCGGCCGCGGTGACAGGCGGATGGCCGCCGTCTCGCGCCCGTCGCCCCGTCAGGGCGGCCGGGGCGGACGGCCGGCGGACGAACGGCCGACAGACGGAGGGCACCCCTTGTTGCGAGCTGATCCCGGCCCGGCGGTCCCGCCCGTGGACCTGGCCGAGCTGGTGGACCAGCGGCTGGTACGGCAGTTGGCGGAGGCCGCCGCCGAGCAGGTCGGCTCCGGCGCGATCCGGCTGCTGGGCGACGGCGGGCTGTTCCAGACGCTCGCCAAGCAGCTGATCGAGCACGCCCTGGAGCTCGAACTCCAGGAGCACCTGCGCGGGGCCGAACCCGGCGCCAACGTCCGCAACGGCGCCCGGGCCAGACGGCTGCTCACCGAGGTCGGCCCGGTCGAGGTGCGGGTGCCCCGGGACCGCCAGGGCAGCTTCACCCCCCGGGCCGTCCGCCCCCGGGCCCGCCGGCTGCCCGGCCTCGACCGGCTGGTCATCTCGCTCACCGCGCGCGGCCTCAGCTCCGGCGAGCTGGTGGCGCACCTGGCCGAGGTGTACGGCGTGGAGCTCAGCCGGGAGACCGTCTCCGCCATCACCGACCAGGTGCTCGACGAACTCGACGAGCGGCGCCGGTGCCCGCTCGACCCCGTCTACCCGGTGGTCTTCCTCGACGCGGTGCGCAGCGGCCGCTCGGGCGGCCCGCTGGTGCACCTGGCGCTCGGGATCTCCGCCGACGGCGGGCGCGAGGTCCTGGGCCTGTGGCCGGCCACGGACGGGGAGCACTGGCCGCAGGTGCTGGCCGAGCTCACCGAGCGCGGGGTGCGCGAGGTCTGGGTGCTGGTCGGCGACACCGGCGGGGGCCTGGCCGAGGCGGTGGCGGCGCGGTGGCCGCGCACCCTGGTGCACGGCTCGATGGCCCACCTGCTGCCCGCCGCGCTGCGGCACGCGCCCGGCGAGGACTGGGGTGCGCTCGCACGGACGCTGCGCGAGATCTGTGCCGCGCCCACCGAGCGGGCGGCGATGGCGCGGCTGTCCCGGGCCGAGCGGGAGTGGGGTCCGGGCCACCGCGAGGTGTTCCGGGTGTGGCGGTCGGCCTGGCCGCTGCTCGCCGCCGGCTTCCGTTTCGGCCCCGAGGCGCGGCGCCTGCTCGCGGGCGGGGGCGCGCTGGAGCGGCTGCACGCCCGGCTGCGCCGGATCGAGCAGGCCTCGGGCCGGGTGCAGGACGAGCGGGCCGCGCTCAAGCGCGCCTACCTGGCGACGATCGCCCTGGAGTCACCCGCCTCGGCGGGGCGGACGTGGACCGGTGACTGGCCCGCCGTCCGCGAGGAACTGCGCCGGGGCTCCCACTTCTGACGCTCCGTGAACCCTTGTCCTGACGCTCCGTAACCCCCGCCCCCGCGGCGGCTTCGGCGGCTTCCGGGGGCCGGGGCCGCCCTCGCCGACGCGCCGGGGGCGCGGTTGACCGAAACCCTCGCCAGTGACCTGTTCCCACCACTGATCTGACAGTGCCAGGCACTCTTTGGATCAGATCTGTCTGTTTTTGACATGATCTGTTCGAGCTTCCGGTTCCCGCAATGCGTGTTCCCGATCATGGCCAGAGCTTCCACCCCCGTTTGAGCCTCGGCAGGATGAATTTCCGAGCGAAGAGGGCCGACCGCCCCCTCGGAAAAAGGAATTAACGATGAAGAATCTTGCCGTTCGCATTCACCATATGCTCGGGATTCTCGCCGTTCTGCTGGTCGCCGGACTGGGCGTCCAGAGCAGCGCCGACCCGTCCTCACCCCTGGCCGCCGCCACCCCCGTCTCGGCGCCCAACGCCGACTCCGGCTGGGGTCCGTGAGCCGCGCTCCGGCGTAATTCCCCCCTCCCCGAAATTTCTCCGAACAAAGAGGAAACCGACGATGGCGAACCCGTTCGAGGACCCCGACGCCAGCTACCTCGTCCTGGTGAACGACGAGGGCCAGCACTCGCTGTGGCCGGTCTTCAGCCCGGTGCCCGACGGCTGGCAGCAGGTCTTCGGCGCCGCCGGGCGGCAGGACTGCCTCGACTACGTCGAACAGCACTGGCAGGACCTGCGGCCGAAGAGCCTGCTCGCCCAGCAGTCCGGCCACTGACCGCGACAGCCCAGCGCTGAAGCCGCACCACCAAAACCACCAGAACAGCCGGAACCACCAGCACCGCGCCACCACGCCACCGCACCGCCGCTCCATCGACCGCCCGGGCCGACCGCCCCGAAGGTCGCCGAGCAAGCCGTTCCCGCCACCGCGGGGGCCAGCCGTACGAGGGAGAGAGTCACATGTCCGGGGTCCAGCAGACGCACAGAGCCGACCGGCGGCCGACCCTGACCGCGCTGGTCGACGCCCAGACGTCCCGCACCCCGCAGGCCCCCGCCCTGTACGCCGAGGGCACCACCCTCACGTACGCCGAGCTGGACGCCCGCGCCAACCGGCTGGCCCGGGTGCTCGCGGCCCGCGGCCTGGGCACCGAGGACATCGTCGCGCTCGCCCTGCCGAAGTCCCCCGAGGCCGTCGCCGCGATCCTCGCCGTGGCCAAGACCGGCGCCGCCTGGCTGCCCGCCGACCCGGCCTACCCCGCCGAGCGGCTGCGCCACATGCTGACCGACTCCCGCGCCGCCCTGGTGCTCACCACCGCCGAGGCCGCCGCCCAGTTGCCCGAGACCGGCGCCCCCCGGCTGCTGCTCGACTCCCTCGGGCACCTCGCCGAGCTGGCCGCCCGACCCGGCACCCCCTTCACGGCCGCCGAGCGGGTGCGGCCGCTGAGCGCCGGGAACACCGCGTACGTGATCTACACCTCCGGCTCCACCGGAGTGCCCAAGGGCGTGGCCGTCACCCACACCGGGCTGCCCAGCATGATCGACACGCAGGTCGCCGCCACCGGGGTCGGCCCCGGCAGCCGGGTGCTCCAGGCCGCCTCGCTCAGCTTCGACGTCTCCGTCTCCGACCTGGCCGTGGCGCTCTCCACGGGCGCCGCCCTGGTGCTCCCCCGCGAGCAGAGCCAGCTGGTCGGCGAGCCGCTGGCCGCGCTGATCGAGCAGTACGGCGTCACCCACGCCGACATCGCCACCGCGATGGCGGCCACCCTGCCGGACGTGCCGCTGCCCTCCCTGCGCACCCTGATCGGCGGCGGCGAGGCCATCCCGCGCGAACTGGCCGCCCGCTGCGGCCGCGACCGCCTGATGCTCAACAGCTACGGGCCGACCGAGACCACCGTCATCGTCACGATGAGCGAGCCGCTCACCGGCGAGGAGCAGCCCCCGATCGGCCACCCCTGCCAGGACGTGCGCATCCACGTGCTGGACGAGCGGCTGCGCCCGGTCGAGCCGGGCACCGTGGGCGAGCTGTACGTCTCCGGCCCGCACCTGGCCCGGGGCTACCTCGGGCGCCCCGGCCTGACCGCCGAGCGCTTCGTCGCCTGCCCCTTCGGCGAGCCCGGCGACCGGATGTACCGCACCGGCGACCTCGGCAGCCACCGGCCGGACGGACAGCTGGACTTCGTCGGCCGGGCCGACGACCAGGTGAAGATCCGCGGCTTCCGGGTGGAGCTCGGCGAGGTCGAGCAGACCCTCTCCGCCCACCCCGAGGTGCGCCAGGCCGTGGTGCTGGTCCGCGAGGACCACCCGGGCGAGCGCCGCCTGGTCGGCTACACCGTCGGCGCCGCCGACCCGGCCGAGCTGCGCGCGTACTGCGCCGAGCGGCTGCCCGACCACATGGTGCCCACCGTCGTGGTGCTCGACCGGCTGCCGCTCACGCCCAACGGCAAGGTGGACAAGCGCGCCCTGCCGGCGCCGGTCTTCGCCGCCGCCGAGGAGGGCGGCCGGGCCCCCGCCGGGGAGCTGGAGCACGCCCTCGCCCGCCTCTTCGCCGAGGTGCTGGGCCTGCCCGCGGTGGGCGTCACGGACTCCTTCTTCGAGCTCGGCGGGGACTCCATCGTGGCCATCCGGCTCGTCTCCCGGGCCCGGCACGCCGGGCTGCAGCTCACCCCCCGCGAGGTGTTCCTCTCGCCGACCGTCGAGGCACTGGCCCGGATCGCCCGACCGCTGGAGGGGCCGGTCGTCGCCGAACCCGCCGGGGCCGGCCTCGGCGAGGTGCCGCCGACGCCCATCGTGCACTGGCTGGCCGCGCAGCACGGTGCCGTCGAGAGCTTCTACCAGTCCACCCTGCTCACCCTCCCCGCCGGGAGCGGGCCCGAGCACGTGGCCACGGCCCTCCAGGCGCTGCTCGACCACCACGACGTCTTCCGCGCCCGCACCTCCCCGCTCGCCGAGCGCCCCTGGACGCTGCACGTCCCCGCCCCCGGCGCCGTCCCCGCCGAGGCCGCGCTGCGGCACGTCGCGGGCCCGGCCACCGAGCAGGCGCTGCGCGCCGAGACCGAGGCCGCCCGCGAGCGCCTCTCGCCCGAGGACGGCCGGATGCTCCAGGCCGTCCGGTTCGACGCCGGGCCGGGCCTGCCCCCGCAGCTCCTGCTCGTGATCCACCACCTGGCGGTGGACGGCGTCACCTGGCGCATCGTCGAGGAGGACCTGCTCGCCGCGCTCGCCGCCGTCCGCGAGGGCCGGGCCGTGGCGCTGGCGCCGGTGCCCACCTCCTTCCGCCGCTGGGCCCAGCGGCTCACCGCCGAGGCCGGGACCGACCGCCGGGCCGCCGAACTCCCGCTCTGGGAGGCCGCCCTGGCCACCCCGGACCCGCTGCTCGGCGCGCGCCCGCTCGACCCGGCCCGGGACACCTACGCCACCGAGGGCGTCCTGCGGCTCGTGCTGCCCGCCGAGACCACCCAGGCGCTGCTGACCCGGGTCACGGCCGCCTACCACGCGCAGGTCAACGACGTGCTGCTCACCGCGCTGGCGCTCGCCCTCGGCCACTGGCGCGGCGAGGCGACCACCGGTCCGGACGGCGCCGTGCTGGTGACCGCGGAGGGCCACGGCCGCGAGGAGATCGTCGACGGCGTCGACCTGCACCGCACCGCCGGCTGGTTCACCTCCCTCTACCCCGTCCGGCTCGCCCCCGGGGCGCTGCCCTGGTCCGAGGTCACCGCCGCCGGCCCCGGGCTCGGCCGGGCCCTCGGCCGGGTCAAGGAGCAGCTGCGCGCCGTCCCGGACAACGGCATCGGCTACGGCCTGCTGCGCCACCTCAACCCGGCCACCGCCGCCGTGCTGGAGGGGTACGCCGATCCGCAGGTCGAGTTCAACTACCTGGGCCGCTTCGCGCCGGAGGGCGTCACCGCCGAGGACGTGCTCGCCGGCACCGAGGCGATGAGCGAGGGTGCCGCGACCGGCCTCGCGCTCGGCCGGGTGCTCGGCCTGGACGCCACCACCGTCGACACCCCGCAGGGCCCGCTGCTGGTCGCCCAGTGGTCCTACGCCACCGGGCTGCTCGCCGAGGAGCGGGTGGCCGCGCTCGCCGAGGCGTGGTTCACCGCGCTGCGCGCGCTCGCCGAGCACGCCGACCGGCCGGACGCGGGCGGACACACCCCCTCCGACTTCCCGCTCGTCACGCTCGGCCAGTCCGACGTGGACCGGCTCGCCGAACACCACGCCCCCGCCCGCCTGGTGGACGTCTGGCCCACCTCGCCGCTCCAGCAGGGCATGGCCTTCCACGCGGCGTACGACACCGACGGCGCCGACGTCTACACCTCCGTCTGCACCTTCGACCTCACCGGCCCGGTGGACGCCGACCGGCTGCGCGCCGCCGCCGAGGCGCTGCTGCTGCGCCACCCGAACCTCAAGGCGGGCTTCCACCAGCGCCCCGACGGCCCGCCCGTGCAGGCCGTGCCGGACGGCGTCGAACTGCCCTTCACCGTCCTCGACCTGACGGCGCACGCCGACCCGCGGGCCGAGGCCGCGCGGATCGCCGCCGCCGAGTACGGCCGCCGCTTCGACCTCGCCCGGCCGCCGCTGCTGCGCTACACCCTGCTCACCCTCGCCCCCGGGCGCCACCAGCTGATCGCCGCCGCGCACCACATCCTGCTCGACGGCTGGTCCACCCCGCTGTTCGCCGAGGAGCTGTGGGGCCTGTACTTCCAGCAGCCGATGCCCCCGGCCGCCCCCTACCGCGAGTACCTGCGCTGGCTCACCCGGCGCGACGGCGCCGCCGCCCGCGCCGCCTGGGCCCGGGCCCTGGCGGGCGCCGACGAGCCCACCCTGCTGGCCCCCGGCCGCTCGGCCGCCGCCCCGCAGCTGCCGCTGCGCCTGCACACCGGCCTCACCCCGGCGGCCACCGAGGCGCTGGCCCGCACCGCCCGCCGCTACGGCGTCACCCTCAACACCCTCGTCCAGGCCGCCTGGGGCGTGCTGCTGGCCCGGCTCACCGGGCGCGAGGACGTGCTCTTCGGCACCACCGTCTCCGGCCGGCCGCACGACCTGCCGGGCGTGGAGCGGATGGTGGGCCTGCTCATCAACACCGTGCCGGTGCGCGTCACCCTCGACCCGGCCGAGAGCTGGGGGCAGCTGCTGCTGCGCCTCCAGCACGAGCAGTCCGCGCTGCTGGACCACCAGCACCTCAGCCTCACCGAGATCCAGCAACTCGCCGGAGTGGGAAGCCTGTTCGACACCGTCACGGTGTACGGCAACTACCCGGACCCGTCCGCCCTGGACGAGGCCGACCCGAGCGGCGCCACCCACGTCACCCTGGTCGAGGACGTCGACAGCGCGCACTACCCGCTGCTGCTGGCCCTCACCCCGGGCGACGGCCTCCAACTGCGCCTGGACCACCGGCCCGACGCCTTCACCCCCGCCGAGGCGCGCACCCTGCTGGACCGCTTCCTCGCCCTGCTCGACCGGATCGTCGCCGACCCGGCCGAACTCGTCGGCACCGTCCAGGTGTTGACCGAGGAGGAGCGCGAACGGCTGCTGACCGGCGGGACCGGCGCCACCGCGCCGCTGCCGGAGGCCGCGCTGCCCGAACTGTTCGAGGCGCGGGCCGCCGCGACGCCCGACGCGGTCGCGCTCACGGCCGGCGACGTCGAGCTGACCTACGCCGAACTCAACGCACGGGCCAACGGGTCGGCGGTGCGGCTGGTCGAGGCCGGGGTCCGCCCGGAGACCCCCGTCGCACTGCTGATGGAGCGCTCGGCCGCCCTGGTGGTGGCGATCCTGGCCGTACTCAAGGCCGGCGGCGCCTTCGTGCCGCTGGACGGCGCGCAGCCGGCCGAGCGCCTGCGGGCCGTCCTCGCGGACTCCGGGGCCCGACTGGTGCTGGCCGACACCGCCCACCGGGCGCACCCCGCGCTGGCCGGGCTGGAGGTGCTCGACCCCTCGGACGTACTCGACCCCGAGGGCGACGAGACCGCCGGGAACCTCGGACTCCCCTTGAGCGCCGACCAGTTGGCGTACGTGATGCACACCTCCGGCTCGACCGGCGTGCCCAAGGGCATCGGCGTCACCCACCGGTCCGTGGTGGACCTCGCGCTCGGCGGGGCGTTCGCGGGCGGCGGCCACGAGCGCGTCCTGCTGCACTCCCCCGTCGCCTTCGACGCCTCCACCTACGAGCTCTGGGTGCCGCTGCTCTCGGGCGGCCGCGTGGTGGTCGCCCCGGCCGGGCGGCTCGGCGTCGCCGAGCTGGCGACCGCGATCGGCCGGGGGCGGGTCGGCGCCGCCTGGATGACGGTCGGGCTCTTCAACGTGCTGGCCGCCGAGGCCCCGGAGACCTTCGCCGGGCTGCGCGAGGTGTGGACGGGCGGGGACATCGTCTCGCCGGCCGCCATCCGGCGGGTGCTGGAGCACTGCCCCGGCCTGCGGGTGGTGAACGGCTACGGGCCGACGGAGACGACCACCTTCGCGACCCGCCACCCGATGGCCACCGCCGCCGAGGTGCCGGCCGCCGTACCGATCGGGCGGCCGCTGCCCAACACCCGGGTGTACGCGCTGGACGCCGGACTGCGCCCGGTCCCCGTCGGCGTCGCCGGTGAGCTGTACGTCGCGGGCGCCGGGCTGGCCCGGGGCTACGTCGGCCGCGCCGGCCTGACCGCCGAGCGCTTCGTGGCCTGCCCCTTCGGCGAGCCCGGCGGCCGGATGTACCGCACCGGCGACGTGGTGCGCTGGACCACCACGGGCGAACTGGAGTTCGTCGGCCGCGCCGACGACCAGGTCAAGCTGCGCGGCTTCCGGATCGAACTCGGCGAGGTGGAGGCCGCGTTCACCGCCCACCCGGCCGTCGGCCAGGCCGTCGCCATGGTCCGCCAGGACCAGCCGGGCGACAAGCGCCTGGTCGCCTACGTCACGGGCCCCGTCCGGCCCGACGAACTGCGCGCCTTCGTCACCGACCGCCTGCCCGGCTACATGGTGCCCGCCGCGATCGTCGCCCTCGACGCGCTGCCCGTCACCCCCAACGGCAAGGTCGACCGCCGCGCCCTGCCCGCCCCCGACTACAGCGGCGCCACCGCCGGCCGGGCCCCGCGCACCGGCACCGAGCAGGCGCTCTGCACGCTCTTCGCCGAGGTCCTCGGACTGGCCTCGGTCGGCATCGACGACAGCTTCTTCGACCTGGGCGGCCACTCGCTGCTCGCCACCAAGCTGGTCAGCCGCGTCCGCGCCGCCCTCGGCACGGAGCTGCCGATCCGCGCGCTCTTCGACCACCCGACGGTGGCCGCCCTGGCCGCCTCCCTGCCCGCCTCCGGCGCGGCCCGCCCGTCCCTGCGGCCCACCACCCGGCCGGAGCGCGTCCCGCTGTCCTCCGCGCAGCAACGCCTCTGGTTCATCGAGCAGTTCGAGGGCCCGAGCGCGCTCTACAACACCCCCGTCGCCCTCCGGCTGACCGGCACCCTCGACCGCACCGCGCTGGAAGGCGCGCTGCGGGACGTGGTGGCCCGGCACGAGGTGCTGCGCACCGTCTTCCCGACCACCGACGGCCAGCCGCACCAACTGGTCGCCGAGGCCCCCGAGTCGATCCTGCGGGCCATACCCGTGGCCACCGAGGAGGCGCTCCGGGCCGCCCTGGCCGAGGCCGGCGGGGAGGTCTTCGACCTCGCCCACGACCTGCCCGTCCGCGCCACGCTGTTCTCCCTCCCGCACGACGAGCACGTCCTGCTCGTCCTGATGCACCACATCGCCACCGACGGCTGGTCCGTCGCCCCGCTCCTGCGCGACCTCGCCACCGCGTACCAGGCCCGGCTGGCCGGCGCCGCACCGCGGTGGGAGCCGCTGCCGGTGCAGTACGCCGACTACGCGCTCTGGCAGCACGAACTCCTCGGCACCCCGCAGCAGCCCACCACCCTGCTTACCGAGCAACTCGACTACTGGCAGCAGGCGTTGTCCGGCCTCCCGGAGGAGCTGGCGCTCCCCTACGACCGGCCGCGCCCGACCGCGCCCAGCCACCGGGGCGGCTCCGCCGAGTTCGAGGTCGGCGCCGAACTGCACACCGCCCTGGCCGAGTTGGCCGGCACGCAGAACGCCAGCCTGTTCATGGCCCTGCAAGCCGCCGTCGCCACCCTCTACACCCGCCTCGGCGCGGGCACCGACCTCCCGCTCGGCACCCCCGTCGCCGGCCGCACCGACGAAGCCCTCGACGACCTGGTCGGCTTCTTCGTCAACACCCTGCTGCTGCGCACCGACACGTCCGGCAACCCCACCTTCCGGGAACTGCTGGACCGCGTCCGCCGCACCGACCTCGACGCCTACGACCACCAGGACATCCCCTTCGAGCGCCTGGTCGAACACCTCAACCCCCCGCGCACCACCCGCCATCCCCTCTTCCAGTCGCTCGTCGCCCTGGAGAGCGGCCCGGTGGTGCCCGCCGCCTTCGGCGACCTGGCCTGCGCGGACCACCCCTTCGAGCTGGACGTGGCCAAGTTCGACCTGTCCTTCCGCTTCACCGAACAGGGCTCCCAGGCGGGCCTGTCGGTGGCGGTCGAGTACGCGGCCGACCTCTTCGACCACGCCACCGCCACCGCCCTCGCCGAACGGCTGCTGCGCGTCCTGCGCGCCGTCGCCGCCGACCCGGACACCCCGATCGGCAGCATCGAGATCCTCGACCCCGCCGAACGCGAGCACCTGCTCACCGGCTGGAACGGACCGACGACACCGGTGCCCGGCACCAGCCTGCCCCGGCTGTTCGAGGCCCAGGCCGCCGCCACCCCCGACGCCCCCGCCCTGATCACCGGCACCGAACAGCTCAGCTACGCCGAACTCGACTCCCGGGCGGAACACTTGGCCGCCCACCTCGCCGAGTCGGGCGTCGGCGCCGACACCCCGGTGGTCCTCCTGATGGACCGCTCCGCCGACCTGGTGACGGCGATCCTGGCGGTGGCCAAGACCGGCGGCACCTACGTCCCGCTGGACGACCGGCACCCGGCCGAGCGGCTGCGGCAGATCACCGCCGAGACGCGGGCGGCGCTCGTCCTGGTCGATCCCGCCCACCAGGGCCACCCGCTGGCCGCCGACGCCCCCTGCCCCGTCCTGCCGCTCACCGAGGGCTGGTTCGACGGCCCGCGCAGGCGGCGCGCCCAGCCCGCCGGGCTCCACCCTGAGCAGCTCGCGTACGTGATGTTCACCTCCGGATCCACCGGGGTGCCCAAGGGCATCGCCATCACCCACCGGGACGTGGTGCAGCTCGCGACGGACCCGTGCTGGCACCACCCCGACGGGCTGCGGGTGCTCTTCCACGCCCCGCACGCCTTCGACGCCTCGACCTACGAACTGTGGGCGCCGCTGCTCTCCGGCGGCCAGGTGGTCGTCGCACCGCAGGGCGACCTGGACGCCTCCGCCATCCGCGAGCTGGTCCGGGCGCACGGGCTCACCCACGTGCACGTCACCGCCGGGCTGTTCCGCGTCATCGCGGAGGAGGACCCGGGCATCTTCACCGGCGTGCGCGAGGTGCTGACCGGTGGGGACGTCGTCTCCGCCCCGGCCGTCCGCCGGGTGCTGGAGGCCGTCCCGGGCATCGCGGTGCGGGCACTGTACGGGCCGACCGAGACGACGCTGTGCGCGACCCAGTTCCCGATGCCGACCGCCTCGGCGGTCCCGAACGTGGTGCCGATCGGCCGCCCGCTGGCCAACACCCGGACGTACGTGCTCGACAGCACCTTGCAGCCCGTACCCGCCGGCGTGGCAGGCGAGCTCTACATCGCCGGCGCCGGACTCGCCCGCGGCTACACCGGCCGCCCCTCCCTCACCGCCGAACGCTTCGTCGCCTGCCCGTTCCTCACCGGTGAACGGATGTACCGCACCGGCGACCTCGCCCGCTGGACCACCGACGGCGTCCTGGAATTCCTCGGCCGCGCCGACGACCAGGTCAAGATCCGCGGCTTCCGCATCGAACTCGGCGAGGTGGAGGCTGCGTTCACCGCCCACCCCGCCGTCGGCCAAGCCCTCGCCCACGTCCGCGAAGACCAACCCGGCGACAAACGCCTCGTCGTCTACACCACCCTCACCACCACCTCCACCGGCAACGTCACCGGCAACGTCACCCCCGGCGAACTACGCGCCGCCGTCACCGACACCCTCCCCAGCTACATGCTCCCCGCCGCCGTCGTCATCCTCGACACCCTCCCCGTCACCGCCAACGGCAAAGTCGACCGCCGCGCCCTCCCCGCCCCCGACTACACCAGCACCACCGAAGGCCGCGCCCCCCGCAACACCACCGAACAAACCCTCTGCACACTCTTCGCCGACGTCCTCGGACTCACCACCGTCACCATCGACGACCGCTTCTTCGACCTCGGCGGCCACTCCCTCCTCGCCACCAAACTGGTCAGCCGAATCCGCACCGCCCTCGGGACGGAGCTGCCGATCCGCACCCTGTTCGACGCTCCCACGGTCGCCGCCCTGGCCGCCGTCCTGCCCGGGCGCGAGCAGACAGCCGCGCCGAAGAAGGCCCGCCCGGCCCTGCGGCCGATGCGCCGCCCGGGCGGCCCGGCCTGACCTGCCGCCCACGTCGCGGCCCCGTCCACCACAGGATGCGCGCCCGCCGCCGGCCCGGCCGGCGGCGCGGCCCGCCGCGTCCCGCGACCGCCGAACCCCACCAGCCCTACCAGCCCTACCAGCCCTACCAGCCACAGCAGCCGTAAGTCGCCAGTCGGAGGCAGACCTTGATCCCGTTGTCATTCGCCCAGCAGCGGCTCTGGTTCATCGAGCAGTTCGAGGGCCCGAGCGCCCTCTACAACACGCCGTTCGCCCTCCGGCTGACCGGCGAGCTCGACGCCGCCGCCCTCGAAGGCGCGCTGTGGGACGTGGTGGCCCGGCACGAGGTGCTGCGCACCGTCTTCCCGACCACCGACGGCCAGCCCCACCAGCACATCCTCGACCAGGGGCGCCCGCCGCTGCACCGGGTGCCGGTGGCCGACGAAGCCGAACTGTCCGAGCGGCTGCGCGAGGACGCCGGGCAGGTCTTCGACCTCGCCGCCGACCTCCCCGTCCGCGCCTGGCTGTACGCCCTCCCCTCGCCGGGCGAGCACGTCCTGCTGCTGCTGACGCACCACATCGCCAGCGACGGCTGGTCCGTCGCCCCGCTCTTCCGCGACCTCGCCACCGCGTACGAGGCCCGGCTCGCCGACACCGAGCCGCAGTGGGAGCCGCTGCCGGTGCAGTACGCCGACTACACCCTCTGGCAGCGCGAGCTGCTCGGCGAGGAGGACGACCCCGAGAGCGTCGTCTCCCTTCAACTCGCCTACTGGCAGCAGGCGTTGTCCGGTCTCCCGGAGGAGCTGGCGCTCCCGTACGACCGGCCGCGCCCGGCCGCGCCCACCCGCCGGGGCGGCGCCGCCGAGTTGGAACTCGACGTCGAACTGCACACCGCTCTGGCCGAGTTGGCCGGCACACAGAACGCCAGCCTCTTCATGGCCCTGCAAGCCGCCGTCGCCACCCTCTACACCCGCCTCGGTACGGGCACCGACCTGCCGATCGGCACCGTCGTCGCCGGACGCACCGACGAAGCCCTCGACGACCTGGTCGGCTTCTTCGTCAACACCCTGGTGCTGCGCACCGACACCACCGGCGACCCGAGCTTCCGGGAACTGCTGGACCGCGTCCGCCGCACCGACCTCGACGCCTACGACCACCAGGACATCCCCTTCGAGCGCCTGGTCGAACACCTCAACCCCACCCGCACCGCCGGCCACCCCCTCTTCCAGTCGCTCGTCACCCTGAACACGGAGCGGGCCGACGACCTCGCCTTCGGCCCGGCGTCGGCCCGGCCGGTCGAGGCCGGCGAGGCCCAGGCCCAGTTCGACCTGAACTTCAACTTCGTCGAGCACCTCACGGCGGACGGCGACTGCCTCGGTGTCCGCGGCGCCGTCGACTACGCGGCCGACCTCTTCGACCACGCCACCGCCACCGCCCTCGCCGAGCGCCTGCTGCGCGTCCTGCGCGCCGTCGCGGCCGACCCGGACACCCCGATCGGCAGCATCGAGATCCTCGACCCCGCCGAACGCGAGCACCTGCTCACCGGCTGGAACGGACCGACCGCGCCGGTGCCCGACACCAGCCTGCCCCGGCTGTTCGAGGCCCAGGCCGCCACCACCCCCGACGCCCCCGCCCTGATCACCGACGCCGAACAGCTCAGCTACGCCGAACTGAACGGCCGCGCCAACCGCCTCGCCGCCCTGCTGCTGGCGCGCGGCCTGACCACCGAACAGCCGGTGGCGGTGCTGATGGAGCGCTCCGCCGGGCTGCTCACGGCCGTCCTCGCGATCGCCAAGGCGGGCGGCACGTACGTCCCGCTGGACGACCGCTACCCGCTGGACCGGCTCCAGCACATCCTCACCGACACCCGCACCGGCCTGCTGCTCACCGACCCGGCCCACCACGGGCATCCGGTCCTCGCCACCGGCGGCTTCGCCACCGTCGAGGTCACCGACGCCCTGCTCGCCACGGCCCCCGAAGCGGGCGACCCGGCCGTGCCCGTGCACCCCGGCCAGCTGGTCTACGTGATGTACACCTCGGGCTCGACCGGCCTGCCCAAGGGCGTCGCCGTCACCCACCGCAACGTGGTGGACCTGCTGGGCAACCAGCACTTCCGCGCGGGCCACCACGAGCGTGTCCTGCTGCACTCGCCCACCGCCTTCGACGCCTCCACCACCGAGATCTGGGCACCGCTCGTCACCGGCGGGGCGATCGTGCTGGCCGAGCCCGGCGAGCTGGACATCCGGCGCCTCGCCGAGACCATCACCACCCACCGGGTGACCCTGGTCCAGGCGCCCTCGGGCCTGCTGCGGCTGATGGCCGAGGAGACGCCGGAGGCCTTCCGGGCCGTCCGGCAGGTGTGGACCGGCGGCGACGTCGTCCCGCCCGAGGCCGTCCGCCGGCTCTTCCAGGCGTGCCCGGACACCTCCGTCGTCGCGGTCTACGCGCCCACCGAGACGACGGCCATCAAGACCACCTTCACCATGACCCCCGCCTCGGCGGTCCCGAACGTCGTACCGATCGGCCGCCCGCTGGCCAACACCCGGACATACGTCCTCGACACCGCCTTGCAGCCCGTACCCGCCGGCGTAGCAGGCGAGCTCTACATCGCCGGCGCCGGACTCGCCCGCGGCTACACCGGCCGCCCCTCCCTCACCGCCGAACGCTTCGTCGCCTGCCCGTTCCTCACCGGTGAACGGATGTACCGCACCGGCGACCTCGCCCGCTGGACCACCGACGGCGTCCTGGAATTCCTCGGCCGCGCCGACGACCAGGTCAAGATCCGCGGCTTCCGCATCGAACTCGGCGAAGTCGAAACCGCCTTCACCGCCCACCCCGCCGTCGGCCAAGCCCTCGCCCACGTCCGCGAAGACCAACCCGGCGACAAACGCCTCGTCGTCTACACCACCCTCACCACCACCTCCACCGGCAACATCACCGGCAACGTCACCCCCGGCGAACTACGCGCCGCCGTCACCGACACCCTCCCCAGCTACATGCTCCCCGCCGCCGTCGTCATCCTCGACACCCTCCCCGTCACCGCCAACGGCAAAGTCGACCGCCGCGCCCTCCCCGCCCCCGACTACACCGGCACCACCGAAGGCCGCGCCCCCCGCAACACCACCGAACAAACCCTCTGCACACTCTTCGCCGACGTCCTCGGACTCACCACCGTCACCATCGACGACCGCTTCTTCGACCTCGGCGGCCACTCCCTCCTCGCCACCAAACTGGTCAGCCGAATCCGCACCGCCCTCAGCACCGAACTTCCCATCCGGGCCCTGTTCGACGCCCCGACCGTCGCCGCCCTGGCCGCCGTCCTACCCGCCTCCGGCACGGCCCGTCCGGCCCTGCGGCCCGTCGACCGGCCCGAGCGCATCCCGCTCTCCCCGGCACAGCAACGCCTGTGGTTCATCGACCAGTTCGAGGGCCCCAACGCGCTCTACAACACCCCGTGCGCGGTGCGCCTGACCGGCCGGGTCGACGCCCCCGCCCTCCAGGCGGCGCTGACGGACGTCCTCGACCGCCACGAGGTGCTGCGCACCGTCTACCCGACCACCGACGGCCAGCCGCACCAGCTGATCGTCGAGCGTCCCGAACTCCCGCTGCACACCGTGTCGGTGGCCACCGAGGAAGCGCTCCAGGACGCCCTGGCCGAGGCCGGCGGGGAGGTCTTCGACCTCGCCCACGACCTGCCCGTCCGCGCCACGCTGTTCTCCCTCCCGCAGGACGAACACGTCCTGCTCGTCCTGATGCACCACATCGCCACCGACGGCTGGTCCGTCGCCCCGCTCCTGCACGACCTCGCCACCGCCTACGAGGCCCGCCTCGCCGGCACCGCACCGCAGTGGGAGCCGCTGCCGGTGCAGTACGCCGACTACGCCCTCTGGCAACACGAACTCCTCGGCACCCCGCAACAACCCACCACCCTGCTCACCGAACAACTCGCCCACTGGCAGCAGGTGCTGTCCGGCCTCCCCGAGGAACTGGCGCTCCCCTACGACCGCCCCCGCCCGACCGCGCCGACCCGTCGGGGTGCAGCGGTGGAACTGCACCTGGACGGCGAACTCCACGGCGCCCTGGTCGAGCTGGCGCAGCAGAGCCGAGCCAGCGTGTTCATGGTGATGCAGGCGGCACTCGCCACCACGCTGGGCCGCCTGGGCGCGGGCACCGACCTGCCGATCGGCACCGTCGTCGCCGGGCGCACCGACGAAGCGCTCGACGACCTGGTCGGCTTCTTCGTCAACACCCTGGTGCTGCGCACCGACACGTCCGGCGACCCGAGCTTCCGGGAGCTGCTGGAGCGCGTCCGGATCGGCACCCTGGACGCCTTCGGGCACCAGGACGTGCCCTTCGAGCGCCTGGTCGAGCTGCTCAACCCGGCGCGCTCGACGGCCCGGCACCCGCTCTGCCAGGTGATGCTGACCTCCGGCGGCGACGCCGGAACGATCCGCCTCGGCGGCCTGCCGGGCCGGGTCGAGGCGCTGGATTCGGACCTCGCCAAGTTCGACCTGACCTTCGCCTTCAGCGAGGCCTTCGACCGCGACGGCGCCCCCGCCGGCCTGGAGCTGACGGTCGAGTACGCCGTCGACCTGTTCGACCGGGCCACGGCGGCGGCGACGGCCGCGCGGTTCGAGCGCGCCCTGCGCGCGGTGCTGGCCGACCCTGACCAGCGGGTGGGCCAGGTGGAGATCCTGGCGCCGGAGGAGCGCCGACAGCTGATCACGGCCTGGAACGACACCGACCACTCCGTCGCCCCCGCCACCTTCCCGGCGCTCTTCCAGGCCCAGGCCGCCGCCCGCCCCGACGCCGTCGCGCTCGCCTTCGGCGCCGAACAGCTCACCTACGCCGAGCTGAACGGACGCGCCAACCGCCTCGCCCGGCTGCTCACCGCACACGGCGCGGGCCCCGAGCGGTTCGTCGCGATCGCCTTGGAGCGCTCGATCGAGCTCATCGTCGCCCAGCTCGCCGTCCTCAAGGCCGGCGCGGCCTTCCTCCCGCTCGACCCGCGCTACCCGGCCGACCGCATCGCCTACATGCTCGCCGACGCCGCCCCCGTCCTGGTCCTCACCACCGGCACGGTGGCCGCCGGCCTGCCGGCCGACAGCGCCGTCCCGCGTCTGCTGGTCGAGGAGCTCGACACCTCCGGCCACCCGGCGCACGACCTCGCCGACGCCGAAACCGACGCCGAAACCGGCACCGAACCCGACGCCGAAACCGGCACCGCCACCACCCCCGACGCCGCCGCGTACGTCATCTACACCTCCGGCTCCACCGGCCGCCCCAAGGGCGTCGTCGTCCCCCACACCGGCCTCGCCGCCCTGGTCGAGAGCCAGCGCCGGAGCCTGGCCGTGACCCCGGACAGCCGCTACCTGCTGTTCGCCTCCCCCTCCTTCGACTCCGCCGTCGCCGAGCTCAGCCTGGCCCTGCTCACCGGCGCCCGCGCCGTCCTCGCCGACGCCGACCAGCTGCTGCCCGGCCCCGCCCTGGTCGAACTGATCGCCGAGCAGGGCGTCACCCACGTCACCCTGCCGCCGACCGCCCTGGCCGTCCTGCCCCCCGACGCGCTCGCGCACGTCGAGACCCTGACCGTCGCCGGGGAGGCCTGCCCGCCCGACCTCGTCGAGCACTGGTCCGCCCGCCTGCGGATGGTCAACGCCTACGGGCCGACGGAGTCCACCGTCTGCGCCAGCATGACCACCCCGCTGTCCGGCCGGATCGCACCGCCGCTGGGCCGGCCCATCCTGAACACCCGGCTGCACGTCCTGGACGCCGCCCTGCAGCCCGTCCCCGCCGGGGTCGTCGGCGAGCTCTACCTCGCGGGCGCCGGCCTGGCCAGGGGCTACCTCAACCGGCCCGGCCTGACCTCCGAGCGCTTCGTCGCCAACCCGTACGGCGCCCCCGGCAGCCGGATGTACCGCACCGGTGACCTCGCCCGCCGCCGGGCCGACGGCTCCCTGGAGTACCTCGGCCGCACCGACCACCAGGTCAAGGTCCGCGGGTTCCGCATCGAACCCGGCGAGATCGAGGCCGCCCTCGTCCGCCACCCCTCCCTCGCCCAGGCCTTCGTCCTGGTCCGCGAGGACCGCCCCGGCGACCGGCGCCTGGTCGGCTACGCCGTGGCCCGGCCCGGGCAGACGGTCGACCAGGCCCTCCTGCGGGCCCACGTCGGCGCGACCCTGCCCGACTACATGGTGCCCTCCGCCGTCGTGGCCCTGGACGCCCTCCCCCTCACCGCCAACGGCAAGGTCGACCGCCGCGCCCTCCCCGCCCCCGACGCCGCCGCCTGGCCCGGCGCCGGGCGGGCGCCCGGCACGCCGCAGGAGGAGGTGCTCTGCGGGCTGTTCGCCGACGTGCTCGGGCTCGAACGGGTCGGTGTGGACGACAACTTCTTCGAGCTGGGCGGGCACTCGCTGCTGGCCGCCCGGCTGGTCGCGGGGCTGCGGGAGCTGGTCGGCGCGGGCGAGGGGATCGGGGTCCGCACCGTGTTCGAGGCGCCGACCGTCGCCGGGCTCGCCGAGCGGCTCGCCCGGGGGCCGGGCGCCGAGAGCTTCCCCGTCCTGCTGCCGATCCGCACCCGGGGCTCGCGCCCGCCGCTGTTCTGCGTCCACCCGGCCGCGGGCATCAGCTGGGTGTACACGGGGCTGCTGCGCCACCTCGACGCCGAGCAGCCGATCTACGGCCTCCAGGCCCCGGGCCTGGCCGATCCGGGCCACCGCCCCTCCTCCGTCGCGGAGTTGGCGCGCGACTACCTCGCGCAGATCCGCGCCGTCCGCCCCGAGGGCCCGTACGCCCTGCTCGGCTGGTCCTTCGGCGGGGCCGTCGCCCACGCGATCGCCGCGCTGCTGCGCGACCAGGGCGAGGAGGTCCGGCTGCTGGCCCTGCTGGACGCCTATCCGGGCGCCGGCGAGGCCGGGCCCGAGCAGTGGCGGGACGACCCGGAGCAGCTGGCGGTGATCCTCGACTCGCTCGGCCACCCGGCCGGGGAGATCGGCGCCTGGCCCGAGGGCGAGGACGGCTACGCCGAGCTGGTCCGGCACGGCGGGGGCCCGCTCGCGGGCCTCAGCGGCGCCGCGGTGGCCAGGGTGGTCGCGGTCTTCCAGGCCAACGCCGAGCTGGCGCACGCGCTCCCGCTGCCCGGCTACGACGGCGACGCGGTGGTCTTCACCGCCGCCAAGGACCGCCCGGCCGACGCCCCCGACCCGGACGGCTGGCGCCCCCACGTGGGCGGCCGGATCGACGTCCACGAGGTGCCGAGCACCCACGGCGCCATGACGGGCCCCGAGGCGCTCGCCGTCATCGGCCCGGTGCTCGCCGCCCGCCTGACCGGCCGACCGGCCACCTGACCGCCTGACCGCCTGACCGACCGGCCGACCGCCCGCCTGACCGACCGGCCGCCGACCGACCTCCTGACCCGCCGACTTTCGCATCCCTTCCGACCGCAGGCCACCGACCTGCACCCACCGCGCGGGCCGCACCCGGCCCGCCCACCGAGAAACGGACACCACCATGACCACTGCCGCCATCCCCGACACCTGGCGCGGCGTCACCCCGTCGCCGATCACGTCGACCGACGCCTACAACGGCTTCATCGCCGCCAACGTGATCTTCGCGCTGGACCGGATCGGCGTGCTGGAGAAGCTCGGGCGCGGCGAGCCGCTCTCGGCCGTCGAGGCCACCGCCCAGGGCGGCGACACCGCCCGGACCGAGGCCGTCCTGCGCGCCGCCGCCGACTGCGGCTACGTCAAGGCCGACGGCGGCACCTACGTGCCCACCGAGGTGGGCCTCGAAGTCGCCGCCGCGCGCGGCTACTTCACCTGGGCCGTCGGCGGGTACCACGACGTGTTCGGCCGCGCCGGGCACCTGAGCGCGGGGACGCACCGCTACAGCGAGGACGTCCTGCGCGACGAGGCGATGGTCGCCCTCGGCTCCGCCCAGTGCGACCAGTCGCTGTTCGCCGCGCAGCTGACCGACGTGCTCTCCGGCATCGACTTCCGCACCATCGCCGACCTGGGCAGCGGCACCTCCGCCCGGGTGCGCCGGGTGGTCGGACAGCGCGAGGGCACCCGGGGCCTGGGCATCGACATCAGCCGCCCGGCCACCGACATCGCCCGCCGCGACATCGTCACGGCCGGGATGCAGGACCGCGTCACCGCCGTCCGGGCCGACGTCCTGGGCCTGCTCGGCACCCAGATCGACAACGACGCCGAGGCCGCCGAGGTGGCCGAGGTCGACACCGTGATGAGCTTCTTCCTGCTGCACGACCTGCTGGCCGACCCGGCCACCCGCTCCTCGATCTTCACCCGGATGCGGGAGGCCTTCCCGAAGGCCCGCACCTTCGTGCTCGGCGACACCATGCTGCGCGGCCCGGGCGAGTCCCAGAGCGCCCTGCCGGTCTTCTCGGTCGGCTTCGAGCTGGCGCACGCGATGATGGGCGTGCCGCTGCACACCAAGGAGACGTACGAGGAGCTGTTCACCGACGCCGGACTGCGGATCGACCGCGTCGAGGCGCTGGCCACCCCGCACTCCTGGCTCTACGTCCTCCAGGCCGACTGATGGCCGCCGCCGCCAGACACCTGCTGGCGCAGAACGAGCACCCGGGCCCGCCGCTGCCGTCCGTCGTGGCCGCCCTGGCCGCGGCCGCCGGCGACCTGCACCGGTACCCGGACTTCCGCCCGCAGCGGATCGAGGGGATCATCGCCGACTGGCAGGGCGTCCCGGCCGCTCAGGTCGTGGTCGGCCACGGCTCGGCGGGCGTGGCGCTGGACCTCTTCCACGCCGTCGTCGGGCCCGGCGACAACGTGGTGCACTCGGCGCCCTGCTTCGACGCGTACCCGCTGTTCTGCGAGATCGCCCGGGCCGAGGCCCGGGCCGTCCCGCTCGGCCCCGACGCCCGGCACGACCTGGCCGCGATGGCCGATCGGCTGGACGAGCGCACCCGGATCGTCGTGCTGTGCAACCCGCACAACCCGACCGGCACGGTCTACTCCTGGGCGGAGCTGACGGACTTCTTCCGCCTGGTCCCGGCCACGGCGCTGATCCTGCTGGACGAGGCGTACGTCGACTTCGCCCGGGACTGGGCGGCCCCGGCGGTGCCGGACCGGATCGCCGAGTGGCCGAACCTGGTGGTGCTGCGCACCCTCTCCAAGTCGCACGGCATCGCCGCCCTGCGGATCGGCTACGCGCTCGCGGAGGAGTCCGTGGCCCAGCGGGTACGGGACCACCAGGTCCCGTACGCGGTGAACCGGCTCCAGGAGGCGGGCCTGCTGGCCGCCGTCTCGGCCCAGGACGAGGTGGACCGGCGGATCGCCGAGATCGCCGCCGAGCGGGAGCGCCTGCGGGCCGAACTGCTGCGGCTGGGCTGGACGGTGGCGCCCAGCCTGACCAACTTCCTCTGGGTCGTCGCGCCGGGTGACCAGCTCCCCCTGCGGGCGGAGCTGGAGCGCCGAGGAGTGGCCGTCCGCTACTACCCCGGCCAGGGCATCCGGATCGCCGTCGGTGAGAAGGACGCCAACGACGCGGTGATCGAGGGCTTCACCGCCACCGCGCCCGCCGCTCCCTGACCGCACCCCGCGCCCGCGCATCCCGTCCGTCCCAGCACGCCCCAGCACGTCCCAGCACGTCCCCGCACGTCCCCGCACATCCCCGCGCACGGCGCGTGAGGGCGCACCGTCCGCGCCCCACGCGCCGAGCAGCCCAGCACCCTCAGCAACCCAGCACGCCCGGCACGCCCGGCACGCCCAGCACCCGAAGCGCCGTCGGCGCAGCGAAGGAACCGTGATGCACCCGCTGTTGGCCCGCCCGGAGTTCCGGCGCTACCTCGCCGGGCAGACCCTGTCCGTCCTCGGCGACAGCGCCCTCTCCATCGCCCTCGGCATCTGGGCCAAGGTGCTGACCGGCAGCAACTCCGCCGCCGGGCTGGTGCTGTTCTGCTTCGCCGCGCCGCTGCTGCTCCTGCCGCTGGGCGGCCTGCTCGCCGACCGGGTCCGGCGCAGACCGCTGCTGGTCGGCGTCAACCTGGTGGTGGCAGTGGGGTTGACGCCCCTGCTGCTCGTCGACGGTCCGGACCGGGTCTGGATCATCTACTGCACGGCCTCGCTCTGCGGTCTCGCCGGGGCCGTGCTGGCCCCGGCGCAGAGCGCCCTGCTGCGCACGATCCTGACGGACCGTCAGGATTTCGGCGCGGCAGCCGGGTTCACCCAGAGCGCCCGGGCCGGCACCACGCTGGTCGCGCCACTGCTCGGCTCGGGCCTCTACAGCTGGCTGGGCGGGCACGCCGTGGCGCTGGCCGACCTCGGCGTGCTGCTGCTGGCGGCCCTGGCCTTCCTCGGCCTGCGGGCGGACGAGCCCAGGCCGGAGCCCTCGGGCCTCCGGTGGCGCACCGAGGTGCTGGCGGGCTTCGCCCACCTGCGCGGTGCGACCGGGCTGCGCCCGCTGGTGGCGGCCACCGCCGTCACGGGCTTCGTGCTGAGCCTGCTCCAGCCGGTGCTGTTCGCGCTGACCCAGCACGGGCTCCACCGCCCGCCGCAGTTCCTCGGCGTGCTGGAGACGACCGAGGCGGTCGGGGCGCTGGGCGGCTCGGTGGTCGGAGGTCTGCTGATCGGCCGGCTCGGGCCGCGCCGGACGGTCATGGCGGGGTCGGTGGTGTTCGGCCTCGGCACGGTACTCCTGCTCGCGCCGTCCCTCCCCGTGGTGGCGGCCGGCCTGGTGATCGCCGGGGCGGGCATCCCGGCCGCCATGGTCGGCCTCGCCACGGCCGCCCAGGCGGCCACGCCGCCCCAGCTGATGGGCCGCGCCCAGGCGGCCGTCAACCTCTCGCTCACCGCCCCGCAGGCCCTCGCGGTCGGCGTCGGCTCCGGGCTGGTGGCCGCCCTGGACTTCCGGGTCGTGCTGGCCGTGATGGTGCTCGGCGCCCTGCTCGCGGCCGCCCACCTGCTCGGCAAGCCCGAGGCCCCGACCGGGCCCGAGGCCCCCGCCGGCACCGAGGCCCCCGCCGGCACCGAGACCTCCGCCGAGACCGCGGCCCCCGAAGAGCCCGAGAGCCCCACCGAGCCTCCGGCCGGCTCCGAGAGCCCCACCGAGCCCGGGAGCGCCCCGGGCCTCCAGCGCACCTGATCGCCCGATCACCCTCGACACCTCCTCTCCTCCTCACCAGAAAGCTCCTCAGATGACCGACCGCTCCTCGCCCGCCGCCGCCCCGCTCCCCGTCGAACTGGACCACGTCGAGTTCTACCTGTCCGACCTCACCGCCGAGACCGCCCGGCTGACCAGCGAGTACGGCTTCGAGCTGCTCGTCCCGCCCACCGAGCGCGGCGAGGCCGCCGAGCGCTGCCTCTCGGCGCTGGTCGGGCAGGGCACCATCCGGCTGCTGCTCACCCAGCCGCTGGCCGGCGGCCACCCGGCCACCGACTACCTGGCCCGGCACGGCGACGGCGTGGGCGCACTGGCCCTGCGGGTGCCGGACGCCGCCGACGCCTACCGGACGCTGACCGGCCGGGGCGCCGACGGCCTGCGCCCGCCGCAGGCCGCGCACGGCTGCGTCACGGCGGTGGTCGGCGCCTTCGGCGACGTGGTGCACACCCTGATCGAGCGCGGCCCCGAGGCCCCCGCCGACCGGATCCCCGGCCTGCCGGACGCCGCCCCGGTCACCGACGCCGGCACGACGGGGCTGCGCTCCGTCGACCACTTCGCGGTCTGCGTCCCCTCCGGCGAGCTGCGCGAGACCGTCCGCCGGTACTGCGAGGTCTTCGGCTTCCGGATGATCTTCGAGGAGCGGATCGAGGTCGGCGCGCTCGGCATGGACTCGGCGGTCGTGCAGAGCGCCGACCACAGCGTCACGCTCACCCTGATCGAGCCGCTCAGCCCGGACGCGGGCGGCCAGATCGCCTCCTTCCTCGCCGACCACGGCGGCGCCGGGGTGCAGCACGTGGCCTTCTCCTCCGCCGACGCCGTGCACTCCGTCTCCGCGATGGCGGAGCGCGGCGTGCCGTTCCTGCGCACCCCGGGCGCGTACTTCGACGCGCTGCCCGCCCGACTGACGCCACTGCGGCACTCGCTCGACCAGCTGCGCGCCCTGCACCTGCTGGTCGACCAGGACCACGACGGCCAGCTGTTCCAGATCTTCACCCGCTCCCAGCACCCGCGCGGCACCTTCTTCTTCGAGGTGATCGAGCGCATCCGGGCCCGCACCTTCGGCAGCAACAACGTCCGCGCCCTCTACGAGGCCGTCGAACTCCAGCGCAGCGCCAGCGAAGTGGCCGGATGAGCGCGCCGGCCCTGACCGGGCACCAGCCCTCCCCCACCCCGTCGCCCCCCACCCCGTCGCCCTCCTCCCAGCCGCTCTCCGTCGCCGAGTACGCGGAGCCCGCCCGGGCCGTCCTCGCGCCCGAGGTCTGGGACTGGCTGGAGGGCGGCGCGGAGCGCGAGCGCACCCTCGCCGGCAACCGGGCGGCCTTCGACCAACTGGCCCTCGTGCCCCGAGTGCTGGCCGACGTCTCCGCCTGCGACACCGCCACCACCCTGGTGCGCAGCCGCGCGACCGCGCCGGTGGCGGTGGCGCCCGTCGCGTACCACCGGCTGTTCCACCCCGAGGGCGAGCTGGCCTCGGCCCGGGCGGCGGCCGCGGCGGGGGTGCCGTTCACCGTCGGCACGCTCAGCAGCGTCGGCTTCGAGGAGCTGGCCGCGACGGGAGCCACGCTCTGGTTCCAGCTGTACTGGCTGCGCGACCGGGGGCGGCTGCTCGACCTGGTCGCGGCGGCCGAGGCGGCGGGCAGCGAATGCCTGGTCGTCACCGCCGACGTGCCGTTCATGGGCCGCCGCCTGCGCGACGCCAAGAACGCCTTCGCGCTGCCCGCGGACGTCCGCGCGGTCCTGCTCGAAGACGGCGCCGCCGGGCGGGCCCACCAAGCGACCACCGCCGTCTCGGCCGTGGCCGCGCACACCGCCGAGTTGCTCTCCCCCGCCGTCACCTGGGCGGATCTCGCCTGGCTGCGCGAGCACACCAGCCTGCCACTGATGGTCAAGGGGGTGCTCGACCCGGCGGACGCGGTGCGGGCCGCCGAACTCGGCGCCGAAGCCGTGGTGGTGTCCAACCACGGCGGCCGCCAGCTCGACCGGGCCGTCCCCTCGATCACCGCGCTGCCCGCCGTCGCCGAGGCGCTGGCCGGCCGCGACTGCCAGGTGCTGCTGGACAGCGGGGTGCGCGGCGGATCGGACGTGCTCACCGCCCTCGCCCGCGGGGCGTCCGGGGTGTTGCTCGGACGCCCGATGATCTGGGGCCTGGCGGCCCGAGGTGAGGCCGGCTGCGCCCACGTGCTCGACCTGCTGGCCGCGGAGCTGCGGCACGCGCTCGGCCTGGCGGGCTGCGCCGACCTGAGCGCGGCCGCCGCGCTGCGCACCACCCCCATGCCCTGCCCCACCTGGAGTGCACCGTGACCACCACCGCCCCACCCCGCGGCCTGCTGCGGGCCGACCTGCACCCCTCCCTCGCCGACCCGGCGATGACCTCGATGAACCTGCTCAACGAGATCTCCATCCGCTACCCGGAGGCGGTCTCCTTCGCCGCGGGCCGCCCGGCGGAGCAGTTCTTCGAACTCGACGCCGTCCACCGCCACCTGGACCGCTACGTCGCCCACCTGCGCGCCGAGCGCGGGCTCTCCGAGGAGGCGGCCCGGCGGCAGGTGCTCCAGTACGGGCGGACCAAGGGGATCATCCACGAGCTGATCGCCACCCACCTCGCGGTGGACGAGGGCATCGAGGTGCCCGCCGAGTCGATCGTGGTGACGGTGGGCTGCCAGGAGGCGATGTTCCTGGTGCTGCGGGCGCTGCGCCGCGGCCCCGAGGACGTGGTGCTCGCCGTCTCGCCCACGTACGTGGGGCTGACCGGCGCGGCGCTGCTCGCCGACCTGCCGGTGCGGCCGGTGGCCGACGGCCCGGACGGCGTGGACCTCGCCGACCTGCGCCGCCAACTGGCCGCCGCCCGGGCCGAGGGGCTGCGCCCGCGCGCCCTCTACCTGGTACCGGACGTCGCCAACCCGAGCGGGGCCAGCCTGCCGCTGGAGCTGCGGCGGGAACTGCTCGCCCTGGCAGCCGAGGAGGACTTCCTCCTGCTGGAGGACAACCCGTACTGCGTCTTCGCCGGCGAGGAGCGGCTGCCCTCGCTCAAGGCCCTGGACACCGAACGGCGGGTCATCCACCTCGGCTCCTTCGCCAAGACGGCCCTCCCGGGCGCCCGGGTCGGGTACGTGGTGGCGGACCAGCCGGTGGCGGACGGCGCGGGCGGCACCGACCTGCTGGCCGACCTGCTCGGCATGATCAAGAGCATGACCACGGTGAACACCTCACCGATCGCCCAGGCCGTGATCGGCGGGGCGCTGCTCGAACACGGCTACAGCCTGCGGGCCGCCAACACCGAGGTCGCCGCGCTCTACCGGCGCAACCTCGCGCTCGTCCTGGCGGGCCTGGCCCGGCGCTTCCCGCCCGGCAGCGGGGTGAGCTGGAACGAGCCGCGCGGCGGGTTCTTCCTGGTGGTCACGGTGCCGTTCGCGGTGGACGACGCGCTGCTCGAACTCTCGGCCTCGGAGTACGGGGTGATCTGGACCCCGATGTCGCACTTCTACCCGGGCGCGGGCGGGGAGCGGCAACTGCGGCTCTCCGTCAGCCAGGTCGACCCGGACACCGTCGACCGCGGGCTGGACGGACTGGCCGCCCTGATCGCCGCTCGGTCCTGACCTCCGTAAGGTCCTGATCTCCGTACGGTTTTGATCGCCGCACGGTCCTGATCACCGTACGGTTTCGATCGCCGTACGGTCCTGACCTCGGAGGGGGCGCCCGCTCCGGCGCCCCCTCCTTGCCGGGCCCCGCGTCAGGGGCAGCGGTTCGGGCCCGGGTCGGCGATGCCGACGCTCCCGGGCGCCCGGTCCGCCGGCGTGGCGTCCTCGGACAGCATCTTGATCCGGACCTGCCGCACATACCGGTCCACCAAGTGGCGCAGCACGCTGACCGTGGCGGCGACGTCCGGCGCCGGAATGCCGTCCAGCGCATTGGCCAGACCGGCGATGTTGGCCTGTTTCAGACGATTGAGCATCGCCCGCCCCTCGGCCGTGAGCGCCACCTGGCGGGCCCGGCGGTCCAGCGCGTCCGGAGTGCGTTCCACCAGTTGCTGGGTCTGCAGCCGGTCGATCTGCCGGGTGACGTGGGAGGGCTTGACCATCAGCCGGGCGGCCAGGTCGCCCACGCGGCTGACCTCCTCGGCCTCGGCGAGCGCGCGCAGCAGGTAGACGTCCGAGCGCGCCGCCGTGATGCCAGCCCGCGCCGTCTGGCGCTCGTGCTCCTGCGAGCGGGTCAGCAGGTAGGCCAGCGAGGCCAGCACCTCCTCCAGTTCGGAGGTGGCGGTCGGATTGTCTGTTGCGTCCGGCATGGGGGAACTGTAGCGACCCCGTTCGGGGAGTGGCTCCCCCCTCGACCACTGACCGGTTTCCGGACAGATTCGTTCGCCACCGGATGGGCCCTTTCGCCACCACTGACCGCGAGTTAGCGTGACGGTGAGTTAGTTGCTTAGGGCATGCAATGGTCCCGGGCGCTACCCCACGGCACCGCAGGCCCATCCGCTCGGCGCCACCGGCAAATCCGCTCCGCGAAGGGAGCCCATGATGGCCACCGCCGCTCACAACCCCCGGTTCACCCACCCCGCCGCCCGTGGCGGCTGCCCGTTCGACCCGCCGCCGGCCTACCAGCAGGCCCAGCAGGACGAACCGATCAGCCGGATCACCCTCTGGGACGGCGCCCCCAGCTGGCTGGTCACCCGCCACGACGACATCAAGGCCGTGCTCAGCGACGCCCGCTTCAGCTCGGACGCCGCCCGGACCGGCTTCCCGTTCATCAGCGCCGGAGCCCGGCAGCTGAGCACCGGCCAGCGGACCTTCATCCGGATGGACGACCCGGAGCACGCCCACCTGCGCCGGATGCTCACCAGCGAATTCATGATCAAGAAGGTCGAGGCACTGCGCCCCGAGGTCCAGCGCATCGCCGACGAACTGCTCGACGAGCTGACCGCCGGCCGCAACTCCGGCGACCTGGTCCACGAGTTCGCGCTGCCGCTGCCGTCCCTGGTCATCTGCCTGCTGCTCGGCGTCCCCTACCAGGACCACGACTTCTTCCAGGAGTGCAGCCGGGTCCTGCTGCGCCGCGACTCCTCGGCCGAAGAGGTGCAGATCGCCCAGAAGAACCTGGTCGACTACCTGGTCAAGCTCACCGACTCCAAGCGCACCGAGCCCGACGACGGCATCCTCAGCCGCCTGGTCGCCCGCGGCGAACTGAGCACCGAGGAGATCGGCGCCATGGGCCGGCTGCTGCTGGTCGCCGGACACGAGACCACGGCGAACATGACCGCGCTCTCCATCCTGGCCCTGCTGCAGAACCCCACCCAGCTCGCCCACCTGCGCGAGCACCCGGAGTCGGTCGCCGGCGCCGTCGAGGAACTGCTGCGCTACCTCACCATCGTGCACTCCGGCCTGACCCGGGTCGCCACCGAGGACGTCACCGTCGGCGGCGTCCGGATCCGAGCGGGCGAGGGCGTGATCTGCATGATCAGCACCGCGAACCGGGACGAGCAGAAGTTCCCCGACGGCGACGAGCTCGACCTCTCCCGCGACGCGCGCCTCCACCTGGCCTTCGGCTTCGGCGTCCACCAGTGCCTCGGACAGCCCCTGGCCCGGCTGGAACTGCAGATCGCGCTGAACTCCATCCTGCAGCGACTGCCCGAACTGCGCCTGGCCGTACCGTTCGAGGAGATCCGCTTCCGGGGCGACATGCTCATCTACGGCGTCCACGAACTCCCCCTCGCCTGGTAGCGGCCCCCCGCGTCCGAACCGATCCTCCGAAGGGAAAGCCATGCTCATCCACATCGACCAGGAAAAGTGCTGCGGCGCCGGCCACTGCGTACTCGCCGCCCCCGAGGTCTTCGACCAGCGCGAGGAGGACGGCATCGTCATCCTCCTCGACGCCGCACCCCCCGCCGACCTCCACCAGGCCGTCCAGGACGCCGCCGCGGTCTGCCCGGCCGCGGCCATCCGCCTCGAACACCTCTGATCACCCCCACCCTCCAACCCGCCGCCGGGCGGAGACCCTGACCGCGCGTCGGGTCCGGCCGAACCGACCGGTCCCGACCGAGGCCGATCCTCGACATCCACGCCGTGGAACAATGGACGGACCTCGCGAGGGGAGGCGGCGAGCATCGAAGGAGCGGCGGGTTGGCAGGGCTGGTGACCGACTGGATCCGGGTTCCGGTGGGCGAGGACGCTTCGAGGTGGACCACCCGCGGTGGCTGCCGCCGGGTTCTCCTCGTCGTCCACAACGTGACCTCCGCGACCCGGCTCCTGGACGTCGTTCCGCTGTTCCGCGACGACCTCAGGATCCAACTGCTGGCCGCCTGCACGGGATCGTCCCCCTTCAGCGCAGGAGTCGCCGAGCTGCTGAGCTCCCTCGGGGTTCCGGTACTTCCGTGGGAGCAGGCCAAGCAGACACCCGTCGACCTCGCCCTGTCAGCCAGCTTCGGCGGCGAACTCTCCGTTTTCCAGGGGAAGTTGGTCGTCCTCTCGCACGGAGCCGGATACAATAAAAGGCTTGCGACACCGAACACCGAACACCGAACACCGAACACCGAACACCGAACACCGAACACCGAACACCGAACACCGAACACCGAACACCGAACACCGAACACCGAACGCACCGCATGCCCCTGTCTTCGGCCTGGCGCCCGAGTGGCTGCTGTCCGACGGGGTTCCGCTCGCCCGGGCGATGGTGCTCTCCCACCCCGAGCAGCTCGGCCGGCTGCGCGAAGCCTGCCCCGAGGCCGCTCCGACGGCGGTGCTCGGCGGCGACCCCTGCTTCGACCGCATCCTGGCCGCCCTTCCGCACCGGGAACGCCACCGCCGCGCGTTCGCTGTCCGGCCCGGACAGCGGCTCGTCGTGCTCAACTCCACCTGGAACCCGCAGTCGCTCTTCGGTGACGCCGGCACGGACGACCCGCTGCCGTGGCTGCTCGACCGCCTCACCGCCGAACTCCCGGTCGACGACTACCGGGTGGCGGCCGTCCTCCACCCGAACATCTGGCACGGCCACGGCCCCGGCCAGGTCCGCCTCTGGCTGGACCGCGCCGAGCGGGCCGGCCTCACCCTGATCGACCCCCTGGACAGCTGGCGACAGGCGCTGATCGCCGCCGACGCGGTGATCGGGGACTTCGGCTCGGTCAGCTACTACGCCGCGGCACTGGGCACCCCCGTTCTGCTCGGCACGGCCTCCGACGAGGTCCTGGGCGCCACCTCGCCGGTAGCGGCCTTCGTCCGCGAAGCCCCCCGACTCGCCCTGGACTCCCCCCTGCGACCGCAGCTGGACCAGCTCCTGATGGATCATCAATCCATGACCAGTGCCAGCGAATTGACGACCTCGGCGCCCGGCGAGGCGGCCGGCCTGCTGCGTTCGCTCTTCTACGAGGTCATGGGGCTGCCCGAGCCGACAGAGCCGGCTCTCCTGGACCTGCTCCCACTCCCGGACTACCGGCCACCGACCCGAACCGTGCCGCTGCGGGTCCGCACCCGCCCGGGGCCCCGCCCGCACGAAGTCACCGTCGAGCGGGTCGCCGAAGGCCGGTACGGGCCTTCCGGGCCCGGCTCCGATCACCTCGCGGTGCACGAGGACACCCTCGACCAGGGCCTCCTCGGTCTGGCCGACGCGATCCTCCGCTACGGGGAGGCCGACGATCCCCGGATCGGTCCGCCCCGGGAGTGGGCCGCGGCGACGCTCGCCCGCTACCCGAACTGCTCGCTCGCGGCCTTCGTCTCCGGTCCGGACACCTGCGAAGTGCTGCTGCGTGAGTGGGGATTCGTCCGCCTCACCAGTCCCTCGCTCGACCCGGCGGCGGCCGCCTCGGCATTGTTCGCCCAATTGGACGGCGCCGCCGTCCCCCGACCCCTGCGACCCCTGCCGCCGATGGAGCTGACGGTGCGCACCGGCGGCGCGTCCCACCCGGTCCTGGTCAGTCCCGTTCCGTGAGGCACTGCTGCCGCAGGCCCGCCAGGTAGCGCAGATGGGGCTCCGCCTGCTCGCGGTCCAGGATCGCGGTGGCCTCCTCGATCGCGGCCAGCGCCTGATCCGTCGCCGAGGTGTCCGCCCAGGTCTCCGCGAGATTGGTGAGGGTGCGGGCCGCGTTGTAGTTGTCGCGCAGACGCCGGAATTCGGACAACGCCTCCGTCAGCCAGACCCGGGCCCGCTCGTACTCGGTCAGGCCTCGCAGCGCCCGCCCCCGGTGCCGCTTCAGCAGCGCCCGGGCCCGCGGAACGTCCCCCGCCCGCTCGTGGTCCGGGCCGATCGAGGCGAGCAGTCCGTCGGCCCGTTCGAAGCAGTCGTACGCGGGCTGCCACCGCCACTGCCGAAGCCTCAGCAGCCCGAGCGACTCGACGGCCGTGGCCTGGCCCAGCAGGTGGCCGGCCCGTTCGAACGCCGAGGAGGCGTCGACCAGACAGCTCTCGGCCTCGGCCAGCAGGTCCAGCTCCATCAGGGCGAACGCCAACTGGGTGTGCATCCGGCCGGCCATCGCCGAGTCCGGGTCGTGCGCGACCGCCGCCCGCACGGCGGTTCGCAGCGCCGGCAACAAGGCCTCGTGCCGACCGGCCTTGAGCTGCACCGCCCACGACGCCTCCGCCAGCTCGCACGCCGTGGCCGGCGCGGCCAACTCCTCGGCGGCGAGCACCGCCTCGACCAGGTTGCCCACCTCCGCGGCCAGAGCGGCCAACGCCGCACCGGCGTCCGGGTAGTCGCCGGGCCCGAGCTCGCGGTAGAGCGGCCCGACGTGCCAACGCTCCCGCAACGCCGCGTAGTCGGCCCGGACGGCGAAGCGCAGCAGGTGCTCCACGGCACGCGTCACCGCACCCGCGCACGCGGCCAGCCCGTCCACCCGCGCCGCCTGCTCCTCGGCGAACCGGCGCACGGCGGGCCGGTAGCGGTAGCGGCCCTCGGGTGTGGCCTCCACCAGACCGGCCTCGGCGAGCCCGGCCAGCAGGACACCAGCACGCTCAACCGTGGGTCCGCCGGGGCCTGCGACCGCCACGGCCAGCTCGGGACCGACGGCCGGCCACGGCCGCAGGGCACAGAGCCGGAACAGCCGGGCCTCCTCCGGCTCCAACACCTCGTACGACTCCTGCACGGCGGCGCGCACCGGATCACCCGCGTGGGGATCGCCACCGCCGTCGCCACCACCGCCCCGGCCCCGGCGCTGCTGGGGGATGAACGCCAGCCGGGGAGCCGCGGCGCGCAGGGCGAAAGGCGATCCGCCGCACCGTTCGAGAACACCCGACAGGGCGGGGCCGGCGGCGGAGACGGTCTCCTTCCCCGCGAGGTCCGTGAGCAGCCGCCTGGCGTCCTTGTCGGACAGCGGCCCCACCGGAATCGGAACGGCGTCGAGACCGGTGAGCGGACGCCGGGCCACCACGACCGTGACGACGCCCGGGGCCGCGGTGATCAACGGCCGGACCTGGGCCGCCGACCGGGCGTGGTCCAGCACGACGAGCAGCTGCCGCTCGGCGACCAGCGACCGGAACCGCTCGACCCGGTCCTGCGCGGCCGGCGGAACCCGGTCCGCCGGCATGCCGAGGTGGATCAGGAACTGCCGGAGCACGGCGGCCGCATCGGGTGCGGTGGCCGGCGACCCGCCGGAGAGGTCAGCGTAGAGCTGCCCGTCCGGAAACCGCTTCCGCTGCAGCGCACCCCAGTGAACGGCCGCGGCGCTCACACCCATTCCCTGAGGCCCGTACAGGACACTGACGCGGGGCGTGCCGTCCGCCTTCCGTCCGGCCTCCCTGTCCAGCAGCGCCAGCACCTTGCGCCGGTCGGTGAAGAAGCGGTCCGAGGGCGGCAGCAGGGACGGCGCCGCCAACGGCCCGGACCAGCCCCCGCCCTGGCCACCCAGCCAGGCACGAAGCGCCCTGGCCTGCGCGGGATCCGACCCCGCCGCATCCAGCAACAGCTGCGCCACAGTGGCCCGTTCGGCGGCGCCGGTCGGCGCCGGCACGTCCCGTCCCGTCACCCGGCGGACGAAGGCACCCGCCGACTCCCAGGCCCACTTACCGGCCTCGTTCGCCACGCTCGCACCCACGGCGCCGAAAACAGCGGCCACCGCCGACAGCGACACCGGCTCGAACACCCCACACCCCCTGGTCCATCGCGGCACACCCGACCAGCAGCCGCCGCACCCTCGCGTCCGGCCCCACGGTAGCCTGCGCAACCTCACCGTGGGTGCACAGTCGCCTGCTTGCGCGTCGGTTCGGTCCCGTGCCTCGTTCCCGCCGCAGCTCCTCCGGTGCCGGGGCGGTCTGCCACACTGGAGCGCGTGTCCACCGCTCCGCAGCCCCAGCCCTTCGCCTACCTCCAAGCCCCGAACGCCGTCCTGTACGGCCGGATCCTGGACGTCTTCGCACAGGCGCGGGAGCGGTTCATCGTCCATCTGCGGCCCGAGGACGTCGCGGCGGAGCTCCGTCGCCGGGACGCGGCGGAGGACCGGAGCGCGGTGCCGGTGTCGATCGAGGCGGTGGGTGGCGCGCTGGAGAAGCTGGTCGACTGGGAGAACCTCCGCGCGGACGCCGACACCGGCCGGGTGACGTCGGTCGAGGACTTCCACCGGGCCCGCTACCTCTACCAGTTGACCCGCCACGGCCAGGCGGCGCTGCGGGCGGTCGCGGTGTACGAGGAGTCGCTGGGCCGGCGCGGGCAGCTGCAGTCGGTGGCGCTGGCGGACATCGCCAAGGGTCGCGGTTCAACCGTCGCCGGCATTCACACCGACGCCCCCGGAACTCCGCACCCATGAAAGCCTCGTGCCGCATCTGACAACGCACTACCAGATGGTGTTCAGTCCCCGTAATTCTGCCTAGGAATACTAGCAAGGACCTCCGCGAAGCGAGTGAGCGCGTCATAGCTCGCCGCATCGAGAGTTCGATCGAAGTGCATGACTTCGTTTCGGATATGTCCAGTCTTGCGGAGGTGATGCACGAACTCATCGTGGTCAATTCCGTGCCAGTTCATCCGCTTCCAGCCTTCCGGATCCTTGATGAGCTTCGCATATCCACTGAACATCAAGTGCTCAATGGACTGGGATGGCTTCCCCTGGTATCGCGCGCCAGCTTCCTGGATCTCCTGCGGAGTGAAGACCGGACCGAGACGTTCACGCAGGCATCGCTCGATCTGACCGATGGTAAAGAACGGCCTACTCAACTGCTCGAACTGAATGGCGATATCGGATGCGGTGACAATACCCTGGAGCTGCCCTCTGCTATCGCGAACGAGGCAGTAGCCTTCCTTCTCAATCAGGGGAAGCGCCGTTGGGAGCGGTGTGTTGATCTCAGCTACCGGGCCAGTTTCAACCATTGCCCGCTTGAGGTCGTGCTGCACGCTGGTTGCATACATCCGAGCAATGGAGTCCCAGGTAACAACACCCACGAGCGTGTACACGTTATCAATAACTGGAAGTTGTGAGAAATCCCGCTGCATCATCAAGGAAATTGCGTGCTGCAATGTATTATCCGTACGCACCGAGACCAAGCCGCCCCTCGCCGACGGCACTGACCTCAGCAGGAGCGGATCGGTCGGCATGACCCCCATGGGAAGCTCGCCGTCCGACCCATCTCCCTTCGAGCCACTCGACGAACTGCCATCAGGTGCGGTCTCCACACTGGCTATCACAATGCGTACGCGCTCGTCACGAGGGGTATTGCCGAAGTAGGGCAGCGTGGCAAGACCAGCGTCCAACAGCGCATGATCGATCTTGGCAATCTCGCCTGGGTGACGGACCCGCACACCGAAGAAGTCGAGGAGCTCGAGTACGGTGCACTCCTTACCCTTGAGCCCGGCGACCTGCTCACGGTCGGGGAAGATATCGGCCACTACATCTTCTCCTCGAGCGTGGTGTCGAGTTCTTCAGCATCGGCGATACGCAACACCGGGCGCCCCATGGCTTCTTCGATCAGTTTAATCAAGCGAGTGGACCGGTCCGAGTAGAAGGCCTCGAAGTCGTCGTCGTAGAGATGCCTCGGGTCGATCAGATGTGAGGCGATGACGTCGTCGAACCACACTGGCTTCATTCCCGCCTCCATGGCAAGGATCGGCAGGAAGCGCGAAGGGGCGCCCGAAACCCAGAGCGCAGCCTGATAAGAGATCGGCGTCTTGTTGACGATCGAGGCCATTCTCGGGTCCTGACCGTACCGCTTCTGAAACCACGCCTTGGGGAAGACCTGCCTGATGTCTACGCCGCGGCCCACCACCGCCTCGCGTCCAATCGGCTCGGCGGCGTAGTACCAGTCCACCGCGCCCTGCTTGATCAGTAGTGCATAGATGCCCTTGTAGGCCGCACTGTTCCTCGTCTTGAGGGTTGCCAGCCTCTGTTCGTGGAAGTTCGCCTCCGCGATGGTGTCGGGAACCGGGGCCGACGCCGAGGTCACCCAGGCGAGCACCTGCTCGACATCGCGCGAAAAGCGGCTCTCGATCGCTCCCCCGTACATCTCGCCCAGCACTCCCGCCCAGTACCACTGGGTGATCTGTCCCTCAGCCCGTGACGTCCATGCGTCCTCCTGAGCGAGCAGGGCGCGGATCGCGGCGAGCGGGACGAGCTGGGTTCGGTACGGCACGTCGTGTGCGTTGAAGATGCACTGCCGGGCCAGGAAGGAACCTGCCCAGGCGAACGCCTCGGTGAGCTTCGGGGCGAGGTCGCGGAAATCCGCCAACGGCAGGTTCAGCAGGTCCTTCCGCTTGCAGGCGACCGCGGAGGCGCGGCGCTGCAGCTTGCGGTTGTAGGTGTAGACCAGCGCAACGGCTTGGAGGAAGTCGCTACTGGTCAGGCCATCCTGACCGAAGTCATCGGCCACGCCGAGCATGGGGTGTTCCTGGCATAGCGAAGTCCGGATCTCTCGCCAGCCAGCAGCCAGGTCGAAGTCCTTGCCCGTCTCCTCAAGGTACGCACGGTCACCGGCGTACGTGGCGGTCAATAGCTCGAAGACGTTTAGCACCACGCCGCCGGTGTTGACGCGTTCGAAAACGGAGCACACAGCCTCCTTGGCGGTGTTCGCCGGAAGGCTGATGGTCGGAACCAGGAACTGGTCAACCTGTTTGAGTACGCACGCCTCGAACTTGTCCCATAGGGCCCAGTTGTCCGTCTGCTGGCAGTAGAGCTTGCGCCAGTGGGCGCGCCCCTCGGTGTTGAACACAAGGTTCAACGGGAAGTGGCCGTACTCACGCTCCTGTCTGCCCGAACTCAGGTCCAAGCGGATCTTGCGGGCGAAGTCGTCGCGGAGGACCCGGTCTTCGGGAACCGAAACGATGGCATCCTCCCGATCGATTCCCTCCGAGACCGCCGCCTCCATGTTGATGTAGTACCAACGGCGAAGGGGACGCCCCCTGGCATCCGCGGTCTCGACCGGTTCGTTCCGGCACAGGGCCTGGAAGAGCGAGGTCGTCCGTTGTTGTCCGTCGAGGAGCAAGTCGTCGGGAACGACCTCAGCATGCAGCTCCACGCCGGCCAGCGAGCGCGGCTGGAACTGCGGCTGGCCACCCGTACTCAACGTCATGATGACACCCAGTGGATAACCCTGAGTGACCGTAGCGATCAGGGCCTTGATCCGCTCGTCGTCCCACTTCCACTCTCTCTGGAAGTTGGGAAGTTGAACCTTGCCCGTTCCCACGTCTTCGAGCACTGTCTTCAAGAACGGACTGTCCAACCCCACTGCGAATGCTCCCCTATTCGAGCCCCTAAACCGACCCTGACACTCTAAGAGACCCGGGTGTCACCGCGTAACAGCATTCTTCTACTCAGGCAGGCTGGCGGTCGCTGTCGGATCGATGAACGGGCTCGGCTCGCCATGCCAGGTCACCCTGAGAGCGTCGCGGGCCCTGGTCGTGGCGACGAAGAGCATCGACCGTGCCTTCCGTACCTCCCGACGGTAGCGAGCCGGGTCGTCGTTGCGAAGGCGGTCGATCACCGAGGCCAACGGCACCAGGTGGGCACTCGCGCCGACGATGATGACGCGCTGGTACTCCAGCCCCTTGAACCGGTGCATGGTGCCCACGTGAATGTCCCCGTCCCCACGCGGCCCCTCAGAGGTCAACTGCGCGTACCCGAGGCCCGCCTTCGACGCCAGGTGGTACATGACCTGGCTGACCATGTCACGGTCGGGTACAGCGACGGCGATGAGTCCGCAGGTCTCGCGCGGGTTGCCCTGCCCATCAACGGAGAGTTCCTCATGCCAGGCACACAGGGTTCCGGCAAGGCCGTCAAGCTCCTCCTCCCAGGTGAGATAGCGCTGGTACTCGGGCACCGGACCGTGCAGAACTGAACGGTACCCGGCGAGAGTGTCGGTGCCGTCGTCGAGGTCATCGAAGGGCTCCCCGGTCATCACTGTGAGGGCTCGGGCGAGGATCTCCTTCGTGGTGCGGTAGCTGAGCGACAGCCGTGCCGAGCGGCCCTTGATGTTGATGCCGAGAGCCCCGAGCGCCACCTGGTTGTCCGAAACTCGCTGGTGTGGGTCCCCCACGATAAACAGGTCATTTACGCCGGGGGCCACCATCGCGCGCAACATCTTCCAGTGCGCCGCCCGCAGTTCCTGGGCCTCGTCGACAACGACGTGCTGGTACCGATGCTTCAAGTCAGAGATCAGGGCCTCGACGTCACGGTGTATGAGGTCGGGGCCACCGATCTGCTCTTTGTACACCCGTCGGGCCTCAATGCGGGCCGCCCGCTCCTGCTCGAAGCGGGCGGCCCGCTCGGCAGCCTGTCCCAGGGTCTCGATGCCCTTCCTGTCGAGCCGAACGGTGAACTGGTCGAGGAGCCCCCAAACTCCGGCGCGTTCCGGTCGGGTCAGAGCTCGGCCGCGGCCCACGCGACGGGTCCGGAAGTACGCTCCGCGGTTGGGGACGGAGTGAGCGAGAATGACCTGTTCCCACTCGTCGATAACGAACTCGGGCTCCCAGGAGCTTGGCTCCCCTGACTCGGTGAGCAGCGCCCGCAGTTCCGCCAGCGCTACGCTGTCGGCCACCCGCTGCTTGGCTCGGCCAGCGAGTGTGTTCTCGCTGACGACCTTGTACGCCAGCTCGTCGATGTGGGTGATCTCGACGCGGGCGAACAGCTCGGGATCATCGATGAGCTCGGCGAGACGGTCGCTGAGGTCGGCGGCCAGGTTCTTGGTGAAGGTGGTCAACAGGATCGGCTTGTCCCGGCCAGGCCCAAGCTGTCGGACGAGGTGGTTAATCCGGTGGAGGGCAACAATGGTCTTTCCGGTTCCGGGGCCGCCGGAGACCCGGGCCGGACCGTTGTAGTTCCGCCCCACGAGACGCGCCTGCGTCGGATGGAGGAAGACCTTCCAGGCCTGGAAGTCATCCTCCTCCAGCACCTTGCGCAACGCGTCGTCGACCGTGGTCACGGTGGTACGGGACAGCGCCGCGCGGAAGTCGTCGGTGTCTACATGCCCCTCCACAGCCACCGGATCGGTGATCTCCACGCGGACCTCCTCCGGCGTGAAGCCGGAGGCGAGGCCGTACAGGACGTCCTTGGACAGCATCGGCGCGTCGGCCAGGAGGCGATCGAGGTCCTCGCTGCGGGTCACGGCGAGTGCCAAGGCAATGAGTGGCTCCGCAACTCCGAGTTCACGAAGCAGTTCTGCGGAATGGCCGGCCAACAGCGCGGGCTCGGACGGCCCCGGCCCCGTGGTGAACGGCTCGGCTGCCGTGATGCCTTCGGTGCGCCCGGGCATCGTCACAGCAGCCGGTTCGGCCGGCGTGAGTTCGATCCCGGCGCGGTGGAGGGCGTCCGCCCCCACTACCGAGAGGTCGATGAACTCGATCTCTCCGGAAACCCGGTTGATTGCGACGGTGGTTTGCTCGTACACGTCGCGCCGGTGGCGCACGGCGATGACCAACCATGTTTCGGTACCGTCGGTCTCCGTGCCCGCGCGGGCCAGCAGCGCGCGGTAGGAATCGTCGATCCGTGCAGAGAAGACACGCGGGTTCCCCTTGAGCTGCTTGAGCTGCAGGCCGTTGCCGTAGGGGTTCGCCCGGAACCGGTGGGTGAAGTCGTAGAACTTCGCCTTCACCACGCGATCGAGCCGGTAGAGCTCCTGCTCCGCCTTCTGGTACATGGCGAGCCGAACAGTCATGGGGTGTGCCTTTCGCGTGGGTCGTGAAGGTGCACGGTTTGGCGGGGCGTGTCAGTTCCTGACCTCGGCATCGGGCAAGCTCCTGGCGAGCTCGTCGAGTTGGTCGAGCCACTCAGCGGCCGTGCGGACCATCCACCCCGCGGACCGGTAGGCTTCATCGCGCTCCACCATCTCGGCCGACCCCCCGGGCGAGGCCGGCTGCTCCGACACCACCGCGATCCTGCCGGTCTCCGTGTCCCATGCGAAGTCGGCTTGCCAGCGGTCATCCCCGAGCTCGTAACCGAACACCGGAACCTGCTTGCCGCGAGCAGCCAGGGCTCGGGCAAGGGTGACAAGCTGTACCTCGGAGCCCTCATCGAGGAGGGGAATGATCTCCATATCCCAAGCAGGGTCCCGCTGAACAGCGGCGGCCGCCTCGTCTCCGCCTTCCTCCTCGGCGTGTAGCTGGCCGGGCTCCTTCTCCGAGCGACAGGACGCGTCCAGCCTCGGGGTAGTGGAGCCATCGTCGGCCGGTTCCACATCGGCTTGGAGAAGCTGGAGAATGTCCTTGTCCCCGCGGACACGCAGGTGGCTGTACACCTCCTCCATCGTGGTCGCCCCGGTCAAGCCGATCCGGCGGCCTATGACCTCGGGCATCGTGGCCTCGTCGACCTGGCCGGACAGTGCCATCAGGCGCAGTGCGCACTGGACATCGGCGAGCTGGTTCGTCGGCTCCTGGGCGATGCGCTGTGCCTTGATCCGGCCGTCCTTCGCCGTCAGGAAGACGTGGTCGCCTTCGACCGCTTCGAGCGACTCCAGCAAGGGACGCAAGGAGCCGAACGTCGGCTGGTTCCCCCAGGCGACAGTGGCGTCACCGGCTTGGTGCACCAGCTCGATCTTGCCGCCAGGAGCGAGACCCAGGTGTACGGCGAATCCCGAGGGCACCGGGAAGCCGGAACCACGCAGGTGGTCGTGGTTCACGTCAAGTCGGTACCACCAGATGCCCTGTCCGGTCTGGAAGCACCGGCGGGTCCGCGCGACGTCGCGTCGGGGCTGGTACTCACCCCCATCCTCGGCAGCTACTGGAGCGAGCCGGACCCAGCCACGCTGGAAACGCTCGAAGCCGGGACCGCTGAGGTAGGCATGAACGGATTTCTCGGACACGTCGAACTCGACGCACAACGCACTCACGACGTCTTCGGCCCTGGCGGAACCACCGACTGCTTCGAGCTCACGGACGATCATCTCGCGAATTCCGAGATACTCCGCTCCACCCCAGCGCCTCAACCCGTAGAGGTCCCGGTCACGACGCACGAATCGGCCGTCACTCTGGAGTTGGTTGCGCAGACTGGCCAGGGCGATGCCGTCGTCGAGTCGAGCGAGCAGGTCGGCTGCCGGCAGGGGACGGCCAACCAGGGAGAGAACCGCCTCCGCCCGTTCGTTGACCGACCGCCCCCAGCACAGGAGGTGATCGTCAAGGATCTTGAAACCGCTCAGCTCCTCCAGCCAGTCTCGTGCGCTCTCCTCACGGATTCCGGCCTCCGCTAGCAGGTCCAGCGCTTCGGCCCAAGGCTTGGCGCTCTCATCGCAGAGCTCCTGCAGCGAAATGCGCGTCCGCTCCTGCAGGTCGCGCAAGTCACCCTGGACTAGCCATCCGTCCGACCACCGGCGGTCAGGCAGACAGCAGACGAGAACCTGCCACAAGGGGAGTTCCAGACCTGGCACCGAGTGGCCGTGCTCCTCATGGAGCGCCAGAAACTCCGTCTCCACTGCCACGGCGCCCATGGCTTCCTGGGCAGCGAGCAGATGGCCGTACAACCCCCGACCGGGCTCGGCGAGCCGCCATTCCTGGACCCGCTTCTCCAAACCGAGTTGGATCTGCCGCATTCGTTCACGCGTCACACCGAACTGCTCACCGAGAACCTCCAGGGCCACCCTGTTCGTGGTGAACATGCGTGCCCTGGCAACTGCGAGCTGCCGCTCGTCCCAAGCGTCGATCAGCTCACCGAGGACGGCTAGCGGGCTGTCGAGGAATCCGGGCACCACGTCCGGAGGCTGCGCAGCAATCACGCCTCCTGACAGGCCGGCCCCCTCCACCGCATTGACCGAATAATCCCGCGCCCACCTACTGACGGCTTCCGCCCCGCTCCTGATCTCCTCGGGCGCATCGATCGGAAGGACCGCCAGCAGTGCCGCAGCTAGGGTACCCAGATCATCCGCCCGTGCCGCCGCACTGCCGGGCGGCTCCGGCGCCTGGGGCACGCTCAGGTCGCGTCCGCGGTGCTGGAAGGGATGCAGCTGGGCCTGCACGAGTCCGTACAGCACCGCGTCGCCGTCCGCGACCGGCATGCCCGCGACGGCCTGTTCCACGGTCTGGTCGAGGTCGAACTGCTGGCCCTCGGTACAGAACCTCAGATGGGGCAGGGCCGCATTGAGCGTCAGGTGCGGCCAGAAGGCACGCAGTGCGGTCGCCGCACGGTGCGCGATCGCGTCCGCCGAGGTCGTCGCCAGCGCATCAGCGAGCCCCGTACGAATCCACCAGGCGTCGGGGAGGCGGGGGTCGTCAAGCACGGACCCGAGCTGCCGGGGATCGCCCCAACGCAACGCGGGGAGGAGATCGCACAGCGTGGTGCTGGTCTGGCTGTGGTGTTCGGTACGGCGAGTCACAGGCTCTTCCACGTAGTTGCGACTGTCGGGGAAGCATGGCCCCTCGAACAGGGTAGGGAGCAACGCTGACAATGGGAGTTCACCAGCGCTGCGGTGGTCCGCAGGGCACCCAGCGGACCACCGCAGCGCTACCACTCCAAGGCGTCGAGCATGTCCTTGACCGGGTTGTCGTCCACCACGGGAGCGGGCGTCAAAGCGTCCAGCACCAGGGAACTGACGATCGCAACCAGGTCCCGGCTGCCCCGGCTGTTGACCTCACCCTGAAGGTAGTGCAACCCGCCGTTGGCGTACTCCTCGAAGATCCTCAGCCGCTCGCCGAGACGCTCGTCCGCGAGAATCTTGGCGTCTCCCGGCTTCTCGGTGGTTGCGAGGAGGTCGATGAGCACATCTCCGTACGGACGGTTCTCCACCAAGGCGTAACGAATCTGCTCGCCGGACTTCTCGAAGGCCCTGCGCTGTCCCTTCCGTTTGCCGAGGGCCGCCGAGAAGAGGAGGGCCTCGTAGTTTGACCGGAACGGCCCGTCCTTGCCGGTAAGGGCGAGGAGCAGCTGCTCGTGCTCGGCAGGACGCCGGAAACGAATCTCGACAACCATCAGAGGGACACCTCTTCCAGGACGGTGTGGTCGAACTCGCCGTGCGAGACGTAGGGGAAGACCTGGTCACAAATGGTGATGGTCTGCTCGTCGGCATCGCCGTTGGTGGTGAACGAACGCAGCACGTACATGCGAGTGGCTGCTCCGCCGAGGTGGTCCAGAACCATTCCGCGGGACTGCGATTGGGAGAGCAGGGTGATGATCTGCGAGGTCAGCTTGGGCAAGGACTCGGCGATGTCGTTCTGGTAGGCGACGTCGAGGTTACCGAACGGGGCGTCCATCACGACGGGGTAGATGCCCCCTCCCCCGATCGCGGCGTCGCCCGCCCCCTCCTTCCGGTCGTGGGTCTCTCTGGCCAACTCGGAGACCGCGCCGACGAAGGACAGGCCAAGGATCTGGTTCTCACCAGTGCTGCGTGCGGCAGAACCACCAAACGTGTCGTTCACCAGTTCCAGAGCGAACGACGGTGTCAGGTGCGGGGTGAACGGCTTGATACAGATCCGCGCGAACACACTCTTGATCTTCGCGTCCAGCGCATTGCGCACTTCTTCGGTCTTGACATCCCGGACCTTCCGGAAGGCCTCCAGAACCTCCTCCACCAAGGCAACCTGGCGCTGAATCCTGCGCGACTCCTCGTCCTGCACCTTCGCAGCATGGAACTGGCGCTTGACCTTCTCGATCTGCTCGTCGAGCTCTTCGATCTGCGTCTTGGCATCCCGGTGCAGCTGCAGAGCCTCCACACGCTTGCGGTCGAAGTCCTTGCGGCGCTCCTCCAGCTTCTGGACGTCCACCACGTCCACGCCCTGCAGTTCGCGGGCGATGTCGCTCTCCTCGGCGTCGACCTTGTCGATCGACAGCTTGAGCTCTTCGATGTCCTGGACACAGGTACGCAGTCGCTCCAACACCTCGGCACGCACCTGCGGCAGATCGGCGGCCTTGCCCGCAAGGTACATCCAGCGGGTCTCCACGTCGGCCAGTCCCGCGTTGTACCGGCGTTCCTCGAGCGCCCTACGGGCCCCAGACCCCTCTGCGAGATCACGACCGCACATGCACACGCCGTCGTCCAGCAACCCGTCGATGTAGTCGCGTTGGATGCCGGCCGGGAGCTCACGACGCTTGCGCATGCCCTCAGCCAGGTCCAGCACCTGTTCGTCGAGGGATCCGGTGAAGGCTAGGAACGCGTTCTTGGCGAGCAGGTCCTTCTTGTCCTCCTGGCGTGCGTCCCGCTTCTCCAGGAGCTCCCGGCGACGCTCCTCGAGCTTGGCTCGCTGGCGCTGCAGTGGCGCGGCCTTGCCGTTCGCGAGAAGTGCGCGGTTCGCGGCGTCGACTTCTCGCTCGTACCCTGCCGCGTTCTGTGACAGTCTCAGGAGCTCATCGTGCACCTTGAGCTTCTGTTGCACGAGCCGTTCCTGGTCTGCGGTCAGCATCTGCAGACGGGAGTCGCCGTCCTTGCCCACCTGCCGGGCTAGCTTGGCCGAGGCCTTGGGCAGGTGATTGCTGATAGCACGCTCGATCTCCTCCAGGCCCATGAGGGTCTTGATGGCCTGCTGAACCTCGTCGGTCCGATCACCAGTGAACATGCGCTCCATGCGCTCACCGTTGAAGAAGAAGAACTGTCGTAGTTCCTCAGGAAGGATCTTCTGGATTCGGTCCTGGCCGTTCTCGACCGTCTTGCTGACTCCGTGGTCGGTCTCCGTGACGGTGAGCTTCGCGGGCAGTCCGCTCTGCTCGTCCGATCTCTTAACGGTGGAAACCGAGCGGTGCACGTTGAACAGCAGCCCCTCGTGCTCGAAGAGCAGCCGAACTGAGGCCCCAATCTGATCGCCAGGGCTGGCCTGACTCCACGTGTGGTCGTTGATGACGCGTTCCTGGTACTCCACGTCCCCGGAGAAGGTTCCGTACAACGCCCAGGTGAAGGCATTGAGCAGGGTGGTCTTGCCCGCTCCATTCATTCCGAAGAACAGGACTGCCGGTTTCTCCTCGGTGACTTCGAGGTTCAGCTCCTGGACGCCGTGGAAGACCCTGAAGTCCTCAAGAGTGAGCTTGAGCAGCTTCACTTGGCCAGCTCCTTGGCGGCTCGAACGATCTCTTCGGTCAGCAGGGTCGGGTTCTTCACGTGTAGATACTGCCGCTCCATCTGCCAGACCCGCTGCGCGAGCGCCTTGGCCTCCGGGGAGAGCTCGTTGAGGATCTCCCGAGGCGTCTGTTGAGTGGTCATGAAGCCTCCACGCTTCGGATTGTGGTCATGGTTGGCCGCTCTTACTCAGGTGTCCAGCAGGCCGTAGCGCACGCGCAGGGGACGCAGGATGTCCAGGGTCTGTCCCTCGTTGTCAGCCAAACGTGCGAATTCAGTGACACGCGCCAGTTCCCGCGCCAACATGCGGCGTTCGGTGCCACGTTGCGCTCCCGGGGACTGATCGAGCGGAACAACGATGAAGTCGACGATGTCCGCGTGATCCTTCCCCAGAGATTTCCGCAGCACCCGGCCCCGGCGTTGGATGAACTGCCGGGGGTTGGAGGAGCTGGCCAGCAGGTAAGCCGTGCGGGCCGCCGGCACGTCCACCCCTTCGTCCAGGCACTTCATCGACAACAGGACCTGCAGGTCACGGCCATCAGCGAAGCGGCGCAGCAGTTCCTGCCGTTCGCCGCGGCGTGTCTCGGCAACGTACTGGGCGGCCGGCATGCGCAAGTCCTGACCGACCATCATCAGCGCCTGCTGGAGTTGGGTCGGCTCGTCAGATGTGCCGTGTTCGTGCACAAGAGGGTGGCGTCCCTCCGCGCAGTAGAGCAGTTGGTGCCAGTCGTCCCGACGCCCACTGATCTCCCGGCGCAGTGCCGGAAGCTTAGCCCTGGCGTGGCCGAGGATGTTGGACCGTTTGCGGAGCAACTTGCCCAGCGGGGTGTCCTCGTCCGCGTCATCAACCAGATCACGCACTGCCATGAGCTTCGCGATCTTCTCGGTGACCTCCGAGTACAGTTCCGCTTCCTCGTCGTCGAGTTCGACGAGCACCGGAGTGTAGGTGTAACGACACAGCGCTCCGGCCCGGATGGCGTCACCTATGCCCATCTCGAAGACGACGCTGCCAAAGTAGGTGCGCAGGGATGCGGTGCCGTCGTCGTCGAACCAGCGTTCCGGGGTTGCCGAAAGGCCGAGTCGGTAGCGTGCGTTAGCCGGCAACTTGTCGCGCAGCCGCTTGGCGCCCAGGTTGTGGCACTCGTCCGCGATCACCAGCGTGTGGCCCCGGTGCCGTTCGAGGATATCCTGGAGGGGTCCGCCGGCCAAGGTGGCGTTGGTGGTTACGATCACGCCTCCCTTCCTGGTGCCCAGGGCCAGGGCATCAAGCAACGCGGAGGCGTCGCCGTACCAGCGGTTAACAGACTCATAGGCGCGCACCGGAGTCACGCCGAACCATGCGATGTCACGGCTCCACTGGTCAACTAGGTGCTGGTACGGGGCGATCACCACGGTGAGCAGGGGCTCGTCACGCTTGGCGAGCATCCGTGCCAGCTGCGCGGCAGCGGACAGCGCGGTGAGGGTCTTCCCCGTCCCGGTGGCCATGCGCAGGATGCCGCGGCCCTCACCCTCGAACCAGCGCTCCACCGCTCGCTTCTGGTAGTCACGAACCACCAGTTCGGCGGGAATGGCCAGCTGACCCGGCTGGTCCAGACGTGGCACCGTGATCATTGCCCCGTCCAACGGCGGTAGCACGTAATCGGCCGTTCCCGACGACCGGTGCTCGCGGGACTCGATGATCTCCTTCGCCGCATCGGTGAAGTCGAGGACTCGCAACAATGGGGTGCGGTCATACCACAGGTCCCCGAAGTCCTGGTCTATCCGCATGGCACGGGCGCTATCCCCGGCTTCCCACGTGCGGAAGACCTCGATGGATTCGAAATTGCCCACAAGTCCGGGCATGGTCTCGTTCGCGCTCCCCTTGAAGGCGACGAGGTCCTGGCCGTCCCGGAAGATGCCGATCTTCTCGTGGTACATGCCGATGCGGTCACCCGCGGAGATGTAGGCAAGTTTGATGTCGAGCCGACCCTCTGCAACGAGTGCACCGAGCTGGCCAAGCCCGTGAACGGCCCTCGGGTCCTCGCAGGCGTCCTGAAGGTCCTTCAGGGCCGCACGTTCGAGGACGGCCCTGACCTCGTACCCCGCCCGGATCTGCTCCACGTCCTGTGCGCTTAGCTGGGGGGAGGCGATGATGCGCATGGTTCCACCGCGGGCCGCGAAGCGATCCAGCCCTCGGCCCAGTACAGCCAGGACCGACGCGCTGAAGTACCCGACTGCCCGGTCGTACTCCTTAGCCACCGCCAGGCAAGGGGCGTAGAAGTCGGTGACCATGTCGCAGCGATCACTCCGGTAGTCGCCAAGCAGTCCGGCTGAGCGCAGGTCAGTCATGGGACGGGTCGACATCACAGGCCCATCAGATCGATCAGGTCTTCGGTGGATGGCCCCTCGCCATCGGGTCGGTCCACCGCGGTGTCTGCCGTCGCCGAACGCCCCAGGGGCACAATGTTGTCCCCCTGGGTATCACCCAGACGCCGGACCACCCCGCCCCGGGCCGTGAACGGGGGCGAGGAAGCCGCCTGGAGCAGGCTCGACTCCTTGATAGAGAAATCCTTGGTCAGGATCGCGACCAGCTCGGCCGTGGGAATCACGCCACCGGCATTGTCGATCTCCTCCGCGATCAGTTCCTTGATCGTCGTGTACGCACGCAGTCCCCACGCGACGAGCGCCCAGGTGTCGGCGTTGCTGCGCATGAACCGTTCGTCGGTCGGGAGTTGGGACTTGAGGGAACGCAGGTTGACGCCGTCTCCCATTCGCTCGGCCAGGACCTGCGTGGTCATCGGGTGTCCCCCTTGGTCGAGGACGTGCCATGCTCGTTCCCTGAGCGTGCCGTCAATCGGCGCGGAGGCAGCCTCCTCCGTGCGTTCCGGGTCATCCGAGCTCTCCGCCAGGTTGGCCCGGTCCGCCACCACCACGAGACGGACGAGCTGGGGCAACTCTTCTGGAAGGACCCAGCCGTCAGCCTCCACAGTCGCAGCCAAGAGACGTGCGACCAGCCGCCCGGCTGGCCCGGACAATGAATGTTTTCCGGCCAGCAGGTCCAAGAGCCGCACGCCGGGCGCCTCCTGGACGACATGGGTGTGCAGTTCATCGAGGAGCCGCAGCAGCGGGTCAGCGCCGCTCTCCGGATCGATCCACACCTGGACGGGCTCGACGGTGACCGCGGGAAGAACGAGCAGGCAATTCTCGTCGTCCTCGGGTCGATGTGCTCTCGGCGTCTCCTGGTCCGTATCGGGCACCGGTCGGTCACCGGCGGCGTTCTCCACCTGCCCGGCCACGACGTTCAGACCACAGGACCGTAGCCATGCCCGGGTGGGCTTGAGTGGCATGCCCGTGTCGCCGAGCAACCGCGCGGCCGCAGTCAACGACAGGCACTCCCCGGGAACCATGGCCAGTGCTTCAAGCGTGAGCGCACGGGCCCGCGTGAGCGATCCCGCGAACAACCACTCCTCGGCTGGGGACGCGCCCAAGAGGACCGCGGCCAGGACATCGAGGACGGTCACGTCGCCGGCAGCGGGAGCGAAGCACAGCCACGGCAGGCGGCCAGCCAGATCAGTACGGGTCACCGGCTCGCCGGCCGCGTCCTCGAACCGCGTGACGGCGCTGCCGAGCATCGGCTGTCGCCCCGCCTCCTCCCTCAGGCTCCGGGAGAGCCCTGCCAGCAGCTCCCTCATCTGCTCACGCGGTGTCCGGTGGCGTGCTGCAAGCACCTCCACCGAAAGCGGTGCTTCGGCACACAGGTTGTGAACAATGAGATCCCGCTGGCGGCTGTCGAGTCGGCCGAACCAATCGGCGACTGCGCCGTCGGGACTGTCCGTGGCCGAAGGCCAGGACGCCCCGTACTCCAATGGGAGAGCGGGCTCGGCCCCGGTGACGCCCGGCTGAACGCCCTCGCGCACAAGTGCTGCCAGGACGCTCCGCCGCTCCCCGGCAGTACCGAGTGGTACGCGCAGGATGTTCCGCGGCGTCAGCCGACCCATCGCCCCCAGGGTGGAACCACCGGCCGTCTCCAGGACGGCACGCACCTCCGCGGTGAGTCCCGGAGCGGTACCCGTCCCGGTCACGGGAAGGGCGGGCAGGAGGGACGAGAGCGGCTCGTCGTCCAGCGGCGCCGATTCGAGGAAGGAGCCGAGCAGCTCGAAGACGTCCTCCAGATCGGGCCGGCGCCCGCCAGTCTGGTCCGGAGTCTCACGCAGCCACCACTGCGCGGGACCACCCAACCGCTGCATCGCAAGGAGTTCGGAGGGCGCCAGCCAGTCCAGCCACGGAAGCAGAATCCGCCATGTGGGGCCGGGTGCGGCCCCACATGAACGTGATCCAGCCCCGTCTCCGTTGAGGCCGGCGGGATTTCCGGAAGACACACCCTGCACGGATGGCTCCTCACCGAGTGCCACGGTCCCCTGCCTCACCTGACTGCTCACTTACGATCACTCGCTCAGGAGGTCAGCCACACCGGGCCCCGAGAGCGCCTCGTCGCCGCCTTCGGAGTCCAGCGGCAAATGGGACTGGGCCGGCACACCTGCCGCCACTACGGCGGGTGTTTGCACCGACTTCGCATTCTCGCCGTACTCCTGAATCCAGGAGGCGAAGGGCTCGTGGCTGTCGTAGAACCAGTTCTTCAGCGCGTAGCGAAGCGCGGCCGCCACCGTCCGCTGGGCCTCGATCTTCCGCTGCGGCTCCGATTGCCCAGCTTTGCTGGTCTTCAGCGCCGCAGTCTGCTGCTCCACAAGCAACTCATAGTAGAGGCCCCGGGCCGTTCCGAGCGTGCGCTGGAAGGCGGCCGGCCCATTGAACCAAGGCTCCAGGTGCACCCACGCTTCCGGGGTGTCCAGGATCTGCATCCAGAAGTACCTGAAGTAGACCGCCTGTGGCGTGTCCATCTTGGCGATCTGGTTCAGCGGCGTAGGAATGTCAGTCTTGTTGAAGACCAGACGCCGGTCCTTCTTCTTGCCGTGCTCCAGCGCGAAGTAGGCGTTCCAGGCGGCGACGAGCGCCTCTGAGAATTCGGGCAACTGCTCCAGATCTGCGCCACAGGGCTGCTGCTTGCGCAGCTCCCACAGCGAACCGAGCGTCATCGCCATGCCTAGCTGGCAAGCATGGGTGTTGAACACGGCGTAGGCCGCATTGGCCTTTTCCAGATCGGCCGTCTTGGCTGACCCCAGGTAGGCGCGGGCCCGGTTGGATTCGAAGCTCTCCTTCCGGGCGCCCAGCGCCTCCCAGGCGTCGATCACTCCGGTCCGGGTCACGGGCTGCTGAGCCTGCTTGCGCTCCTTGTAGTGCTCGTAGCTGTCACGCAGGGTCCAGAACACACCCACCCCGGAGAAGAGGGCGTCGTGGGCGAGGGTCACGCTGGTGTCGCTGATGTGCCACTCGTCCTTGGTCTGCGTCAGCGCTCGGGCGTGAGCGGCGTACGGAGCGGTGAGCGACAGCAGGGTGATCAGCGCCCTACCCCAAGTCTTCGCGAAGCGGTCGCTGATCGCATCAACGTGGCCGAGAGGGAAGTTGCGGTTGCCGATCTCGTCCCAGGTGTAGGTGAAGCCGCCCTCCTTCACCTGATCCGGAAAGACACTGGCGAGATCGAGCTGTTCCTCCGCCATGAAGCGGTCCTGCTCGACGAGGCTAGTCCGGCCGCTGATCTTCTGGTCGACCTTCTGTAGGTACTTGCCCGGGCCGAAGACGCACCGATCGACGGCACTCTTCAGGAGGTGGATGTTAGTGAGCACCGACCAACGGGCGGGCTGCGTGGTGTTGGCGTCCGGGTTGTCGTACTCCACCGCGTAGATGGGCAGCAATGTTCCGCTGCTGTCGTCCCGCAATTCGTTCAGGACCCGGCGTGTGAGGACGTTGCTCAGCTCAGCGTCGGAGAGCAGGATGATCCGCGACTTCGACGGAGGACGCGCTTCCTTGTTGACGTCCACGAACAGCTTGCGGGCAGCCGCGTGCGGGTTACTCCGTTCACCCGTCTCCTCGGGGAACCAGCACACCGTCACCGGAACCTCAATGCCGGCCAGGTCGAGGTCACCGACTCGCTGCAGCACCTGCTTGACCTGGTTCTCGTAGAACGACCGGTAACGCGCACCGGACGAGCCTTGCCATCCATTAGTCTTCGTGCGTTCCACGGCCAGGAGCGCCATGGCCCGGTGCTGGCCATCCAGAACGACCAACCGCGACTCGATCTGGTTCCACCACAGCCGGCCGACGTTCGCGGAATGAGGCTGGCCATCGTGTCCGACCAAGCGATCGACCTGGAAGGCGTTCCCAGCCCGCTCCTGCAGCCACTTCGCCTGGCCTCCCGCTTCCTCGACGATCTCCGGCCCACCAAGAGTGGGGAACTCGGTCGGCTTCTTGCTCCGGAAGGGCAGGAGGACCGCGACGATCGGGGGGAAGAAGGCGGGTCCCGTGGCCTTGCGGTCTAGCAGGTAGGGAATCAGCTTCACGGCAACGCGATGGTCGTCCAGATCACGCTGCAGCAGTTGGTCGAAGTCCAGGTCACCGGCTTCCATGACCTCTCGCACGGGCACGAGGTTCCGGGTCAGCAGACGTTCGGGTTCGTCGGACTCCTCACCCAGGCGCGCCTTGGTCATGATGTAGTCCACACGGCCGGCAGGGGTGCTGAAGGTTCCCCACGTCCCCTGTACGAAGTCACGGAACGTGAGCCTGACGCTGCTACCGAACATCTTTCCCTTGCCTCCCAGGGGTCGGCGCATGCAGCCGTGTCAGCAGCCCGCCTGCCGGCGCAGCGGTGAACGGCAGGCGCTTCACCAAACACGTCATCGTTCATGACTCCGCCCGGAAGGACCGGGCGAACGAGCACACAGGCCCGCGAACCAAAAGGAGTCAATCGATTACTCAACGCAATCGATTGAAGGGATCTTATACCAGCTTTCCAACAGTGGCATTCCCGCCCCCCTGGGCGCAACCCACCGCCTCGGATGCAATGATCCCACATCCTGTGAAGAATTAGCGTAGGGGGTGTGACCCGCACGACCGGCCGGTTCTCGGATTTCGACCAAGGGTGACCCACGCCAGGGATCAGCCAATAAATCCACAAGGTGTAGAAAATAAATACAAATTATGCCAAATCAGACAAAATGCCACCATTTGGTACTGCTGCGGCGAGGCGGGGAACCTGGCGTAGTGCGCCAGGTTCCCCGCCTCGCCACAGCTACTCGGAAGCCCTATTCGCAGGCTGAACCGACCAGCTCCCGAATGGTGCGAATCTCCTTGTTGCCGGCCAGGTACCCGATTCCGCGGTGAAGGTGAACCGTGAGTGCCTTGCTGAGGGACTCGTCGGTCAACGGCTCCCCGTCCACGGCGCAGCGCTGCCGGAGAAGTGCGAGGTAGACGTCTCCGTACATTCCCGCGAAGGTCCGCCAGGACATCTCGACGTTCGAGTCGGTAACGATCTCCTTGACCAGCGGCGTCGAGGGCTCACGCAGCGAGACGGCCAACGCCCAACGGCACAAGACGTTCCAGTTCTTGATCCCTGTGGTGCGCTTGAGGCGTACCAGCTGGTCACGGGCCGGCTGTGAGAGGCGGATGGTCTCAAGCGACATGCGCTGCTCCGGAAGTCCACCAGTAGCCCGGCTCTACCGAGGTGGTGAACGTGGTGTCGTCGTGAACGAGGGTGAAGGTCTGGGCGATGGACGGCTTGAGCCGCTTCAGCAAGTGCTCGTCGATCTCCTGATCCGTCGACAGCAGCAGAACCTGGTGACTCGCATGAGGGAAGTACCGGTCCACGAGGTGCTCGCGGTGCCGGCTGTCCAGACGCCCGAGTGGGGTGTCGATGACGCTGGGCAACCAGTTGCCAGCGACGCGCGCCAGTCCCCAGACCAGAGAGACGGCCAGGAGCTGACGCTCCCCCGCGCTCAGGCGCCCGGGATCGAGGGGCTCGTCGTCCGCCCCAATGAGGGTGAGCTGGAACCGATGGGTGTCGATGCGCAGGTCACGGACGAGGCCCTTCTTCCGCATAAGCTTGGTGAAGCTGTCGAGGACGGCGACCTCTAGCCGACTGATGTGCCGATTGAGTAGCGCAACACCGAACTTCTCCAGCACGGCGCGCTGCTTGTCGCAGTGCGCAATGATGCGGGCGACCTCTTCGGCTCGGACCAAGGTCTTCACCCGAGCTTCGTGGGCACGCTCCAGCTCCGCCTTCAGCGCGTCGCGACGGCCCTTGCTGGCAGCATGCGCCTCGTGGGCACTCGCCAACTCGGCCTCCAACTGGTGCACTCGGCGCAGTGCCTGCGCCCGCTCCTCGATCCGAACGGCGATGAGCTTCTCGTCCGGAACCCCGGCCAGTTGGCGGTCAAGCGCCTCAAGAGCAGCTGCTCGATCAGCGGCCTGGGCGAGCAGCTCTCGTGCACGGTCCTGCTCATTCGCGAGCACCTGGTCGAGTCCAGCCAGTTGCCGATGGCCGTCCGAGGTGAGCGCAAGCGTCCGCTCGACGGTCACGGCGGACTCCCGGTCACGGCGGTCCGCTTCCAGGTGGGTACGCAGCTCCTTGAGTTCCGTCGCCGGAAGCACCTTGTCGAGCCGGGCGATGATGTCGAGGTCGCGAACGGCCAGGAGGTCGATGATCTGGCCGGACTCCTCCGCGTGCTGCTCGACGGCCGCCTGCTTGTGGACTGCGGTGAGTTGCTCACCGACCAGCAACAGCGGCAACGCTCCCGCGACCAGTGCGACCAACGACTCCTCGGTCGCCGCCTGGGCCTTGGCGAGGTCCTTCCGTCGTTCCTCCAGTTCGCGGCGGCGTTCGTAGAGTTCACCCCCATCCTTCTGGAAGGAGTACTCGGCGTTCTCCAGAGTCAGCTTCGCGACATCGAGCTGAGGACGCAGCCCCGCAGCCACCGCGTGCATCGCCTCCACCTCCTGCTGGAGGGCGGCATGACGCTCCTCCAGCTCGCGGATCTGGGCGACAGTCTCCTGCTCCTCACCAGTCAGCTTCTGCCTGCGCTGGAGGGCCAGCAGGTCAGTGCGCAGCTGCTGGACGGTGTTCAGACCGAGCAGGGACTGGATCGCGGACTCGATCACGGCCGAAGCGCGCTCGGGATCCGCAAGGGATTCGATCTTCTCCCCGTCGAAGAAGAACAGGGAGCCAATCTCGAGCGGGAGGAGGTCCTCCACCTCGTCGGCCCAGCCCTCGCTGATTCCCTTGTCCCACTTGCCGTTCACCAGCACGTTGACGTACTCGTTCAGGCTCTTGCCGCTGACCGACCACTTGCGGAAGACCTTGTAGATCCTCTCCTCACCATCGACGATGATCGAGAACTCCAGCTCGATCTCCGCTCCGATGGCGGGGTCCGCCTGGCGGTTGATGCACTCGCGCAGGTAGGTGTCGTACGAGCGGTTGCCCCGGCCACTGCAACGCGCACGCGGTCCGTAGAGCACTAGCTGCAGCGCGTCAAGCAGGGTGGTCTTGCCCGCGCCGTTCATGCCTCCAATGAGCACGATCGGCCGCCCCGGGCTGGTCGCCAGGTCCAGGGACTGCTTTCCACGGTAGGCGCCGAAATCGTGCAGGGTGATGTTACGCAGGAGCATCGGCGTCCTCTTCGTCCTCAGTCAGCGGCAGACGGCCGGCGATCTCGTCGCGCAGCTTCTTCTTCTTCAAGGCGAAGGCGTGGGCATCGTCCTTGTCATCGAAGTACCCACGCCGCACCGTCTTCTCCAGTGCCTCGAATAGACCGGACCGGCGGGTCATGGTGCGGAACCTGCGTTCCACCTCCAGGAGCTCCCGCGCGGTGGTGAACAGCAGGTCGTCCCCTTCACAGGCCTTGCGCAGGAGGTCAATCTCACTGGCCCCGAGGGCTAGGTGCTCGTCCAGCGGGCGACCCGGGAAGTCCTCGCCGGTCTTCTCCTTGTAGATCTTCGGCAGGGAGTCCTCGACCTCGTGCTTTTCGAAGACCCACAGACGGCGGATCTCGTGCAGTTCCTCCATCGTGATCAGCTCGATGTTGCGGACGCTCTCGGGAGCATTGGCACGCACCCACGTCTGGGCTTCCAGCAGGTCACGGAGCCAGGTCTCGCGAGCGCTCTGGGTGTAAGGGCCGTGGACGATGCGGTCCTCAATGAGCTGGACACTGCCGTTCATCTTGCGGAAGTCCCGGAGCTTGTGCTCCTCCTCGCCGGTCACGTCCAGCTTGTCCCGTAGCTCCAGGAGCGGACGCATCCACTTGCGCTCGGCAACGTTGTTGACCATGGCCGCCATCGACTTGTCCTGCTCCACCAGCGTGCAGGTCCAGCAGCCAAAACGGCTGTCCCCGCAGGACGGCGTGGAGTTGTCGACGACCAGCGGGCACTCTTGATCGTCGGTGGCACTCATGTACATCGCCTGCAGATCCACGTTCGGGTGTCCCCACGGGTTGTCCACCTGTCGCAGGAACGCCCACACTTCCTGGCTGGACCAGTCCTCGATGGGGCTGTACACCAGGGAGTTCGGCAGGTTGCCGTTGGGTGAGAGCCGTTCCTGGACACGCCGCTTCTCGTGCTTGGCCATAGCACGAGCGCGCGCCTGGCTCTCCTGCTTGCGAATCCCCAACACCAGAATCGCCTCGCCGTGACGGCGGACGACGCTCCGGATGAACTTGTTGGAAGGCCTGATCTTCATCCGCTCGGTACACCAACGGAACTTCGGGCGCGGCGCAGGATAGCCACGACCGATGAGGTTCACCCAGAAGGTGTCATTGACCTCGGGAGTGAGCCGGTTCGGCTCAATCGGAAGCTCCTGGGCGGACGCGGCGGCATGCATGGTGTCCAACGACTGAACCACCCATGCGGCGACGACCGGGTTCTCAACCAGGGTGTCCGTGCTGATCACGTAAACCGGCTTGGTGCGTCGCTCCGCCGGAAGATCGCGCAGCGCCAACCACACCAGCTGAAGGACCGCGGTGGAGTCCTTGCCGCCGCTGTAGCCGACTACCCAGGGAACTTCATCTGCGGTGTACAACTCACGAATCTCGGCCGTGAGCTCGGCCACGACCTCGTCGAGGTGCCTGCCGGCGAACAGCAGGTTGGCGTCCGCAGTGGGGGTACTCATGCGTCTCCTCGCTGGTATGCGTCTTCAGCGCGCTGCTCCTCAGGGCTGAGCCTCAGCCCGATCGTCTGGCGCAGATAATTGACCGTGAGCAACACTTGGTTGTGGCTCTTGGAAACCCGGCCACCGATGATCGCCCGGCCCTCCCAATCGGGATTGCTCCGTCCCCAGTCCACCGAGGACAGCTTCTTCAACCGCTTCTGCCATTCCGCGGGAGTGGTCGAGTCGCGCAGAAGTGCGTTGCCGATCTTGCCTAGCGCGTGCAGCGCGATGCCGTGACTGTGGATGTAGTCCCGCCGCACCTCTGGCGCGGTAAGGCTGCGCTCACGCACCATGGCCCACTCCGGGATCAGGGTGTCGACGTGTTCCCAGTAAGACTGCGCAAGTGCGGCCGCCTTGTCCCGTTCCATCTCCAGGCCCTGCAGCAACGCTTGGTTGCCCGAGTGCAGCGCGCTGAGGGTGAAGAGCTTCCGCGAGCGGGCGGAGAGCGTGCTGCTCTCCATCTCGACGTGTTGCTTGAAAACCGGCGACCTCAGCGCGAGCAGCCGCGTGAGGTTCGCCAGGTCGTCACGCTGGTCGTACAACACCCCGATGGAACGAGACGGCCGCACTGCGTGACGGTTCAGGTCGGCGAACATCTGTTGGGAGCGGGCGAGGCCAGCGTCATGGAAGAACACCACGGCGATCGTCTCGTCACCCAGGTCAGGGTTCTCCTTGAGGGCCAACTCGATGGCCGCCCGACGGTGCTGTCCGTCGTTGATCAGGAAGCGAGCTGCCATTGGCACCCGAATCTGCCCCGCCCGCATGCCGGTCCCCTGATCGGCGATGCCCTCAAAGACGATGTTGCCGTCGATGGACGCGGTCAGCGCACTGAACACGTAGTCGTCCGGATTGTCCACGATGTAGCGGGTGAGCGCAGGCAGGCGGCCCTTGTTGAGAACCCTCTGGGCCCGGACCTCCGGCGGAATCTCATCGTCGTCGAAGAGAAAGATCTTTGGGATCAACCGAAGTGGACACATCGAGACGAAGAACTCGCGCCCCGCCTGCACCCCCCGGATAGAGGGGAAGACGTACTCAAAGCCCACGGACGTAGCCTCTCCCGCCGCGCGTGCCACTCTATGATCAGTCACAGCGGTATCGTACGTTATCTGAGTGACGTACCTGCCCACATTCTGAGGAGGAAGGTGACGATGTCCGTCCCGTACCTGGATGCAGCTGCGACGACCCGCGTCGACCCCCGTGTCGCCGAGGTAGTGCTCCACTGGATGACCAAGGAGTTCGGGAACGCGGGCAGCCGTACCCACGAGTACGGCATGCGCGCGAAGAAGGCGGTGCAACAAGCCCGAACCCAACTTGCCACTCAGCTCGGGGCGTCGGCCGAGGAGCTGATCTTCACCAGTGGGGCCACGGAGAGCAACAATATCGCCCTCCTAGGGCTGGCCTCGTACGGCGAGAAGAGTGGCCGCCGCCACATCATCAGCTCGGCCATCGAACACAAGGCGGTCCTGGAACCGCTGGAGCACCTGCGGGAGCGCGGGTTCGAGGTCGACTTCCTCAAGCCCGACCGATCCGGCCAAGTCAGCACCGAAGCCGTCCGCGAGCGACTGCGCCCGGACACCTTGCTGGTCTCCCTGATGCACGTGAATAACGAGACGGGAGTGATCCAGCCTGTCGCCGAGCTGGCACAACTCCTGCGCAGCACCCCCACCTACTTCCACGTGGACGCCGCACAGGGCTTCGCTAAGCTCCCCGAGGACCTCACCGCCCCCATCGACCTGATCAGCATCAGCGGCCACAAGATCGGCGCACCCAAGGGCATCGGGGCCCTGCTGCTCCGTCGGCGCCGCTGGGACGACATTCCGGTGCAGCCGCTGATGTTCGGGGGCGGCCAGGAGATGGGCCTGCGTCCGGGAACCCTGCCGGTCCCCTTGATCATGGGACTGGCCAAGGCGGAGGAGATCTTCCGTACAGGGCGTCTCCAGTGGCTCTCCGAAGTTCAGGAGTTCCGCGAGAAGCTGCTGGCAGGACTCTCCGGTACCCGTTACCGCATCAACGGCGACCCGGCGGTGGGCGTGCCGCACATCCTCAACCTCACGTTCGACGGAGTGAACTCCGAAGCTCTGATCGTACGGTTGCAACAGGTCGCCGCCGTCGCCACCGGGTCCGCCTGCACCAGTGCCTCGTACACGCCGAGCCACGTGCTGACCGCTATGGGCCTGCCGGAGGAGAGCGTCGCGAACGGGTTGCGTCTGTCCTGGTTCCCGGGACAGACGGACGGGTTCGATCCGGCCTTGCTGGCCGCCGCCGTCAGCCAGTTCCAGGCGTGATCGCGGCGTCCGGCGCCGGCTGCCTGGCCGAAGACACCACGGTCGAGCGGACGAGACGGTGCCCGCGCAACTCGCGCGCGCACCGCTCCAGTTCCGCCTTCCAACCCTTCTCCGTACCGATCAGATAGGGCTGTTCATAGAGTCCGGCACGGATCTCGGCATCGGTTAGGCGACGGTACTTGGGGACATCAGGGTCGTCGGCTGCCAAGAACTCATGTTTGCGATGCAACAAGGGGCGGTCCTCAGACTCCTCGTAGGATACGTAAGTTGCCTCCAAGCCGCTCATCTCGACTGAATAGGACGAGCGCAACCGAGGATGAGGGTCAGCATCGAAGCCCGGGTAGTCCAGCCAGCTCACAGCTCGGCCATGGTGGTTCAACTTAATCAGGGTCCACTCCTGCGGCCGCCCTGCGGCAATCGCCGCGCAGTGCTCGTACAGACGCAGCACTGTGGGCATCCGGTCAACCGCCCTTCGGTGCACGTAGAGCGCTGTGGGGGTCAGCTTGCCGACCGCAGAGGCCCGCATCGCGCCACGGACATAGGCATCGTCCCGTAGCTTCAACAACAAGCGGTCCGCGCGCTTGCACGCCTCCTGATAGGAGGAGAAGCACCTACGAATGTCCAACTGGACGGACAGTGGGAGGCCGCCGAACGGCCCTCGCCCGTTGAAAAGTTCCACAGCAAGAAAGAGCAGGGTGCTCAACGTGGTGCGCTTGATTCCCTCAGCGATCTTCTCTGGGTCCGCCGACCGCTTGACAACGCGCTGAAGCTCCGTGGACTGCAGGTGGGCTAGCAGCTCCACCAAGGCAACAGGCATCTCCTCCAGCCGCGGCAGCCGTCCCCGGCGCTCAGCAAAGTCAACTACGGAAGCAATCGCCGACGCCATGTCCTCGGAGACCAGCCACCCGGCTTCAGGGACAACCCTGCGAGCGAGGAACGCGATCCGGGCGACATCGTCCTTGAACGCGTAGACGACTCCAGGCGCGGCAGAAACGCAGCGGACGCCAGTAACCTCCTGGACGAGTTCACGCAACTCGCTGGGGGCAAAAAGACGCTGGAACGTCCCTCTGCTGGTCAGCACCCCATCAGCGGCACAGCTTCCTGAGACCTTGTTCCGTTCCCACACCAGTCTGGTGGACACCACGAGCACATGCCCGGCCAAGTGCCATGCACGCGCCAATGCCTTTCGGCGCTCCTCGGCGTCCTCAATGACATTGAGGACATAGGTCATGAGTACGACATCAGCAGGATCCTGCCTGCTTTGGGGAAAGTAGTACGGATCCCATCCGGTGACGTCGAAATGCATGGACCGAAGTACGCGTACGTCACCGCCTCGACCGCAACCGAAATCAAGCACTGTCCGACCGGCCTCGACCTGGTGATCAATGACAGCCTGCCGGGCAGGGACTGAGAGTCCGGAACGGCTGATCGCGGTCAACTGTCGATCGCTACCCCATAATAATTCCCGCATTGCACCCCACCATCAGGTCGGCTCTGTCCGGCTCGGACGCTAGCGCAGCTCGGAGGGTGTGTGTCCAGCGAACGGCATCTCTCAGCTTGACTCTGTCGGGGATCTTGGTCGCTGCCGTGTTAGCTGACGGCTCGCCAGGAACGTAGGCGCGGGATGCCCCGCTGGTCGAGGTGGTCCTGGAAGGCTGCCGGCGGTCGTGGAGGCGTGCTTTCGTCGGGGGTCTGTTTGCTGAGGCGTTCGATGTTGACGGCGATGGCGGTGAGTACGTGCTGCAGGTGCGCCTTGGTCTGCCCACGGTAGCGGCAGTGGCGCGCGCCGTGGCCGTGGGCGAACTCGCAGATGGTGCCCTCGATACCGGAGCGGACCGCATATCGCTTGTGCCAGGCCGGATCCTGCTGGTCGGCGCGGTTGCGCAACTGCAGTTCGAGCAGCTCGCGCGGAGGGAAGCCCACGGTGCGCTGGGCGTCGCGGGAGCTGGTGCGCTGGGCCCGGACCGGGCAGGGCTGGCACTGGCTTTTGGTGAAGCGGGCCACGATCAGCGGGGCGGCGGTCGGTGAGGAGGTCGGGTAGGGGCCGTGCCAGCCGGCGCTGGTCTGCCCCTGTGGGCAGGCGACCTCCTTCCGGTCGAAGTCGATGCGGAAGTCGTCGCGGGCGAAGCCCTCGCCGCGGCGGTGCTGGCGGGCGGGGTTGCCCGGCAGTGGTCCGACGACGGTGACACGGTGTTCACGCTGGGCCTGTTCCAGGTGGGGCAGGGAGGTGTAGACGCCGTCGACCAGGTGTTGGTCGGGCAGCAGGCTCCGGCGCTCCAGGCGGGTGTGGATGCCGGGCAGGACCTCGGTGTCGGCGCTGGTGGCGGGCATGGTGGTCACGTCGGTGATCACGTTGGGGCCGTCGCCGGAGCAGGTCTCGGTCACGTGGGCGAGGAACCCCGTCCAGCGAGTGACCTGCCCGCGGCGCGCGTAGCGGGCCGTCGGGTCGTAGGGCGAGACGATCCGGTGAGCCGAGGGCGGCAGGCCGCTGCCGTCGTCCTCGTCGCGCCACCGCAGGCGCCCCGCGGGATCCCAGTAGTAGTTCTGCACCAGGATCTGCCGCAGGATCTGGACTTGGGGCCTGCCGAGCAGGGACGGGTGGTTGCGGCTGAGGTGTTCGAGCAGGCGGCGGGCGTCTTCGCCGGTGGTGTTGATCCTGGTCTTGGGCCGAGTGGGGTTCTTGCCCAGGCGCACCGGTCGGCCGTAGTGGCGGCCCCAGTCCTCGCCGACCAGGCCGTCCAGCGCGTGGTCGGCGGTACGGGCGAGTTCTTCCAGGGCCGCGCGCACAGCCTCGGTGACCAGTTCGAGGCGGGTCAGGTCCCGGACGGTGGCCAGGACGTGGGTGGAGTCGGTGCGCTGGGTGGTGTGCTCGCGGACCAGGCCGGCCTCTCTCAGCCGGATCAGGTCGAGGTCGAGGAGGCGGTCCACCCGGCCGTCCTGGAGCAGGCGGTCGCGGAAGTCACTGAGCGCCCTGTGGTGGAAGCCGGGGTCGTCGAGGTCGAGGCCGAGCGCGTATTCGAAGTCGATGCGGCAGCGCACGGCCTCGGCGGCATCACGGCCGGACAGGCCCAGCAGGAACTGCGGCACGCTCACCGTGGCCAACTGGGCCGGCGAGAGCCCGGACCGGCCGTCCCGTGGATACCAGTCGGCGAAGTCCTCGTCCTGCCACAGGCCGTCGAGACGGTCGCGCACCCACATCACCGTCGTACCACCGGGATTGCTGGCCCGCGCCATCCTCGCCGTCAACTCCGGGACCTCGGAACCCGGACGGGGACGGACCGACATCTCGCACTCCTCGGAAATCTCGCGGTCATCGTGCACCGCGAGACTGACGCACCACCATGATCACCCGCAGCCGAACACCAAGATCCCCGACAGAGTCACGAGCCGACAGCTCGGAGGCGGTAATCCGCCGGTCGATGAGCATGGTCATGAGTCGCCGCCTCGTCCGGCGGGCACGCTGAACAGTCCCGGGCGTTCCTCGGCCAGCCAGCCCCGTGCGGCCAGGCGCTTCGCCTTCGACCGCACCCCTTCCACCTTCACCGGGACCGGCTCCAGCCCGAGTGCCGCCGCGGGTTGGCGACAGTCCATCGCTTCCTCGCGCGACCCGTTCCCACCAGCCAGGACGTCCATGATCCGCTGGTAGTCCGGCGCCAGGACCGTGGGAGCGAGCCCGTTCCGCCAGTGCGGCACCACCGAACCGGGCACCGCCACCGCGGCCTGCACCGGCCGCTCGTCGGTTACCACAACCGGCGGCACCTCCTCGCCCGCGCGAGAGTCCCCAAGCACCTCGCCCACCGTCTCACGGGCGATCACGAACCGCTCCCACACGACTTCCGCCTCCCGGAGCTCGACCTGAAGAGCCTCCACCCGCTGCCGAGCCGCGCGTTCACGCTCCTCCAGCAACCCCATCACCGACGGCATCCCGGAACCTCCACCGAAGAGACGACACGCCACCTCGTCCCTGCCCCCGAGACACCGCCCCTATGCCTGACCAGCAAAAACGAACCCGCCATTCTCGGAAAGACAACGGCTTCTTAGCTTGTCGTTTTACCTCCGGTGATCATCTTCTGCGGCGTTCGGGCTCTCGCCTGTCTGTTCGTTAGTGGTTGCTGACCAGGGCGAGTCCGACGTCGTAGATGGGGGCTCGGCGCCGGTTGGGCCGGCCGGGTGGACGCCCGGCACTGGGGCGGGAGGGTCTTGCAACGGCTGCTGGGCAGGGCAGGGTTGTGCGGAGGTTGCGGAACCCGCGTCGGACCCGGTCTGGGGTGAGGCGTTGGGCGGGCTGAGGCCGTTCCCAGGGGCCGCGAAGGTCGATGGCCAGGGTTCTGGCGAGGCGGAGCTGGGTGTGGGCGGCCAGGACCAGGTGGGTCCAGCGGTCGGCCGCGGCGGGTTCGCGAGGCGGGGACGGATCCAGCCCAGGGTTTGCTTGAGGAAGCGGAAAGTGTGCTCCAGGGTCGAAGCGCCGCAGGAACGCGTGCCAGGCGGTGTCGGTGTCCGTGTCGCAGGGTGTGGGGTCGGAATACCACAGCCAGACCGGCTTCGGGGTGCCGCCGGAGGGCAGGTGGTCGACGTCGAGGCGGATCAGGGTCCGTCCGACGATGGGGGGTTGGCCGCCGTGGTCGTCCCAGGCGGAGCGTCGCCAGATGCGCGGGTGCAGGCGGTGCCATGCTCGGATGCGGGCGGTGCCGTAGCGTCGGGTGGTGTGCTCGGCCTCGGTGTTGGGGTCGTACCAGGTGGCGGTGTCGGATAGGGCGAACCGGGCGCCGTGGCGCGGTGGTTGACCGCCCTTGAGGTCTACCCGGTGGTCGGCGGGGACGGGCTGGAAGAAGACGCGGTCCGAGCGTAGGCGCACCACGATCTGGACGGGCAGATCCCGCAGGAGGTAGGCCAGGGGCGGGCCGTCGTAGCCGGCGTCCGCCACGATCAGCACCGGAGGGTCGCTGATCTTCCAGTGCCCGGCGCTGAAGATGCCGCGCAGGACCTCTCGCAGTTGGTCGGCGGTGACGGCCGCAGTGTCCGCGCCGGGTTCCAGCCGCTTGGCGTCCAGCAGGGCCATCCACGAGGTCGAGCCCGACTCCAGGGCTGCGACGAAGGAGTAGGGCCAGCCCGGCACCATATCGTGCGTATTCTCGCGCCGGCCGTAGGTGTGGCAGAAGGAACGGCCGTCGCTGGTGTTGGCGTCCGGCCGCAGCCAGGCGGACACGTCGACGGCGAGCACGATCGTCCGCCAGGGCCGCGGGGCACGCTTCGGGCCGCGATCCCGGACCGAAGACGATCAGCGTCGAGGTCTCCCCGGTTCAAGGCGGCGTAGAGGGAAGCGCGCGAGCGCCGGTGCTCCGGTGCCAGGGCCAGCTCGACTAGGGCGCGGACCGGACCATCGGCGTACAGCAAGGCATCCGAGAGCTCAAACAGTGTGTCCGCCCGGCGGGGCATCGCGGCGTACAAGTCCATTCGAAAGGAGGACAGTTCCGAGATTGCCCGCCGGCGAACGGCTTCAGGGACCACAATCGACACCGACGACCTCCGGCTCTGCTGTGCGACTCGACATCACACAGCGTGAGATGGAGGTCGTCGCCTTGTCCGGCAAATCCCCATGTGGGTGACCAGCTCGAACAACCTCAAGTCGATCACCGGAGGTAAAACGACAAGCTTAGACCCTGGCAAGATCGCAAAAGGGAAACGGAGCGGCCGCCCGCCACCTGTCGCCCCATCAACAAAAAGGCCGCTGGCCTGGGATTCCTCCCGGCCAACGACCTTCCGACATCACTGTCGGGACGACAGGATTTGAACCTGCGACCCCTTGACCCCCAGTCAAGGGGTTCAACTATTGTCGGCAGCCGAGGCCTTGAGGTCTCGGCTTTTTTGTTGCTCAACTACCTTGAGGTGAAAGTGAGTTGGAGGATTTCGGCGAGGGCAGTGCGGCGCGGAGCTGACAGTGGCTCACTGTTTACTTCGTGCACAAGTGTCCGTTTTCGCCAATCAGCGTTCATGGGCGTTCATCGGGTGTGGTCCCAAAGTGGTCCCAGGGCCAGCGACCCGGCCGTAGCTACTGCCGGTGACCGAGATCTGTCGGCCCTTCAGCAGGCACCGCCGTCCGCGCCCTGCAGCCGCTGTGTCGACGGCGCTGGTCGGCTCGCTGGTCCAGCTCCTGCTGGCGGATCATGGTCGCTTACCCACTGGGTACGGATGGTGATCTTCCGGGCGGTGTGTCGTCTTGAGCGTGTCTTCGCCGTGTGGTTCTGAATGTTTCGCGCTCCGCCCCGCGCGCCCTGCCGCCACACCCGACACAGCAGCCACTCTTGTCCCAGAGGCACCACCCAGTCCGAGAGAAGGGGAAGCTCATGGGACAGCGTGCGCAGCGGGGTCGGGTGTACCGGCGGTGTGGTTGTTCGGACGGATCGGGGAAGCAGTTGGGGCCGTGGTGTCCGCGGCTGGCCGGGGATCTGAAGCACGGGAAGTGGACGTACTGCGTCGACCTTGCCCCGGAGGACGGGAATCGGAAGACCCGCCGGCGTGGCGGGTTCGCCACCCGCGCCGAGGCGGCCCGGGAGATGAAGGCGGTGCTGAACGATGAGCTGCGGGGCGTCTACGAGGACCGGCGTACGACGGTGGCGAGCTTCCTGCGGGAGTGGCTAGCGGCGAAGAAGGAGGTGCTCGCGCCGAACACCTACGCCGGGTACGAGGACTGCGTCGAGCGGGATCTCATCCCCGCCTTCGGCCAGTGCCGGCTGCCCGATCTCCGGCCGAAGCACGTCGGCGCCTGGGTGGCCGCGCAGCGCAAGGTCGGCCGCGGGCGGGTCACGGTCTACCGGGTGGTCTCGACGCTGCGCAACGCGCTGAACCACGCGGTGCGCACGTGGCGGCTGCGCTACAACCCTGCCAAGCACAGTGTTCCGCCCAAGCCCCGCGCGGCGGAACGCACCTGCTGGACCCCGGACGAGGCCGCGGCGTTCCTGCGCCACAACGCGGAGCACTACGCCGACCGTCTGGGCGACTTGTTCGAGGTCATGCTCGGCACCGGCATGCGCCGCGGCGAGATCCTGGCCCTGCACTGGTCGGACGTGCACCTCATGGACCACAAGCTCTACGTGCGCTGGACCCTCGCGGCCGTCAACAACAACGGCCTCCTCTTCCGCGAGCCCAAGACCGAGGCCAGCCGCGCCTGGATCAGCCTCTCCCCCAGAGCCATGGCCGCCCTTCACCGCCAGGCCGCGATCCAGATGGCTGCCCACCCCGAAGGGCGCCTGGAGGGCCTCGTCTTCGCCAACCCGGACGGCTCGCCGCTTCGCCCGCAGTGGGTCCTCGACCAGCTCCGCAAGCGCGCCGCCGAACTCGACCTCCCCAGGATCGGGCTGCACGACCTGCGCCACACCGCTGCCAGCATCATGATCGCCGAGAACGTCCCCGTCGCCGTCGTCTCCAAGACCCTGCGCCACTCCACCCTCGCCATCACCATCAACCTCTACGGCCACCTCCTCAAGGACTCCGCCGACGAAGCCGTCACAGCGCTCGCCTCCGCGCTCGACCGGGCGGACGCCGAGGTGGCCGACCAGCCCGCTTCATCGGTCGACCACCACTTTCGCAAGGCGGCGTGAGCGGGCAGGTGTCAGGCCCTCGTACCCGGCCGCTGATCGGCCGGGTACGAGGGCCTGGTCTCCGTGGCCCTTGCTTTGGTCGCGCGGCGACGTAGCTCGTGCGGCAGCGAGGCGAGGCGCCGCCAGGCACTGGGATCGCCCTGGGGGCTTCACAGCGTCGGCACCCGCTTGGGGGGCAAAGCTTGCCGCTTCCTCGATGCGTCAGAACAACGCGCCTTGGCGCAAGGCGCTGACGGTACTGGTGCCGGTGATCCGACCCGGGGAGACGTTGATCTCCTCCTGGTCACGCATCCGATTGAGGAGCGGTATAACCTGGGTCGGGCGGTAGACGGTCTCCAGGAGGGCGAACTTCTTGAGCTGGTCGACGCTGCGGGCTGTCGCCACGGTGCTCAGGTGGTCGAGCAGGATGCGGCGCAGCGGTCCGGTGTCCGGTTCGAGTTCGAGGTCGAGGGCCTGCTGGTTGGGGTCCTTGGGGTCGCGGTAGCGGACGCCGGAGGTGGTGTCGACGACCCACATGGCCTCTTTCATCTTCTCCACGCCTCGTTCGTGGCGGGTGCCGAAGATCAGGTAGAGGAGGTGGCCCGCTTCGTCGATCATCTCGAAGACGAGGGTGTGCTGGAAGCCGGCGCGTCCGAGGGATTCGCGGTAGCGGTCGCGCAGGTAGGCGGCTTTCCGGGAGGACGGCTGCTGGAAGACGCCGTGCCACTGGGTGCCGCCGAAGAAGGCGTCCCCGGCTGAGCGGTGGCGCTCGGCCTTCTCGGAGAACCGTACGAGGAAGGCGGGTTGGAAGGTGACCATCACCTCGCTGCGCCGTTGGGTGGCGATCCGTTGCAGCAGGGGGAAGGGGACGTCCGGGCCGCCGAAGCCGTCGAGGAGGACGAACATGGGGTGGTGGAGACTGCCGGTGCGGTCCAGTTGTTGCAGCAGGTCGGGGTGGCACTGGCCCTGGGCGATGTGTACGTCGAGCCGGTCGCCTCGGACGCCGGACGAGTCGACGGCTGCCGCGATGCGGTGTTCCAGCTCGGTCTTGCGCCGGCTGTCCTCCTCGACCAGCACCATCTTCACCCTCTGGGGGCTGCGCCGAAGCGCTCGGGAGAAGACCTGGTGGGCGATGACGGGTGAGCCTGGCTCGCCGTCCCGGTAGATGCCGGGGCCTGCGAACCCTTCGGCGTAGGTGACGACTTCGTTGTGGCTGAGCATGATCGGTGCCCAGGCTTGGAGGTAGCGCCGCAGCAGGGCGTGCTTGGCTGCGGTGTGCGGATCGCGTGGCCAGATGACGTCCTTCGGTGCCGCCATGTGTCTCCCCGGTACGGTGAGCCGTCGCTGCCGGTGGCAGGATCACACAATCGTCACGGTGCGACCAGGGGGTGTGCACGGCGCACTGGGTCAGGAGACGGAGATCGGGTCTCGTGCGGGCATCTCGTCCCAGGTCCGGCCGTTGAGGTCGCGGCCGCGGGCCTTAGGGTTGCGACCGCCCCACTGTTTGAAGAAGAACGGCACGCCGGCCGTCTGGCAGGCGTCGCGGATTCCGGTGACCCATGCGGGGTCCATCGGACGGTGGTGAGGGCCGGACTCGCCGCCGGCGATCACCCATCCGATGCCGTCGAGCTCCAGGCCCGGCAGCGGTCCGAGCAGCGGCTCCAGCGAGAGGAACCGGACCGCGGCCGGGACGGCTCGCAAGTCGTCGAGGCGACCGAACTGACTCTCGTCCTCGACCGACACCCCCATCCAGAGGTTGTCCGGCCACTCCAGCCGGTCGGCGACCCGGCGCAGCCGAAGGGATCGCTTCGTCAGTACCTGGTAGGTGTGCTGGGGGGTGTCGGCGATGACCTGGAACACGTCCCGGACGAATGGCAGCGGCACCCGGGCGTGGAAGAGGTCGCTCATGGAGTTCACGAACACGACCCGGGGGCTGTGCCAGCGCCTCGGGATGTCGAGGGTGTCCGGGTGCAGCGCAAGTCCGAAGCCGGGGCCGGACGTTCGCGAGTCACCGTCCGTCTGGTATTTGGCGGCGCCCATCGCCTTCAGGCGCTTGGCCAGGGTCAGGGCGTAGCAGTTGTCGCAGCCGGCGGAGACGCGGTCGCAGCCGGTGGTCGGATTCCAGGTCGCTTCCGTCCACTCGATAGCGCTTCGATCGCTCACTGCCGCTCCTCGCCACCGGGCCGGGCCTCGCGCCGGCCGCCACCTGGCGGACGCCGCCAATCCCCTACCTTCCTCCGCGGACACTGCTGGTGTCGAACCCGCTGGCCAGAGCCGTTCTGCTGCCTGGCACAGGCCACCGGGCCGGGGTTGCGGGCGTCACGCTGGCCCTCTGCGGCCACCTCCTCAAGGATTCTGCCGACGAAGCCGTCACAGCGCTCGCCTCCGTCCTCGACCGGGCGGACGCCCACGTGGCGAGCCCGGCCGACCCCGCGACTGGTCCCGGCCTCGGACATGCGGCGTGAGCCATTCGGCTCCCTCGCATCAGGCCCTCGTGCCCGGCCGAGGATCGGCGAGATTCGAGTCGCCGGAGCGAGCCTCCTCGGCCGCGCCCTACGCCGGGTCCGGCTGGAGGAGTTCGAGCGAGTCCTGTGCTGCCCAGTCCGGCAGGGTGACCGCCGCTGAGACCGCCAGCCGGGCATCACGCCGCAGGGATTCCTCTCGAAGATGGCCACAGTGAGCCAGGCGAATATGTCGTCGTCGAGCGTGTCGGGGCAGCAGGCGGCTGTTGTCCGCGAGCCTCTCGGCGTCGGGGAAACGATCGAGGCAGCCCCCGGCAGGATGCCGTTATCCGCCGCGCGGGCAACGGCAAGGCCACGTCAGCTGTCTTGTTGCTCCTCCGAGCCCGGGTTCTCTTCGGCGAGTGTGGCTCCGCGGTACTCGGCATGGTTCCGGTCCACGCTACCGGCGATGTGGAGGGCGACCGGGTGGCGGGTGCGGGAGTCCCAGGCCAGGGACTGGTGGCACAGCGCGGCCGTCAGGGCCGCCAGGGTTTCTGGAACGTAGGGTCCGGCAGCGGGAACCGTGATCTGGATGGCGGTGAAGCTGCTCCAGTCCTTGGCCAGCAGTTGTGCTTTCAGCGCTTCGGGGATGGTGAAACGGGTGTGCTGGCTTCCGTTGGTGCCGGTCTGCCCGAAACCGTTGTAGGTGCGTGATGCCTGGGCGAGGTACCAACTGGTGACTCCGGCGGTAGTGGTGCGCCGGTACAGCCATTCGTCGGGGGCAGCGGGTTTGTGCGGATCCGGGCGTCGCCTGCCGACACGGTCGACGGGGGTGGGGACTTCGCCGTACGAGGTGTTGATGCAGACGTCCGCTGCCGCGCGGCCGTCCTCGCGGAGGCTGTCGCCGGGGAGCGGGCCGGTGCCGAGGCGGGCGTTCTGGAGACCGGGCCAGATGGTTCGGCAGGCTTCGGCGTCGGTGAAGATCACGACGGGGGCCACGCCCGGCAGGACGCGCAGCGCGGAGCGGATCTCCTCGCGGACGAGCTGGGCGCCGTCCTCGTGCCTGGCGTGACCGGCTACGCCGATCGGACCGGATCCGAAGGTGGATTCCGCCTCGGCGATCGGGAGCCAGGCGTGCTGGCGACGGCTGTACATCTCCAATCGCCACGGCACGGTGGGGTCGGGGTGGGTGTGGAGGGCGGTCAGCACCTCGACCATCTGGGTCTGGTCGGCGGAGCCGATGGTGCGGGTGCTGGTTCGCTGCTGCCGAAGGTGCAGCCCGACGAGCACAGCGGGGTGGTCCAGCGGTACTGCATCCGCCAGTCTCCGGTCGACTGCCCCGAGTCGGAGCAGCAGGTCGCGGAGTCCGTTGACTGCAGGGAAGTCCAGGCGGGGGCCTCGTGAATGGCCAGACTTGTCCGCTTCGGTCCGGTCCGAGTCCGCCGTCTCGGTTTCTGGGGTTTCGGTGGCGAGCCCGGGTACGAAGTCGAGGAGTTCCGGTTCGGCGGCGGGCACCGTGGTGGCGGTTTCCCCGGGAACTTCCTCCTTGGCCTTGGGGGGTTCCTTGAACGCGATGAACTGGGAGACCATCCCGCGCTGGTGGAAGTGCCGACGCAGGTCCCGCTTGGGGTCGTAGTCCGCGCCGCGGTCCCGGCGGCTGCTCTTCTTGGGATTCCACACGGTCTCGACCCACACTCCGTTGAGGGCGGGGCCAGGAAGAGCGTCGAGGAAGGCGAGTTCACGGTTCCAATCGGGGCGACTGGTGGCGACCAGGGCCGGCAGTCGTCGGAACCACACGCTGGTGCACGCGGTGAGTTTGCAGTCGCTCTCGTCCTCCCAGTCGTCCACGAGGTCGGGGGAGTCCGTGTAGGGGACGAGGGCGTCGATCATGCGTCGGCGGGTGTGTTCGTGGTCGTAGAGGGCGACGATGCGGATGTGGTCGTGTCCGGTGCCTGCGAGGGCGTGGTCGAGGTCCTCGCGCTGGACCGGGCCCTTGGCATTGCGGGCGACCTGGTGTTCCGTCCGGACGTACGGCACCTGCCGCAGGCCGAGCTTGGCGCCCAGGACGGTGTCGATGTGGCGGGCGAGAGCGAGGTTGAAGCGGGTGCCGGTGCCCTTGCCGAGCGGATGTTCGGTCGGCCCCGGGATCAGTACGCGGACAGGTCGGTTCTTGTGGCTCAGTCCCTTGTTGTCGCACAGGGTGACGGGTTTCAAGTCGCAATTCCCGACGACCCGGGCGGCGAAACCGCGGATGTACGGCTCCCAGCCCTCTTCCGTGCGGCGATGGCCCACGGGGACCCGGAGGATGGTCTTGGTGCCGCGGTGGACGAACGCGGTCCGAGTGCCCGCCCAGTGGGTGGCGAGACGGCTGAACGTGGGCAGGACGTGGACGGTGATGAGGGGCTCGCCCGGCAGTGTGATGACGCGGAAGTCGAGTTTGTGCATGGCCACGCCCTCGGTCTGGCGCCGGCCGGCGGTGTTGGTCAGTAGGTGGTTCCAGCCGAGCAGGCTGCCGTTGGTGTCCATCAGCCACGTCAACTGCGGCTGTTTGACTGGCTGGTCGCCCTCGGCACCAACCGGCGGCTCGGGCTGCTGGCCGCACGGTTCGCCTGCCGGACCGCCCTCCTCGGGTGGTGCTGCGGGAGAGGGACGGTGTGGGAGCGGAAGGGGCAGGGGGTGGCGTGCGAGCTCGGCAGCGATGTTCCAGGCGGCGACGCGGAAGAACCACTGAGGTGCTCGGGGTCGGCCTGTGGCGGCATGGTCGATGAAGGAGGTCAGGTTCGCCCGGGTCGGTGTGCACTGGTCGAGCAGCGGCGCCAGGGTGTTGGCATCGTCGTCCTTGCGGATGTGGCGTTCCCAGGCACGGACGGCACGGCTCAGGAGCCGAGGTTCGATGATCTTGGTGGTGGCGAGCATCGTCGGGGTGCGGGTCTCGTCGTCCGGCTTGCCGAGGGTGTCGGGCATGATGACGACCGGTTGGTTGGTCACGGCGGACAGCGCGGTGGCCAGCGAGGCGTACGCCGGACGGACGGGCTTAGCGCCCTCGTGGTCGCGGTAGCTGGGCAGCAGGCTCCAGGCCTGGGCGAAGTCCTCGCTGAGCGCGTACAGCACGACCTTGCCCAGCTTCTTCGGATCCATGGTGAAGGCGAGGGTGTTCAGCATTCGGTGTCCAGGTTCGATCGGCGGCGGTGCTGCTGATCGGCGAAGGTGAAGAACCCCTCCAGCGCCGCACGGTTGGTGTTGACGACGGTGTCGAATTCCCCGCTGGCGATCCACTTGCTGCGAAGCGCACGCAGGATGGACGGCAGGTCGGAGTTCCCGCTGGTGTCGATGAAGGCCGCGTCGACCAGGCGGAGCCTGCCCGGTGTGCCGCCGCGACGGGCACGTCCCACGAGTTGGGTGAGGGAGGCGACGAGTTCCGCGGCGACCGCGATCTTGGCACGGGACGGGAGCGCCCGGAAGTACCGCTCACTGGCCAGGAGTTCGTTGAAGTAACCACTCGCGGTCTGCTCTGCGCCCTCCAGCGCCTTCCACGGGAGGTCGTGCGGCCGGTGCTCGTCGAAGGTCCGGGCGCCGATGTGGGCGAGCAGTTCGCTGGGTTCGTCGACGATGGACATAGGCCGGACGGCAAGCCAGATGGCCCCGACGCGGGACCGACGCTCACCCGGGGACAGGATGTTCAGACTTCGCTCGGCCCGTTGCAGCGGGGCGACAAGGATCCGGGCGCCCGCCATCGCGCCGAAGTCCTCCAGGCGGTCGGCGGGGATCTCGGTCCACGGACGGTACGGCCCCTCAGCGTCGGCAACGCGCTCGGGGTCGGGACGGACGGCTACGACGACGAGGCCGGGCGGGGCGCCCGCCGAGGTGAGGCCGTCGGCGAGGTCCAGGCAGCTGATGTAGGAGGTGGTCGCGAGCAGGATGGCGTCCTGGATCCCGACCGGATTGCCCGCGGAGGCGAGTTGATCGAGCTCCCGCTTCAGTTCGCTCCACAGTTTGGCGCCGAGCTCGTGGGTCGCTTCACGCCGTTTCGTGCCCGAGAGCCCGGAAATCCGCAGGAGTTCTTCCGACCCGATCCCCGGGACAGGCCTGAGGTCGACTTCGATCGGTTCGCCGTCGTCGGGGACGACGTAGGTGGGCCTGGTGTGGACGTAATGACGGTGCGCGCCGGGTACGTAGGCGGTGGCGGACAGCCCGAGCACGATCCGGCGGTGGCCGGAGTGCGCCAGCGCCGTGTTCTGCCCGAGGTCGAGGAGGTACCGGTGCGGGTCCCCACCGAAGGCCACGGCACTCAACCTGGTGTCCTGCGGGGCGAGCGGGTTGACGTCCTCGGTGAAGGCGAAGACCTGACGGCCGAGCGGACCGTGCGGGACGGCGCGCCAATGGTCGTAACCGCCCAGGGCGGAGGCGATCTCCTCTGCAGCCGCCACGCCGGCCAGCTTGAGCTGGGGCGCGTCGTAGACGAAACGGTGCAGCAGGTCGCGGAGCGGGACGAGGAACATCCGCCGGACGAGGCGGTCGACCACGTCGAGCCGGGTCTTCGGTGCGGGCACCCAGGTCCTCAGCAGGCCGTCGAGGCGGTCCCTGGCGTGGTCGAGGGAGCCCGCCTCGTGCTGCTTGCTGGTGACACTGCGGAGGATCCCAGCGAAGCTCTGCAGGTGGTCGGGCAACAGGTGGGTGTCGATGGCGGGATCCCACACCGTCTCCAGGGTGAAGGTGTGACTGATGCCAGTCCGGACGGGTTCTGCGGCGCCGATCTGTTGGGGATCGTTGTCGAGGAACGGGGCGAGCTTCGCCGCGAGCCAGGAGTCCCACTTGGTCGGCACGATCCACCGGCGGGCGGCGTCACCGCGTCGTCGGCGGTTCGGACGGGACGCAGTTCCTTCGGAGAGGCGGTCAGTCTGTCCCAGGTCACCGCGGGCGAGGTGCATGGTGTAGGTCTCGGCGAGCGCGCGGCTCTCCGAGACGTTCTTTCGGGCCCGTTCCTCCAGTGCCGCGGGCAGCCGGTGGAAGGCTGCGACGAGTTGGTTGTCCAGCTCGATCAGCGGTCGGTCGTGCGGCCGGTCGCCCCAGGCCAGCACCAGGTTCCGGCCGTTGCGCTCGAACACGGTGGACTGGAAGGCGTCGAGTTCGTCGATGAGGACGATCTGACAGCGCCGGAGCACGAACTCCTCGACGGAGACGTGCTCGCTCACGAGGCCGTCCTCCGACTCCAGCGGAATGTGGACGTTGCCCGCGTGCAGGTTGGAGTGGGTGGTGACGAGGACGCTCGCGGTAGTGGCCGCGCGCGTCAGGCGGAACTTGCCGCACTTGTGCCGGAAGGGGCACACCTTGGGCTCGGGCATCGTGCGGTACTCGTTCTGGCGCGGCGGCCGTACCGGTGCGAGTCTGCGGCAAGGTTCCCCGCCGGGGGTCCAGGCGTCCACTTCGTCGTCGACCGCCGCCAGGACCGGGAGCTGGCAGGAGTAGCCGAGCCGTTCGAACACCCAGTCCACGTACGCGGTGTCCGTGGAGTTGCGAATGGTGCGCTCCAACTCGCGCACCAGCCCGTCGGGTGACATCAGCGGTACGACCACCTGTTCCGGTGTCGACCGGGACCCCTTGAGAAGGTCGGCCGCAACCAGTTCCTCCTCGATCTGCCGGGTCAGTTTCAGCACGTCCGCGTTGGTGCTGACGACCAGTGCAAGAGTGTGGCCCTGCTGGACGGCCCAGGCCGCGATGCCGGCCATCATGACGCTCTTTCCGGACCCGGTCGGCGCGCTGAAGACCTGGATGTCCCCCGCCCGTAGAACCAGCTCCTCCCCCACCGCCCGGCCGCTCCGGTCCCGCATCCGGGAGAAGAACGGACCCAGTGCTCCCTCTCGGTAGGCCGAGCCGGTTTCCTTGTCGAGGGTACGGTTCAGGGCGAGGAAGCCCTGAATGTCGAGAGCGACGTGGGGGAGATCGGGAGACGTCCGTAGGACGGCTGCGGGCGGGCGGTGCGCGGGGACGTGTTCGGCCAGGAAGGTGTAGGTGGCCAGCGCCGGCGTGGTGAGTCCACCGGCCATCGGCACCTGCAGGTTGTGGGTGTGCTCGCCGACCTTGGCGATGGGCTGGGGGCGGAACGCCTCCTCGGCGACACGGTCGAGTTCGTCCAACAGCCGATCGGCGAACTCCCGCGGTGCAACACCGTGGTGGAACCGGACGTGCCGCCCATCGGGTTCGAGGCGCATACCGGGCACCCTGTCCTGGGCGAACTGGTCAGCAACGCGGTCCTGGAAGACCGCCTTGTCCGCGAGGGCGTTGTGCCGGTGCCGCAGTAGCCGTGCCAGGCGCCGCTGGTCATCGAAAGGCAGTTCCCGGTATCCGGGCCAGAGGTCGTACTTTCCGCTGAGCAGGAAATGGGCCGCGTCGACGCTGCCGCCGTCTGGCGGTGGGAAATGGGCCAGTGAGCAGGCCAGGGCACAGGCGATGAGCCGGGGCAGCCCGCGCTCCTCGCGCTCAGTCCGCTGAGAAGAGGGGTCGGTCATTTCGTCTGTCGCCTCGCTCGAGCCAACTGCTTGCTGATCTCTTTGTTCACGTCCTCGACGAGCCAGACGGTGTATCCGGGCAGAAGTTTCTGCAGCTCCGCTTTCTGCCCGGGACCGCGGTGATCGGGCAGCACGATGGTGTTGGCGGCGAGTGGTTTCTGACGAACCTTCTCGGCCAGGGCCGTAGCGCTCGCCACATCCTTGAGGTCGATCGACAAAGTCCAGCCCAGGGACTCGACGGCGAATTCCAGGTCGTAGATGTCCAGCCCGGGCCACAGCGTGACGTCCAACAGCGGCTTGCCGTGCCAGCGGCGGTACAGCGCGAGCTCCTCGACACCTGGTACGACGATGAACCGCCATACCGCGAAGTCGACGCATACCGTGCGGTCCGGCCCCTGTTGCCGTCGTTCGCGCGCTCCTGGGGGCCGTGGCACCTGGGAGTCTCTGCGGAGCAATTGGGGACGGCCACCCGTGAGTGGTTCGGAACGCACTGTGTAGTGAGCCTGGTGGTACAGGTAGGTGCACCGCACCCGGTGGCCGTCCACCCGCATTGGCCACCGGCATTTCGGGCAGGCCCACCACCAACGCCCGCCGTACACGCGGTCGGCCGGCAAATCGACGTACAGGACAGGTGGGTCGATGCCGGTCTCCGCACACAAGTCGAGGATCTCCCCTGCACCGCCGGCCGGATTTTCGACAACGAACCGGCGACGGGCCCGGTACGAGTGTTCGTTGGCTCCTTCTCGGATCCCCGCGAACGCCTCGTTCTCCACGCCCTCTTGGCGCATCCAAGCCCAACTCGGCAGCCAGCCACGGCCCCTGTCGCCCTTCTGCAGGAGTTCCATGACGGACGTGCACCCGTCGGACCAGACGTCGTCACTGAGCTCGTCCCACTCCAGGACGGTCAACTGTCCCAGCGGATCACCGTCGAAGACATCCGGTGCCAGCTTTCCCAGAGGGCAGGAAAGCGACCTGACGAATTCAGCCGGCGTCAGGATTTCCTGCTGGGGGCACAGGGCGTTGACCACCCCGGCCATGCTCATGATTTCCCGCCAGGCACGTGGTTCGCGATGCCGAACCGTCCATGCGTAACCTGCGCGGATGGCTGCGGAGAGGATTTTCATCCTCTGCTGGCCCAAGGCAGCGTCGTACACCGCCACATCCCTCCATCACACTTTACCGAGTGTCCTTGACAGAGCGCACTGATGTGCTGGGGAGGATCATGTACGAATTTCGACGACGCCGCGCAGGAGCGGGTAGGTGAAAGCCTCACCAGCGAGTCGGCTGAAATGCCACTTGACCTGCGCAGATGTCGCACAAGAGGGATCGGCCCACATGACCGAAGTTCATCTTTTCGGGTGATCATGGTCGTGTCGCCAGATCCTGGAGTCTTTCGGTGAAGCCGACGCCCGGGGCCTTTCGGAACGGACCGGCAGGAGGAGCGCTGACGGAGCCTGGTGTGCAGCGCTAGCGTGCCGACCGGCCGCCTGCTCGACGAGCCCCGAGCAGGCGATCAACTTGGCTTCCAAGCAGCAGAGTTAGCTTGCGAGCGCTGCTCGCGTGGTTCATGCGGGCGGACGGGGGCCCAGCTGTGATAACGGCCAGAGACGTCCGCATGTGTCCACAAGCGGCCAAACCGGCTGATCCCAAAACGGTCCCAAGGCCCAGCGCGAGGCTCGGACGCCGCTCCACCGCCCTGCGCCGCCACGCCGGGAAGGGGCCGAGCATCGTATCGAAACCGGGAAGTCCCTGACAGCTCCTCCGCCCGCCGCTGGCAGCGGGCGGAGATACTTGCGCACCTCGGCCCGCCGCCCTATTCGGACCCGGCCATTCAGCGCCGGAATCCGCGATGGGGGTCGCGTACCTTGACGTTCCCGAACGGCTCGAACCATGCCTGCGCGCGCAGGTCGCCCACCCCCAGCTGGCGGTTGGCGTCGCCATCGGGGTCCTCGATGCCGTCGAAGCGGGCGCTGTAGAGCATGAGGACGTCGGTGTCCTGGAAGAACATGTCCGTGCAGGCGTCGAAGTCGTAGTCGTCGCGGTGGACCGGCAGGGTGCTGTGCTCGGTGTCGTCGGGGTCGCCCTCGATCTCGTCGGCGCTGTCGCCGGCGTCGGCGATGGCGAGGTGCAGGGCGAGTTCCTCGGCTGTGCAGGTCGGCCGCGGCCAGCGGCCGTGTACGAGGTCGTCGGCGAGGTCGTCGGCGGCTCGGGCGAAGCGGCGGCGCCACTGGAGGTCGGTGGCGAAGGTCAGTTTCGGCAGGCGCGGGAACACGCCCCAGTTGCCTTCGTGCTCATCCGGTACGAGGCGTCCGTCGCCGAGTTCCTCCGCGTCCTCGTACGCCTCGTCGGCCAGGAGTGACAGGGCGGTGTGGAGGATGTCGGCCGTGCGGGGGGTCAGCTGCCACAGGCAGCGCTCGTCCTCGCACTCCGGGTCCTCGCAGTGTGGGGTCTCCACGGCGAAGAGCGTGGCGAAGTCGGGGAGTTCCTTGCCGGGGCCGCTCTCGGCGGGCTGCTCGGTCTTGGCGTCTTGTCGGCCGGGGCCGAAGTCCGCTACGACGGGTTCCGTGCTCCAGGCGGCTACTTCGTCGCCGTTGCTCCGCTGGAGCAGCGAGCCCTGGCTGTGGTCGGTGAGGCTGTCCGCCCCGTCGACGTCGGCGGGCGGCTCTGCAAGCCACATGACCGCGCCGACCACGTCGTGCGGGTCACCGTCATCGAGCTGGTAGGCGGGCATCGGCTCCCAGCCCTGCTCGCCGGCCGCGTCCAGCAGGGCCTGCCAGTCGCGGACGTGGAACTCGCGGAGCGTGGTGATTCGAACGACGTGGCCCGGCAGGTCACGAAGCCGCAGCTCGCCTGGTGCGGGGCCGTCGGGTTCCGAGGCTTCGTCGTTGTCGCCGCCGTCCTCGCTGCCGGTGCCGTCGTGCTGGCCCGGCTCCTCGACCTCGGCCTCTTCGGGCCAGGTGATGTGTGTTCCGGCGATGGCCGGCCAGGTGCTGGCGGCTATGTGGGCCACGGCCTGTCGGAGCGAGGACGCCGGGGCGTCCGGCAACTGCCCGCACAGGCCGTCGATGGACTCTGCAGGCAGAGCGCCGGGCGCCCGGCGCAGGCTCCGGCGCAACAGTTCGGCTGCGCGGTGGGCGAGTTGGGGGTCGCGGCAGGTGAGGACGGCCTGGAGCGAGTCGGGGCCGTCGTCGTGGGAGAGGAGTGCGAGGACGCGGCTCTTGCTGGGGGTGTGTTCGCAGTGGAAGTCGCGGGGTGCGGCGTTGAGATGGTGCTCGGGCATGCGGGGAACTCCGGTGCGGTGGAAGGCGTGTCCCGACACGGGCACGCGAAGGAGAGTGGAGTTCCGCTGGTGGGCACGCTGCTGACGCGCCTCCGGACGGTGGAAAAGTGCATCGGCCGAGGCTGGTTCCGCCGATGCCGTCAGCGGTCCGGACCTGATCCTGTCCGACACCGTACCCGAGTCACCGAGGAGCTGTCCCCAGTGAAGCCGTGACAGTCCTGCCCCTCGTCTGGTCGCTCGTTCCCGGATTGTCCGACCGATGGAGCAGGATGGGCTTTGACGAGTCACCGGGGAGAGGGAAGCAGGGAATGGCCACCGAAAAGACCAGGCTGCCTGTGGAGTTCCTGGCCACTGTCGCGGCCGGTGCCGAGCCCGGGTCCGCGGCGGCCCGGATGGCAGCCGAACAGACTCGCGGCGTCGCCGACAGCCAGCAGGGCGGGCCGCTCCTCGCGGCGCTACTCGCCAAGCCGTACTGGGATTCGGCACCCACTTGGCTGCTGGAGGCCGCGGTGGCGAACGGGCTGCGGCAGAGCGAGAGCGAGTACCTCACCGGGTCGACGTCGCTGGTGGTCCTCGCGCTCATCCACCCCGACTGCGATCCGGCTCTGCGAGCCGACGCGTTGCGCCGCTGCTCCGACCGCCGGCTCGGCTCCCTCGGCACCGCCGACCGGCCGGCCGACCTCTGCGCGGCCGTCGCCGACGAACTGCGCAGGCGGGTACCGCAACCACCGCACACGACGCCCGAACTACTCAAGGAACCGACGCCCGCACAGGTGGTTCTGCGTACGGGACGCCTCCACGACGCCGTGTTCGAAGCCGCCGTCGCTCTCCTGCCCGACGGCCCCGACCGCGCGCGTCTGGAGGGCGAGGATTCCGGTGCCTGGTCCGACCGGATCAGGGCAGCGTTCGACGCGTGGGGCCGCATGTGGTCTGCCGTGCTCGAACAGCACTCCGACCGGCACCCCCAGCTCATCGCCATGACCACCGGCACCACGGCGAACCGGGTCATCCGCGACCAACTGCTCGGCAGCGTGCCGTGGACGGTCGAGCCGAAGCTCCTTAGGCAGATCGCGCTGGATGACCTCTCCAGGTTCGGCGCCGCCATGCTCACGACCCTGATCTGCTGCTTCCTCCAGGACGGTTCCTCGAAGGAGGAGGCCCGGCAGCACTTCGCCACCGAGCTCTCCGCCCTGGACGAGAGCGATCGAAGGGACATCGAGTTCCTGTACCTACGGGACGACGGCTTCGACACCGACTGGGGCGCCGATTCCGCCGTCTCCTGGGTGAGCCACGCGGCCGACGAACGGTGGCGCCTCATCCTGAACCCCACCGAGGCCAAACCCGCCTACGACGATCCCCATACCTGGCGAAGCCATTCGGACGAACTCGCCGACTTGGGGCGGCACTTCGCCGAAACGGCCGTGCAGGCCCTGCGGACCTGGAAGCCGAAGGACCTCTACGGGATCAGCACGGCGTCCGACCTGCGCTGGGTTCGCGACATGCTGGTCCACCTGCCCGAGCTCACACCGGCCGCCGAAGCAACTGTCCGGCTGGTGATCCGCGCCGCCCGCCGCGGCCGGTCCGGTCCGGTCCACAGTCGTACGACTACAAGTCCCAGGAGGACCGGAGGCAGTTCGACAAACTCCTGGACGCGATCACGCGGATCGTCGCCGACCCCGCCCCGCAGCCGCCCGCGACCCGTCGCACGGCCCTCGGCAACCCCGAGGAAGTCACAGTCCGGAGCTTGTCCGCCGTCACCGCGGAGGTGCTCGACGCGTACCTGGACCGGCACGCCGGTGACGACGCGCTCGTGGAGAAGGCACTGCTGTCCTTCGCCTGGCACGGCCACCGCAGCGATCCGCCGTTCGCCTCGGTCCTCGCCCGCCACTCCGATCCGCAGCACGCCGTCCACACGCTCACCCGCGACCTGCGCCTCAGACTCGGCGGCAACCCCACCAACCGGGAGGCGTGGGCCCGGGAGGTCCTCGCCCTGCCCGACTGTCCCGACGAGGCCGTTCTGGCCCTGCCCGCCTGGACGGCACTGAAGGCCCGCGGTCACCGCTACAACAGCACGCACCCCACCGTGATCGCCTTGGTCGAAGCAGCGCTCGGCGACGACCTCCATGCCTGGCAGCGATTCGCCGACAGCCCGATCAGCAACTCCGGCCCCAACGCCTGGCTTCGCCTCGGAGACATCCTCACGGCTGCCGCAGACGGAACGGCGTGGCCCAAGCCACCCGGTTCCCGGTGACAGTCCCGGGCTGCGCCGAGACACACTGGCAACATGGCAACCGAGCGCCGGTGATGGCGGGCGGCGGGGCGTGGGAAAGGCCCGGCTGGTGAGGCAGCTCAACCTCCGCCCTGCCGGGTCACACGTAGGGGTCACGCAACGGCCAGGGCTCACGGACTCCGCGCGTGATCTCCTCGGGGAGGTCCGGGCCGGCGAGGTAGTGACGGCCCTGGGCCTCACCCTTCGCGGCGAGCCAGCCGGCACGGACGAGCTCGCGGATGTCGCGCTGGGCCTGCTGCTCACTCAGTTCGGCGTCGGCCTGGTACGTGGCCCTCCGCACGCGGTTGCCCATGGCCGCGGGGTAGAGGGCGTAGATCATGCGGTCGGGCCAGCCGCGCTGCTCGACGGCTTCGTCGAGGGCGGTCCAGATCTCGCGGGTGCTGCTCATCTGCCGCTCGACGCTCTGGGCCTGCTGGTGGTGGGCCCGCAGGCAGAACCGAACCCACCGGAGGGTGTCGCGCTCGGGGGTCCAGACGGGGCCGCCGACCTCACCGAGGACGTCGTAGTAGCGGTAGGTGTTGCGGGCCCGGCCGAGCCACTCCTCGATGCTGGAGAACTCCGGCGCCATGATCCCCTCGCGGGCGAGGACCAGGGTGTGCAGGGCGCGGGACATCCGTCCGTTGCCGTCCGACCACGGGTGGATCGCGACCAGGTTGAGGTGCGCCATCGACGCCCGTACGAGTCCGGGCACGTCGAGGTCGCCATCGTTCAGCCACTCCACCAGCTCACCGGTGAGCACCGGGACCAGGCCGGCGTCCGGCGCGGTGTAGGCCGCGATGGTGGGGTCCTCGGCCGACGTGACGTACACCGGACCGGTGCGCCACCAGCCGGGGCGCTTGACCAGGTGGTGGCCCTGCATCATGAAGTGCAGCGCGTTGAGCAGCCCCTTGCTGTACGCGAAGTCCTCACCGGCCTCGGCCAGGCGCTGGATGTAGGTCATCGCCTGCCGATAGCCCTCGATCTCGACCGCGACGGTGTCGCTCGCCTCGATCGGGGCCTCGCCGACCATGATGTCCTCGACGTCCGACACGCTCGCCGCGTAGCCCTCGATCGTGTTCGACCCGGCGATCGCCCGCGCGGTCAGGTTGCGCCGCAGCTGCCCCTCCCATCGCCGGGGCGTGCGCAGATGCAGGCGCAGCCGATCCCGCATGTCCTCAATCTCCGCGAGGACAACCCGGTCGGCATCTTCGAGTTCAGGCAGCGAGTACAGCACGATTCAATGACACCATCATGGAATCACCGCGTCAAGAAACACAGGGATCGCCAGCCGGCAGTCAACGCGCTGCCTGCTGCCCTTGACCACGCTACGCACGATCGGCCGCCCGGCTCAGAAAGTGTTGGGTAATTGATCAACTGCGTGGTGTGAGGCTGGGTGGGTGATCTTCGTGGTCGTGTCGACCGCGAAGATCACCTCCATGTGTGCCTGTTCGTGCAAGCCGTTCTATGCCTCGTCGTTGACGGATGCTCAGTGGCTGGTGATCGAGCCGCTGCTGCCGGTGCGGGATCCGCGTCGGGGTGGGCGGCCGTTGAAGTTCCCGCGTCGGCTGATCGTGGACACCGTGCTGTATGTGCTGGTCACGGGTTGTGCGTGGAGGCTGGTGCCGCACGATCTCGCGCCGTGGGACGCGGCGTACCGCTGGTTCCGGGCCTGGGCGGCGGACGGCACCTGGGACCGGGTCCACGACGCGCTGCGCGAGCGGGTGCGGGTGGCCGACGGCCGGGATCCGCAGCCGTCGGCCGCTGTGCTGGACTCGCAGTCCGTGCGCAGTCATCAGGGCGGGCAGGCCGTCGGCTACGACGCGGGCAAGCGGGTGCGGGGGCGTAAGCGGCACCTGCTCGTGGACACCGGCGGGCTCGTGCTGCGCGCGGTCGTGCATTCGGCCTCGGTCCAGGAGCGCGCCGGGGCGAAGCTGGTCCTGGCCGACGTCCGCGACGTGTTTCCGCTGGTCGGGCTGGTGTGGGTGGACGGGGGCTACGTCAACGCGATCGACGCCGGCCTCGTCGGCTTGGGCGGCCGAGCGCGAGGGCCTGGAGATCGTCGCGGTGCCTCGCAACGCCGATGTGAAAGGCTTCCAGGTGCTGCCCCGCAGGTGGGTGGTCGAGCGGACATTCTCCTGGCTGGGACGGTGCAGACGGTTGGCACGCGACTACGAGCGCAAGACCGCGCACGCCGAAGCGATGATCAAGGTCGCGATGATCCGCCTCATGGCCGCCCGCCTCGCCGGCGAGCAGATCGAACCGCACGGCCCCATCGAGACCGAAGCAGCCCGCCGCCTCGCCGACGACCTCAAGAGCGAGTGACCACCCAGTTACCCAACACTTTCTCAGGCCAGCACGATTACCACAGAGACCCCGACGAGGCCGTTCTCGCGCCCTCCCAGGCGCTCGACCAGGCCGCGTCCGGTCGGGCAAACCGTGAACAGGGCAACGGCGGTGTCCTGCGAGCGGCAGAGTCGCCCCCAGGACACCCCGTGCAGTCGGGCTCTTCGTCAGGGGGTCTGGCGGCGGGCCGCCTCGAGGCGCCGTCGGAGGTCGCGGATGATCTCGCTCCAGCGCCACGACTCCGGGGCGTCCCAGTACTTCTCGCCGATCGGGTGCCAGTCGGACAGCTCGCTCAGCTGAGCGGCCAGCGCCTCCCCGTCTGTCCCGTGCGTGGTGCCCGAGTCCCGGTCGAGCTTCTGGGCGACGTCGTGGAGGCGGTGGGCCGCCCGGTAGTAGGACAGCTGGGTATCGGTCAGTCGCCGTACCGCGAAGCCGTCGCACTTGCTGCACCAGTCGAAGTCGTCGCGGGCGAGGAGGTCCGCGATGCGCAGCAGGTCGTCGTGCTCGGTGACGCCGCGTTCTCCGGAGTGTGAGCAGAACGGCGAGTGGCCCTTGCGCTGCCAGCCAGGATCGGCATCGGTTGTGTAGACCTGCACGTCGGCGAGGACGTCCAACGGAATTCCGCTGCCGCGGTGCCACCGGTCGGTGCCGGGCTGCTCGAACGGTTGGAGGCGAAGACGGCGGGCGCTGACCAGCAGGCCGTGCCACACCGCGCTGGACACGGTGCGGCGGCGACCGTCGCGGTCGGGGCCGCCGTCGAGAGTGCGCAAGTCCGCCGCGCCGCGTGCCATGGCCAGGCACCGTAGCTCCTGCTCGGGGTTCTCCCTTCGGTACCTCAGCCGAGCGGTGGTGCGGGCGCCGTCTGCGAGACCGAGGTCCTCTCCGAACCGCGGATCGTGCGGGTCGCGGACGGGGGCGGGCCAGACGCTCTCCTCTTCGTCTTCGTCGGGACGAGGCCCGATTTCCTGGATCCACGGTTCGATGACGCTCGCCGGCAGGTCCGAGGCTCCGGCGATGATGGTTCCCCGCCACCCGGCGGTCAGCCGCCTCTCGACGACCGCCAGTGGCAATACCTCCGGCCCTGTGTCCGGAGAGAAGACCAGATACGGCTGGTCGTCGCCCGCCGAGACGGCGCGCAGCGCGCGCAGGTGGTCGGCGGCGAACGGCTGGCGGTCACGGACGGGGGTGTCGTCGAAGATCCCTGGCCTGATGTGGGCTACGGCCGTTTCGACCTCGGTACCGGTCGTCGTTTCGGTCGTGGCGATGGTGTGGAGTTCGCAGTCGAGGAGGGAGGAGCGGGAGTCAAGGAGTCGGTCGGCGATGAGGGGCGGGACCTGCAGGGTGAGGGTGCGCTGGCCCCAGTCGGCGGTGGCGAGGTAGGTGACGAGAACGCCGGTGGTCCAGTTGTCGAGTTCGCTGAGGAATCCCCGCTCGTACCGGTGCGAGGAGTCGTCGGCGACGTCCGACAGGTGCGCGGTCACCAGCAAGGTCGGCGCGGGCCCGGCCCCGGCAGCCGCGGCACACGCCAGGTCCTCCCAGGACGCGACCAGCCCGTCAGCGGCGGAACATGCCTGTGCGTAGCCCTTGCGGTTGGAGCGCATACCCTGGGTGAGCATGCAGGAGATGTACGAGCGCTCACTCGGCCGGCCCCAGCCAGCTTCGGCCTTGCGCTGCCAGTCCCGCCACAGTGCCTTCAGCCCCCTGTTGATCTCCTCTCGCGTGCCGATCGCCGTCAGCGCCGGATCGTCGGCGGGCAGTTCCGGCTCGTCCAGGAGTGCCGCTGCCGCGCCGGTCAGGAGTCCGTCCGGGTCGACGAACCTTGCTGCCTGCACACGCAGCGTCTCCAGGTACTGCTTCTTCGCGGCCAGCTTCGGCTCCGCCCAGTCGGCGAGCCAGGGGAACATCGCGGCAGCGGTCTGGGCCTGGTACAGGCTCTTCGCCGCATCCCGCCAGGCGGAGAACACGCTATCCCGCACGTGCTCGGCATCCTCGCGCGCCGCTTCGTCGTCGCCGTCCGCTTCCTCGCTGTCAGGGTCGACTGCGGGCTCGGTGCGCAACAGGTCGGCGGCGGCTTGGACCTCGTTCTCATCCCACCAGGTGTCCTCGTCCGGCCCGGTGTGAGATCGCAGCTGGTACAGCAGGCCGATCCCGCCGAGTTCCTTGAGGAAGACACCCAGCCCGGTTTCCGGGCGCACCCACGCGCCCCACTGCGCGCAGCGCGAGCACATCCGGCCGATCGTCTCCGCGTTCAACGGGACCTCGGCCGTCGTAATGTCACGGGCACGCAGCTGGGTGCACGTCGCCGAGGCATGGAGCTTGACGTTCTTGCCCTTGGCCGAATGGACGGTGACGGGCGTGCCCTCGAACGGGCCGAGCGGAACGTCTGCGGTCAGAGCACAGTCGAGCACGTAACTCCCCTATCGGTCTCGGCTTGCGAGCCTAGATGAGGGCACCGACAAGGCGGCTGAGAGTGTCGTCCTCCGCACTCGGCCTGCCGACTCGACACCAGTCGGTCTCGTCCGACTGGTGATGCGAAGCTTGTCGCGGCAGGATCCCGAACTGCCGCCCGAATGGTGCCGTGGTCATCTCCCTCTCTGCGAGTCGGCCCAGGTGCCCGTCCTCGGGAGCGATCAGGAGTGCGAGAACCAGGCCCTCAGGGGCAGTGGCGGTGCCGGTGGCCTGCCGAGCGCCTGCCAGCTCCGCATGGTCACGTTTGCGGACGCCGCTTCAGTAGCTGCGGCAACCAGTACTCGGGCGGCTGTGGGAGTGTCGCAGCAATGGCCCAGTCCCCGTCCGGATCCGGGCTGCGAGGAGCCCAGGTCCGTGGCCTACGTAGATCGAGTACCTTCTTCGCCGCCTCCACCATTGCAGGAGAGGGATCACGAACGAGGTCGTTCAGGAGAAGGGGCACGCCGAAGGGGTTCGACTGTGGATTCCATGTGCGGCAGGCAATCTGACAGGCACTGTCGGCCTCGAACACCACGCAGGCGCAGTGGGCCGGGTCCTCGGTGTCCGCGAGCCAGATCAGTCGATCGCCCGAGACAAGGCGCTCGCGTCCGATCAGTGTCCCGTTTTGGACTTCGCCGGAACGGTCGAGGAACGGCACGGGGTCCTCGTCGCCGCCGGGGTCGCCGTCGCTGAGACCGGCTACGTGCCCGGGGTGATCAGCGCCATCGATCTCAAGCACGTCTCCGTCTGTGTGAGCCTGCCAGATGTCGAGAACGTGGGGCTCTGTGCTCAGGAACTCGGGATAGGCGGTGAGCACGAAGACCTGGCCGGATTTCAACGGCAGGACGACACGATCTCCGCGGCCTACAAGATGACGCTCCGGAGAGGACGTCCAGGAGTCGATCCCCGTCACCTGCTCCTGAGCAAGTCGAACCGCCCCAACCGCGTCCTCGACGGAGACCCGGAAGAACTCCCGGTTCGGTGCGACACGGGCGGCGGCCAGAAGCCTATGGGCCTGCCTCTCGACTTCTCTGTGCCGCAAGGTCTTTGCTCGATAGGCGACCTGAAAGGGGAACGGTACAGCCGTCTTCGACAGCCCCTCGGCCCTGTCCTCGGGAAGGTGCTCGGACCAGCCGATCTTGACGAGATCCGGCATCGCCGGATTCACCATGACATAGACGAAGCCGTACTTGTAGACAGCCATTCCTTAACCCCCCTGGCCGCATTGCTCGTCACCGCTCGCATGCGTACTCACGAGCGTAAATGCGACGGATGACATGCTGCTGGTCCTTCTCTCCGGTGCTGGGTCAGCCTCGGCGTCAGTGTCACCCGCGGGGCCGCGCCTACGCGCAGCCGCTCTCGAAAGCGTGACTCGGCTCGGCGTCCTCTCTGCCAGCCTTGGACGAGATATCCCGCTTGGTCATCATCAGTCCGTGAAGCGACTGAGGCGCTTCACGAATCCGTCGATGTCGGCGAGGTCCGGGGCGTCGGGGCCGCGCAGGCGCTTGGTTGCCTCACGCAGGGCCGCGGCTGCGCGACGGGCTTCGGGGAAGCGTTCGCGGGCAGCGTGGAGGCGCGCGAGGTTGGCCAGAGCATCGAGGTGACGGTCGACGGCCGCCGCGTCGGCGGGCTCGGGGGCGTGGGCGGTGTAGGCACGGAATGCCTCGATCGCTGCGGTGGACTCACCGAGGGCCATGCGGCACTGGGCCGCGTAGTAGCGGCAGAGCAGCGCCTGCTCGTCGTTGGTGCCATAGCGCGCAGTCCAGGCGGCACCGACCTCGTCGAAGAGGCCGGCAGCCTCACGGTAGGCGCCGGCAAGGAATCGGACCTGGGCCAGGGAGAACGTGAGGTCGTCGTGCAGGACGCTGTCCTGGGCGCGGCGGATGGCGTCGGCAAGGAGGTCGGCAGCCTGGACGAACTGGCGGGCCTGGGCGAGCTGCGCTGCCCGGTCCGCAACCTCGTTGGCTTCAGCGTCGCTCAGCGGCGTGGGGGGCGTCTCGGGCGCAGGGCTCGGTTCGGCCGGAATCATCAGGGTCGGGGTGTACCCGGTCAGGATGGTGCGCTTGGGCGGTCCGCTGAAGGGACGGCGGAAAGGCTGGCGCGGGTCGAACTCGGTCTGAGCGGCACCGGCGAGGTCCTGCTTGTAGACCCACGGCAGCAGTGCGTCGTACACCTGGAATGCCTCCAGGCGGCGTTCGGGTTCCTTGTCCAGCATCCCCAACAGGAGGTCCTCGAGCTCCTCGGGGATGTCCGGGCGCCGGGTGCGGATCGGCGGTGGGGTGGAGCGCACGTGGTGCCAGGCGTGGGAGCCGTTGGCGTCGGCCGTGAACGGGGGGCGGCCAGTGAGGAGTTCGTACATCACGCACGCCAGGGCGTAGATGTCGGAGGCCGGTCCGACCTCGTTGGCCAGGCTCTGCTCGGGCGACATGTAGGGCGGGGTGCCGACCGTCATGCCTTCCTGGGTCAGGCGGGGGTGGTTGCCCGCACCGCGCAGGGCGGCGACACCGAAGTCGAGGACCTTGATGACGCCGTCGGAGGTGACCATAAGGTTGGACGGCTTGATGTCGCGGTGGACGACGTCGTTGCGGTGCACCTCATCCAGCACGGAAGCGATCTGTACGCCTGCCGCCGCGGCCCAGGAGATGGCCAGCGGTGAGACGTCGTATTCCGTGTCATCGATTAAGGTCTGCACTTCGCGCCCGCGCAGCAGCTGCATGACCACGTACAGCTGGTGTGTGGTCTCGTCTATGCCGGTGTCATAGATGGCCGGGATGCCGAGGTGTTCCAAGGCAGCGGTAGTACGGACTTCACGCAGGAAGCGGTCGCGGCGGGTGGCCAGCATCTCGGCCGCGCCGAAGCCGGCGATGCCGGGCAGGCCGCGGGTGTCGGTAAGCATCATCTTGACCGCGACGCGGCGGTCGAGGCGCTCGTCATAGGCGTGCCAGACCTCGCCCATGCCGCCGGCGCCGATCGGGCGGTCGAGCCAGTACCGTCCCGCGATCACGCGGGACGGTTGCCTGCCTGCTTCTTCGGTCGGCGCATCGTGGAACCCATCCTGCGGCACTGCAGCGATCCTTTCGGCCACGGCGCCCGCGCAGCACCGGAGTTCAACGTGACGTGGAACTGTTGGTACAGATTATGCATCGGCCGGACGGGTGGCTCGCGCTTCACCGGACTTGATCGCTGCGGCTCGCTCTTCGGTGGCCCGACGCTCCGCTTCGCGGCGAACGGGGCGGCGGATGAGTCCGTACGCCTGCTGGGTGGCAACCTGCTTGAAGATCTTGTTGACAAGCGGATCGTCGTAGTACCGCACGAGCAGGGCGTCGTTGGACCTGGCCTGGTCGATGACGATGCGGTCCATGTCCTTGTTGACCTCACGGCGGAAGGTCTCTTCGTCGTTGTGAAGGCCGATCCGCTTCAGGTCCGGATCTTCCGAGACGGCGACGATCAGTTGACCGAGAAGAATCTGGTCGGTCGTGGACAGGCCGATGCCGTACTCGTCGTTGACCGACTCGATGACCTCGGCGAGGGACTTTTCCTCGACCTCCAGCCCAGCGCCGGCGGGCTGCGGGACCAGGCCGGGCAGTAGCTGAGCGCCTTCCGCTTTGAGGATGAGGTCGGCCGTGCCGGTCTTGCGGACGTTCATGTGGCTGGGGGTGGCTTCGCCTATGTCCGCGCTCGCCGAGCCGACCGGGAGCCTTAGGCGGCGTACCAGGAACCTCCCGTACTGGTAGAGGCGCTCCAGGTCCTCGTTCTCGAAACCGATGACGTGGGAGAGCCAGCCGTACGCCTTAACGTAGGAGTCCAGCGCGCGTCGGAACTCCTGTGCGGCGTCGGGTTCGTCATCGGCCAGCGCGTTGAACCGGTCCACGGCCGGCTGGGTGTAGGTGTGCAGTTTCGCGTGGGCCTTGGAGACCGCGGCATCGGTGGCAGTGCCGTTCTTGAACGCGGCGAAGTAGGCCGTGACGAAGGCATCCATCTCCGCTTCGATCAGCAGCCGGTAGGCCATCACCTCGTCGTACCGGTTGAACAGGAAGTCCGGGTCGGTCGGTTCGGAGATCGACGCCTCGTAGTACTGCTGGAACGCCTCCTCGATCACCGCCGGCTTGTTGGCGAAGTCCATCACGAACAAGTCCTCGGCCGACTTGAGCGGATGCGTGCGGTTCAGCCGGGACAGCGTCTGCACTGCGGCGAGTCCGGCCAGCAGCTTGTCGACGTACATCGTCGTCAGTAGCGGCTGGTCGAATCCGGTCTGGTACTTGTCTGCGACGACCAGGATTCGGTACTCGGGCCGGGGCACGGACGGCGGCTTGGGGTCGTCCAGGCGGGTGTAGGCGAAGGCTTCGGGCAGCTTGCCCTCCGCGAAACCGTTCAGCTTCGCCTCGGTGTATTCGATCTCGTCCAGGGTGAGGATCCCGGAGAAGGCCACCAAAGTGCCACAGTCGGTGTAGCCGCAGCGCTCCACGTAGGCGCGGATTGCCTGGTAGAGGCGCACCGCGTGCTCGCGGCCGGGGGTGACGACCATGGCGCGGGCCCTGCCGCCGAGCCTGTCCACGGTGTGGGCACGGAAGTGCTCCACGATGATCTTCGCCCGAGACTCCAGGGACGCCTCGGACATCAGAGCCGCCCGCACCAGCTTCGCTTTCGCCTTCCGCGGATCCACCTGTCGCTCGGCCTCGTCCGCGGCGGCCTGCTGCAGCTTGAAGTACGTGCCGTAGGTGACGTAGGTACCGAGCACGTCGAGGATGAAGCCCTCCTCGATGGCCTGCCGCATCGAGTAGATGTGGAACGGCTCCATCTGCCCGCTCTCGCGCGACTCGGTGCCGAAAAGCTTGAGGGTCTTGTCCTTCGGGGTCGCGGTGAATGCGAAGAAGGACAGGTTGGGCTGCTTGCCGCGGGCGAGCGCGGCTGCGGTCAGCGGATCGCCGTCCTCGTCGATCGTGCCCTCGCCCAGCTTGCCCAGCATCCGCTTGAGCGCGTCAGTGCCCTTGCCGCCCTGAGAGGAGTGCGCTTCGTCGATGATGATCGCGTAGCGGCGCTCGCGGCCAAGTCCGGTTGCCTTGTCCAGGATGAACGGGAATTTCTGCAATGTCGTGATCACGATGCGGGCCGTCGTCCCGATCAGCGCGTCCGCGAGCTGCTGGGAATCGTCGTCGACGCGCAGGACCACGCCTGGGGTGTGGTCGAACTGGTAAATGGTGTCCTGGAGCTGCTTGTCCAGTACTCGCCGGTCGGTGATGACCACGACCTTGTCGAATACCTGCGCGTTGGGCCCAAGGCCCTTGGCCTGGGCAGCAGCCGGATCCAGGAGCGCGGGATCTTCGGGAGTGTGCAAAGAGGCCAGGCGGTGGGCGAGCCAGGCGATCGTGTTGGACTTGCCCGACCCCGCGGAGTGCTGGATCAGGTAGTTCTCACCTGCCCCGTGCGTGGCCGCGTGCTCGGTCATCTTCCGCACTGCGTGCCACTGGTGGAACCGCGGAAAAATCAGCGGCTGCTTGTGCGCGGAACCGGGCCGGTAACGAGGGGCCTTGCCGGCCTTCGCGGCTTCGTCCTCGACGTGCAGGTAACGGTGCAGGAGGTCGATCCAGTTGTCGCGGTGCATGACCTGCTCGAATAGGTACGAGACCGCGTACTCCGCCTCGGCGGCAGCGGGCGGATTACCCGCGCCACCGAGGTTACCCGGTCCGCCGGTGCCCATGTTGAATGGGAGGAACCGGGTCTTCGCTCCGGCAATCCGCGTCGTCAGGAACACCAGGTCCGGATCAATCGCGAAGTGCACCAACGTGCGACGGGCGAAGAACAACTCGTTCGGGTTGCGGTTAGTACGGTACTGCCTCTTCGCGTCCTCGACCGACTTTCCGGTTAGCGCGTTCTTCAACTCGGCCGACGCGACGGGCAGTCCGTTCACGAAGAACGCAAGATCCAGGGATTTCGTCGGATCCGCACCGGAGTAGTGGAACTGCCGCGCCACGGTGAGCCGGTTCGCGTCGTACTCGTCCAGTGCCCCCACGGCCAGAGTGTGGGCAGGCCGGAAGTACGCCAGCCGCAGCTTGACGTTACGCTGGACCACTCCATGACGCAGCACGTCCAGCAGCCCACGCTCATCTATCTGCTTAGCCACGTACGCGGCGAACCGCTGGATCGCGTACTTTTCCGCCTCCCCATATATGTCCATCAACCGTCCCCATGCCTCCGGCTGAGAGTCGTTCAGGAACTGCGCCAACTCCGAGGTCTCGATAGCGAGTTCGTGACTGTATTTCTTGGCCAGGCTCCGCTCCCATTTGCCACGGATCAGGGCAGCCTCGACAGCGTCCTCGAACGCGGCCTCGGTGTGGGCCTCGTGCGCGCGGGGAAAGATGGTGGTCATATGGAGGCTCCATCTATGGTCGGCGGGTAGCGGGTCGTTACGCGGTGCAGGTCAGGAGTACCGCATAAAGTGGCCTACACAACGACCGCTTTGCGGGCTGAAGTAACGTCGAATTGACCAGTTACCGCAGCGGTGATGAGGGCCTGACGGTGCTCGGCGAGCAGACTCAGTTGGCGGGTCAGAGCATCCTCCGCAGTAGTCGTTGTTGAGCGCGCCCCTTCGCACCGGTCAACGACTGCTTGTTGTTCGGCAAGTCCGATTTTTGGCACGGGAAAGCTCATGACCTTTGTACTGCTGGTGGTGGCGATTCCGACCTGCGAAGAAGTGAAGCGGAAGTAGCGACGCCCATGATTAGAAGCAAGCAAAGCCGATAGATACGCCGGGATCAACTTTCGCCGATCGACACGAATAGCAAAGATGTGATTCTGATGCACCATTCTGGGGATTTCACCGTTCCAGACAGCACCCCTGCCTAGATTATCTGGATTCCCATTGGCTTCTGTCATCACAACATCGCCAGCTCGAAGCGTCGCTCGCCGAGCCAGGTCCGCAGAAATGGTGATTGTCTTAATCTCTGCCAGGTCTACTTTCTCGCCCTGCACATTCGCGACACGAAGGTAGGGGTACTCGGCATCATTCGGGGTCGCTTTCCGTGCGCCATGTACCGCCACCCCGGATTGGACTCGAGCCAAGTAGCCGAGCCCAATAGTAGAGATTGATGCGGGAAGCCACGGCCACAACGAGTTCCGGCCTCCAGGCGAGGAGATGCCAGGAGTAGTTGCCTCAGAAATTTCGGCCCTGTACCACTCGTCCAGCTTATTGAGTTGACTCTGACGCAGGTCCCTGAGTTTATCGAGATATGCAGTCTCAGAGTCCAGGAAGTCGGCAATGCGGCGCTGCTCGTCTACCGGCGGAAGCGGTACTCGCAGTTGCTCGATGTCAGGCATATAGATAGTTTTGTGCGTCGATCCAGCCGCCACACGCTTCAAGTCCGGCGACATGGCACGAAGTGCGTGCAGCAGAAACCGCGGCTCCAAATCGGGGCCGCACGTCCAAGTGACAAAGTCCTGAGTGGTCGCCATGTCGGTACCCATAATCGCGGAAAATCCGACCGATGCCGTGCGAGACAGAATCACCGTACCCGCACGATGCCTGACTGCGGCAGAGTTAGCCAAACCGAGATAGCTAATCTTCTCTTTGGTTTCCAAAATCACATTAACGGCGCCACTGCGGAGCTGCCAGACATCTGCAAGCGTGATCCACGGAATTGTGCAGGTTTCCCAGTAGGCTGGCACGGTACGGCTCGGCGTGTGACCGGTGCCGAGCCTTGCAACGAAGCGGATGGGGACTGTTGGCCAGCGAGATTCCGACAGCCATGGTGCGATTAGATCAGATGTCACTGAGTCACCGCCCCCAAAAGCCTCTGAATCTCTACCTCGAGGGCCTTGAGTTCGGTGCTGATTACCTCGAGTGGCCTCGGCGGCTGGTATACATAGAAATGCCGCGTAAACGGAATCTCATAGCCTACGCGGGAACGTACAATTTCCTTCGCCTTGGGGTCTTTGGACTCTGCGATCCACGCATCCTCGACGTGCTTCTTCACCTCGCGCTCGAAATACGCGTCGATGTCCTCGCGCAAAGGGACATTCTCGGTACTCCGCAAGTCAGGGTCTGGCTCAGGCTGACCTTTCTTGACGAATTGGGTCTCGCCTTCCGAATCGGGGACACCAACAGCATCACGCATCGCCTTGTCAAATGGCTTGGCCATCGGCCAGGTGATGCCGGCCTGGTCCATTGCTGCACCCAGGGCAATCCACGCCTCAGACTTGGTCTTCCACCTGCTGCCCAGCAACGGCTCGAGCGCGGCAGCCAGCTTCTCCGGCCCACCTTCTCCGAGCTCCTTCTCCACCGCTTTGGCTACCCGCAGCGCGTCCAGGGAATCCTCAGAGACCTCGAACCGCAATTTGAGCGGCCGGTCCACCGTGATGCGTTGATAGCCGAAGTTGTCCGCGTCGAACACCTTGACCTTTTCCGGATTGGAGTGCTGCGAGCCGTCGCCGGAACGCGTGAGACGATACGCCTCTCCGTACCAGGCACAGATCTTCTTGCGCTGGTCCTCCGTGATCTCCTTGCGCTTATTGCTCAGCGATTTGCGCATCTTGGACCACTGATCCCGGGCATCGATGAGGATGATCCGGTCCTTAAGGTTATTCGGTTTGCGGTTGGTGACAATCCAGACGTAAGTCGAGATCCCAGTGTTGTAGAAGAGTTGGTCAGGGAGAGCGATGATCGCTTCCAAGTAGTTGTTCCTGATGATCCACTGGCGAATCTCGGACTCACCGGACCCTGCGCCACCAGTGAAGAGCGGGGAGCCGTTGAAGACGATCGCGACGCGGCTGCCGCCAATCTCCTCGCCGTTGGCGTCCTTCTTTAGCGGCCGCATTTTGTGGATCATGTGCTGCAGGAAGAGGAACGAGCCGTCGTTGATTCGCGGCAGTCCAGCACCGAAGCGGCCGTCATAGCCACGGCCCTCGTGCTCCTGCTTGACCTGCTCTTCGACCTTCTTCCACTCGACTCCGAACGGCGGATTAGCAAGCATGTACTCGAACTGCTCGCCCTCATGGCCGTCCTGGGTGAAAGAATTACCGAAATGGATGTTGGAGGTAGCCTGCCCCTTCAACAACATGTCAGATCGGCAGATCGCGTACGACTCAGCATTCAGCTCTTGCCCGAAGACGTTCACGCGTGCGACAGGGTTGAGAGCCTTGATGTGGTCCTGAGCCGCCGAGAGCATGCCGCCGGTACCGCAGGCCGGATCGAGAACATCGATCACTGGAGCCGCCCCGGTGAGGCGCCCGCTGTCCGGCGCCAGGAGCAGCTCGACCATCAGCTCGATGACCTCACGCGGAGTGAAGTGCTCACCTGCGGTCTCGTTCGAGGCATCCGCGAACTTGCGGATCAGCTCCTCGAAGACGTAGCCCATGTTGTGATTGTCCACGGCCTCAAGGCCGAGGTCGATGCCCGCGAATTTCTGGACCACAAGGTAGAGCAGCCCGGCCTTGGCCAGGCGGTCGATCTGCAGATGGAAGGCGTAGTGGTCGAGGATCTCGGTGGCCTCTGAGGAGAAGCCACCGATGAAGTCCTTAAGGTTCTTCTCAACCTTCTCCGTGTCCGGGTCCGCGCCGATGGTGGCGAACGTCTGCCGCGAGAGGTTGTAGAAGTCACGGCCGGCGGTGGCGCGAAGGATCGCGTCCTTGTTCTGGCCCGCGAAGGACTCTGCACGGGCCCACACGGCCTCGCGGGTGTCCTTCATTACACAGTCCATGCGGCGCAGCAGCGTCAACGGCAGGATGACCTTGCCGTACTCGGAGCGCTTGTAGTCGCCCCGTAGCAGGTCGGCGACCGACCAGATGAGGTCAGCCAGCTCCTGATTCTTGTCGCTCACACGCCACCTTCTTGTGTTGTTCCGCTGCAGAGCCCGGCTCGCCCGCACGATACCGGAGAGGTCGGACAGGGCTAGCGTACGGAAAGAGAACAGCTCCGTGTGCTGCGACCGGTAGCCCGCGACGACAGCAGGTGGTGCCGAAGCGGTCCGGTGTGCTACTCGCCGCAGTGGCTGCGCCGGGCGTCCCAGCGCATGCTCGGCCTCGGGCTGAGCACGACGGTGCCGCCCAAGGCCCTGTCGAGCCAGTGAGTCGCCTTTCATCTCGGCACCGATCGACCTGAATGCATCTGGTCACAATCGGTGGCGGGACGATCCGGGTGGGCATGTCGAAACGATGCGCCGTGGCATGTGGCAGCGCCCCCAGGGAGGAGAAACTCAGGCGAGTCCTTCAGGGCGGGCAGGTGATACCTGTCCACCCCGAAGATCGCCAAGATCTACAGCCGCTCCGGCGTTCCGATGCCGAGGAGGTCCGTGCCCTGGCGGAGGGTCTGGCCGGTGAGCTGGCACAGCAGCAGCCGGGTCTCCATGACCTCTCGGCTGGGGGCCTTGAGGACGGGGCAGTGCTGGTAGAAGGTGGTGTACGCCGCGGCGAGGCTGTGCAGGTAGGCGCACAGGCGGTGGGGCTCGAAGGTCTCGGCGACGGGTCGATGGTGGCGCCGAACTCGTCGAGGAGCACGCCCCTGCCCCTACGGGGTCTCGTTCTCTGGCAGCCGTCTGCGCCTGTCGGCTGCACGACCCGGTGCTATCTGGCGATGCGTCAGAATGGCTCGATGGCCGGCGGCATTGCCGAGCAGATCACCGGAGGTACGACTTCATGACCCGCTACAGCATCGACCCCGAACGGCACGAGCTGATCGCGACCTGGGAAACGGGCGAGGGCGGTCTCGCCACCCGTATCGCCGCCGTCCCGGCCGGCGCGGACACGGCCGCGCTGATGCGGCTGGCCCGCGCTCTCACCCACCTGTCCGAGGCGGCGTGGCGCACCTACACCCACCCCGCCAGTGCCGCCGCCTCCCAGGATCCCAACTCCGAGGGCTGGCGCCGCGCGGCGGAACGCAAATCCTTCGACGAGGTCCCCGGCGCCATCGTCCAGCCCAACCTCCCCCAGGACGGCATGCTCGACGTCGAATACAGCCCCTTGGTCGAGTCCGCCCACCGTGCTGGCCGCGCCCTGCACGCCCTCGGCAACGCGGACCTCACCGACGCCGTCCTCGCCGAAGTCGGCACCGAGCTCGCCGCCGTGGAAAATGCTGAACTCGGCGGCCTGACCGGCCGCGCCCGCCAGGCCGTCCTCCTCAGCCGCGAAGGCGCCTCCCCCGTCCAGGTCTCCGCCGCTGACCGCCTCCTCGAGCAGGACCCCTTCGGCCCCGCGGCACTATTCGCCGAGATCGACCCCACCGCCGCCGCTGTCGCCGCAGCCCACTGGCTCGCAGCCGCAGCCGAGGTCGCCGCCGAAGCCTCCGGACACTCCCCCACCGCCGTACTCTTCGAAGCCGACAACATCGAAGCCCTCCCCCACGAAACCCCCACCCTCGTCCTCCACCTCCTCGAAGCCGGCGCCTCCCCGTACGACGCGGTCACCGGCCTCGTACGCCACACCCTCCACATCGCCGACGGCCTCCTCCCCGACCCCGCCGGCCTGCGCGAACAACTCCAAGACATCGACGACGACCTCGCCCAACACGCCGGCCCGGACACCGACCCCGAGGACACCGGCCTGCGCCTGACCCCCCTCGATCCCAAACGCCCCGCCCCCGACCTCCTCGAAGACCTCCTCGCCGGCATCCACGGCTGCTGGCTCCTCCACGAGGAATACGAGGAACTCGACAACGAGGACGACTTCGGCGATGAGGAGGACTGGGACGACGACGAACAGGCCGGGCAGCAGCAGGACCGCAGCCGTGGCGACTTCGCCCGCCTCGTCCGCGAAGCCGCCGCCACCCACCGCGACCGGCTCATCTGACCGCCTGCACCGGCCATAGAAGCAACCGGCGATCGGCCATCCGCGGGTCTCCCTTGTCGCCAGTCAAGGGAGACCCGCAGATCAAGGCACATTTTCCCGGGCCGGTGATCGCACGGCGGTCGCCCCACCGACGCAGACTGGAAGGAAGACGACTCGCGCACGATCCTTCGAGGCGATCACCATGCGCTGCTCACCGAATCCCGGCAGAGACCGAGGCCGCGTCTACCGGCGCTGCGGCTGCCGTGACGACCACCGCCGACAGCTCGGCACCCGCTGCCCCCGACTCGCCACCGATCCCCACCACGGCACCTGGGCATTCGCCGTCGACACTCCGCCCGTCGACGGCCACCGCCGCACCATCCGCCGTGCCGGCTTCCCCGACGAACTCCACGCCCGCATCGCACTGCAGCGCTTCAACGAGGGCCTGGCCCTCTGCGTCATCACCGACCCACGGCAGAGCACCGCCGACTACCTGAGGGACTGGCTCGCCGAGCGGGAGCTCCACCTCAAGCCCACCACCATGGCCCGCTACCGCGCCTACGTCGAACAGGACCTCATCCCCGCCCTCGGCCGGATCCCCCTCGACGACCTCACCCGCCAGCACCTGCGGGCCTTCGTCACCGACCAGCTGCGACACGGCCGCGGCAAGGTCACCGTTCACCGGATCATGGCCACCCTCTCCAGCGCCCTCGGCAGCGCCGTCATCGGCGAACGCCTGGCCCGCAACCCCGCCAAACCGCCGCTCCTGCCCCGCCCGGCCTCCGCCCCCGCGGCACCTGTGGACCGAGGAGCAGACCGCCCGCTTCCTGCGCTTCACCCACGTCACCGACCCGCTCTACGCCGACCTCGCCGAACTCATGATCGGCTCCGGCATCCGCAAGGGCGAGGCGCTCGCCCTGCACTGGGACGACGTTCACCTGCCCGAACGCGTCTTCTTCGTCCGCTCCACCCTCTCCGTCGTCGACAACAACCAGGTGTTGCTCACCACGCCGAAGACCAAAGGCAGCAGGATGTGGGTCGCCCTGTCCGACCGCGTCGTCGACGCCCTCGAAGACCGGGCCGGCACACGAGCGTTCGGCCAGATCACCCCCGCCGGCGGCTACGTCTTCCACCGCCACGGCCGCCCCCTGCACCCCAAGAGCGTCCTCGACCGCTTCCACCTGCTCTGCGACAAGGCCGGCGTCCCCCGCATCGCCCTGCACGACCTACGCCACCTCACCGCCAGCTTCGCCACGGCCGCAGGCGTCCCCCTGCCCGTCATCTCCAAGACCTTGCGCCACCGCACCCTGTCCACCAGCGCGAACATCTACACGGACCTGACGCTCCTCGCCGCCCGCGCCGCCGTCGACGCCGTCGCCTGGGTCCTCAACAACGCCGACCGCGCCGCCCTCGGCCGGCCCACCTGCCGCGCCCGGCGCCCCTGGCACCAGAACCCGCGCCCGCACCGGCAACTGCCCGCACACCAGCAGACACGAACAGAAGAACCCTCAGCCACCTGGCCGATGTGGCCCGGAGACCACCATGCGACCACCAGCTGACCAGGCAACAGAAAGAGCCGGCACTCGGTTTCCCAAGTACCGGCTCTCACAACCGACTTCACAGTCGGGACGACAGGATTTGAACCTGCGACCCCTTGACCCCCAGTCAAGTGCGCTACCAAGCTGCGCCACGTCCCGTGGTCTCGGTGCCCGGTAGCGGGGCCTGGGGGGCTCTGCTGTGGGCTTCTCGACCTTGTCTCCGGTTGTCCCGGCGACGTGGAAAACAATACAGCACGTGGAGGGGTGCTCGCTGCCGGGTTGGGGGTGGGCGGGTCAGGGGCGGGTCGGGGTGGGTCAGGGGGTGGGGTGGCGGGCGTCGTAGGTGAGGAAGGCGGGGCGGCGGGCGGCGAGGAGGACGACGGCGGCGACGCAGGCGAGGCCGCCGGTGATCACGGAGGTGGCGGGGTTAGTGAGGGCGGCGACGGCGCCGGACTCGAAGTCGCCGAGGCGGGGGCCGCCGGCGACGACGACGATGAAGATGCCCTGGAGGCGGCCGCGCATCTCGTCGGGGGCGGCGACCTGCATCATCGTGTTGCGGAAGATCATGCTGACGGTGTCGGCGCAGCCGGCGACCGCGAGCAGGAGGAGGCCGAGCCAGAGGTTGTGGAGCGCGCCGAAGGCGGCGATGGCGAGGCCCCAGGCGGCGACGGCTACGAGGACGGCGGCGCCCTGGCGGTGGATGCGGCCGACCCAGCCGGAGAAGAGGGCGCCGGTGAGGGCGCCGACGGCGGGGGCGGCGACCAGGAGGCCGACGGTGCGGGCGTCGCCGCCGTAGAAGGTGACCGCGATGGCGGGGAAGAGGGCGCGCGGCATGCCGAAGATCATCGCGGCCAGGTCGGCGAGGAAGCTGGTGCGCAGGTTGGGCTGCTCGCGCAGGAAGCGGAGGCCGTCGAGGACGGAGGCGCGGCCCTTGCGGTCGCCGAGCGGGCGCATGGCGGGCAGGCGCCACATCGCGTAGAGGGTGCCGGCGAAGGCGACGGTGTCGACCAGGTAGGCGGCCTGGGTTCCGTAGGCGCCGATGAGGACGCCGCCGATCATGGGTCCGACGGTGAGGCCGAGGTTCATGCTGACGGTGTTCAGCGCGTTCGCCGCGGGGAGCTGGTGGCTGGGGACCAGCCGGGGGATCATCGCGGAGCGGGCGGGCGAGCTGAGGGCGAAGAAGCCGGCCTGGGCGGCGACGGCGGCGTAGAGGACGGCGACCTCGCCGAGGCCCGCCAGTGCCTGCACGGCGAGGACGGCGGAGACGGCGGCGAGCCCGGCCGAACCGATCAGGCCGAGCTTGCGCCGGTCGACGGTGTCGGCGATCGCGCCGCCGTAGAGGCCGAAGGCGACGAGCGGGAAGAAGGAGAAGAGGCCGACCAGGCCGGTCGCGAAGGCGGAGCCGGTCTCGTCGTAGACCTGGACGGAGACGGCGACGGCCGTCATCTGCTGTCCTATGGAGGAGACCGCCTGCCCGAACCAGACCCGGCGGTAGTCGGGGTGGTCGCGCAGTGGGCTGAGGTCGGCGAAGGCCCGCCGGTACCAGGGGAGGGCCTCGGTTCCGGCCGGCGGAGAGGAGGCGTCGGAGGGTGGCTCCTCCGCCGGAACAGCGGCGGTGGCCGGGGCGGCATCGGACGCCGGGGCAGGGGTGGGCGCCGGGGCAGGCGCCGGGGCGGGATCGGATGCCGGGGCGGGATTGGCAGGATGATTGGTCGACACAACCCTCCATGGTCCGCCCCGGCCTCCCCGCTCCCCGCACCGGGGCCGGGCAGCGGCCCGTCCTACCTGGTCAGGACCTGCTTCTCCCCTGCCTCCACCGCGAAGTCGAGCCGGTTGCCCGGCGGCGGGAACGGGCAGATGAAGTGGTCCGCGAAGGCGCACGGCGGGAGGTAGGCCCGGTTGAGGTCGAGGACGGTGCGGCCGTCCGCGTCCGGGGCGGGGAGGGTGATGAAGCGGAACCGGTAGGTGTCGATGCCGCTGGTCGCGTCCGCGATGACGCCGGTGAGGCGGTCGCCGGAGCGGCTGACGGTCAGCTCGCGGTGCTCGCCGGCGACGGTGAAGGCGATCTGTCCGGTGACGGCGAGCGGGCGCTCCTTGCCGTCCGCGTTGGGGACGAGCACGGACTGAGTGCCGTCCTGCTCGAACGGGGTGAAGACGGCGGGGACGGCCCAGTCCGGCGAGTACGGGTAGGCGGAGATGCCCGCGAAGGCCGTCCGGCGCGGCGCGGCCGGGTCGAAGACCCGCAGGGCGAGCTCGCCCTCGCGCTCGATCGGGACGAGCAGGACGTCGCCGAGGGTGGCGGTGTCGGCGGCCGGATCGGTGTCGGGGCGGAGCAGCGCCTCGCCGTCGACCGGGCCGTCGGCGCCGCCGACGGTGATGCCGTCCGCGGCCGCCGCCCGGACCCGGACGCCCTCGGCGTCGGCCCACCAGCGCCCGGGCAGGCCGACGATCTCGGCGGGTTCGGGCTCCAACCAGTGCGTGCCGGTGAGTGCGAGCTGGCCGTGTGGCGCGCTCACCGACGCCGCCCGGCCGTCACTCCAGTGCTTCCAGTCCTCCGCGGCCGTCGCCGTCATCGGTACACCCTCCCACTGCGGTCCTCGGACGGCCCGCTGTTCGGGCCGTCCAACTCGGTCACCCACCACAACGCCGCGCACCCGGACGGATCATTCCCGCCTGCCGGAACCGCCACAGGGCGGCCACCGGACGGCAACACGGCGTCACGACGGCAACACCCCGGACACGACGCCCGCCAGGACGAAGGCCGGCCCGCTCGGCCGACGCCCGACGCCCGGCACCCGGCCGCCGCGACGCACCCACGCGCCCGCCCCGTCAGCTGCCGGCGCCCAGCGGCCGGAACAGCCCCTCCTGCACCACCGACACCACCAGCCGCCCGCTCCGGTCGAAGATCTGCCCGCGCGCGAGGCCGCGCGCGCCGTGGGCGATCGGGGACTCCTGCTGGTACAGCAGCCAGTCGTCCGTACGGAACGGGCGGTGGAACCACATCGCGTGGTCCAGCGAGGCCATGTCGAAATGCCGGGTGCCCCAGAGCGGCTCGACGGGGGCGCGGACGGCGTCGAGCAGCGTCATGTCGCTGGCGTAGGTGAGGGCACAGACGTGGATCAGCGGGTCGTCCGGCAGCGGGCCGTCCGTCCGCAGCCAGACGCCGCTGCGCGCCTCGACCCCGGCCAGCTCCTCCTTCGTCCAGCGCAGCCGGTCGACGTAGCGGATGTCGAAGGGCTGGCGGCGACTGATGAACGGGGGGAGTTCGCCGAGTCGGGAGCCGACCTCCTCCAGAGCGCTGGGCAGGTCCTCGGGCGCGGGGACGTCCGGTATGGGGTGCTGGTGCTCGATGCCGCCCTCTTCGGGGCGGTGGAAGTCGGCGGTGAGGGCGAAGATCGGCCGACCGCCCTGGATGGCGAGCACCCGGCGCGTGGTGAAGGAGCGGCCGTCGCGGATCCGGTCGACCTGGTAGACGATCGGCACGCCGGGCACCCCGGGGCGCAGGAAGTAGGCGTGCAGCGAGTGGACCGGACGGTCGCCGTCCACCGTGCGCCCGGCCGCGACCAGCGCCTGCCCGGCGACCTGGCCGCCGAACGTCCGCTGCAGCGCCTCCTCGGGGCTGCGCCCGCGGAAGATGTTCAGTTCGATCTGCTCCAGGTCGAGCAGGTCGACAAGGTCGTCGACGGGGGTACCCATGCGTGCGCTTCCTCTCCGGGCCCACGGCCCCGGCGGAGGTCTTCCGCCCGGCTCCGGTGCCCGTCCTGATCGAATTCTCCAACCCACTCGAATTCTCCGGCGACCGGGGTCATTCCCGCCCACCGGGCCGAAGGGCCCGATTCACTCGAACGAGTAAGCGAGCGGTGAGCGAGCAGCAGGGGGAGAGCGGACGAGCGGCCGCCAGGCGGACGGACGAACGCCCACCCGGACTCAGGCCTCCCCCGCCGCCAGCCCCGACTGCCGCACGGTGATGTTGAGTCGGCCGACCAGACCCAGCGCCGGATCCGCCGTGCCGGGCAGCGTGCGCACCACGCCGTGGTAAGCGAACCGGGCCGGGCCGCCGAACACCAGCAGGTCCCCGCTGCGCAGCTCCAGGTCGGTCCACGGGCGGGTCCGGGTCTCGGTGTTCCCGAGCCGGAACACGCAGGCGTCGCCGAGCGAGAGCGAGACCACGGGCGCGTCGGTCCGCTCGTCGCGGTCCTGGTGGAGGCCCATCTTCGCGCCGTGCGGGTAGTGGTTGACGATCGCGATGTCGGGTTCGTACGACGCGGCGCCGGCGATCTGCCGGGCGTCCGTCCCGTAGGCGTCGGCGACGGCCCGGCGGGCGAGGCGGTCGAGTTCGGGCGGGAACGGCTTGACGGGCGTGCCGTCCTCCGCGTCCCTCCGATAACCGTACGGATACCAGTGCCATCCGAGGCTGACCATCCGTACGGACATCATTCCGCCGGTGGGCATCCGCACGGCGTGCAGGCCGGCCGGTGGGCGGGCCCACTCCCGGCAGGCGGCGACCAGGCGCAGCTGGGCATCGGCGTCCAGCCAGCCGGGGAGGAGGACGGCACCGGGGGCGGGCTCGGCGCGCCCGCGCGCGGCAGCGGACCCCGACCGGCCGGCCGGGACGGCACCGGGCAGGTCACCGAACAGTTCGCCCTGGATCACCCCACCATCCTCCCGCACCGCCACGGCCGAAGCCCGGCCGGCCTCACAAACCCGGCCAGCCTCAGAAACCCGGCCGGTCTCGGGAGCCCGGACCGCCACCGGGGGTCGGGCTGCCACCGGGGGTCGGGCTGCCACCGGGGACCGGACCGCTACCGGGGGTCGGGCTGCCGCCGGAGGTCGGGCTGCCGCCGGGGGCCGGCGATCCGCCGATCAGCCCCAGCTCCCGCGCGCAGTCCGGCCACGCCTCCCAGCCCTGCCGTCGGAGGATCTCCTCGCCGACCGTCGTCTGCTCCCGGCGGCTCGCATGGTCCGGCCGGTCGGCGAAGCGCAAGCCTCCGGCGACCTCCCAGGTGGGCGGCCAGATCTGCAGGCCGCCGTAGTAGCCGTTGCCGGTGTCGGCCTGCCAGTCGCCGCCGCTCTCGCACTCGGCGAGGCCGTCCCACACGACGTCCGCGACCCGGACCGCCGCACCGGCCCGCTCCCAGGGGATCGCCGCCGACCCCGCCAGCAGCACCACGGCGACGCCCAGCCGAAGCACGACCCGGCACATACGCTCGTCACACGGAGGCAGCACAGCAGCCGACCCTAGGCTGGTCGCCGCACGCCCCTCCCCAACGACACTCCGAACGCGCCGAACGCGCCAGAAACACCAGAGACGCCAGAAGCACCGGAAACGCCGACGGCCGCTCCCCCGCACAGCGGAGAAGCGGCCGTGGTGTCAGCACAGCGCCGGGGCCGGGAGGCCCGCTGAACCGAGCTCAGGCCGGGGACGTCGGACAGCCGACATCAGGCGGCAGACCCCGGAGAGTCGGTGTCAATCGCTCAGCTGCTCAAACACTCAGCTACTCAGAGGCTCAGAGGCTCAGAGGCTCAGAGGCTCAACTGATCAGACGCTCAGGGTCTGGCCCGGGAGGATCAGGTCGGGGTTGCCACCGATGACCTTGGCGTTGTTCTTGTACAGGTCGTGCCAGTCCAGGCCCTGCGCGGCGGCGATCGAGCTCAGGGTGTCACCGGACTTGACGGTGTAGCTGTCGCCCTTGGCCGGCTTGGCCTCGTTCGAGCCGGTCCAGCCCTTGGCGCCCTTGGCGGCGTCGTTCTTCGGCGCGGCCTTCGGCGCGACGTCAGCCTTCGGCGCAGCGGCGGCCTTCGGGGCGGCGGCCTTCGGCGCGACATCGGCCTTCGGGGCAGCGGCGGCCTTCGGGGCCTGGGTCTGCGCCGGCTTGGCGGCCGGGGCAGCCGGCTTGGCGGCGGTCGAACCGGTGGTCGAACCGGCCGAGGTGTCGACGGCCGCCGGGGCGCCGCCCTTGGTCAGGCCGGCCTTGACGGAGCACACGGGCCAGGCGCCCGGGCCCTGCGAGGCGAGGACCTTCTCGGCGACGGCGATCTGCTGCGCCTTGGTGGCCTGGTTGGCCTGCGGGGCGTAGGCGGTGCCGCCGAAGGCGGCCCAGGTGCTGGAGGTGAACTGCAGTCCGCCGTAGAAACCGTTGCCGGTGTTGATGGCCCAGTTGCCGCCGCTCTCGCACTGGGCGACGGAGTCCCAGGTGGAGACGGAGGCGGCGGAGGCCGAGGTGGCCGTGACGAGGCCGGCCACCGGCAGGGCCGCGACAGCGGCGCCCGCCACGACAGCCATCCGGACGCGGTTGCGCTTGGTGGCCGTGGAGGTGGTGGCAGCGGCGGTCTCGTGACGGAAGGTCATGGGGTTCCTCTCGAAAGCCCCGGGCGGGCATGCGGAACCAGGCCCTGGAGAGGGCCGCGTTCACTTGCCGCGTCCATCGGGCGACCGTGCACGTGTCGGACGTGCCGCTTGCCGCCCCGGCCACCCAGCCGCTCACCGGCGACCTGTTCGAGCGATCGCGTCGGCGGGCACCTGCCGCATCCGGCGGGAAGCCGGAGGGGCGGTGCGTCGGGGGTGAACCCGGGTGGCGCTCGTTGCGCCGCCAATGAAGCTACGAGCCGGTCGGCGGGGAAACCAAAACTCCACCGGTCTGCCCAGCTCAGCCAAGGGTTACCGGCGGTAATGACCGCACAATCTTGCCCGAAATGCCCGTTTTAGCCGTCGATTCGTAGATCAAACATCACGGCGGCGTGACTCACCTCACGGTTTCATTCCGGCAGGCCTGCCACCGACATCGACACATTGCGACCACGAGAACACGCGGCGCGGTCGGATCAGAGGCAATTCCCGTCAGCCTCGTCGACCACCCGTGACGCCTGACACAAGGGCCCGTTGGTCATGGCGACCTCCCCGTATCCGCCCCCCGACCGCCAACCGCACCCACCAAGAGGAGAACCCGTGCCGCGCATGCTCGACGTCAGCGACGAGGTCCGGTCCGAGATCGGCGACGACGAGGCGGACCGCCTCCTCGGCGGCGACCGCGCACCCGACAGCTACGAATGCACTTCCTGCCGCACCTCCGGCGACACCCACGCGGAGCCCACCAGCACCGTCCTGTTCGTCGGCGAGGAGACCGCCGTACTCGCCTTCGCCCACGCCCGCTGCATCCCGTCCCAGGTGGTGCCGGTGGCCGAGGAGCAACTGGTCGGCGCCGTCCGCAGCATCAGCCAGGCCCAGACCGGCGCCCCGGCCGCGCCCGCGCACCCGCTGGTGCCCATTCCCGCGCCGACCCCGGCGACCGCCCCCACCCCCCAGCCCAGCGCGCCGGGCCAGGCCGCCATCCTCGGCATCACCTGCGGGCTGGTGCTGCACGGCAAGGTCGGGCACGCCTCGCTGGTCGTCGAGCCGACCGGCCCGGTCGGGCGCCCCGGCAGCACCTCGGGCGAGGACGAGTTCCTCGACCTGCTCCAGGACGCAGGCTTCCAGGCCATCACCGACCTCGACGAGACCCCCGACCAACTGGGCGGCTGGTCGGTCCTGGTGGCGATGGGCAAACTGCACGCGATCCTGCAGCCCGCTGCCGCTGGCGGCAGCACCGGCTGGTGGCAGGCGCACCAGCCGCTCCAGGTCACCGACGCCTGGCGGATGGCCGCGAGCCAGCTCTCCGAGGTCACCATGTACGCCGTCCCGGCCGGGATGGTGGGCCGTCAGCCGCGCGAGGACCTGCTCCGCCAGGCCCTGGAGCGGGCGGTGGCACTGGGCCAGGTGGTCGCCGCCTCCCTCCCCCTCGCCGGCACCTGAGCCCCTCGGCACCCAGCCCCAGCAGCGCGCGCCCGACCCAGCCGCGCCCCAGCCCCAGCAGCGCGCGCCCGACCCAGCCGCGCCCCCGCCCCAGCAGCATCCAGCCCCAGCCGCGCCCCAACCCGCCGGCACCCGGGCTCCACGCCCGGGCTCCGCACCCGCCGGAAGGCGGCCTCCCCCTCGGCACAAGCCGCCTTCCGGCCGGGCCCCGGCAACCCCGCATCCCTGTGCCCCCTCACTCGTTGGCCCCTGTGTGTACAGCTACGACGTCTCCGCGTCCCCCGGCCGGTCCACCACCGCCCCCCGCTCGATCCCCGGCATGCGCCCGTCGTACGACGCGGAGCACCCGCACTCGACGACGCCGATCTACGACGAGCTGTACTCCGAGTACCGGCGGCTGTTCCGCGCGCTCCCGGGCGACCGCTCGGGCGAGGAGGACCTGAAGTTCACCGGCTTCGCGGTCCGCGACGGTTACCCGGTGCTCGGCGAACCGCGCCCGTACCCGCCCCAGCACCAGGCCTTCCACAGCTACGGGGGACAGGCGCCCGGCCTGCCGCAGTACATGCCGAGCCAGCAGCACGGCCACTCCGCAGGGCACGCCGCCAACCACGGCGCCACCGGGCACTCCGGCCACGGCGCCACGAACCACACCCATCACGGCGCCACCGGCCACACCCATCACGGCGCGATGGGCCACACCGGCCACAACGCCCCTCAGCCGCCCCCCCACCCCCACGCCGAGCCCGCCGCCCCGACCAGCGACGGCTTCGGCCAGGCCGCCCCGGCGGCCAGCGCCCCTCAGCACACCCCGCCCCCGCCGCCCCAGTTCACCAACGGCCAGGGCTGGGTGGCCGCCGGCTACCTCGGCCCGATCCCGCACGCGATGCCCGCGCCGCCCCCGGCCCCCGCCCCGGCCATGGGCACCGCCACCGGCGTCGCCACCGCCGCGCCCACCGGCGGCCGCCACCGCCAGATGCTCTCCCTCCCCCCGGGCCGCAACGGCGACCACCACTGAACCGCCCGCCTGCGCACCACCCCCACGGCGCCCGCACGGCGCCCGCACGACCCCGTACACGCGACGAGGGCCCCGCCACCACCGTGACGGGGCCCTCGCCCACACCTGCTGCCGGCACCCACCGACTACTGCCGGTGGATCACGACGTCCTACTTCCTCTTGCGCTTCTCCCGGACCCGCACCGAGATCGAGATCGGCGTCCCGACGAAGCCGAACTCCTCACGCAGCCGGCGCTCGATGAAGCGCCGGTAGCCGGCCTCCAGGAAGCCCGAGGCGAACAGCACGAACCGCGGCGGACGGATGCCCGCCTGGGTGCCGAACAGGACGCGCGGCTGCTTGCCACCGCGGATCGGGTGCGGATGGGCGGCCACCAGCTCGCCGAGGAAGGCGTTCAGCCGCGCGGTCGGGATGCGGGTCTCCCAGCCTTCCAGCGCGGTCTCGATCGCCGGGACGAGCTTCTCCATGTGCCGGCCGGTCTTGGCCGAGACGTTGACCCGGGGGGCCCACTGCACCTGGACGAGGTCGCGCTCGATCTCGCGCTCCAGGTAGAAGCGGCGCTCCTCGTCCATCTGGTCCCACTTGTTGTAGGCGATGACGACGGCGCGCCCGGCCTCGACGGCCATCGAGATGATCCGGGTGTCCTGCTCGGCGAGGGTCTCGCTGGCATCGACCAGGACGACCGCGACCTCGGCCTTCTCCAGCGCGGCGGAGGTCCGCAGCGAGGCGTAGAAGTCGGCGCCGGCGGTCAGGTGGACCCGGCGGCGGATGCCGGCGGTGTCGACGAACTTCCAGGTCTTGCCGGCGAGTTCGATCATCTCGTCGACCGGGTCACGGGTGGTGCCGGCCAGCTCGTTGACGACCACCCGCTCCTCGCCGGCGACCTTGTTCAGCAGGCTGGACTTGCCCACGTTCGGGCGGCCGATCAGCGCGATGCGGCGCGGGCCGCCGGGGGCGGCGTCGCCGAAGGTCTGCGGCGGGGCCTCGGGCAGCGCGTCCATGACGGCGTCGAGCAGGTCGCCCGAGCCTCGGCCGTGCAGCGCGGAGACGGGGTACGGCTCGCCCAGGCCCAGCGACCACAGGTAGGCGGCCTCGGCCTCGGTGGACGGGCCGTCGACCTTGTTGGCGCACAGCACGGTCGGCTTGCCGGCCCGGCGGATGAGCTTGATCAGGGCTTCGTCGGTGTCGGTGGCGCCGACGGTGGCGTCGACCACGAACAGCACCGCGTCGGCCTGCTCGATGCCGAGCTCGGCCTGCGCGGCCACCATCGCGTCGATGCCGAGGACGTCGATCTCCCAGCCGCCGGTGTCGACGACCTTGAAGCGGCGGCCGTTCCAGCTGGCCTCGTAGGTGACCCGGTCGCGGGTGACGCCCGGCTTGTCCTCGACGACGGCCTCACGGCGGCCGATGATGCGGTTCACCAGGGTCGACTTGCCGACGTTCGGGCGACCGACGACGGCCAGCACCGGCAGCGGTACGTGCTCGGCGCCGTCGAAGCCGTCCACGCCGTCGACGTCGAAGCCTTCCTCGGCGGCGATGGCCATGAACTCGGCGTAGTCGGCGGCGTCCAGTCCACCGTGGCCGGTGTCGGAGTGCTCTGCGGTCATGTTCGTCTGTTCCGTTTCCCGGCGCGGCCCTTCCCAGGGGCGCGCCGTGCGTACCTGCCCCGCTCGGGGCAGCGCGATGGTTTTCTCCGCGGCACCTCGGCGGCACCGCAGCTCATTCGGCCGTTCCGGCCATTCCGGTCGTTAAGACCATTTCGGCCGTTCAGACCATTGTGGCTGTCCGGACCGGTCCGTCCTTCAGACCGGTCCGTCCCTTCGGGCCCGTCCGTCCTCTCAGACCGACGACATCCCGGCCCGCTCCTCCACCAGCGCGGTGATCCGGTCGATCACCTGCTCCAGGGTGAGCTCGCTGGTGTCCACCAGGACGGCGTCCGCGGCCTGGGCCAGCGGGGCCGTCTTCCGGGAGGAGTCCGCGGCGTCCCGGCGGGCGAGGTCGGCGGCCATCGCGGTGATGGTCGCCTCGTCGACGCCCTTGGCGCGCAGCTCGGCCGCCCGGCGCTCGGCCCGGGCCTGCTCGGAGGCGGTCAGGAACACCTTGACGGTGGCGTTCGGGAACACCACCGTCCCCATGTCCCGGCCCTCGGCGACGATGCCGCGCTCGGCGACCTCGGCGCAGCCGCGCTGCAGCTCCACCAGCCGGGAGCGCACCGCCGGCACCGCGGAGACGGCGCTGACCTGCGCCGTCACCTCGGGGCCGCGGATCGGTCCGGAGACGTCCTGGCCGTCCACCGTGATGGTGGGACCGTCCGCGTCCGTGCCCGACACGATCACCGGCTTGCCGCACGCGACGGCCACCGCCTCCGGGTCGGCCACGGCGACGTCGTTGGCCAGCATCCACCAGGTCATCGCCCGGTACATGGCGCCGGTGTCCAGGAAGCTCAGGCCCAGCTGGGCCGCCACCGCCCGCGAGACGGTCGACTTGCCCGAACCGGAGGGTCCGTCGATCGCGACGACGACCGGGGCGTGCGCTCGGTCGGCAGTGTCCACGGGGCCGAACCTCTCTCTGGGCGTGAAAGCCGGGGCCTGGGGAGGCAGACGGCAGGGGGTTGTCTCCCTCAAGGTTAATGGACCGCCGCCCTACCCACTCCGCCACCCGATCAGCCCAGTACCAGCCCCCTGCCGGCCCCCTCGGCTCCGGTGACAGCGCCGGTATCGGCTCCGGTGACAGCCCCGGTATCAGCGCCGGTATCGGTCCCGATATCGGCGCCGGTATCAGCCCCGGTCGGGGCCCAGGATCCGCAGGACGGCGTTGCCCAGCCGGGGCCGCAGGTACTCCCCGTCCCACTCGATGCCGAGGATGCCGGCGGTGAAGGCCATCGGGATCTCGCGGCCGAGGTGGTCCCAGACGAACGGCACCTTGGAGACGTGCGAGGGGAAGTCGTTCACCGCGAAGGAGTCCCGGTGGTACGGGTTGGCGTCCGCCTCCCGCCAGCCGAAGGACTGGCGCAGCCGGGGCCCGTCGGGGGTCTGGGTGTGCGCGAGGAAGGCGGTGAGCCAGCCGGTCACCCGTGGGCCGCCGGACATCGACCGCCACTTGAAGAGCGAGCGCCAGAACTCGTCGTCGACCGTCCCGCCCGCCGCGGTCGCCGCGATCTCGTCGAGCACCGGGCGCAGTTCGGCGAACCACGGCGCCAGCCAGTCGAAGCGCTCCGCCAGCCCGGCGACCCGCGCCACCAGCAGCGCCCAGTCCCCGGCCGTGCCCTCCAGCCGGATCCGCGGGATGCCGCAGCGGGTCTCCCAGCGGAAGGCGTAGTAGGGGCTGACCACGTCCATCAGCGCCACCAGCGCGGAGGAGGCGTCGTCGGGCGTGGTCGTCGAGAACGCCGGCTGGAACAGCTCCACCAGCTCGGCCCCGACCGCCGCCGCCAGCGGCTCCCGCACCAGCCGGATCGACCGCGACCAGTCCGGGCCGGGCGCCGCCAGGGCGTCGTCGCGGACCACGATCGCTTCCCGGCGCCCCTCGGCACCGCCGAACAGCGCCCGGTACCTCGGCGCGTACATCCGCGCGTGCACGGCCACCTCGTGCACCACCGCGTACCAGAGCACGTCCGGCGACAGGCTGAGCGGCAGGTGCTCCGCGAAGGCGGCGTGGACCGCCCGCACCAGCAGGCTGCAGGTCGGCTCCGGCTCGGTGGACTCCGGGTCCGGCGGCGTCGGCCGGGGCAGTTCGACCAGCGCTTCGACGCTGCGGTGGTGGATCCGGAAGTCCCCACCCACCACCGCCCGCAGGAACCGTTCGTTCCCCAGGTCCACCGGCCGGCCGTAGGACCCGTGCCGGGTCTCGCCCAGCGGCAACTCGATGATCATCCCTGCTCCCCCTCAACCGAACCGCTCGACCGAACCGCTCAACCGAAGTCCCAGAAGCCGACCGGCCCCCGCAGCCCGATCAGTCCCGGACGCTCCACCCGCTCGCCCGCAGCGCCACCGTGAGCGGCTTGACCGCCCCGGGCGCCACCGACAGCTGGACGAAGCCCACCTGCTGGCCGGTCGAGTGCTCGATGACGACGTCCTCGATGTTGACCCCGGCCGCGCCGACCTCGCCGAACAGCCGGCCCAGCTCGCCGGGCTGGTCACCGAGCACCACGGCCACCGTCTCGTACCGGGTGGGCGGCGCGCCGTGCTTGCCGGGGATGCGGGCCTGGCCGGTGTTGCCGCGCCGCATGACCGCCTCGATCCCGGCCGCGCCCGCCCGGCGCTCGCCCTCCTCGGGGGCGTCCAGGGCGCGCAGCGCGGTGACGGTCTCCCCGAGGTCGGAGGCGACCTCCTCCAGGACGTCGGCGACCGCGCCGGCGTTGGCGGAGAGGATGTCGACCCACATGCCGGGGTTGGAGGCGGCGATCCTGGTGACGTCCCGGACACCCTGCCCGGAGAGCCTTATGGCGGTCTCGTCGGCGTGCTCCAGCCGGGCGGCGACCAGCGAGGACACCAGCTGCGGGGCGTGCGAGACCAGGGCGACGGCCCGGTCGTGCGCGGTCGCGTCCATCACGATCGGCATCGCACCGCAGAGCGCGACCAGTTCCAGGGCGGCGTTGAGCGTCTCGGTGTCGGTGTCGTCGGTGGGGGTGAGCACCCAGGGGCGGCCCTCGAACAGGTCGGCGCGGGCGGCCAGCGGGCCGGAGCGCTCGCGGCCGGCCATCGGGTGGCTGCCGATGTAGTGGACGGTGTCGCAGCCGAGCGCGGCGACCTCGATGCGCGGGCCGGCCTTGACGCTGGCGACGTCGGTGTACCAGCGGGCCAGGTTGCGGCGCTGGCAGTCGGCGAGCACCTTGCCGACCAGGGCGGGCGGCACGGCGATGATCGCCAGGTCGACCGGGCCGTCGGCCGGCTCGGTGATGCCGGCGCCGAGCGAGGCGGCGGTCCGGGCGGCGTCCGGGTCGGCGTCCTCCAGATGGACGGTCAGCCCGCGGCCGGCCAGGGCGAGCGCGGCGGAGGTGCCGATCAGTCCGGTACCGACGACGACGGCAGTGCGCATGGCGGGTCGCGCTCCTTCTCGAATTCTCGGGCTTCGCGTTCCGGGCTGCCCGGCCTCGCCGGTTCTCGGTCCGGTCGGCGCCCCGGCACCGGCCGGGAACACCCGCGCCCCATCCTCTCGCATCCGCCCCACCCTCGCCCCCACCGCCCGCCCACTGGGCAACCACGGCGGCCCCGCCCCCGTCCCACACCATGCGGAGGCACGCCGGACACGGCGGGCACCACAGGACCGCGAACGCGCCAGGCCGCCAGACCGCCAGACCGCCAGACCCGCCAACGGGCATACACGCCGCACCCCGCGAAATCCGGCGACGCCCGCACCGAAGCGGGGCAGACTGGCCGCCCGGGCACGGCGCGGGCGACACGCGGAACACGGCACGCGAACGAAGGGGTTGCGCATGGACGATCAGCACAGCGGCGACGATCAGCAGAACGGCGAGGCCCGACACGTCGGCGAGGCCGGGCCCCCGAAACCCCCCGCCGTCCCCGCCCACCCGTCGGTCCTGGACTCCGTCGTGGTCTACGCCGAGGGCGCGGTGTGCCGCCGCCGGGCCAGCGTCCCGCTCCCGGCCGACGGCCGGCTGCGGCTGACCGGTCTGCCCTCCTCCCTGGACGGCCGCTCGCTGCGTGCCCGGGTGCTCGACGGCCCGAGCGGGACGGCGGTCACCGAGGCCCGGCTGGAGCTGCTCGCCGAGTTCCACGAGCCGACCGAACTCCCCCGGCTCCGTCGCGAGTTGGATGAGGCCATGGAGCGCCAGGGCGCACTCACCGAGCGCCGCCGACTGGTCCTGACCGCGATCGCCGAGACCTCCGCCCTGCGCGCCGTACCACCGCAGCGGCGGCCCGAGGAACCGCTGCGGCGGACGCCCGCCGACGCCTGGCTGGAGCTGGCCGACTTCGTCGACGAGCGCCTGACCCGGCTCCAGCGACGCGCCGAGGAGCTCACCACGGAAGTCGAACTCGCGGACCATGAGCGCGAGTTGGCCGCCGACCGGCTGGACCGCGCATCCACGGCCGGCCCCGCCCACCCGGTCGGGACCGCCGCCACCGTCCTGCTCACCCTCACCACCGTGCAGGCCTCGGCACTCTCCGCACAGCCCGCCCCGGAACCCACCATGGAATCCGCCCCGGAATCCGCCGGGGAACCCGTCGCCCCAGCCCCCGAGAAGCCCCCCGCCCGGCTCGACATCGAGCTGGAGTACGGCGTCCCCGCCGCCCGCTGGGTGCCCGCCTACCGCCTCTCCTACCGCCACGGCGCCGACACCGGCCGACTCGTCCTGCGCGCCTCCGTCGCCCAGCAGACCGGAGAGGACTGGACCGGCGTCCGGCTCGCCCTCTCCACCGCCGACCTCGACCGCCGCACCGACCTGCCCCGGCTCCGCTCGCTGCGGATCGGCCGCAGCCAGCCCGCCCCGCCGCCGTCCGGCTGGCGCGAGCCCCCGGCCGGCCTGGCCGACCTCTTCGCCGGCTACGACGACGCCGGAGCCGGTGCCCGCCCGACCCCGCGCCGCAAGGCCCCGCTCGCCGTCTCGGCCCCCGGCCCGTACGGATCCGCCGCCCGGCTCAACCGCCTCGGCGGCGCCCGGCCCGCCGGTTCCCGGCCCGCCGACGCCGGCCTCGTGGCCGACGCCGCCCGGCTGGCCGCCCCCGCCGGGCGCGGCGGCACCCTGGACATCGACGAACCCGTCCCGGCACCCCCGCCCGCCCCGAGCGGCTTCGCCGGATACGGCGGTGCACCCGCCGCCGCCCCGATGCCCCAAGCCCCCCTGCCGCAAGCCTCGATGTACCAAGCCTCGATGCCCCAGGTTTCGATGCCCCAGGCCCCCGCGCCGCCGCCCGCCCCCGTGGCACCGGGCGGCGCGCCCCCGCCGGACCTGCACCCGCTCGCCCGCCGCTCCCGCCGAAGCGGCGGCGGCACCGAGGCCCCCGGCACCGGCTTCGCCCCGGACGCCTCCCTGCTCGACTACCCCGGCCTCGTCCTGGCAGGCCCCGACGCACCCGCCGCCCACCGCGGCACCCTGCGCCCCCAGGCCGAGCAGACCGAGCAGACCGAGCACTACGGGCCGGCGGCGATGCCCCCGGGCGACACCGGCGGCGAGCGGGTCCGCCATCTGGCACTCCCCCGGCACGCCGTCCCGCCCCGCGAGTCGGCGGGCTCCTTCGACCACCGCTTCGACTCCGCCGCCCCCGCCGACATCCCGTCCGACGGCACCTGGCACACCGTCACGATCGACGAGATCCCGGTGTCCGTCCGCCCGGAGTACGTCACCGTCCCCGCCGTCGAGGAGAAGGTGTACGCCACCCTGGTGCTCGCCAACCGGACCGACCGCGCCGTGCTGGCCGGCCCAGTCGAGGTCACCGTCGACGACGAGTTCCTGCTCACCGCCGCCCTGCCCACCCTCGCCCCGGGCGGGCTGCGGAGCCTGGGCATCGGTGTCACCGAGAGCATCGAGGTGGCGCGCCGCACCGAGCTGCACGAGTCCACCACGGGCATGCTGAGCAGCAGCACCGTGCTCGACCACCGGGTGCACGTCCAGCTGGCGAACCGGCTCGGCCGCACCGTCACCGTGGAGGTCCGCGAGCGCGTGCCGGTCACCTCCGACGCCGAGATCCGGATCGAGGAGCGGGCCGACTGGCAGGCCCCGACGGTCTCCACGCCGGACTGCCCGCCCAGCACCCGGCTCTGGCGGGTCGAGCTGCCGCCCGGCGGCCGCACCGAGCTGGACGGCGGCTACCAGATCAAGATCCCGGCCGGAAAGGCCATCGTCGGTGGAAACCGGAGGAACTGAACGATGACCGGAACGACCATCCCCCTCCCCGTCACCGCCGTCACCTGCCTGGAGGACCGCAGCCAGGTCGAACGCACCACCACCGTCGACCTCACCGCAGGCGTCCAGCGGCTGCGACTGGGCCCGCTCACCGCGCTCGCCGTCGACCGCACCCTGCGCGCCGAGATCACCGCCCCCGGCACCCGCGTGCTGGACGCCCGGATCGTCCGCGACTGGATCCCACGCGCCCCGCTGCCGCCCGGCCCGGAGGACTCCCGGCTGCGCCACCGGCTGCACGAGCTGGAGACCGCGAGCCGCCTCGCCGACCAGACCCGCGCCCGCCTGGAAGCCCGGCTGGCGCTGCTCGCCCAGCTCTCCGCCGACCTGCTGCGCGAGATCGGCGAGGGCGCCGGGATCGGCGAGCTCGAACGCACCCGCTGGGCCCGCGAACTGGACCGGGTGGACGCCGAACGCGAGCGCCACGGCGAGGAGCTGCGGACCACCCACTCCCGGCTGCGCCGCCTGGACCAGGAGCGCTCGCAGGCCCTGCTCGCCCTCGACCAGGCCGAGGAGGAACCGGCCGAACTGATCGCCCACCTGGAGCTCACCGTCGAGGCGGCGCGGCCCGGCCCGAGCGGGCTGGCCGTCACCCACCTGGTGCCGTGCGCCCTCTGGCGCCCCTCGTACCGGGCCACCCTGGACGGCGGGAGCCTGCGGCTGGAGTCGGAGGCGGTGGTCTGGCAGCGCACCGGCGAGGACTGGACCGGCGTCCGGCTCACCTTCTCCACCGCCCGCTCGGCCCTCGCCACCGACCCGCCCGCCGTCGCCGAGGACGTCCTGATGCTGCGCGAGCGCACCGCGGAGGAGCGCCGCACGGTCGAGGTGGAGCTGCGCGAGGAGGCGATCAGCGCGCTCGGCCCGGCCGCCGGGGTACCGGGGGTGGACGACGGCGGGGAGGTCCGGGTGCTGCCCGCGCCCGCTCCGGCCACCGTGCCCTCCGACGGCCGGGCGCACCGGGTGCCGCTCGGCGCCTTCACCGGGCAGGCGAGCAGCGAGTACGCGTGCGCGCCGGAGCTGTCCCCGCTGGTGACCCAGGTGGTCCGCTTCCGCAACACGGCCGGGCACCCGCTGCTGGCGGGTCCGGTCGAACTGGTCCGCGGCAGCGGCTTCACCGGCCGGGGCGAGCTGGGCTTCACCGCCGCCGGGGCCGACGCCGAGCTGGCGTTCGGCAGTTCGGACGGCTACCGGGTGGTCCGCGAGGCCGAGGAACGCCAGGCCACCGCCGGGCTCACCGGCCGCCAGACGACCACCCGGACGGTGCGGCTGCACCTCTCCCGCTTCTCCGGCCCGGAGGAGCGGGACGAACAGGTCGTCGCGGTCCGCGAGCGGGTGCCGGTCTCCGAGGTGTCGGCGGTGGAGGTGCGGCTGCGCAAGGAGGAGTGCTCCCCGTCGCCGGACGCCTTCGACGCCGAGGGCATCCTCCGCTGGGACGTCCCGCTCGGGCCCGGCGCCCGCCGGACGGTCACGCTGGTCTACGAGGTCTCCGCCACCGCCAAGGTCGCCGGGCTCTGAGGAGCCCGGCCTCCGCCGCCGTCTGAACACCGGTCCGCTCGTGACGACCGCTCAGGACCAAACCGGGTAGAACAGGAACATGATCCTCCACCTCGCACCCCTGGACGACTGGCTGTCCGACCCCGGTCGGCCGTACACCACCGCGTCGTTGCTCACCGACGGGTTCATCCACTGCTCGGCGGACGAACAGACGGCGCTCGCGGTGGCCAACGCCTTCTTCGCCGACACTCCCGACCCGCTGATGGCACTGCTGATCGAGGAGTCACAGGTGGAACCGATGGTCAAGTGGGAGGCTCCGCACGGCGCACCGCCGCCCGGGGCCACCCCCGGCCTGCTGTTCCCGCACGTCTACGGACGGCTCAACCGCTCCGCCGTCAAGGGCCTGCTGAAGGTCGAGCGCGGCCCGGACGGCCGCTGGGCCGCCCTCACCCCCTGGAGCTGACGCCCGACCCCCGACGTCCGCCCGGCCCGGTGCACAGCCAACTCCCGTCACAACCAACCCCGCTCCCGGGCCGCCATACCGGCCTGGAAGCGGGTGGTGGCGCCCAGCGAGCGCATCAGGCTCTGCAACCGGCGCTGGGTGGTGCGGGCGCTCCAGCCGAGCGACCGGGCGATCGACTCGTCGGTGAGGCCGGCCGCCAGCAGGCCCAGCAGCTTGCGGTGGTCGGCCTCCGGCTCCAGCGTCGCGTCCCCGGTGCCGATCGCGGCCTGCAACTGGACGGCGCGCTCCCACTCCGCCTCGAACAGCGTGTCCAGCGCCTGGAGCAGCGCGGAGGGGTGGATGACGTACGCGGCGTCGAGGACGCTGTCGCCCACGCTGATCGGGATGATCGCCATCCGGTCGTCCGAAATGATCATCTTCATCGGCAGCGACGGCCGGACCCGGGCCTCCTCGCCGTCCGCGACCCCGGCCAGGATGTTCCGCTCCAGCCGGCCCGGCCAGGCCACCGCGTCCCGGTCGTAGACGGTCCGCAGCCGCAGGCCCTCCCGCAACCGCCGCCGCTGCAACGGGATCGGGGTCACCGGATCCTGGATGTACGGCGGGCGGTCGAAGCCGCGGACCTGGTACTGGCTGGTCTCGGTGATGTGCTCCAGCCGCTGCGCGATCGCCTCGCCACCGGTCAGCACCTCCACCGAGTGCGCCGGATCGGTGTACCGCGAGGCCTCCCGGAAGGCGTCCATCAGACGGTGCATCTCGGCCCGGGCGTGCCGCAGTTCGGACTCGCGGTGGCCGATCAGGGTGCCGATCGCGACGTCGGGGGCGACCGGCAGGTAGCGCTGCCGGTCCACCGGCGCCCGGGTCGCCATGCCCTGCTGCGCCAGGCGGTCCAGGGCGCGCACGCTCTGCTGGAGCGTCAGGCCGCATCCCTCGGCCAGTTCCTCCGCGGTGGACTGCGGATTGGCCACCAGCGCCGCGTAGACCTGTCCGTCCGGCTCGGCCAGTCCCAGTGCGCTGAGTGGTGCATCCGACACGACGCCGTCTCCCCCGTTCGCCCCCCACCGGCGCCGGCCCTGGCGCAGTCCCGCCACTGGGCGGATGGTGGTCCGGTGGCAATCCTCTGCCACGGATCATGGCGCTGACAAGGCCGTGACCAGGGGTTGCGCCCCGCCTCGCACCCCACTCACCCCCACCGAACGACCGAGGGCCTCCCCGCCTTTCGACGGGGAGGCCCTCAGCGGAAGCCCGAATATACCGACCGGTCTACAGACTCCTGGGGGAATATGCCGACCGGTCTACATAGCCCAACCGGAATATACCGACCGGTCTATAGAAATATACCGACCGGTCTACAGACCGACCTCGCGCATCAGCTGACCGACCTCGGGGTTGGTCAGACGGCGCAGCCAGCCCGACTTCTGGTCGCCCAGCGCGATCGGGCCGAAGTGCGTGCGCACCAGCTTCTCGACCGGGAAGCCGGCCTCGGCCAGCATCCGGCGGACGATGTGCTTGCGACCCTCGTGCAGGGTCACCTCGACCAGGTAGTTCTTGCCGACGTTGGAGATCACCTTGAAGCTGTCGGCGCGCGCGAAGCCGTCCTCCAGCTCGATGCCCTGCGCCAGCTGCTTGCCCAGGTCGCGCGGGATCGGGCCCTGGATGGCGGCCAGGTAGGTCTTGGTCACGCCGTACCGGGGGTGGGTGAGACGGTGGGCCAGCTCGCCGTGGTTGGTGAGCAGGATGATGCCCTCGGTCTCGGTGTCCAGACGGCCGACGTGGAACAGCCGGGTCTCCCGGTTGGTCACGTAGTCGCCGAGGCACTGGCGCCCGTCCGGGTCCTCCATGGTGGAGACCACGCCGGCCGGCTTGTTGAGCGCGAAGAACAGGTACGACTGGGTGGCGACGGTCAGGCCGTCCACCTTGATCTCGTCGTTCTGCGGGTCGACCCGCTTGCCCTGCTCGGTGACGAGCTTGCCGTTGACCTGGACCCGGCCCTGCTCGATCAGCTCCTCGCAGGCGCGGCGGCTGCCGATGCCCGCCCGGGCCAGCACCTTCTGCAGGCGCTCGCCCTCGGGCTCGCCGAAGGTCTTGGGCAGCTTGACGGCCGGCTTGTCGTGCCGGGCGAGGACGGCGTCCTCGATCTTGGCCTGCAGCTCGCGCGAGCGCTGCGGCTGGCGGCGCGGGTCGCCCGGGGCGCCCTGGCCCTCACGGCGCGGGCGCGGGGCCGGGCTGGGGCGCCGGCCGGAGTAGCCGCCGCGGGCGGGGGTGGCGTTGGGGCCACCGCCGAACTCGGGGCGGTCGTAGCGCCGCTCCTCGGGCCGCAGCGGGCGGTCCGGGTACCGGTTGTCGTCGCGCCGGTCGTCCCGGCGGCTGTCCCGCCCGTACGAGCCGGAGCCGCCGCGCGAACCGGAGCCCGAGCCGGATCCACCGCCGTACGAGCCGCCGCGCGAACCGGCACCGCTGCCGCCGCCGTACGAGCCGCCGCGCGAGCCGGACCCACCGCCGTACGAACCCCCCCGCGAGCCGGAGCCCGAACCGGATCCACCGCCGTACGAGCCGCCCCGCGAGCCGGAGCCCGAGCCGGATCCACCGCCGTACGAACCCCCGCGCGAGCCGGAGCCCGAGCCCGAGCCGCTGCGGCCGCTGCCGCTGCCGCCGTAGGAGCCGCCGCCCCGGCCCCCGCCCTGTCCGCTGCGACCGCTGCCGCCGCCGCTGCCGTTCCTGCCGTTGCCACTGCTACGCATCAAAGTGTCCGTACGTCGTTACCGTCTGGGATGTGCGGTCGTTTCGGCCGACCTCACCGCCCCCTACCGATCAGGCGCAGCCCGACCGGCCTCGCCACTGCCGCCCACGGCCTGCACGGCAGCGGCGGCGACCGCCTCCGCGATCATCGTGCCCTCCAGGGACTCCGCTTCCACGTCGTCGACCTCGGGCAGGAAGGGAGCGAGCTCCGGCAGCTCGTCCAGGCCGCGGAGCCCCATCCGTTCCAGGAAGTAGTTCGTCGTCCGATACAGGATCGCACCTGTTTCGGGCTCGGATCCGGCCTCTTCCACCAGTCCTCGCTGTACCAGGGTACGCATCACGCCGTCACAGTTCACACCGCGGACGGCGGAAACCCTCGATCTGGACACCGGCTGCCGGTAGGCGACGACCGCCAGGGTCTCCAATGCGGCCTGCGTGAGCCGGGCCTGCTGGCCGTCCAGCAGGAAGCGGTCGACGGCCGGAGCGCAGGTGTCCCGGCTGTAGAACCGCCACCCGCCGGCGACCAGCCGCAGGTCGAATCCGCGGCCCTGGGCGGTGTATTCGGCGGCCAGTTCGCGCAGCGCAGCGGCCACCTGCGCCCGGGGCCGTTCCAGCACGCCGGCCAGCCGCTCCTCCCCGGCAGGCTCGTCGACGACCATCAGGATCGCCTCCAACTCGGCCCTCAAGCCGGCCCCGGGCGTCTCCTCGCCCCCGGCCGGATCAGCGACGCCGACCACATCAGTGACGCCGGAGGTCGACGGGGCCGACTTCTGGTGCACGACCCGGGCCTCGCCCTCCGCCGACGCACCCACGGACGCCGCTACCGGCTCCACCACCGACCCCGCCGCCACCGGATCCGTCACGGGCCCCGCCACCGGCTCCGGCAGCAGCTCGAAGGCCGGCTCCAGCCACTCCCCGGCCCGCGGCCGCCCCGGCAGCCCGAGCGGGCGTCGCACCGGCCGCCCGCCGACCCCGCTCCCGCTCGGGCGCCCGCTCCCGCTCCCGCTCCCGCTCCCGCTCCCACCACTCATCGACTCTCCTCCCGCTCCCGCTCACCCACCGGCCGGTCGAACTCGTCCGTCACCTCGACCGCGCCCCGGTCCGCCTCCGCCACCCAGCGCACCAGCAGTTCGCCCAGCGCCTCCGGCTGCTCGAAGGCCAGCACCCGCTCCCGGTACAGCTCCAGCAGCGCCAGGAAACGGGCGACGACCACCAGCTCGTCCGGCGCGTCCTCGACCAACCGCTGGAACGACGCCTCGCCGAGCTCGGTGAGCAGCCCGACCACCAGCCCGGCCTGCTCGCGCACGCTGACGGGCGGGCTGTGGATGTGGTCGACGTACACGACGGGCTTCGGCTTGGGTTCCATGGCCCTGGCCGCCAGCTGCGCGAGCCGCTCCGGGCCGATGGTGATGACCACCTCGGGCAGCAGCCCGGCATGCCGGGGCTCCAGCCCGACGGTGCGCGGGCGTCGGGCCAGCTCGGCGGCCCAGCGCTCGCCGAAGAGGGCCGCCGCCCGCTTGTACGCCCGGTACTGCAGCAACCGGGCGAACAGCAGGTCGCGGGCCTCCAGCAGCGCCAGGTCCTCCTCGTCCTCGACGTCGGCGACGGGCAGCAGCCGGGCGGCCTTGAGGTCGAGCAGGGTCGCGGCGACGACCAGGAACTCGGTCGCCGCGTCCAGGTCCCAGTCCGGGCCCATCGCCCGGATGTGTGCCATGAACTCGTCGGTGACGGTGGCCAGCGCCACTTCGGTGACGTCGAGTTTGTGCTTGGCGATCAGACTGAGCAGCAGGTCGAAGGGGCCTTCGAAGTTGTCCAGCCGCACCCGGAAGCCGCCCCGCGGCTGTTCCTCGGTCGCGTTCACGGCGGTGGTGGGTGGTTCGGCGGTGCTCGGCATGACGGTCCATCTTCACCCGGCCCGGCCGCCCGCCCCGCCCCCGGGACCGTCGACACGCCGTCGACACGCCGCCGTCACGCCGCCGACGCCTCCCGACGTCGGCCCTCGGCATCGACATCGACGCCACCGCAGGACGTCACCACAGGACGTCGACACGCCACACCAGGAATGCCACACCAGGAATGCCACACCGGGACCGCCGCACCGGAGGCACCGCACCAGCAGCACCAGAGGCACCACTGACGTCCAGGAAGGGGCCTAGCGGCCGCGCAACCGCCGGACCAGGATGGAGGCCTCGCCGCGCTGCTCCAGGTCCGCCAGGACGACCGCGATGGCCTCCCGGACGATCCGCCCGCGGTCCACGGCCAGGCCGTGCTCACCGCGCAGCACCAGCCGGGCGTGCTCCAGGTCCATGAGCTCCTCGGCGGACACGTACACGGTGATCTTCTCGTCGTGCCGCTCGCGTCCGCTGGGGCGGCGCGGCGCGCGGCCGCGCGGCCGGGCGCGTCCGGTGCCGCCGGCCTGCTCCTCGGCGGCACCGGGGTGCTGGCGGCCGGCCGGCACGGTGCCCTGGGGCCCGGCGGACGAGGCGGAGCGCTGGGCCGGCGGCTGGGCGCCCGCCGGTGCGCCGGCGGCCGGCTGCTGGTCCTGGGACGGCTGCCGCCCGGCCTCGCCGGTGCGCTGGGTGTCCTGAGCGTCCTCGGCGCCTTCGGCGCCGTCCGTGCCGTGGACGGTCCGCGCGGTCTCCGCTCTGGCTGCCTCGGCGGCCGGACGCGGCGCGAGGGACGGCGACAGCGCCATCCCGCCGGTGGTCCGGAACAGCTCGTCGGCCCCCGGGAGACTCACTCGGCGGGGCGGCACCGGTCGAGCACCTCCCTGGCGAGCTGGCGGTAGGCGGCGGCACCGACCGAGTTGGTCGCGTACGTGGTGATGGGCTCGCCGGCGACGGTGGTCTCCGGGAAGCGCACGGTCCGCCCGATGACGGTGTGGAAGACGTGCTCGCCGAACGCCTCGACGACGCGCGCCAGCACCTCGCGGCTGTGCACGGTGCGCGAGTCGTACATGGTCGCGAGGATGCCGTCCAGGCGCAGCTCGGGGTTGAGCCGCTCGCACACCTTCTCGATGGTCTCGGTCAGCAGCGCGACGCCGCGCAGCGCGAAGAACTCGCACTCCAGCGGGACGATGACGCTGTGAGCGGCGGTCAGCGCATTGACCGTCAGCAGGCCCAGCGAGGGCTGGCAGTCGATGATGACGTAGTCGTAGTCGGGCAGCAGCGGCTTCAGCGCGCGGGCCAGCGCGGACTCCCGGGCCACCTCGCTGACCAACTGCACCTCGGCGGCGGAGAGGTCGATGTTGGACGGCAGCAGGTCCATGCCCGGCACGGCTGTCTTGAGCAGCACTTCATCGGCCGTCAGGCCCCGCTCCATGAGCAGGTTGTAGACGGTGACGTCGAGCTCCATCGGGTTGACGCCGAGGCCGACCGAGAGCGCGCCCTGCGGGTCGAAGTCGACGAGCAGCACCCGGCGGCCGTACTCGGCCAGCGCGGCGCCCAGGTTGATGGTCGACGTGGTCTTGCCGACGCCGCCCTTCTGGTTGCACATGGCGATGATCTGCGCGGGACCGTGCTCGGCCACCGGGGCGGGGATCGGGAAGTACGGCAGCGGGCGGCCGGTCGGGCCGACCCGCTCGCGGCGCTGGCGCGCGGCGTCGGGGGCCAGCGTGGCGGCGTACTCCGGGTCCGGCTCGTACTCGGCGTCCGGGTCGTCGTAGGCGCCGTAGGCGAACTCGCCGTAGGCCAGGCCGTAGGCCGCCAAGTCGGCGTCGTGATCGGTCACCGTGGTCACCTGCGCTGTGTTCTGGCGTGCTTCGAAGGTGCGGAGTGCGACCGAGCCGACCTCGGCCGAGCCCACGGAGGGCTGCCGGGCCCCGGGCTCCTCACTCGGCTGGCCGGCGGTGCGCTCCGCCAGTCCTGGCTGACCACCCCCGGGAGCAAATGTCGACTCATTCACAAGTCGTCTTACCTCCTTGGGCATCCAGGACTCTATGTCGATTCGTCAGCGTGGCAGCATGCCGACGGTTTGCGACTCTAGGCCGTTCAAGGCGTTCGCAGCAACACAATCCACGGTAGTGGGCCGGATGTGTCGACTATCGGGCGGGCCGATGTCAAGGGATGAGTAGGCCGTTGACCCTAACGTTTCTGCGGTGGGGTGACACGACCGACAGAAATTGACGACAGAGCGACCCGTCCGCTCCACCACCCGTTCACGGGCACGGCGAAGCCCCCGGCCCGAGGGGATCGGGTCGGGGGCGAACGACCGCCGGGCGGTCTACCGGATCACCGGATCGCAGGATCTCTGGATCGCCGGATCGCAGGATCAGCGGATCTCTGGATCACCGAATCGCAGGATCACCGGATCAGGCGAGCACGCTCTCCAGCGAGACCGACTCCAGGCCGAAGGCCTCGGCCACGGCCGGGAAGGTGATCTGGCCCTCGTGCACGTTCAGGCCCTTGGCGAGCGCCGGGTCACGGCGCAGCGCCTCCTTCCAACCGCGGTTGGCCAGCTCGACGACGTACGGCATCGTCGCGTTGGTCAGCGCGTAGGTGGAGGTGTTCGGGACGGCGCCCGGCATGTTGGCCACGCAGTAGAAGACCGAGTTGTGGACCTGGAAGGTCGGCTCGGCGTGCGTGGTGGCGTGCGAGTCCTCGAAGCAGCCGCCCTGGTCGATGGCGATGTCGACGAGCACGGAGCCCGGCTTCATGCGGGAGACCAGCTCGTTGGTGACGAGCTTCGGGGCCTTGGCGCCCGGGATCAGCACCGCGCCGATGACCAGGTCGGCCTCGATGACGGCCTTCTCCAGCTCGAAGGTGTTGGAGACGATGGCCTTGATCTTCGTGCCGAAGATGCGGTCGGCCTCGCGCAGCTTGTTGATGTCGCGGTCGAGCAGGGTCACCTCGTAGCCCATGCCGATGGCGATGGTGGCCGCGTGCCAGCCGGAGACGCCACCGCCGATGACGACGGCCTTGGCCGGGTGGGTGCCGGGCACGCCGCCGGGCAGCACGCCGCGGCCGCCGGCCGGGCGCATCAGGTGGTACGAGCCGACCTGCGGGGCGAGACGGCCCGCGACCTCGGACATCGGGGCGAGCAGCGGCAGCGCGCCGTTGCCGAGCTGCACGGTCTCGTACGCGATGGCGGTGGTGCCCGAGGCGATCAGCGCGTCGGTGCCGGCGCGGTCGGCCGCCAGGTGCAGGTACGTGAAGAGGGTCTGGCCCTTGCGCAGCCGGTGGTACTCGGAGGCGATGGGCTCCTTGACCTTCAGCAGCAGGTCGGCGGTGGCCCACACCTCGTCGGCGGTGGGGAGGATGGTGGCGCCGGCGGCCACGTACTCCTCGTTGGGGATCGAGGAGCCGACACCGGCGTTGTCCTCGATGTAGACCTCGTGTCCGTTGCGGACCAGCTCATGCACGCCGGCGGGCGTGATGGCCACGCGGTACTCGTGGTTCTTGACCTCGCGGGGGATGCCGACCTTCACGGCTAAACACGTCCTCTTGCCATGGGGGTCCCTACCGGAGAAGACCGGCGGGCGACGCGCACGTGGGGAAGCCTCCGGGGCAGCCCGGGGCGGGGATCGCTGCGCGACTGAGTTCGAGTGTAATGAAGCCCAGTCGGCATGTCAGCCTTCCAAAGTGAATAAATCTGCCGAACACATTGGCAGGTTCGTAGGCTTCCCTTGCGATCTTCCCACCAAAGGTGTGTTAACCGGGCATCTTCGACAATACCTCCGAAAGACCCCTCACCACCCGGCGTCGACCCGTTCCCGCAGGTCCGCGAGGGCGGCCCCGACGGCCTCCCGGCCGCGCTCGTCGCCGAGCCTGCGCAGCACCGCCAGCGCGGCCCGGTACTCGCGGTCCGCCTCGTCGAAACGGCGCTGCGCGGCGTGCGCCTCGGCCACCCGGGCGAGCAGCCGGGCCTCGGCGGCGGGCTCCCCCATCGACTGCCGCAGGCCGAGTGCCCGCCCGTACCAGTCGGCGGCGCGCACCGCGTCGCCGAGCGCGCGGTGGCAGCCGGCCGCACCCTCCAGGGCCCGGGCGCAGAGCGGTTCGTCCCCGGCCGTGCGGGCGTGCTCCAGGGCGGCCCGGTAGTGCGTGACGGCCTGCTCCCAGCGGCCCGCGGCGGCCTGTAGGTCGCCCAGGTTGAGCAGCGCGGCCGAGGCCCGGCGGGGTCTGCCGTGCCGCTCGGCGACGGTCAGCACCAGTTCGTGCAGCCGGTAGAGGTCGGCGGGGGCGGCGGCGCCGGTCAGCGGCAGCGCCCGCAGCAGCGCGGTGACCAGCCGGCCCGCCGAGCCGTCCAGGTCGCCCTGGCCGATCGCGTCGGCCACCGCCCCGAGCAGCAGGTCCCGCTCGCCGAGCAGCCACTCCCGGGCGTGCTCCGCCGAGCCCAGCCGCAGGGCGGCGGGCAGCGGGTCGGGCCCGGGGCCGCTGCCCGCCGGGTCCAGCAGGGCGCGGGCCGACTCGGTGAGCCGGACCAGCCGCTCCAGCAGCCGGGCCCGGGCGAGCTCGGTCTCGGCGGGCCGGTCCTCCTGCTCGCGCAGCCGGACCAGCCTCGGGTAGAGGCGCCCGGGCACCCGGTAGCGCGGGCTGCCGTCGGCGGCCGGCGCCTCCTGGCCGAGCAGCTCCCGTTCGGCCAGTGCGGCGAGCGTCACGGCCGCCTCCGGTGCCGGGCAGCCGACCAGGGCGGAGGCGGTGCGCGGGTCGGCGGTCTGCGCCGGGGCCAGGGTGAGGGTGCGCAGCATCCGCGCCTGCGCGGCCGGGAGGGTGCCGTACAGCAGGGTGAACGCGCCGATCAGCGGGTCGCTGTCGGGGACGGGCACCGGCTCGGCCGGCTCCGGGCCGGGCTTCACCCAGGCCGCCTGCTCCCCGGCCGTCTCGCCGGCGGCGGGCTCCGGCGGCGGGCCCTCGGCCGGCTTCTCCCCCGGCGGTGGGGGCGTCGCGGCCTTCCCGGGCGTCGACACCTGGGCAGCCTTCGGCCCCTGTACGGACTTCGCGACCTTCCCCGACGCCGCGCCCTGTACGGGCTTCGCAGCCTTCCCCGGGGCCGCGCCCTGTACGGGCTTCGCAGCCTTCCCGGGCGTCGGCGCCTGGGCGGTCTTCGGCCCCTGAACGGGCTTCTCCGCCTTCTCCCCCTCCCCCTTCGGCGCCGCCGACCGTGCCGACTCCTCGCCCACCACCCGGGTGAGCTCGCGCGCCGCCTCGGTGACGGCCGCCTTCGGGTCGCCGCGCAGCCACCCGGCCATCAGCCGCAGGGCGGCCGGCCGGGCCGCGCAGGCCTCCGCCAGGTCGGCGCCGCCGACCGGGTCGCAGGAGATCCGGGTGCCGCCGACCAGGTCGGCGAGCAGTTCGCCGGAGGCCTGCCGGTCGAGCCCGCCGAGGATCACCGGGTCGATGTCCTCGATGCCGGTGAGCGGCCCGGCGGTGGTGGCGAGCACCAGGCAGCCGGGTTCGTCGGCGAGCAGCGGCCACAGCTGCCCGGCGTCCCGGACGTCGTCCAGCACCAGCAGGACCCGGCGGCCCACGAGCGCCTCGCGCAGCGCGACGCAGGCGGGCTCGTCCCGCCCGTCCCCGGTGGCGCCGGGCAGCGGCACGGGGGCCTCGGGATCGAGCTGCTCCAGCAGCAGGCGGGCGGCCCGGGCGGGCGCCACCCGGCTGCCGTCGGGGGCGGACAGGCGCGCGAAGAGCACACCGTCGGGGTGGTCCGCGGCGGCGGTGCGGGCGAAGCGGACCGCCAGCGTGGTGCGGCCGGAGCCGGGGCGACCGGCCAGGACCAGCACCGGGCTGCGGCCGGTGGCCGGGCGCGCGGCGGCCGCCCGCAGCGCGGCCAGTTCGGTGCGCCGCCCGACGAACAGCGCGGGCCCGGCCGGCAGCCGGTCGAGGCCCGGAACGGCCCCGACGGGCGCGTCGGGGCCGGGGTCCATCGTCGCCGTCTTCCTCGCCACCCGTGCCACTCCCGACGTCATCCGGCCTCAGCGGAGGCGGCCCGGGACGGGCGCCCTGTCTGCGAAGCGTAGTTCGACCGTCCGGCTCAGCCGAGGTGACATCCGGTCGTACGAACCGGTAAATCACCCTTGCGGATCAACAGCAGGGTGCTCAGGAGGCGTACGGGCCGTTCGCTCACCCCTCGAAGGGCCGGGCCGGCCAGGGCGAGTCCGCCGGGCGCAGCCCGTCCAGCCCGTCCGGTCCGGTGAGCGCGGCGTGCACGGCGAGCGTGCCGGTGACCAGGGTCGGGTTGTGCAGCCGCCCGGCGTGGATCAGCCGGATCAGGTCGGACACCGGCACCCAGGCGACCTCGATCTCCTGTTCCTCGCCCTCCGCCGCGTAGCGCTCGCCCTCGGCCTCCGCGAGGTCGGTGGCGAGGAACATCCGCAGCGCCTCGTCGGTGCCGCCCGGGGAGGTGTAGTAGTCGGCGAGGATGCGCCAGGTGCCGGCCTTGCAGTGCGCCTCCTCGTACAGCTCGCGCTGCGCGGCGTGCCACGGGTTCTCGCCCGGCACGTCGAGCAGGCCGGCGGGCAGCTCCCACAGGCGCTGGCGGACGGGGTGCCGGTACTGCCGCAGGATCAGCACCCGCTGCTTGTCATCCAGGGCGAGCACGGAGACCGAGCCGGGGTGGGTCTGGTAGTCGCGGCGGGCCCAGCTGCCGTCGGGCATCCGGACCTCTTCGCTGCGCACGCCGGTGACCTTGCCCTGGAACGGCGTCCGGCTCTCCCGGACCTCCCACTCCTCGGCCACGTCGGCGATCCCCTGGTCGCGCTGCTCGTCCATCGCTCTCCCCTTTTCGTCAGTACGACACAATCTAACGCCGGACGGCGGCCCCGCGGGAATCGCGGGGCCGCCGTCCGGTGAACGACCGACGACTTACTCGGCCGCGGCGGTCTTGATCTCGATGGCGGCCTTGACCAGACCCGCGAACAGCGGGTGCGGGCGGGTCGGGCGGGACTTCAGCTCCGGGTGGGCCTGGGTGGCCACCAGGTACGGGTGCACCTCGCGCGGGTACTCGACGTACTCGACCAGGTCGCCCTTGGGGGAGAGGCCGGAGAACTGCAGGCCGGTCTTCTCCAGGTCCGCGCGGTAGGCGTTGTTGACCTCGTAGCGGTGGCGGTGGCGCTCCTCGACGTACTGCTCGCCGCCGTAGACCTCACGGACGATCGAGCCCTCGGCGAGCTTGGCCGGGTACAGGCCCAGACGCATGGTGCCGCCCAGGTCGCCCTTGCCGTCGACGATGGCCAGCTGCTCGGCCATCGTGGAGACGACCGGGTGCTTGGCGGCGACGTCGAACTCGGTGGAGTTGGCCTCGGGCAGGCCGGCCAGGTTGCGGGCCGCCTCGATGACCACGCACTGCAGACCCAGGCACAGGCCGAGCAGCGGGACGCGGTTCTCGCGGGCGAAGGTGATGGCGCCGACCTTGCCGTTGACGCCGCGGTCGCCGAAGCCGCCGGGGATGCAGATCGCGTCCACGTCGCCGAGCTGCGCCCGGGCGCCCTCGGGGGTCTCGCAGTCGTCCGAGGTCACCCACTTGATCTCGACCCGGGCGTTGTTGGCGAAGCCGCCGGCGCGCAGCGCCTCGGTCACCGACAGGTAGGCGTCCGGCAGGTCGATGTACTTGCCGACCAGGGCGACCTTGACGATGTGCTGCGGCTCGTGGACGCGGCGCAGCAGGTCGTCCCAGGTCGTCCAGTCCACGTCGCGGAACGGCAGGTCGAGCCGGCGCACCACGTAGGCGTCCAGGCCCTCGCCGTGCAGGACCTTGGGGATGTCGTAGATCGACTTGGCGTCGATGGCCGCGACCACGGCCTCCTCGTCCACGTCGCACATCAGCGAGATCTTGCGCTTGATGGCCTGCGGGACCTCGCGGTCGGCGCGCAGCACGATCGCGTCGGGCTGGATGCCGATGTTGCGCAGCGCGGCGACGGAGTGCTGGGTGGGCTTGGTCTTCAGCTCGCCCGAGGGGCCGATGTACGGCAGCAGGGAGACGTGCACGAAGAACACGTTGTCCCGGCCGACCTCGTGGCGGACCTGGCGGACGGCCTCCAGGAACGGCAGCGACTCGATGTCGCCGACGGTCCCGCCGACCTCGGTGATCACCACGTCGACGTCCTCGGTCGCCATCCGGCGGATCCGGGACTTGATCTCGTTGGTGATGTGGGGGATGACCTGGACGGTGTCGCCCAGGTACTCGCCGCGTCGCTCCTTGGCGATGACGGTGGAGTAGACCTGGCCGGTGGTGACGTTCGCCGAACCGTGCAGGTTGGTGTCCAGGAACCGCTCGTAGTGGCCGATGTCCAGGTCGGTCTCGGCGCCGTCGTCCGTGACGAAGACCTCACCGTGCTGGAACGGGTTCATGGTGCCCGGGTCCACGTTGAGGTACGGGTCGAGCTTCTGCATGGTGACGCGCAGGCCGCGGGCCTTGAGGAGCGCGCCGAGGCTGGAGGCGGTGAGGCCCTTGCCGAGCGAAGAGGCGACACCCCCGGTGACGAAGAGGTGCTTGGTCGTCACGGCGCGGCCGTTCGCTGCCTTGCCGGAATGGGGCTGTGCCAAGAGGGGGCTCCCGTGGGTCGCGTGTCGAAGGTGACGTGGGCGGGATGCTCTCGACTCGCCGAACGACGGGAGGCGGTGCGGTGCACGGCACTCGGGGGGTCGTCGATTCGGCTGGTCCGGGGCGTTTGATCCCACCGGTCCACGGGATACCAGGGTATCAGTGACGCGACCGGGACGCCTTCCGGCCCGCTCGCGGCGCCCCGGGGGCGTGCGCGGGGCGCACCACCGGCGCATCATCCGGCGCAGCAGTCACACCGGTCGCACCCCGGCCGGACCGGGCCACCTCGGAGCACTCCGTTCGGGCCATGACAGCCCCTCCACTGGGACCAGCCGGAACTGATCCGTCCGGACCATCCTGCCCGGCGTCCTCGCGATGCACGGCATTTCCGCCGAATTGTGGCGCCACACGAGGCTGCGCCCGCGTGCTTCGCCCCTTTCGTCCGTCGTAAGCTGCACGGACGCATCGCCGACAGCACGAGCACGCGGAGGGCGTGGGAGGTCAGGACACTCCCGGTCCCCGATGCGCGACCGGACCTCCCCGTATTCCAGCTCCTCCCCTCCCACCCCAGGGGCTCGACCGAGCCCCGCGCGGACACTCCAGCAAGGCCCGCCACCACCCCTCGGCGAGCCGGACGTCCCGGGGTGGGCTCCGGCCCCGCAGACCGCTCGCTCCCCCAGATCGCCGATGCGTCGTGACCACATTGCGAACTGGAGATCCACGTGGCCGGCCGTATCGAGGACTACGCACTCATCGGGGACATGCAGACCGCTGCCCTGGTCAGCAGGGACGGGGCGGTGGACTGGCTCTGCCTGCCCCGCTTCGACTCTCCGGCCGTGTTCGCCGGCCTGCTCGGCACCGATGAACACGGCTTCTGGCGGATCGGTCCGGCCGAAGCCGTCGCGACCGAAGTCCCCACCCCCGCGGCACCCCCCACCCCGGCCGCCCCCGCCCTCGGCCTCCCCCGCTTCACCGACACCGCCGATCTGAGGGTCCCGCCGCCCACCGCGGCCGCCCCCGCGGTGCCCGCCGACCGCCGCCGCTACCGGGGCGACTCGCTGGTCCTGGAACAGGAGTGGGACACCCAGGGCGGCACCGTCCGGGTGATCGACTTCATGCCGCCGCGCCCGCTGGCCGGCCGCGACGCCGTCCCCCAGGTGATCCGGATCGTCGAGGGCGTGTCCGGCACCGTCCGGATGCGCTCGGCGGTGCGGATGCGCTTCTCGTACGGGCGCATCGTGCCCTGGGTGCACCGGGTCGAGCAGGCCGGCGGCGGCCACCGCACCGTCGCCGTGGCCGGGCCCGACTCGGTGTGGCTGGACGGCGAGTCCGAGACCTACGGCCGCGACCTGACCACCTACGCCGACTTCACCGTCACCGCAGGCGAGCGGATCGCCTTCGCGCTGACGTGGCAGGCCTCCCACCTGGACGCGCCGAAGGCCCCGGACGCCGAGGAGATGCTCGACGCCACAACCGACTTCTGGCACGAGTGGGCCGCCCAGTGCACCTACCAGGGCCCCTACCGCGAGGCCGTGATCCGCTCCCTGATCACCCTCAAGGGCCTCACCTACGCCCCCACCGGCGGCATCGTCGCCGCCCCCACCACCTCGCTGCCCGAGGACATCGGCGGTGAGCGCAACTGGGACTACCGCTACACCTGGCTGCGCGACGCCGCGATCACCCTCTCCTCGCTGCTGCGCACCGGCTACCGCGACGAGGCCAAGGCCTGGCGCGAGTGGCTGCTGCGCGCCGTCGCCGGCGACCCGGAGAACCTCCAGATCATGTACGGCATCGCCGGCGAGCGCGAGCTCACCGAGTCCTCGCTGGACTGGCTGCCCGGCTACGAGGGCTCGCAGCCCGTCCGGGTCGGCAACGGCGCGGCCGGCCAGCTCCAGCTGGACGTCTACGGCGAGGTCGTCGAGGCCCTGCACCTGGCCCACATGACCGGCCTGGTCCGCAACGACCACGCCCACCACCTCCAGCTGCGCCTGATCGAGTACCTGGAGGACCACTGGCAGGAGCCGGACGAGGGCATCTGGGAGGTCCGCGGCCCGCGCCGGCACTTCGTCCACTCCAAGGTGATGGCCTGGGTCGCCGTCGACCGGACGATCAAGCTGCTGGAGCAGACCCCCGAGGACGCCCCCTCCGACGGCCACCTGGAGCGCTGGCGCGAGCTGCGCGAGACCATCCACCGGGACGTCTGCGAGAAGGGCTACGACCCGGAACGCAACACCTTCACCCAGTACTACGGCGGCAAGGAGCTGGACGCCTCGCTGCTGCTCATCCCCCAGGTCGGCTTCCTGCCGCCGGACGACAAGCGCGTCATCGGCACCATCGAGGCGATCCAGCGCGAGCTGTCCACCGAGGACGGCTTCGTGCTGCGCTACCCGACCCACGACGATTCGAGCGGCGACCACGTCGAGAACGTCGACGGCCTCTCCGGCCACGAGGGCGCCTTCCTGGCCTGCTCGTTCTGGCTGGCCGACGACCTCGCCATGATCGGCCGGGTGCAGGAGGCGCGCGAGCTGTTCGACCGGCTGCTCGCGCTGCGCAACGACCTCGGCCTGCTCGCCGAGGAGTGGGACCCGCGGCTCAAGCGCCAGGTCGGCAACTTCCCGCAGGCCTTCAGCCACGTCCCGCTGATCGACACCGCACTGCGGCTGACCGCCTGCGGCGGCGCCTACCTGTCCGCCCAGCCGGACGGCCTGGCGGCCGAGCGGGTCGAGCAGGCGACGGTCTAGCGGCCCGGCGGTCCGGCGGCCTAGGGCCGCTGGACCAGCTCGTCGTAGGTGCTGAGCACCTGGGCGACGGTGGCGGCCTCGTCCGGCCAGGTCTCGGCCTGCTGCCGGCCGGCCGCCACCAGCCGCTCGCGGCCCGCCGGGTCGGCCAGCAGCCCGCGCACCGCCCGGCCGATCGCGACCGGGTCGCCGGCCGGCACCAGCACGGCCGCGTCGCCGACCAGCTCGGGGATCCCGCCGACGGCGGTGGCGACCACCGGCACGCCGGCCCGCATCGACTCCTGCACCACCAGCGAGCGGGCCTCCCAGCGACTGGCGACCACCACCACGTCGGCGGCCGCCAGCAGGTCGGGCACGTCGGTGCGGAAGCCGAGCAGCCGCACCGGCAGCTTCTCGGCGGTGACCCGCTCGCGCAGCCCGGCCGCCTCCGGGCCGTCCCCGGCGACCAGCAGCAGCGGCTCCGGGTCCAGCACGGACAGCTCGCGGGTGGCGTCCAGCAGCAGCCCGAAGGCCTTCTGCGGGACGAGCCGGCCGACCGCCAGCACCAGCGGCCGGTCCGGGCCGTCGCCGAGCAGCGCGGCGCGCGCCGCGGCCCGGTCGAGCCGGCCCTCGGGCATCGGCGGGGCGGCCACCGGGCCGAGCCGGGCGTCGGTGGCGCCCAGCTCGCGGGCCCGGGCGACCAGGTCGGAGGAGGCACCGAGGACGAGGTCGGCGGCGCGCGCGACCCGGCGCTCCATCAGCCGCTGCAGGCGGCGTTCCAGGCCGGTGGCCAGCAGCGCGTGGTGGGAGGTGACCACCAGCGGGGTCTCCGGGCGCAGGCCCGGGAAGCGGCCGGCCGTGCGCAGGGCGAGGTCGGCGAGCAGTCCGGCGCGCAGCCCGTGCGCGTGCACCACGTCGGCGCCGGTGAAGGCCCGGCGCAGCTCACCGATCGCGGTGGCGTCACTGCGGGCGCCGGCGGTGGGGGTGATGTCGACGGTGTGGAACCTGGCGCCGGTGCGGGAGAAGCCGAACAGCGCGTCCGTGCCGGCCGGGGCGCACACCGTGACGATCACGCCGTGCGCGACGAGGCCCTGCGCCAGGGAGCGCACGTGGGCACCGATGCCGCCGGTGCTGGCGGCCAGGACGAGTACCACGTGCAGCTGCCCCGGTTCTGGGGTGGCAGCGGCGGCCCGGGCGGCGGAATGGTCCACGTTCTCTCGCATCCGACTCGATCAGGTTCGCGCGCCGCTTCGCGAGGGTTGCCCGTCGGCGGCGCTCGGGACTGGAAAGCCAATGTCCAGCCGCCACCATGCCAGGTCGGCGGCCCTCTTGGACAGTCGGCGCCACCAGGGGCGCGTCGCCTTCCGTCCGCAAGGGCCACCCGACCCTGTCGGCGGGTCGGGCACCCCGGCCAGGGCGTGTCGCAGCAGGTCCGGCCGGGCGCTCGACGCGAAGTGCCCCAGGCCCCGTCCGGCAAGATCGGCCGGACAGGGCCTAGCGGTGGCGCGGGGCCCTGGCGGCGGCCAGCAGTTCCTCGGCGTGGGCCCGGCCGAGCTCGGAGTCCTCCAGTCCGGCCAGCATCCTGGAGAGTTCGCGCACCCGCTCCTCGTCGTTCAGCACCTTGACGCCGCTGCGGGTCACGGTGCCGTCGTTGGTCTTCTCCACCACCAGGTGCCGGTCCGCGAAGGCGGCGACCTGCGGCAGGTGGGTGACCACCACGACCTGGGCGGATTCGGCCAGTTTGGCCAGCCGGCGGCCGATCTCGACCGCGGCCTTGCCGCCGACGCCCGCGTCCACCTCGTCGAACAGGTAGGTGGGGACGGGGTCGGCGCCCGCGAAGACCACCTCGACGGCGAGCATCACGCGGGACAACTCACCTCCCGAGGCGCCCTTGGCGATCGGGCGGGGCTGGGCGCCGGGGTGCGGGGCGAGCAGCACCTCGACCTCGTCCACGCCGTGCGGGCCGTAGGCGACGGTGCGGCCGTCGACCTCGATCCCCGACAGGTCGTCGACCTGGGCGATCGAGAAGGTCACCCGGGCGTGCGGCATCGCCAGTTCGGCGAGTTCGGCGGAGACGGCCTCGGCGAAACGCCCGGCCGCGGCCTGCCGGGCGCCCGACACCTCGGCCGCCAGCTCGGCCAACTCGGCCCGCAGCGCGGTCTCCTGGGCGCCGAGCCGGTCGATCCGGTCGTCGTCGCCGTCGAGTTCGGCGAGCCGGGCGGAGCCGGCCTCGGCCCAGGCGAGCACCTCGGCGAGGGAGTTCTCCGGGCCGCCGTACTTGCGCAGCAGCTGGGCCAGGACGGCCCGGCGGTCCTCGACGGCGGCGAGCCGGACGGGGTCGGCGTCCAGGTCGTCCGCGTAGCCGGCCAGGTCGCCGGCCACGTCGGCGAGCAGGTAGCCGACCTCGTTGAGGCGGTCGGCGAGGCCGGCGAGGCGCTCGTCGTGGTGGCGCACGGCGTCCAGCGCGCGGCGGGACTGCGCGAGCAGGGTGCCCGCGTCCAGTGCCTCCGGGTCGGCAGGGTCCCCGGCCAGGGCGGCGTGGGCGAGGGTCGCGGCGGAGGACAGCGCGTCGGCGTGGCCCAGCCGCTCGGCCTCGGCGGCCAGCTCCGTGTCCTCGCCGGCCACCGGCTCGGCGTCGGCGATCTCGTCCAGGCCGAAGCGCAGCAGATCGGCCTCCTGCGCGCGTTCACGGGCCCGGGTGGTCAGCTCCTCCAGGGTGGCCGAGACCTCGCGCAGGCTCCGGTAGGTCTCCCGGTAGCGGGCCAGCGGCTCGGCCACCGCCTCGCCCGCGTACCGGTCCAGCGCGCCGCGCTGGCGGGCCGGGCGCAGCAGCCGCTGCTGGTCGGTCTGGCCGTGCACGGCGATCAGTTCCTCGCCGAGTTCGGTGAGCAGCCCGACCGGGACCGCCCGCCCGCCGACGTACGCCCGGGAGCGGCCCTCGGCGGAGACGGTCCGGCTGATCAGCAGGGCGCCCTCGTCCAGTTCGGCCCCGGCCTCGGCCGCGCGGACCGCCGCCGGGGAGCCGACGGGCAGCTCCAGCCGGCCCTCGACGACGGCGCGTCCGGTCCCGTTGCGCACCAGGCCCGGGTCGGCGCGGCCACCGAGCAGCAGTCCGAGGCTGGTCACGACCATGGTCTTTCCGGCGCCGGTCTCACCGGTCACGGCGGTGAAGCCGGGGGCGAGTTCGACCACCGCGTCGTCGATGACCCCAAGATCCCGTATCCGCATCTCGTCCAACACGGAGACGACCTTACGAGGTTCCACCCCCGGCGCGCGACGAGCGGCAACGCCGCGCGGCAACTCCGTGCCCGGAAGTTCACCCCTTCCGGGGCGTTTGCCCGGGTCCCGGCACCGTGCACCACGGCAGGAAGATCTGCACCAGCGGGCCGATCGCCAGTGCGTACGCGACCGTGCCGACCCCGGCGGTGCCGCCCAGCAGGACGCCGGCGACCAGCACCGTCACCTCGATGCCGGTGCGGATCAGCCGCAGCGAACGCCCGGTGCGCCGGTGCAGGCCGGTCATCAGGCCGTCGCGCGGGCCGGGGCCCAGGCGGGCACCGATGTAGAGGCCGGTGGCCAGGCCGTTGAGCAGGATCGCGGCGGCCATCAGCGCGATCCGGGCGGGCAGCCCGTGCGGGCCGTCGACCATCCGCAGCGTGAGGTCCATCGAGGCGCCCAGCACCAGCACGTTGGCGACGGTGCCGACGCCCGGGCGCTGGCGGATCGGGATCCACAGCAGCAGGACCAGGGCGCCGCAGATGGTCACCCAGGTGCCCACCGAGAGGCCGGCGACGCGTTGCAGGCCCTGGTGGAAGACGTCCCACGGGTCGAGGCCGAGGCCGGAGCGCAGCATCAGCGCCATGCTCGCGCCGTACAGGTAGAGGCCGACGGCGAGCTGCGGGATCCGGCGGCCCAGGGCGTGGGTGTCGCCGAGCACCCGGGCGGCGAGCGGGGGCCGGGCGGCCTCCGGGGCGGGTTCGGACGTGGGCGTGGTCGTGGGCGTGGTCGTGGTGGCCATCGGGCGCTCCTGCGGGTGGTGCTGCACCCCGGGCGGCCCCGGCGGTGGCGGACTCGACGGCCGCACTGTCATGATGGTCAGGCCAATAGAGCCCGCTCCAGGGCCAATTTCGAGCAAGTGGACTGATCAGCCTTGGCCGACTGGCACACCACCGTCACCCCGCCCGCGCTCGCCCGACTGCTCGCCGCCGCCCGGCTGCCCGAACCGGCCACCGCCCGCCGCCCCGCCTACCGGACCCTCGCCGGGCAGATCCGGCTGCTGGTCACCGAGGGCCGCCTGCCGGTCGGCGCCCGGCTGCCCGCCGAACGCGAACTCGCCGGCGCCCTGGAGCTGAGCCGCACCACCGTCGCCACCGCCTACGAGACCCTGCGCGCCGACGGCTACCTGCTCAGCCGCCGCGGCGCCGGCAGCTGGACCGCCCTGCCCGAGGGCGCCCCGCCGCCCAGCGACGCGCTGCACCCCGTCCCCCCGGACGAGCAGGGCCGCACCCTGGACCTCGGGGTCGCCGCCCTGCCGGCCCCGCAGCCGTTCCTCGGCGAGGCCACCGTCCGGGCCGTCGAGCAACTGCCCTGCTACGCCGCCGGGCACGGCCACTACCCCACCGGCGTCCCGGTGCTGCGCGAGGCCCTCGCCCGCCGCTACACCCAGCGCGGCCTGCCCACCACCCCCGACCAGATCCTCGTCACCACCGGCGCGATGGGCGGGCTGCACCTGGTCCAGCGGGCGCTGATCGGTCGCGGCGACCGGGTCGCCGTCGAGGCTCCCAGCTACGCCCACACCCTTCAGGCGCTCCGGATCACCGGCGCCCGCCTGGTGCCGGTGCCGTACGGCTACCGCCCCCAGCCCGAGTGGGACCTCGCCGAGTGGCGCGGGGTGCTGCGCGGGGCCGCGCCCAAGGTCGCCTACGTGATCCCCGACTTCCACAATCCGACCGGTGCGCTGATCGGCGAGGAGCAGCGCCGCGAGCTGCTGGCCGCCGCCCGGGCCGCCGGCAGCATCGTCCTGGTCGACGAGACCACCGCCGAACTCGGCTGGGGCGTACCGGAGTCCGTCCCGCTGCCGCGCCCGATGGCGGCGCTGGACCGGTCCACCCAGGTGGTCACCGTCGGCTCGGCCAGCAAGCTGCTCTGGGGCGGCCTGCGGATCGGCTGGGTCCGGGCCGCGCCCGCGCTGGTGCGCCGGCTGGCCGCCGACCGGGTCTACAGCGACGTCGGCACGCCGGTCCTGGAACAGCTGATCGCCGCCGAACTGCTGGGCGAGCCGCTGCCCGCCGTCCGGGCGCACCAGCTGGACCGGCTGCGGGCGACGGCGCACGCCTTCGCCGCCGCACTGCCCGAGCACCTGCCGGGCTGGTCGTTCACGCCGCCGCCCGGTGGCCTCTCGCTCTGGGTGTCCACCGGCGGGCTGTCCGGCGCGGCCCTGGCCCGGGCCGGGGAACGCGCCGGGGTGCGGATCGCCTCGGGCAACCGGTTCGGCTCGGACGGCGCGTTCGAGCACCACATCCGGATCCCGCTCACCGTGCCGGCCCCGGCCGTCCCCGCCGCCGTGCAGCGGCTCGCCGAGACCGCCGCCCGGGCGACGGCGGGCGGCCGGTACGGGCCGCCCGGCGACACCCCGCCGCTGGCGATCTGACCGGCGAACCGACGGGCGGTCAGCAGTGGGTGTTCGCCCGCCCGCGCCAACCCGTCACCGGCAACGCGAACTTGGCCACCAGCCGGTCGGTGAACGGCGCCCGGTGCAGTCTGGCCAGGCGCACCGGGGTCTGCCCCCGGCGGACCTCCACCCGTGCGCCGGCGGGCAGTTCGACCGTGCGCCGCCCGTCGCACCAGAGCACGCCGTGCGGGGTCTTGGGCTGCACCTCGACGGCCAGCACCGAGTCCGGCGAGGTCACCAGCGGGCGGGCGAACAGCGCGTGCGCGGAGATCGGCACCATCAGCAGCGCCTCCACCTCCGGCCACACCACCGGCCCGCCGCCGGAGAACGCGTACGCGGTGGAACCGGTCGGCGTCGCGCACACCACGCCGTCACAGCCGAAGTTGGAGACCGGGCGGCCGTCCACCTCGGTCACCACCTCCAGCATCCGCTCCCGGGACGCCTTCTCTATCGACGCCTCGTTCAACGCCCAGTCCTGGTGCACCACATCGCCGTTGGTGCGGACGATGACGTCGATCGTCATCCGCTCCTCGACCTCGTAGTCGGCGTCGACCACCCGCTCGACCACCACGGCCAGATCGTCCCGCTCGGCCTCGGCGAGGAACCCGACCCGGCCCAGGTTGATCCCGAGCATCGGCAGCCCGTGCTCGCGGGCCAGCTCCGCCCCGCGCAGCAGCGTCCCGTCCCCGCCGGCGACCAGGATCAGCTCGCAGCCGTCCGCCGCGCCCGGCCCCCCGGCCACCTTCTCGACCCCGTCCGGCAGGTCCAGGTCCAGCGCCTCGGAGGCGAGCAGTCTGATCCGGATGCCCGCCTTCAGCAGCCCGTGCACCAGGGCCTCGACGCTGCGCAGCGCCGCCGCCCGGCCGGTGTGCGCGATCAGGAAGACCGTACGTTCGTCATCGCTCATGCCGCTGCCCTCTCCCTCACGCCTGCCGGGTCGCCTTCGGCCCCGGTACGGCCGCGTCACACAGCATGACGGACCGGACGCCCCCACAGCACCCTATCGGGGCCCCTCCGCGACGGCCCGGTCCGCCTCGGCGGGATCCAGCTGCGGGGCGTCCCGGCGCAGCCACAGGAAGTACTCCACGTTCCCGGACGGGCCCGGCAGCGGGCTCGCGGTGACGGCGCGCACGCCCAGCCCGAGCTCCCACGCCTGCCCGGCGACCTGGCGCACCATCTCGGCGCGCAGCTGGGGGCTGCGCACCACCCCGCCGCTGCCCAGGCGCTCCTTGCCGATCTCGAACTGCGGCTTGACCATCAGCACCAGGTCCGCGTCCCCGGCCGCGCAGGCGGCCAGCGCGGGCAGCACCAGGCCCAGCGAGATGAACGACAGGTCGCCGACCACCAGGTCGACCGGGGTGCCGCCGATCAGCTCCAGGGTCAGCTCCCGGACGTTGGTGCGGTCCATCACCGTCACCCGCTCGTCGCTCTGCAGCGACCACGCGAGCTGCCCGTAGCCGACGTCCACCGCCAGCACGCCGGCCGCGCCGGCCCGCAGCAGGACGTCGGTGAAGCCGCCGGTGGAGGCGCCCGCGTCCAGCGCCCGGCGGCCCTCGACCACCAGGCCCTGCGGGACGAAGGCGGCGAACGCCCCGGCCAGCTTGTGCCCGCCGCGCGAGACGTAGTCGGGGTCGTTGTCGTCCTCGGCCACCACGACCGCGGCCGAGGTCTCCACCTGGGTGGCCGGCTTGGTCGCGGTGGTGCCTCCGACGGTCACCCGGCCGGCCGCGATCAGCTCGGACGCGTGCTCACGCGACCGGGCCAGCTTGCGGCGGACCAGCTCCGCGTCGAGTCGGCGTCGTGCCACTGCCACTGGTGTTCAGCTCCTACGGGTCCTGCGGGTCGTTCCAGGGTCATTCCTGGTCGAGCGCGGCCAGCGTGTCGGCCAGCCGCTGGTGAACATCTTCGTACACCTCGACGTGCGCCTCGGCCGGGACCCCGTCCAGGGCCTCCAGCCGGGCCAGCCCGGCGTCCACGACGGGGTGGCCGGTCGGGGTCGGTCCCACGCCGAGCGGTTCGACGGCTTCAGCTGGTCCGGTCATCGGGCTTCTTCGTGCTGGTGGCCTTGCGGACGGTGGTCTTCTTCGTCGCCGTACGCTTCGCGGGCGCCTTGGGCTGCGCGGGCGGCTCGGTGGCGGCCTGCTGCGCGGTGGCGGTCTTCTTGACGGCCGTCTTGCGCACGGTCGTCTTCTTGGCGGCCGTGTTCTTGGCCACCGGCTTCTTGGCCGCCGCCTTCTTCGCCGGGGACTTCTTCACCCCGGCCCGGCCCGCCGCCGGGGCCTTCTCCGCCGAGGTCTGCTCCGCCGGGGCCGGCTCCGCTGCCGTGGGCTTCTTCGCCGGGGTCCGCTTCGCGGCGGCCTTCCCCGGTAGCGACGGCCGTACCGGCGGGACGGGCGGGTCGACCTCGACCGGCTCGTCCACCTCCACCCGTTCGGCCACTATCGGCTCCCCCGCCGCCGGGGCCGCCGGCTGCTCGTCCGCCCGCTCCCAGCCGCGCCCGAACAGGTCGTCCGCCCGGGGCGCCGGCGCCGGCTCCGCCGCCTCGTCGAACCCGGCCGAGCGCACCGCGGGCTCGGCCTCCTCCTCGACCTCGCGCAGCTTGCTCTCCAGATAGGCGAGCACCACGCCGACCTTCATCACCTGGTCGCCGACCTTCTCGAAGGCCTTCTCCACCTCGCCGCGCGCCACCCCGACGGCCAGGTCCACCCCGGCCCGCCCGGCGGTGACCGCCTCCTCCGCCAGCGTCTGCAGCGTCTTCGCCGACGGCGGGAACTGCCCGCCGAGCCGGCGCTCGACCTCGGTGACGTCGACCCCGGTCCGCTCCAGGATCACGGCCGCCGTCCCGACGACCCGCTTGCCGACCTCCTCCGCCAGCCCGGCGGCGACCTCCACCACTCCCCGCACCGTCCTCGGCAGCATCCGGGTGCCTCCTTAGCGCCTGCGCGCATCGCTCCGTCGCCGTCGGTGCCCGGGCCGATCCGGGCATCCCACGGACGACGCTACCGCCAAAACCCGCCTGCGGTACCGTGGCCCGGCAGGGACCATCGCCGTCACCTGCCGCAACCACCAGGGAACCCAGGGAGGGGAACCACCGCCATGGCCAACGCCGAGGAGTGCCGCGAGGCACTGGAACAGCTCAGCCGGAACATGGCGAAGTCCACCGGTGACGTCCGCAAGGCGGCCGCTCTCGACCGCTCGCTCAGCTGCCGGATCACCGACCTCGACCTGACCTTCACCGGCCAACTGCGCGACGGCCGGATCCACGACCTCGCCTCGGCCCCCGGCGCCCCGGCCGAGAAGGCGGCGATCCGGCTCACCATGAGCAGCGACGACCTGGTCGCCGTGGTCTTCGGCGGGCTCAACTTCGCGTCCGCCTGGGCGGGCGGCCGGATCCGGCTGGAGGCGAGCTTCCGCGATCTGCTGCGGCTGCGCACCCTGCTCTGAACCCGGCCGCCGTGGTCCTTCCCTCTTGGACCCGAGCGCTCCGGACCCGAGTGCTCCGGACCCGACCGCCCTCGTGTTGAGCGCCGCGCGGCGGCTCAGAACCCCAGCTCGGCCAGGGCCTTGCGCCCGTCGGCCGGTGCGCCGTCCGCGTCCAACGCCGTCCACGCCGCCGCGCACAGCGCCCGCAGACCGTCCCAGCGGTCCCCGCCGCCGTCCAGCCGCAGCACGCCACCGGCGGCCGACGCGACCCAGCCGCCGCAACCGAAGCCGTCCGCCCCGGTCGTGACCGCCGGGTGCGGCTCCAGCAGCCCGCGCAGGTCCGCCGACAGGTAGGTCGGCCGGTGCTCGGCCGGGGCCGCCAGCAGCTGCGCCGGGGTGGTCACCCCGGTGAAGACCAGCAGGCTGTCCACCCCGCCGTTGAACGCGCCCTCGATGTCGGTGTCCAGCCGGTCGCCGACCACCAGTGGCCGCCGCGCGCCGGTCCGCAGCACGGTCTCCCGGTGCATCGGCGGCTGCGGCTTGCCCGCCACCACCGGGTCCACCCCGGCGGCCGCCCGCACCGCCGCCACCAGCGTCCCGTTGCCGGGCGCGATGCCGCGCGCGGTCGGGATGGTCAGGTCGGTGTTGGAGGCCACCCACGGCAGCCCCTGCTGCACTGCGTACGCGGCCTCCGCCAGCTGCGCCCAGCCGACCGACGGGTCGTAGCCCTGGACCACCGCGAGCGGCTCCTCTGCCAGCGAGCGGACGGCGACCAGCCCGCGCTCGGCCAGCGCCTCCTCCAGCCCCGAGCCACCCACGACCAGCACCTTCGCCCCGGCCGGCACCTTCTCGGCGACCACCCGGGCGGCCGCCTGCGCCGAGTTGATCACGTCGGCCGGCTCGGCCGGCACGCCCAGCCCGGTCAGGTGCTCGGCCACCACCCGCGGCGGGCGGGAGGCGTTGTTGGTCACGTACACGAGCCGCATCCCGGCCGTCCGGGCGGCGGCCAGCGCGTCCACGGCGTGCTCGATCGCGTGCGGGCCCGCGTAGACCACGCCGTCCAGGTCCAGCAGCGCCGTGTCGTACGCCTCGGTCAGCGGCTGCTCGCTGCCGCCGGGGGCGGTCCGTCGCACGGTGGTGGCCGTCTCGGTCATGGCTGCGCTACCTCATTCACTGCGTCGTTCGCTTCCTCGGGTGCCCCCGAGCGGGTGGCCCTTGAGCCGGTGGGCCCTTGAGCCGGTGGGCCCTTGAGCGGGTGGGCCCCGAGCCGGTCAGACCTCGTCGTCCGCACCGGCGTCGCCCGTCGGCGCCCCGTCCGGGCCCGGCGGGGGCGCCAGGTACCCGGGTGCCCCGGGCAGCAGCGGGCCGAACGCCCCGGCGCGGGCCGCCAGGGTCGCCCTGGTCTGCCGCAGCGCCGCCTGGTAGTGCTCGGTGCCCGGCCGCATGGCCACGGCCAGCGCCAGGTGCTCGGCGGACGTCTCGAAGTCGCCCAGCCGGGCCGCCGCGACGCCCCACCCGAACTGAGCGTAGTCGTCCGACGGATCGGCCAGCGCGACGGCCCGGAAGTTCTCCAGCGCCGCCGCGTACGAACCGGTGTCGAACTGGGCCCGCGCCAGCGTCTCCCGGATGCTGCGCGACTGCGGCTCGGCCGCCGCCGCCCGGACCAGCAGCTGCTCGGCGGCCGCCGGGTTGCCCTGGGCCAGCAGCCTGCCGCCGCGCCGGAACCAGTCGTACACGTCCCCGGTCGGCTCGCCGGAACGCCCCTGCGCCGGCACCCCGCCGTGCGCCGGAGCGCCCCCACCGCCGGCGCCGGCCGGCCCACCCTGCTCGGCCGGGCCGCTGCCGTCCAGCCGTTCCTGCCCGTCGTCCATGCGGTACCTCGCCCTCGGTCGCACACCCGTCCCACAGGTCAGCACGGGTATTCCGATCTCTCAACAACGCGTACCCGGTTACGATGCCCAGAATGAGCACACCCAGTGCAGAAGACGGAGTCGAGACTCCCGAGGGCGGCCCCGGCGATCCCGGGCACGTCGCCACCGCAGGCCTGTCCCTGTCACCCTTCCGAGGCCTGCGCTACGTCCCCGATCGGGTCGGCGCCCTGGCCGCGGTCATGTCACCGCCGTACGACGTCGTCGACCCCGGCCGCCGGCTCGACCTGGAGACCGCCGACCCGCACAACGTGGTCCGGCTGATCCTGCCCAGGCCCGAGCCCGAGGACGCCGGCGACCGGCCCGACCGCGACACCAAGTACCGGCACGCCGCCCGGCTCCTGGCCGCCTGGCAGCGCGAGGGGATCCTCGCCGCCGACGCGGCGCCCGCGCTCTACGTCTACGAGCAGCGCGTGCCCGCCACCGGGGACTCCCCCGAACTGCTCCAACGCGGGCTGATCGGCGCCCTCGCGGTGAGCGGTCGCGAGGCCGGCGTGGTCCTCCCCCACGAGGACGTGATGCCGCGGCCGGTCGCCGACCGGGTCGGCCTGATGCGCACCACCCGGGCCAACCTCGAACCGCTGCTGCTCACCTACCGCGGCGGCGGCGGCGCCTCCGGCGTCATCGAACGGACCGTCCAGGGCGAGCCGCTGCTCTCCACGGCCACCAGCGACGGCACCCACCACCGCCTCTGGGCCGTCGCCGACCCCGCCGAGATCGCCGAGATCAGCCGCGACCTCGCCACCTGCCGGGCCCTGATCGCCGACGGCCACCACCGCTGGGAGATGTACCTCCGCCTCCAGCGCGAGCACCGCCACCTTCCGCGCAGCCCGTGGGACCGCGGCCTGGTGCTCCTGGTGGACACCGCCCGCTACCCGCTGCGGGTCCGGGCCATCCACCGGGTGCTGTACCGGCTGCCCGTGGCCGAGGCACTGGAGAGGCTCGGCGACCAGTGGAAGGTCAAGGAGGTCCCCGGCCCGCTGACCGCCGCCCTCCAGGCGCTCGCCGAACAGAAACGGCACGGCGGCAACGGCTTCATACTGACCGGCGGGGACGGCGTGTACTGGCTGCTCGGCGAGCCCGAGGAGGCACTGCTCGACGCCACCGTGCCGCACGACCGGCCCGAGGAGTGGCGCCACCTGGACGCCACCGTCCTGCACGCCACCCTGCTCGACCGCACCTGGCACGTCCCCGACGGCCCGGACGACATCGGCTACCTGCACACCGCCGCAGCCGCCGAGCAGGAGGCCGCACGCACCGGCGGCACCGCCGTCCTGCTGCACCCGGTCCGGGAGAGCGTGGTCCGCAGGCTCGCCGAACAGGGCGTCACCATGCCGCGCAAGTCCACCTCCTTCGGGCCGAAGCCGGCCACCGGACTGGTGCTGCGCAACCTCGAACTGGGCTAGGTTCCCCGCCGGAACGCGAAGAGGCCCTGCCCGCTTCCCCTGGGATTCCAGGGGAAGCGGGCAGGGCCTCACTCGTCGGTCGGAGCCGCTCAGCTGCGGGCGTCGCCCTTGGCCTCGGCGTCAGCCTTCGCCTCGTCCTTGGCCTCGTCCTTGGCCTCGGCGGCGCGCGCGGGCACCACGCCGTCGAACTCCTCGTCGATCTCGAGGTCGTCCTCGTCGTAGTACTCCTCGACGTCCTCCTCGTCCTCGAAGATGACGCGGTCGTCGGAGGCCTCGCCGCCGCGCTTCTTCGCCGGGGCGTCGGCCTGCTCGGACTCCTCCTCGGCCATCTCCGGGTCGAGCGCGTCCACGAACTCCACGCCGTCGATCTCGGCCAGGCGCTCCGCCGCGTTGGTCGTGCCGTCGGTGTCGGCCTCGGCCGCCTTCGCGAACCAGTCACGGGCCTCGTCGCCACGGCCGGCCGCGATCAGCGCCTCGCCGTAGGCGTACCGAAGACGCGCGGTCCACGGGTGCACGGCGCTGGAGGCCAGCTCCGGGCTCTGCAGGGTCACCACGGCCGCGTCGAACTGCTCCATGTCGGAGCGGGCGCCGGCGGACACCAGGCGCATCTCGACCTGGCCGGCCTTGTCCAGCTGCTTCACCTCGGGCTCACCGGCCATCGCCAGTGCCCGCTCCGGACGGCCCAGACCGCGCTCGCAGTCGGCCATCACGGGCCACAGGTCCGCGCGGCCGGTCATCCGACGGGCGGCACGGAACTCGGTCAGCGCCTCGGAGTACCGCTGCGTCATGTACGAGGCGAAACCGGCCGCCTCACGGACGGCGGCCACGCGGGAGGCCAGACGGAGCGCGACGCGGGAGAACTGGTAGGCCTCCTCCGGCTCGGTGTCGAGCAGGCGGGCCACCATCACCAGGTTGCGGGCGACGTCGTCCGCGAGCGTCTTGGGAAGGCTCTTGAGCTCCTGGCGCACGTCCCCGTCCAGCTCGAAGCCGGTGACGTCCTCCGGGATCGGCAGGCGCTTGACGGGCTCGTAGTTGCCACGACGGTCGTCGTAGCCGCCCCGGTCGTCACGGCGGTCATCGCGGTTGCCGCGGTAGCCGCCACGGTCGTCCCGACGGTCGCCGCGGTCACGGTTGAAACCACCGCCCGAGGGGCGGTCGTCGCGACGGAAGCCGCCACGGTCGCCACCACGGTCATCGCGGTTGAAACCACCCGAGGGGCGGTCCCCACGGTCGCGGTTGAAACCACCGCCGGAGGGGCGGTCGTCGCGACGGAAGCCGCCACGGTCGTCGCGGTCGCGGTTGAAACCGCCACCGGACGGACGGTCGTCACGACGCGGACGGTCGTCACGGTCACGGTTGAAGCCGCCCGGACGGTCATCGCGACGGAAACCGCCACCACCGGACGGGCGGTCGCCGCGGTCGCGGTTGAAGCCGCCACCGGAGGGGCGGTCGTCGCGACGGAAGCCGCCACGGTCGCCACCACGGTCATCGCGGTTGAAACCACCCGAGGGACGGTCCCCACGGTCACGGTTGAAACCGCCACCGGAGGGGCGGTCGTCGCGACGGAAGCCACCGCGGTCGTCGCGGTCGCGGTTGAAACCGCCACCGGACGGACGGTCGTCACGACGCGGACGGTCGTCACGGTTGAAACCACCACCCGAGGGGCGGTCGTCACGGCGGAAGCCGCCGCCGCCCTGACGGTCGTCCCGACGGGCGCCGCCACGGTCGTTCGACCAGCCCCCACGGGACCGGGGCTCGTAGCCTCGGCCGTCGTCCGATCGACGCTCGGGACGGTCCTGGGGCTGGTTCGACATCGTGGTGACTCCTTCTGCTGCTTCAGCTCCACCGCGGACTGAGCAACTCCGCTGCCGTCACGCGGTTTCGGCGCCGGCCTCCTGGCCGCGCACCATCTCCATTGTCCGACATCCCGGAACACTCCGCCTGGGCGAAGGTCCCGGCCTGCCGGGGTACTACTCGTTCGCAAAACACAAAAAGGCCGCGGCCCCAGCGAGTCGCTGGGGCCGCGGCCTTGAATAATTGTTCGGCGGCGTCCTACTCTCCCACAGGGTCCCCCCTGCAGTACCATCGGCGCTGTAAGGCTTAGCTTCCGGGTTCGGAATGTAACCGGGCGTTTCCCTCACGCTATGACCACCGAAACCCTATCGGGTATTCAGCGAAACACACTTTTTAATTGATAAGTGTTTTTCTTGTTCGCCGGCGATAGCTGTTCGCTACCCGGGAACCACACAGTGAACGCGAGCGTCTGAGGACAAGCCCTCGGCCTATTAGTACCGGTCAACTCCACCCCTCACAGGGCTTCCATATCCGGCCTATCAACCCAGTCGTCTACTGGGAGCC